>CAZKZB010000022.1:0-46893 GCA_964557135.1 uncultured Petrimonas sp. | reverse complement strand
ATACTTAAAAAAAACTTTTTCATTTTTAATTCAGTTTTAAGTTTATAAAAAAATTTGAGTTTCAACATAATTTGTATTTTGAAATACATTTAATAATAGATTAGAAATCATAACTAAACCCTAAGCTCACGTTTATCCCTTTCTTGTACTCATTCAATACCACTTTCTCATTGGAATCGCTTGCTTCGCGTGTGAGAGTGTAATACGGATTGAGCAGATTAGTAGCTTTTAGTTTGAGTGTTATGTTATTATTGAGTTTTGCCGATGATACGAAGTCGAGCGTAGGAACTCCTTTTTCGATAATATCTTTGTAACCGCGCGATCCGATGGTATGAATCCGGTTACTGAAATAATTGAAAACAAGGGAGTTTACGTAGTTTTTCTGTCCGTTGGAGTAAGTATGCGAAATATCGAAGTTTGCGATGAAAGGCGCTGCACCTTCTAAGCGCGTGTTTCGTTCTTCCGTATTTAACAACTTCACTATCAAATCGGTATAAATATACGACGCGTTTACTCCTACCGACAAGCGATTGAGCGTATTGCTGGCGGCATTGGTGAGCGAGAAAATATTTTTTCGCACTTCAACCTCCACTCCGGCAACGTTAGCTTTGTCGCTGATGTTGGTGTATTCGAGCAACCCGGCCGAGTTTCCTTGATCGGCGCGTCCGATAGGGTTTTGAATTATTTTGTAAAAACTGGTCAGAGAGATTAACTCCGATGGAGTGATGTAATAATCCCATTTTAAGTCAACGTTATAATTGTCAGACGGTTTAATATTGGGATTACCCTGGCTTGCAAAACCGATGTTCACGTACTGGTAGGGCGATATTTCTTTCGATTGTGGCAGGGTGTAGGTTTTGCTTAAGCCCAATCGAATCACATTTTTGTTGTTGACATCGTATTTTATATTCAGGCTGGGCAGGTAATACAATTTATCGATGCTTTCGCTGCCAATTCCGGCATTTTGAGTTACGTAATCTACCGTTAAATCCACCTTATCAACCCGAAATCCGACGTTAGCCAGCAACTTGCTCGTCAGTTGGTAAGTTCCTTCGGCGAAACCGGAATGAATGTGCTTGGTAACCTCGTAAGAGTTTGGGTCGCCCTGCGTCATTTGAAAGCGAGCGGCATCAAAGTTTGTTGCGTTGTACAATTCGTCGAGTTTTAGATTTTCTATCGAAACGGTTCCGGGAACGGCAGAAAAGTTATACTCAACCGCTTTAAAATCGTTGCTCACAAACCGCCCGATGTATCCGAGCTGAATCGATGAGTTCTCATTGCCAAACTGATCATGTAACTTGTACTTTAAGCGTGTTTTAGCGTTAATATCGTTTTCGTTCAATGTAGAGAAAAATCGTTTTTGACGGTTGCTTCCGGTAAGGATGTACGAGCCATCCGTCATTTTCGACAAGTAGTTTTCCCGCCTGTCCGGTTCCAGTCCTTTTATGGTGTTGTACGATGCTCCAACTTCCAAATCAAGTTTGTCAGACAATTTCCAATCCGAATTAAGCTGATTGGTTATAAGCAGGTTATCATTCGTTTGTTGCCTGCGGTAAAAACCCATGTAATCTTCGCTGTCCTGATGTCTTTCGGCGTGTTTTCCCGAATATTCACCCACGTACTGATTGTTGGCGTGAATCATCATAAAATTATAGTGCAGATTGTGCTTGCGGTTGACTCCGAAATTCACATTTCCCAATACCAATTGACTGGTGTTTTGTGAAAATCTTTTTCCTTCCTGATCCTGATAAATGAGTCCGTTTGTAATGGAATTGCGAACAACCTCTTTGGTGTAAGAATAATCTACGCTGTGCGATGCTACAACAAAGAACGAAAGAGGATTGCTGTTCTCACCTACGCGAAACGATTTTCCGCCCGAAACGCCGAAACTGTGATTCATCGGCAGTTTTACGACGGAAGGATCGAGGCTGTTTTTGAAATCGAATTTACCTTGCGAGGGCTGAGTGCTATTGGCAAATCCGAAATAATCGGAGCCGTATTGGCGAAGAAAATCGGTGTTAAGAGCTGTAGAATTCAGTCCGGCATCCATTTCAAGGGCTAAGGCGCGATCGCCGAAAAGTTCTTTCGATGTAATATCGATAATGGCTCCGCCCACATCGCCGGCGCTGCTTCCGCTAAAAACTTTATTCACTCCTATATTCTGAATAACATCGGTTCCGAAAAACTCGAGAGCGATATTTTTGTATTCCGGGTCTTCCGATGGAATCGGGAAACTATTAAGAAGTGTAGCGTTATAACGGTCGCCCAAGCCGCGCACAAATACGTTTTTTACACCTTCCTGACGTGAAATTCCCGACACTTGCGCCACAGCAGCCTGCGCATCGCCGATTCCTTTTCGCGATAGCTCCCTTGCTCCCACCGCTTGCGTAGCAACCAAAGCTTTTTTCTGTTCGAGCAATAAAATATTTTCGCTTTCGCGGTTGGCGCGCGCCACCACTTCTACGGCTTCCAGCGTAATATCGTCGGAATTCATCAGAAATTCTACAACAGTTTCGCGGTTTTCTTCAACAACTACACCTGTTTTGGTTTCCGATTGATAAGCAACGTAAGTCGCAACAAGAGAGTGTGTTCCAACTGCTACGTTGTTTATAACAAAATTGCCGTCTAAATCGGCGGCGGCTCCGTTTATGGTTCCTTCAACCAAAACCGATGCGCCAATAAGCGGTTCTTTGGTCTTGGCATCAATAATAGTTCCTTTAATGGTTCCTGTTTGAGCATAAATAGCGGATGCTGAAACGATGAATAATAGTAAAAGTGATAACTTAAACAATGCCTTTGCTTTACTTATCATTAATTCTGAGTCTTGTTTCATTAACGAGTATCATAATTTTCGCCACAAAGGTCTTGTATAATTGTTACAAAGCGGTTACATTTCGATTACATTATTGTTAAGATTGATTTGTCTGTAAAGCTGGTTGTAGCATTTTGAAAGGAACCCCGATTACCCACTTCCAACGGGGAAGTTCTTTATCTCAAAGTCTGAATTATCTCGTTCCGGTTTAGATTGCATTATTATCGATTTTCTATTACATTTGTGACATGCAAAAAATATTTACCTCGCCACAATTAGAAATCTACAAGCCCGAGTTTTCGGACGCGGAAATTCCGTTAGCCGGAAGCGTGGCAGCCGGCCCGTTCTCGAACGTGGATGATTTTGTGAGCGAACGCATCGACATAAATAAACTGCTTATCCGACATCCCGAAGCCACGTTTTACGCCCGTGTCCGCGGAAACTCCATGCTCGGAGATTTTAACGACGGCGACCTGCTGGTTGTGGATAAAGGTGAAAACTGGTCACACGGCAGAATTGCTCTTTGCTATATGGAGGGAGAATTCACCGTAAAACGCATCCATATAGAAAACGGCGTTTGCATGCTTATGCCTTCGAACGCGGCATACAAACCTATTGTAATCACATCGGAAAATACCCTGATCGTGTGGGGCATCGTAACCTACTCCATCCGTAAACACTCATGATAGCGCTTATCGACTGCAATAATTTTTACGCCTCGTGCGAAAGAGTTTTCAATCCTTCTCTTGAAAACAAGCCGGTGGTTGTGCTTTCCAACAACGACGGGTGTGTTATCGCACGAAGCAACGAAGCTAAAAAAGCGGGTATCGAAATGGGTATTCCGGCTTTTAAGGCGCAAGAATTATTCAGGAGACACAATGTGGCGGTATATTCGGCAAATTTCGCGCTATACGGCGATATGAGTCGCCGCGTGATGAGTATTCTTTCGGGCTACACTCCTCGGCAAGAGGTTTATTCGGTAGATGAGTGTTTTCTCGATTTATCGGGTATGGAAATCAACCTGAAAGAATACGGACTGCAAATGAAGCGGCACGTGGCACAATGGACGGGAATTCCCATCAGCGTGGGGATTGCCCCCACAAAAGTTTTGGCAAAAATAGCCAATCGGATTGCGAAAAAATTTCCTTCGCAAACGGGTGGAAGTTACGTTATCGATTCGGATGAAAAACGGCTGAAAGCGCTCAAGTGGCTGCCCGTGGAAGATATTTGGGGCGTGGGAAGGCGTAACGCGGCTAAACTTCAAATCGCCGGCGTTACAAAAGCTGTCGATTTTGCGAAAATGCCGGAGTCGTGGGTGCGCAAAAATATGACCGTGACGGGAGTGAATTTGCAACGCGAATTAAACGGAATACGCTGCATCGATTTCGTGGGAGAGGAGAAAAGCAAAAGTTTTTCGGTTACGCGCACTTTTGAGAAAGAATACGAAACGTGGGACGAGATAAAAGAGCGTGTTGTTACGTTTACCTCCATGGCTGCCGAAAAAATCAGGAAACAGCAATCGCTGTGCAGCCGATTAATGGTGTTTGTGCAGACCAATTACTTTAAAGATACCGAAGAGCCTCTATCGAAAAGCGTGGAAGTAAGACTGCCCTTCCCCACCTCATCTACGCTCGAGATTGTGGATTTTGCCGTCTCGGGACTGACGAAAATTTACGAAAAAAACCGTCGATACAAAAGGGCAGGAGTTACGCTCTACAATTTTATCGATGAAGAAGAGCATCAGCCCTATCTTTTTTCTGAGATGAATTCAAATCCTCGCCATAAAAAACTGATGGAAACCATCGATTCCATCAATCACTTTACTTCATCGAACGGCGTGAGGCTTGCTTCGCAAGATAAGCGCATGTTTAAAATGCATCAGGAATACCTTTCGAAAAGATTTACTACCGATATACGGGATATTTTGGAGGTGAAGTGCGAATGAGCCAGCCGCAAATTCTATAATATATAATGGAACTTCTAAAACCTATCAGACTGCTAAACAACGGTAGAAAAGCGAAAAGTTAACAAAATCAATATTTAACACCCGTGAAAAAGAATTTTCAATTCTTCCTTTTTCTATACTCACTTGGAGAAACTCCTTTGTATTGTTTAAAACTTGTGCTGAAATATCGTTGAGAAGAAAAACCCAGCCTAGATGCAATTTCAGCAATTTCTAAATAAGGTTCTAACGTGAGCAAAGACGCCGCTTTATCAAACTTTATTCGATTTATATAATCGTTTACTCCAATATTTAACAATTCGTTCATTTTGCTATAAAGAGATGTCCGACTCATTCCTATTTCAGTAGAAATAAAATTTACACTTAAAGATGGATTAGAAATATTTTCTTCAATAATATCATTTAACCTCATTACAAAACGTTCATCCGCGTTGCTAAACGTAATATCTTGTAACGAAAGAGAGCTATCATGTTCTTGGTAACGAGTTTTTATCAATTCGCGCATCCTCAATTGGCTCTCTATTACAGCATGCAAAAAATCGATATCAAATGGTTTTGACACATAGGCGTCGGCTCCTAATTTGTATCCTATCTGCATGCTTTCAGTGTCTCCGCGCGCGGTAAGTAAAATAATTGGAATGTGACTTATGGAAATATCCGATTTAACTTTTCGGCATAATTCAAATCCATCCATTTGAGGCATCACAACATCACTAACTATAATATCGGGCATATCACGATGGGCAATTTCAAGCGCGGTTATACCATTGGTGCATGAATACACATGCTTGAAATAATGTTTGAAAGATTGTTTCAAGAAATCAAGTAATTCCGGATTATCTTCAACCAGAAGTATTGAATAGGCCGTGGTGTTTATACGTTGAGATTCTGTATCGTGCGCGATATCTGTGTAATCCGCAATTTGGACATTACTTATGAGACTCTGCGTTTTTTGTTCTGCATTGGCTAAAGTAAAAAGTGGTAACTCGAAGTAAAAAGTGGCTCCCTTGCCATTTTCGTTGTTAAATGCTCCCATTGTTCCGCCGTGCCGCTCGATAAGGGTTTTAGAAAAAGACAATCCTATTCCGCTTCCGCCTTGCTGATGATTGCCTTGATAAAACCGGGTAAATAACTTTTCAGAATCGGCATCGCTTAACCCCCTCCCTTCATCCGAAATGCTTACCCTAACCTTGTTTTCTTGTTTATTTAAAGCAGTAGAAACATTTATTGAACTGTTTTTAGAGCCAAACTTCAATGCGTTTGAGAGGATATTCGACAGAACAATTTCGCATTTATTTTTGTCGAAAGAAACAAAATCTATTTGTTCGTCTAAACTGAAATGAACTTCCGTGTTTAAATAATCAAACTCATTGGAAAATAAATTTACAGTCTCGCGCAGCCAATCGTTAAGCTTATGTTCATTAATTATCAATTTCTCATTTCCGGTTTCTATTTTATGCAAATCCAACACCATATTTATGGTCTCTTTCATGCGAGCGGCTTGTTTATATATGTTGTTTATCTGGCTGTGGAGCTCGCTATCCAGTGGACGTTTCAGCATACGCTTCAACGGTGCGTATATGAGGGTTAATGGCGTTCTTAATTCGTGGCTTATATTGATTAAAAACCGCACTTTCTCTCCTTGTATTTCTTTCTCTCGTGCTTGCAGTTTCCACTTTAAAGCACTTTCTTTCTTGTTGATGAAATATAGAAAAGCCAGTGTAACAAGCATTAAGATTAACACGGCCATAAGTAAAGTAAACCAGATACTTTTCCACCAAGGAGGCGCTACATTCAGTTTAAGAATATTTTTGGGCTTACTCCAGGCCCCGTTTGGTAAATTGTGTGAAAGCCAAATGGCATACGCACCGGATGAGAGCGAGTGCAGGGTTAAAAACTGATTATCGGTTTCAATGGTATCTCTATAAAGTCCGGATACATAATACCTGAAGTGGCGTTTCCTGAAAACTTCTTTCTCTTTAACAATCACTCTCAGCGTAATTGAAGACTCATTCCAAGACAAGTTTATTTGTGGGATGGCGGCATTATCAAGAGCGGCATCAAACTGAAACATCTCCTTGTTTTTTGTTGAAACTTCTATTAGTTCCACTTCAGGTATCGGCTTATCTTCAAAAACAGTATTTTTATCTATAAACAACAATCCGTCCACGCCACCCATATAAATGTCACCTGATTTTGTAATCAATGTGGCTCCTCTAAGATACTCGTTCGAAGCTGCCCCATCGGGTTCGTTGAAAATCTCAAAACGTTCTTCATTTATATAGTAAGACCATAAATCTGCTCGTGTGCCAATCCATAAACGGTTCTGGGAGTCACACACAAGAGATGTAATTATACTCTGGGAGGGAGTCTGCAGGTATTCTTCAATATGTCGGGTATCCGGATTGAATCTTCTTATCCCTTTATTTGTTGCAATCCACAATTTCCCCTCTTTGTCTTTCGCCACGGCGTTAATCAAATCGGAATTGTCTGGTTGGGCATACAGGAGATCATAGGAGTCTGATTTTTTCTGAAAAATTTTATTGAAACTATGAATGTATTGAACTTCATGATCAGACGAAACCGGGTTTAATATTTCTCTCGGACTGTTTTCTTCTTTCCGAAATGAAACGATTGAGAACGATTTTGAGATGTTATTGTATAAATAAATATTGTCGGAATATATTTCGGTAATAACTCCATCGCTGCTGTAAAGCGTTGTTGAGTATCCGGAAGTAGTAATATAGGTATTTGTTTCGTCGTCAATAATCAAGAAAGGCCTTTTTTTGCCGGTTTTTTTGTTAAAGAAATAAACACCTTTATCAAATATCGAAATCAAGAGTTCATCCTTACTGTTTCGCGCGATTGAAGTAACTTTATCGTTAATGGTTGTGCTAAAATGTTTAAATTCGCCCGTGGCGGGATGCAGTTTATTTATTCCGCCCCCATCGGTTCCAATCCAGATTGTCTGGTCGTCGTCTTGGAACAACGATAAAACGGTTTGATTACTCAACCCGTAATGATTACCCATGGTAACCTGCTTATAGGTTTTCATGGACACTTCCTTTATTTCTATCAATCCGTTTCGCACAGTTCCAACCCAGAAACTACCCCAATTATCTCGGTAAAGAGATAAAATTGAGGTGGCCGGAAAAGAATTTGGATTTTCAAAAACATGACTGATTTGAGTAAAAGTGCCGCTATTCGGATTTAAGATATTTATTCCGCCCCCATCGGTTCCAAGCCACAAATTCCCATTGTGCTCAGTAATGGTAAGTATTACATCATTACTCAACGAAGAGTTTTATGTGCTGTACTTCTTGATTAACTCACCCGTTTGCGAATAACAGTATAGTCCTTTACGATAAGAAGATATCCACAATTGTTTTTTTGAATCAATAAAAATACTTGGAATGTTTTTTTCTTTAAAGAAAGGAAATTCAGTAACCGCTCCCGAAGACAACTGATAAAGATAAAGGCCATTGAATCTAGTGTTTAATAATAAATGGTTGTCGTCCCACGGTTTTACTGCCGTAAAATGAAAAGGCAATCGGTTTTTGGTTTTTATGGGCATTCTTTGCCACGAACGCGATTC
Organism: uncultured Petrimonas sp.; assembly: GCA_964557135.1. GTDB lineage: Bacteria > Bacteroidota > Bacteroidia > Bacteroidales > Dysgonomonadaceae > Petrimonas. Next base: position 38,523 of record CAZKZB010000022.1, on the reverse strand, counting down.
GTATACATATTTAAATAACGCGCCGGAAGAGCAACAAATCATCCCGTCGGGCACCAAACAATATGCGTGACTTGCAAAAGGGGAGCCATTGATACGTTGAATAATGAACTCTTGTTTTTCTTTATCAAACAATGTCAACTTATCATTGGCAGATACCCAGGTGTTTTTTTGCTCATCTTCTGCCACATAGTATATATAATTTCCGGGCAATCCGTTTGGAGTGTCGTTCGAATGCAAATACGTTGTGAGGTTCTGCCCATCAAATCGATTAAGCCCCAACGATGTGCCAATCCACAAAAAACCGTCACTATCCCGCAAAACAGTACGCACCGTCGCCTGCGTTAATCCTTCTTTTAATGAAAACTGGCGGTAATTAAAAATGGGATTGCTTTCGACAAAAACAAGGTTTGAGCTTAATAAAATAAAAAAAGACAAAATTAAATTTCGCATCGGCAGCTAATAAAACGGCAATATGATGCAAATATAAACTATTTCAGAAATAAATGGGACAATTTCGAACATCAAATTCTGAAAAAATGTTGAATTTTGCCGCATCCTGTTTACTTAAACTAAATTTAACAAGCAGCGTGCGTTATCGATGAGGCACGTATAAGATTTACACGATAAACTATTTGGGTTCTCAGTTTTTTGAAATCATTATATGAGTAAACATTTATTTTTTAACAAATCAAATATGTAGAGAGAATGAAAAAAAAGCATTCATTTCAATTTGCCAAAATTGCGGTAATGGCTGTTCTGTGTATCTTCTCGTTAAGTGCTTTTAGTCAAACATTAACAATTCGGGGAGTGGTTACCGATGTTCAGGGTGAAGCAATCATCGGAGCTACCATTGTGATAGTTGGAGATGAAGCCAGAGGGACAGTAACAGATATCGATGGCAATTACACACTACCCAATGTTGAAGAAACAGCAAGTTTGTCATTCAGCTATGTAGGTATGACCACCCAAATTATTGAGGTGAAAGGTCGTTCGACGATTAACGTAGTATTGTCCGAAGACTCTGAATTATTAGACGAGGTGGTTGTGGTCGCTTATGGGACACAGAAGAAATCGACGCTTACAGGAGCGTTATCTACCATTAGTACAGAAACATTGGTTAAAGCACCCGTTGCTAGTATTACTAATGTTTTAGCTGGAGCATTGCCCGGTGTTTCTACCATTCAAAATTCAGGGCAGCCCGGAGCCGATGCGGCATCTATCTTCATCCGGGGCTCGGGTTCGTTAAATAATTCTTTGTCTCGCCCCTTGGTATTAGTAGACGGCGTGGAACGCGATTTTACGCAAATAGACCCTAACGAAATAGAGAATTTATCTATTCTGAAAGACGCTTCATCAACTGCTGTTTTTGGTGTGCGCGGAGCTAATGGGGTTATTCTGATTACTACAAGAAGAGGATTGGTGGGTAAGCCTTCCATTAATGTAAATTCAATCACAGGCGTTCAACAGCCCATATCATACGCCAAACAAACGGGCAGTTACGAATATGCCCGGTTTTGGAATATGAAAATGGAAGCTGATAATGTTACCGATCGCTCTCAATATTTCACCCGCGAGGCGATTGAATTGTATAGAACAGGTGCAGACCCGATAATGTATTCAAACATGGATTGGACAGATTATATCTTTAATAAAGCTTTCCTTCAAACAAAGAACAACATAAATATATCCGGGGGAAGTGAAAACGTGAGATATTTTGTATCCTTGGGGTATTTATTTCAAAATGGCATTCTTAAAAAGTTTGATACATTGCCTTACGACAATAACTATTCGTATAACAGATATAATTACAGGGCAAATCTCGATTTGAAACTTACTGAAACTACTTCTATGAAATTTAACGTAGGAGGTAATATCGGAAAAAGACAAGAGCCGAATGTAATTGAGGATATAAACAACGTTTGGGTTTACACTACTATTTGGACAGTACCAATGAGCGGGCCCGGCATATTAAACGGCCAAAGAACAATTGTGCCTTATGGTTTTTATCCCGGCGAAGCTGTACGTGACGGATTGAGTGGTTTTTATGGATATGGTTACAGACAATTATACAGAACCACCTTAAATATGGACTTAGAGGTTTCACAAAACTTAGATGTAATAACTAAAGGTTTATCCGCTTCGGTAAAAGGAGCCTACGACAACGACTTCACGCTAAATAAAAGACGTGGTGGTGGCGGAATTGAATACCAAACGGCGTATTATAAATCGTATTTAGATGACAAAATAAAAAAACAAACCGATCCCGACTATGATAAAACCATTGTATTTGTACCAACAGGAAAAAACTCACCTTTAGGTTATTCTGAAGGTTACGGCAGAGACCGAAACTGGTATCTTGAAGGAAGATTGAACTATACTCGTCGTTTTGGAGATCACGATGTAAGCGGTCTCATACTATATAATCAATCTAGGAATTACTACCCCACATTGCCCAACGGAGCACTTGCCAGTTTTCAGTATATACCCCGCAGTTACGCAGGAGTTGTAGCAAGAGCCACATATTCGTATAAAAATAAATACCTGGCAGATATTAATGCCGGCTATAACGGCTCTGAAAACTTTGCACCCGGGAAAACTCGTTACGGTTTGTTCCCTGCATTTTCTGCCGGTTGGGTGCTGTCTGAGGAAGAGTTTATGAAAAATCTGACGTTTATTGATTTTCTAAAACTAAGAGCATCTTGGGGACGTGTGGGTAGCGATTTAGGAACAAGCACCCGTTTTATGTATATGGAAAGCGTATGGAATCCAAGCGGTTCATACAGTTTCGGAGTCAATAATCCCACAGGAATGGAAGCTTATGGAGTAGGAACACCCGGCAACCCAAATGTAACGTGGGAAACGGCGGATAAACAAAACTACGGAGTAGATTTGAATATGCTCGGGAACCGACTCAATATTAATTTCGACTATTTTATTGAAAAAAGAAGCGGTATACTTATCTCCCCGCAATCAACTCCGGCAATTATTGCCACATCTTTACCGAATTTGAATATCGGACAAGTAAATAATAGAGGATATGAAGTTGCTGTGAACTGGGATGAAAAACTCAATAACGATTTTCGCTATTTCATAGGAGGGAATATCTCTTTTGCCAGAAATAAAATAATCTTTATGGACGAAGTTCCCAATCCCTACAGCTATATGGATATTACCGGTGGCTCAACGGGACGGACTACCAATATGTATGATTTTGTGCGATTATATCAATACTCTGATTTTACAAAGAATAACGACGGAACACTTACTTTAAACCCCGAATTGCCTCAACCTTTGGTTCAGGTGTATCCGGGCGATGCTATGTACAAAGATTTAAATGGTGATGGAAAAGTAGATGGCTACGATAAAATGACCGGAGGGTATTCCGAACGCCCCGAATATATGTTTGGTATAAACGGCGGGTTCAATTACAAAGGCTTTAACTTCTCTATGCAATGGACCGGAGCCGCCAACGTAAATAAACTGATGGAAATAGAATATAGAATACCATTTACCAATGCCGGAAAAAGAGGGCTGCTGCAATATTTCTACGACAACTCTTGGACAGTTGAAAATCAAGAGAATGCAACATTGCCCCGAGCATCGGAAACCTCAGAATCCTGGAATTCCGAAACATCTACCCTTTGGCTACGCGATGCAAGATACCTAAGGCTGAAAACGCTGACCTTTGGATATACTTTTGCAAAAAAACCTTTCTTAAGAGCCATTGGAGCAGAATCACTCGGAATATCTTTTACCGGATATAATCTTCTGACTTTCTCTCCGCTTAAGGAAATGGATCCCGAATCATTAACAACTAACACAGGAGGATATCCTTTAGTTAAAACATATAATTTAGGTTTAAATATCAACTTTTAAAGAAGAGCAATATGAAAAAAATAATATTTCTACTATCAATAGTTGCCTTATATTTATTGTCTTCTTGTTCTGATTTAGAATTTGGCGATAAGTTTTTAGGAAGTCAGCCCGAGAGCTCCGGGGCGGTACAAGACACAATGTTTAATTCGATGCTTAATTCGGAGAAAGTATTAACACGAGCATATACATATCTTCCTTATGGTCTTCCAACAGGTGGTGGAGCCGGATACAATAAACTCGGCGTTAACCTTTTGGAATCTATCACAGATTTATATCAGAGCTTTAGGGATAATATAAGTGATGGCCCAATGAATTTGTATTACAATGGCGCATTAAGTGCCAATATTAATCCGGCACAACAAGGCTCCGAAGCATATCGGTTTGGTTCGCAAGTAGAGTATTACGCCATACGATACGCGTGGATATATATAGAGAACGTTTCGAAAGTGCCCGATATGACTGAAGCTCAAAAAAACGAACGAATTGCAGAAGCAAAAACAATTATTGCTCTTTCTTATGCCGAAATGATGCGGTATGTGGGAGGTTTACCGTGGCTTGACCACGCCGTGGCTCCCAACGAAGAGTTGGTTTTTGAGCGCAAAACATTTGAGGAAACGGTAAATAATATCGTAGCTTTACTCGACGAAGCCATTCCTCATTTGCCGTGGAGCCACACATCTGTTGAAAACGGCAGAATGACCAAAGCAGGAGCAATGGCTCTAAAATTAAGAGTATTGTTGTTTGCCGCCAGTCCCACATTTAACTCTGCCACACCTTGGCATCCCGAAGCAGACACATTCACCTATTATGGTAATGCCGACAAAAATCGTTGGCAAAAAGCGATGCAGGCCGGCGCCGACTTTATGTCTGAACTCCAGAAGCAAGGCGTCTACTCATTAGTGCAACCCACGGCTGATACAAATAAGGCAAGGCGGGAAGCTTTCAGAAGCGGCTATTACGACAGAAGTAGCAGTGAGGTACTGATTTCAACACGAAGGGGCTACAATGCAGCAAATATTCACGGCCCACTATACTCTCAGCGATATTACTCCGGTCCCACATTAAATTATGTGAATATGTTTCCGTGGGAGGACGGAACGCCGTTTCAGGAAAATTTTGATTGGAAAAACCCTTCAAAACAACCATTTTTTGAAAATGGAGAACCCACCCGCGATCCCCGATTGTATGAAACAGTGGTTGTGCCCGGCGATACGTGGTTTAATGGAACTTTTGCTCCCATATATGTTAATCATCCCAACTATAGATACGGAAGCGGATTTGCAATGATGAAATACATATTACGCGAGAATAGCGACAGAGACAACAAGCCTGCTCACTGGTGTTACTTGCGTTTGCCGGAAGTTTTGTTGAGTTATGCTGAAGCAATCAATGAAAACAACGGTGCTCCTAATGCCATTGCCTATGAGAGCGTTGATGCCGTGCGTGCCAGAGTTGGACTTCCTCCTCTTAGAAGAGGTATGTCGCAAGTTGAGTTTAGAGAAGCTGTGCTGGCAGAAAGGGCACTTGAATTTGGATTTGAAGAAGTGCGCTGGTTCGATTTGATACGTTGGGGACGCAGCAACGATTTTCGTAAAACCATTTACGGTTTGTCCTCCCGGGCTGACAATCAAAATGCGCCTACCGGTTTCACTTTTTCTACTTATGAAATCAGCGCTAGGTATTGGGCACAGAATTGGGATACAAAATGGTATTTGTCTCCTATTCCTCAACCTGAAATCAATAAAAAATACGGAATGACCCAAAATCCGGGCTGGTCAAGTAATGTAGATGAATAAATTGAAAAACAAATAGTATGAAAAAATATATTATCACAACACTTTTTATTTTTAGCGTTTTATTGGGTCTCGGGGCTCAAGAAAATGAGGGAAATATAAATAATAATAATGACTCATTGTTGTTGGGATATCAATTATATATTCCCCAATCAATGGATTTATTTGCCACGCAAAAGGTAACGAATGAAACTTTTGACAATTCGCCTCACATAGATATATCTAAAGCTCTGTATGGGAAAATTGCCGGATTGAATATCTATCAAGGTGTGGGAGACCTTTTTAATAACATATCAGTACTAAGTGTCCACGGGCAAGCACCGTTGGTATTGGTAGACGGATATCCGAGAAACATTGAAGATATAGTTGCTTCGGAAATAGAATCTGTTGCTGTATTAAAAGACGCCGTAAGTGCAGCGTTATATGGTGTGAGAGGCGCAAACGGAGTTGTAATGATTACAACAAAACGGGGAAAAAACCAAAAGTTAAGAATCACAACCAAATATCAAATGGGTATAAATACACAGTTTAGGAGTCCCGATTTTGCCGATTCTTATACGTATGCTACAAAACTGAATGAAGCTTTGCTCTTGGATGGTTTAAATCCTCGATACGATGCCAATGAATTAAATGCCTTCAGGGAAAATACGTTCCCATATGATTATCCAAATGTAAATTGGTGGAAAGAGTCGTTTAATGATGTAAGCTACAACCATCGGTTAAGCTTGACTTTTAATGGGGGAACTGACCGATTTCGGTACTTTTCCGCAGTAGATTATATGCACGATAAAGGATTTTTTAAATATAACACCACAGATCAGAGATACAATTCAAAACCCACCGATGTGAGGTTGAATTTACGCGCGAATATAGATGTTAATGTTACTGCTTCAACTTTTTTCAAATTGGGAGTGGTGAGTAAACTAATGGAAACAAACAGAGCACGCTATGAATCTATTTTCAACGCTATTTATAATACTCCTTCGGCAGCATTTCCGATAAGGTATTCCAACGGAATTTTTGGCGGTAACAGCATTTATACCTCTAATAATCCGGTTGCTTTGCTTACCAGCACCGGAAACCTCAAAACCACATTCAGTACGCTGTTAGCTGATGCTTCGCTTAAGCAAAACTTAAACTCTTTAGTAGATGGTTTAGCCGTTGAACTTTCTGTAGCATTCGATAATTTCGGTTCAATGTATGACACTTCATCCAAAGAGTACCGATACATTGAGTCGCGCCCGTCTATTCTTAGCGACGGAATAACACTGGTAACCGACCCTGTTATTTATAGGCGAGATTCGGAAGTTTTATCCCACGGACAAGGCTTTACATCGTTATATTTAAGATCGAATATTCAAGGAAAATTAAGTTACGAAAGTAATTTCTCCGAAGAGCATAGTTTGCTAAGCGCCTTAGTTTACGATCAACAGTCATTTATACGTCAAGGACGCAATCAAAGTGCCAAACGTCAATCGATATTGGCAACCGCTATGTATTCTTTCAGGCAAAAATATAATCTTGGTGCTGTATTAAATTATTCCGGAACAGCCTATTTGCCCAAAGAAGACAGGTATCGTTTATATCCTGCTGTTTCAGCCTCTTGGGTTATTTCGGAAGAAGATGTTGTTAAAAACATCAATGATGTAAATTATTTAAAACTCTATGCCTCTTTGGGAACTTCGGGATGGGATGGAAATTTATTGCACGAAATGTACAGGCAAGGTTACGGCGGACAATACGGAAATAGTTATTTCTTCACTAACAACGCATCTCAATTTGGGGGACAAGGAGAAGGACCACTTCCCGTTGAAAACCTAACCGTAGAGAAATCAACAAAAACAGCAGTCGGAATTGTCACTTCTCTATTTAACAATCGGTTGAATTTAACCGTTGAAGGATTTCATAATAAAAGAAGCGATATTTTGGTTCCTTCAGGAGCATCCGTATCAGAGGTTATCGCCATAAATGTAGGTTCACTCAATGCCGGTATACAAAAATATTACGGTTTTGATGCTGCTTTTTCGTGGGAGCAAAAAATAAATGAGTTTAACTACAAACTTTATGCAAATGGCTCTTATCTGGATACAAAAATTGTGAATGACAATCAAGAATTTCAGGAATACGACTATCTGTATCGAAAAGGTAATCGAGTAAATCAATTCTACGGACTTGAGGTTGCCGGAATTTTTCACGATCAAATGGAAATAAACAACAGTGCCGTTCAAACGTTTTCAACCACGCGTCCGGGCGATCTGAAATATAAAGATCAAAATGGCGATGGTATAATAAATAATCAGGATATAGTGAAAATGTTTGGCTCTAGCATTCCACGTTTTTATTTCGGATTCGGGCTAAATTTAGCGTACAAAAACTTCGAACTGTTGGCAGATTTTCAGGGTTTAACTGGTAGAACTGTGAATTTATTAAATTCTAAAATTTACAGCCCACTGGTGGAAAATGGAAATATATCCAATACATTTTTAGAAACAGAAATTCCTTGGACACCAGAGAATGCTTCGGTAGCAACAATGCCAAGATTAACAACATTAGCAAACGCCAACAATTACCAGACAAATTCTTTGTGGCTACGCGATGGCTCTTTTGTTAAATTAAGAAACTTAATGCTTGCTTATACTTTTCCAAAAACGCTAACATCTTTTGCCGATGTGAAAATTTATGTCCAAGGCACTAATTTGTTTTCGTTGGATAATATTAAAACACTCGACCCCGAACAGTTAGGAACCGCTTATCCTGCAACAAAAAGTTACTGGGTTGGATTTAAATTAAATTTTTAAAAAAATTAATCGTATGAAAACTAAACTAACGATTCTTTTTTCTGCACTTCTTGTATTAGTTTCGTGTAATTATCTCGACTTCGATGAAACGTCAGGATTAAACACCAAAGAAGACGTGTATAAATATTTTGATAACACCAAACAAATGCTAACCACCGTATATTCTTATATACCTCAGGATTTTGGAGTTATAAATGGAGCAATGCGAGACAATGCTTCGGATGACGCCGAGTATGGCAACACGGGGGAGCTTGTACAAGATTTTGTTAACGGTAACTGGTCGGCTTTACGCATCATCGACAGCGGATGGAATCTCTATCACGGAATCAGGGCGGCAAATGAATTTTTAACCTCGTTGAAAGACGTAGATTTTAGCCGCTACGAGTATGACACCCGATATAATAACTGGATGAAGCAATTGGAGTTTTTTCCATATGAAGCACGGATGTTAAGAGCTTTTTATTTCTTTGAACTGGCAAGAAGATACGGCGATATCGCAATGCCTCTGACCGTTTTAACGGCACAAGAAGCGAATGAAATTCCTAAAACAAATTTTCAGGACGTAATCGATTTTATTGTTGCGGAGTGTAATGAAAGCGCCGAGCATCTCCCAACGACCTATATGGGTGAACCCGGAAACGAAACCGGACGAATTACAAAAGGTTTTGCATTGGCTTTAAAATCAAAAGCATTGTTGTATGCAGCAAGCCCGTTGCACAATCCGTCAATGAATACCGAAAAATGGAAATTATCGGCAAAGGCGGCTCTCGATTTAATAAACACGGGCTTATATCAACTTGAACCGGGAGATAATGTAAATAACGTTTCTTCGAAAGAAGTGGTCCTGTTCAGAATGAACGGAGACAATTCTGCTTTCGAACTTAATAATTTCCCCATTCGTTTTACCGAAGGCCAAAGGCAGAATCCCGCAACGGCCACTTTTCCTACACAAAATCTGGTAGATGCTTTTGAAACAATAAACGGCTACTCTGCTGTTTTAGGGAATAACGGATGGCATTCAGACGATCCCGAATTTGATCCGCAAAATCCTTATGCAAACAGAGATCCTCGTTTCTATAAAACTATTCTCGCAAATGGAATGAATTTTAAAGAATCTGTTATCGAAACATTCAACGGAGGTAACGATGATGCTCCTGTTTCTCAAGGCGGATCTCCTACCGGGTATTTCCTGAGAAAATATATTCAGGAAACAACAAATTTTGCACCGGATAAAGTTGTAACCAACAAACATCATTGGGTTATCTATCGTTATGCCGAAACGTTACTTTCGTACGCCGAATCAATGGTTCAGGCTTTTGGAAATCCGGCTTATACCGATGCAACATACAATCATTCGGCATTGTGGGCAATAAACCAGGTGCGCAGCAATGCCGGTATGCCGGAAATAACCGAAACCGACAAAAATGCGTTTATTCAAAAATTACAAAACGAGTGGCGAGTTGAATTTGCTTTTGAGGATCATCGTTTTTGGGATGTTCGCAGATGGAAAATTGGAAACGAAACGCAAAAAGAAATATACGGTATAAGCATTAACAAAAACGACAGAGACATCCTCTCTTTCCAGCGCATTTTGTATGAAACACGTACTTGGAACGAGCGAATGAATCTTTATCCCATACCTCAAGCAGAGTTATATAAAAATCCAAACCTGAACCCGCAAAATTCAGGATGGTAATAAAAATCAAAATACAAACAAATAACACATAAAAATATAAGCATATGAAAAAGTTGGCATTATACAGATTTATGCATCTCTTTTTAGCTGCATTCCTGTTAACTTTTGTTTCCTGTCAAGAACTAACAATAGATTCGCAAGGAGATTTTCCGTTGAAAATGGCGACGGACATACAAACAGAATATACTGTATTGGCTACGTCGCCTCGACCCATCGTTTTCAATATTAGTTCAAATACACCTTGGACTATAACAAGCGATGCAAATTGGTGTATTCCTACACCCGCAATGAGTGCTTCAAGTTCCCTCATCGAAGAAATTTCGATAAATATTGCAGATAATACTTCCGAAACAGCCCGTGTTGCTACTTTGACAATAGAAGCGGAAGGCGTATCGGAAAAAACGGTCATTAAAATTACACAAGAATCAAAAGAAAAGCTTTTGTTTCAGCCTGTGGACCAAAATTTCCCAAGCACAGGAGGCAAACTTCCGTTTACTATTACATCAAATAAACCGTGGACGATAACCTCTTCAAATATGTGGCTTACATTTGATATTACAAGCGGAGAAGGCACAGGAGAAATGGTTACAATACAAGCTTCAGCGGCACCCAATACAGGAGTTAAGCGTAACGCCACAGTTACAATTTCAAATGGGTTGAGCGAATCACAATTTGAAGTTACGCAAGATGGTATCGTTATGGAGTTTGCGCCAATAAGTAATCCTGAAGAAGATCTTAGCTTTTCAGGATATGGCGAGCCGAAGCTGTTTAACGTTGTGGCAAATATTGATTGGAAAGTTGAAACCGATGATGACTGGATTACCCTCCGAAAAGTGGATGAAAATCAATTTGAATTAACAACATCTGCTTCGCCTATATTTTCTCCGCGTAAAGGTACTGTCAAGCTCGTATCTGCCGATAATACTCTTTCGGTTGAACCTGTTACGATGGAAATAACTCAAGGAATTATTTTTGGAATTACGTCATCATCTTATCAAATACTTGAAAATGGAGCACTTAAAGTGAATTCAACAGGAAGTAATTCTCGTGCAATTACCAACAAACCTTATAAATATGGAACTTTTATTTGGCGGTTTTCTGAAGTAAATTTAACCGGTGGCTGCCTCGATTTCAATTTTTGGCCCAACGAAGGCAATGTGAATTGCCATTTGTGGTTAGGAGGAAGTTTTAGTAAATTCACTAATGGCGGAGGTGCCGAAGGTATTGACACCTGGCATCCACAAGTTAATTTCAATATGCCTTATGAAGAGCTAAATAAAATGCATACTTTAAAAATGGTTTATGGACCGGATGCTCAGAATCCAGGCAAAGTGCGTTATGAAATTTGGGTCAACGACAATAAAATTGTAGACTCAGGTAACAGAATAGATATTTACAATCAAGTACCTAGTCTCAATGGTACAGTTATTTATTTCGGATTTACGGGTCAGACACCTAATGGTGCCGGTACATTTGTGCTTGACTCGTTTGAAATCATTCCGCTTAATTAATTATTTATTAAAGGAATAAATCTTATGAAAGCAAAAAAATATGCATACAGTATTTTATGCTCTCTGTTTGTGAGTATATTATGGCTCGTATCGTGCAGCGATAAAAACGAGGGACCTTTAAAATATGTAGATCTGCGGTTTTTAGCAGAAGACACCTATTCTTTGTCGGCTAAAAGTCCGGAAATAATAAATCTTCAAGTAAAATCAACCGACCCGTGGGAGGTGTATAATACCAACTCCAGTTGGGTGAAAATAACTCCCAACAAAGGAGAGGCCAACCAATTATACGATGTTGAAGTTACTTATACGGAAAATACCGAACTAGATGACAGAATTGACACGTTAACTATTAAAAGCGATTTTTGGATTGGTAAAGAAATTTTAGTGCGCCAAAAAGGAATTGCTTTTCTTACCGTTACCGATGCCGATGACATCGTATTGTCTAAAGATGTAGATACTTATACATTCAATGTTATCTCAAATCAAAACTGGTCAGCTAAGGTGAAAGAGGGGGCAGAGTGGCTGTCTGTTCAAAGTGGAGCGCAAGGCTCAATGAATGGTAGTGTGACCGTTGCAACAGATCCAAACAAGGGAGAATTGCGGTTTGGAAGCATATCTATTTACGACCGTCATAACGTAGAGCAAGCGATTGTACAAGTAACTCAAAATGGTGTTCAGTTAGATCCTGAAATAGTATATTTGAGAACAGACCATACAGCACACCAAGTTCGCATTAATGTAATATCGAATGCTGAGTGGAATGCATCTAAGGAAGATGAAAATTTAGAGTGGTATTCTTTTGTTGAATCAGAATTTAACGGAAATCAAACACTGGTTGTCAACTTAGATGAAAATACAGGCTTAGGTGTTAGAACTGCCACCATTGTTCTTTCTACAAAACCGTCTGAAGGAAGTACACCGGTAACTAAAACAATAGTGTTAAAACAAGCCAATAACAATGCACCAATCCGATATGAATTTAACCAAAATGAGGCGTCTAAATGGTCTGTAAACCAGGGAAGTCCGGTCATCGAAGGAGATGATGTTAAGTTCACGGGATCTGCACGCTACTTTAGAGAAGGATTTGAAATAGGATTTTATTCATTCAGAATTAAATCAATGAGTTCAGATGCCTATTCTAGGATTTTTATAACGCAAGGCAGTGCCGAAATAAGATGGCATGTGGATGGTGCCGCCAAGAGAACATTTATTACCCCAACACCGTGGAGACAAGTTAGGGATGCGGCAGTGGATATTACCCAACCTTTCACAATCGGGGTTAATATTACAGAGTCTGAAACACCTAATACAATAGACGTAGAATATTTCTTAAATGGAGTTTCATTCCAAAAAATAACAGGCTTTGCCATAAATCCATCCGATCGACTGAATATTTTCCTAGGAGGAAGTGCCGGAACAGTGGTGTACGACTGGTATGAATATGCTGCTCCGATTCAGTGGGGAGACTAATTTCTGAAATCATGAAACCTTTAATGATAAAATTTATCATTAAAGGTTTCTCTTACAAAATGAAAATTACAAAAATGAAAACAAAACTGAGTATATTTCTCTTATTAACATTATTGATGGCTTGTTCAAATACTGAACCCGCCATAAAAGATGATTCGTCCATTTTCAAAGCTTTTAATGTAACGTATAAAGACAAAATTTATCACGGCTTCATTAATTCCCAAACAAAAACAATTACTATTGGCGGCATCGAATACGGAGAACAGGTTACGGCAATAAACTACAGTTTAAAAGAAGGCGCCGAAATTACTCCTGAACCAAGAGATTTTGTTAGGAATTTATCGAATAATCAGAATTTTACAATTACATTTAACGGTTTGTCAGAAACATATACACTTCTTCTAACAAATTATATTGCGAAGTACGAAGGTGATCGTCCAAAGGATGAAAGTTGGATTCTCGCCTGGGAAGATGAGTTTAACGGAACCGAAATTAACTGGTCGGTTTGGTCTAAAACACCCCGTGGAACCCCTGACTGGAACAACACTATGTCAAATGCTGAAGAGCTCTATCAATTAAGAGACGGCAAATTAGTTCTACGCGCTATCGCTAACACATCCTATCCGGAGGATGATTCACCCTATTTAACCGGAGGTATTTGGGGATTAAACAAAAAAACGTTTGCTCTCGGACGAATAGATGTACGGGCCCGTTTTGATTCAGGGCAAGGCTTTTGGCCTGCTATTTGGATGATGGGCGAAAATGCGCCCTGGCCTACCGGAGGCGAAATAGACATTATGGAACACCTTAATTTCGATGATTTTGTCTATCAGACAGTGCATTCCGATTATACAAATAACGTAAGTAAAACCAATCCGGCAAGTCACGGTGTGCCGAGAATTAATAAATCTGAGTTTAACATCTATAGCGTAGAAGTACACGAAAATGAAGTAGTTTTTTTAATCAACGATGAAGTTACTTTTAGATACCCTAAACTCAGTCCGGTGGTGGAAAATCAATTTCCTTTTACAGAACGAAACTACTTCTTAATTCTTAGTGCGCAATTAGGCGGTAGTTGGGTTGGGAATGTCAATCAAACTCAATTACCTTTAGAAATGGAGGTGGATTGGGTGCGATTTTACGAAAAAGATAACTGATGTCATCAACAATTTTGGACACTCATAATTTGGCAACTTATACGGAGTTATTTTAAAGTAGCACAGAATGGTTTTTTCCGTAATATGGTCTTTTCCTAACTTCGACGCTCTTTTATCTATCATTTATTAATGTACTCATTTTCGAATACATACAACTTCCGTATCACCATTCCGGATGACGCAAGCGAAAATAGATCAGACAAAAAAGTGGAATTGTTGTTGATTAAACGAGAGGAATTTTCAATGAGCACGAAAGCTCTTGCAACTTCTTGCGCTTGTTGGTGTAAAGTTACTGCTTCAGCTGTTTGTGGAAAATGCGCTTTGGCACGGATTAATGCAAATAGAAAAAGATGCCCGTTTAATCGTTAGGGTTTATGCTGTTGATAATGAGCTGAACATTGAGGTGGATGACAACGGGATTGGTTACAAAAAAAGCATTTCACATAAAAAAAATGGTCACAAATCGCTGGGGCTGAAGTTCGCGCAAGAACGTATTGAACACTATAACAAGCAACATGAATCTACACTCGGTTTTACTATCATTGACAAATCGGATATTGAGAGTAAAACCGGAACAATTGCGAGAATTACAATAACGGAAAGTCCAACGGAAACAAACAACGGTTCTGTGGGCAATAACTGATACTCTCGATAATCAATAAAAAAGCTGTCTCAACGAAATTTTTGAGACAGCTTTTGTTTTAACTTACGATGATGTTATCGTTTCTATTGCACAATTTTCAACAATGGTTGTCCGGCCTGAACAATATCTCCGGATTTCACATAAATTTTGTACACTTTTCCGGAATATTCTGAAATAATATCGTTTTCCATTTTCATGGCTTCCAGAATAAGCAGGTTTTTTCCTTTATCTACCGAGTCGCCCTCTTTCACCATTACGTTCATGATGCTTCCTGGCATAGGACTTTCAACAACTATTCCTTCCGGTTCTTGCTCTGCAGGCGCAGATTCCGTTACTTTTTGTTCAACAACAACCTCTTCTTCTTTCGGTTGAGCGGCTGCAAATTCGGCTTCGCGAATTTTTTTCAGGTAATTGGTGGCTACGGCCGGGAAAAGTTCGAGCAACAATTCTTCCTGCTCGTTTTTCGCCAGTTTCACGTTTCCTAATTCTGCCAATTCGGGATTATCCTGACGTTTGTATGTACTTGTGTCGTAAGGAGTTTCTTCGCGAATTCCCGCAATCTGCATTCTGAACTCAGGATCAACGGCAACCGGGGTTTTTCCGTATTCGCCTTTAACCAACGCAACAAACTGATTGGATGCGTTAGCATATTTTTCGCGACCGTTTTTCAGATTAAGCGCCGAGCTAACCGCTTGAACTCCTACAATTTGACTAGTTGGAGTTACCAACGGAGGCAAACCGGCATCCATTCTTACGCTGGGGATTAGCTTCATGGCGTCTTCCAAAATGTCGAGCGAGTTGAATTGTTTCAATTGCGCTACCATATTGGTGTACATTCCACCGGGAATTTCAGCGTTCTTCACCAATTCGTTGGGTTTCGGGAAATTGAAATAAGCCTCAATGGCGTGGCATGCAGCCAAAAGGGCGGTTTCGTTGTTGCTTTGGGCTGCGGCAATGGCATCGTCGAAATGCTTGTCGATATGTGCGGGCAGCTCGTCGGTAAGCGGATTGAACGGATTGGGGAATTGTTTTACAGCATCGTACGAATCTAATTCTTTACGAATTTCGAGTAATTTTTCGTTTATTTTTGCCACTGCTTCCATATTTACGTCCAGCTCGATGTCGAGTTTTTTACAGAAAATATAAATCAACTCAATGGCGGGCGCTGCGGGACCTCCTGCAAAGTTCCAAATGTTGGTATCCACAATGTCCACACCGTTTACAATAGCAGCGAGAACCGATCCGAGTCCGTATCCGGGCGTACAGTGCGTATGGAAATCAATGGGTACGTTGAGTTCTTTTTTGAGCAACGAGATGAGTTTTGCCGTGCGCGATGGCGGAATGAGTCCGCTCATATCTTTCACGGTAATCATATCGGCACCCAGGGCGCACATTTCTTTGGCTTTGTTGAGGAAATACTGGTCGGTAAACACGTTTTCTTTTTTCACGCGTACCTCTTCTTTTTTGGTAAATAGTCCCAAAAATCCTTTTTTCTCAACAATTTTTACCTCGTCGTCGTATTTGGGGTCGATGGTGTAACACACGGCGCAATCGGCCATTCCACCGTATTTTTTTATCGATTTCACGCTCGATTTAATGTTGTCAACGTCGTTCAACGCGTCGAAAATACGCATAATGTTGAGTCCGCTGGCTACGGCGTTTTTGAAAAATCCGTCGATAATTTCATCGGGATAAGGAGCATAACCGTACAGGTTCCGTCCGCGCGAAAGCGCAGTAAGTTTTGAGACGCCTTGCACACTGTCACTGATTTTTTTTAGTCTGTCCCATGGGTTTTCGCTTAAGTAGCGCATTACTGAATCGGGAACGGCGCCGCCCCATACTTCCATGGCATAAAAATTGGCATCTTTGTAGTAAGGTAATACTCTATCGACTTGCGATTGGTTCATGCGGGTTGCAAAAGCCGATTGTTGACCATCTCTTAAGGTGAGATCTCTAATTAAAAGTTTTCTTTTCATAACGTATTTGTGATTTTAGAAAGTAATTCCGTTGTTTTAAGTGGTTTTTTCCTTTAATTTAAAGAATTATAATTATCTCAAAAACAGAAAATTAGTTTTAAATTATACCTTGCAAAAGTAACAAAATAATTTCAAATTACAGGCAAAGAATTAAAGAATTTTTTCTTTAAATAGCTTTTTAGAAAATAAAAGCAGAGTTTCTCAACTGAAACTCTGCTTGTTAATACTTATAATGCGGATGTTGACACTATTTGCGCTTCTTTCCTTTTTTTGAATTTTTAAACTCTTTTCTCGGTTTGTCGTCTTTATATTTCTTTTTTTCCGATGTGTTACTATCGGCTAATTCTACCACCAATTTTCTATCTTCTACATACACTCCTTTGAACGATTTGAGAATTTGCTTTACATTTTCTTCAGGTACTTCGAAAAACGAAAAGTTCTTCATCAAATCGATGCGCCCTACCCTAACCTTTCCGGGAACATAATCGTTGATAAAGCCCATGAGATTGGCCGGATTGGCTCCGTCCATTTTTCCGATATTGATGAAAAAGCGGGCGTATCCTTTTTCGGCTTTACGAGGACCTGCCTCATTTCTATCGAATCTTTTACCTTTTCCCCTCTCCTCTTTTTGAGAGCGTTGTTCTTTGGGTTCTTCAATTTCTTCGGCAGCTTGATAATAATCGATAAGGCGGTTAAATTCCAACGAAACCACTCGTTTTATGATGTCTTCCTTTTCGAGCCAATCCAATTTTTTGAAAATAGAAGGAAGCAAGCGTTCAATTTCCGCTTCGTTTACTTTCACCTTTTCTATTTTATCCACAAAGTTGAAAAGCTGTTTTTCGCAAATGACATCTCCTTTCGGGATTTGGCGATATTCGAATTTTTTATTGATAAGTTTCTCTATTTGAGCAACTTTCCCTTTCTCTCGGGTGTGAATGATAGAAATGGAAGTTCCGGTTTTTCCCACTCTTCCGGTTCGTCCGCTGCGGTGCGTATATACTTCGTAATCATCGGGAAGTCCGAAATTTATTACGTGTGTTATGTCGTCCACGTCCAATCCGCGCGCGGCAACATCGGTAGCAATTAACAACTGCAGGTTTCGCAACCGAAACTTGTTCATCACATAATCGCGCTGAGCCTGCGATAAATCGCCGTGTAAAGAATCGGCATCGTAACCGTCTTGAATCAATTTATCGGCAATTTCCTGCGTTTCTTTTCTGGTTCGGCAAAAGACAATGCCGTAAATGTTGGGATAATAGTCCACAATCCGTTTCAGCGCCAGGTATTTATCCTTGGCGTGCACCATAAAATAGATGTGCTTGACGTTTTGCGCGCCTTCGTTTTTTCGGCCGATGGTAATTTCCATCGGGTTGTTCATGTATTTACGGGTGATTTTTGCAATTTCCTGCGGCATGGTTGCCGAAAAAAGCAACATACTCCGATTATCGGGAACGTACGACAAAATTTCATCGATACTCTCGGTAAATCCCATGTGAAGCATCTCGTCGGCTTCGTCGAGCACAACGGTGTGCACATTTTCCAACGAAACGGTTTTGCGATTAATCAAATCGATTAATCTTCCGGGTGTGGCAACAATAACGTGCACACCTCGCTTGAGCGTTTTTATCTGGCTTTCGATACTCGAGCCGCCGTAAACGGGAAGAATTTTAATATCATCCACGTACTTGGAAAAATCGGTTAAATCGCCGGCAATTTGCAGACAAAGCTCTCGTGTAGGGCAAAGAATAAGCGTTTGCGGCGAATGTAATTCCATGTTTGTTTTTTGGATGATAGGCAGACCAAAAGCGGCTGTTTTTCCGGTTCCGGTTTGTGCCAAAGCGATAATATCGCGGGTGTTTGCCAGCAGTTGCGGAATCACTTCCTCCTGCACGGGCATGGGTTGCTCAAAACCCATTTCTTGAATGGCGCGCCATATTTCGGGTGCCACTCCAAGTTCTTCAAAAGTTCTCATTTTTAATAATTTAATTGTGAAAAGTATCCGAATTTTCTCGAAACCCCCACAATACGACCTATATAAAGATGAGAGAAAATCCGAATAATTGCTATGGGCTGTTAGTTATTGAAACTTGGCATCGTGCAAAATGTGTGAATCGGTTGTTGTATCCGATTTTTTATTGATAACCTCTGAAACACGCACTTTCATGCCAATAACTAAATGCTAATTGCCAATAGCCGATTTTAAAAATCGGGCGCAAAGGTATAAAAAATAAATGGTTTTTATTGATTGTAAAGGAGATATTTACGCAATAAGATTCTTTTTCCTGAAGTGAGCTTCAATTCTTTTTCGAGGTAATTGTCTATCGAACCGTACTTTTGGTTGATATAATCAACGGTATAATTGATATAAGCTACATTGGCCGACATAAGTGCGGTAACTGCTTCCTGAAAATATTCGGGTTTATCCTGAACATTTGCCGCCACCTTAGAAATATCAATAGTCTGACGCGAGAGAAGATAATCATCAACAATTACATTTTGCGGGACTCCTAAGGCATAGAGTAAGAAAAAAGAAGCCAGCCCTACCCTATCTTTTCCCAAAGAACCGGTAAGTAAAATAGGATAATTATTTTCGTCGGTAAAAATATTGAACAGTTCAGAAAATTCCGACTTGTAATTTTCTACCAAGTGGATGTAGGATTCCTGAACATCGCGGATAGCATCAGAGCGTGTTAAATTTTTATTGTCCATCATTTCGTTGAGCGTTTCCGAATCCATCGGTAACATAGGAAGTGCAATTTTTTGAATATTGGGATGAACAAGAATCGGGTATTTTTTGGCAGTTCTCTCCGAACGTAAGTCCACAATGGTTTTTATGTTTAATCTCCTGATGCGTTCCTGGTCATATAACGTAGCGCTACTTAAATCGCCCGAACGAAAAACTCGTCCCCATTTCATTTGTTGATCGTTACGTGTGAAATATCCACCTATATCTCTGAAATTCTTTATGTTATTCATTTCTATGATTCGGTTGGATATAATTCCGGAATAAGCCGATGTGGTTTTTAAAATATAAAATTCACGTATATCGGGACTCGAGGGATTAATCACCGTTACTTGATCGGTAATATTGGAAGTTTTTATAGGAGTAAAAGAAGAAATATCACTGTCCGACTGAGAAGAATAAATATTGATACTTCCTTCTTGGTCTGGACTTACTTCCCATTTAAGCAGAAGATCGCCTTCTTTATTCTTCTCCGCCACAGATGTAATTTTTACTGTCGATACGCAACTGTTTGCAATCAACAAGAGCAAAGTCGGAATAATTAAAAAGTTACATTTCTTCACCTGTGTTCGATTTTGGCAAGCAAATATAGCTAAAACATTTTGTAAACAAAACTCTCGCATTTCGAACTTAACAATAAATAATTAGATTTTTGCCATTTTTTATAACTTTAAAACTTAAGCAATTGGATAAATAATTTTTAAATAATACTTTTGTACCCGATGTTGTTTTCAAGTCTGTTAATAAGATGTTGATTTTATGTAGAGAATTATTCAATAACTAATTTTTTTTATTTGGTTTTTTATTTATACAGAAAATTTTTTAAATAAAAGCAACCAAAGTTACTGAAAATTCTAAAGAAACTTTTCACGGGGTATCAACACAAAAATTGTAACAAAATTGAAATATTTCATCAACAAAGCTATTATTAAACGATTGTTGATAACGTCTGTATTTGTCTAATAATTAATCATGTAATGTAAAGTAATATTGTTGATAAAATAGGTTTTTAAAAATTCTAACTTTGATAACTTACTTTGCAAATTTTTCAACAGTTATTTTTCAACAGTATCAACAGGCATTCATCATCATCATTTTTTTTTTAGTTTTTAAATATAATATTAATAAATAATGTTCAATGGAAAAAAAAGAATTGATTGAAAAAATTAACATACTTCGGAAAGAGAAAAACGCCATTATTTTGGCGCATTACTATCAGGACGGAGATATTCAGGATATTGCCGATTTTGTAGGCGATAGCCTTGCCTTAGCTCAATGGGCAGCCAAAACCACTGCGGATGTTATCGTTCTATGCGGAGTTCATTTTATGGCTGAGACCGCTAAAATTCTATCGCCCGAAAAGCGTGTCTTCCTGCCCGATTCAATGGCAAGTTGTTCGTTGGCAGAAAGTTGTCCGGCCGATGAATTCGAGAAATTTACTCAGGCACATCCCGATCACACGGTAATTTCGTATGTAAATACCACTGCGGCCGTAAAAGCGGTAACGGATATCGTGGTAACTTCTACCAACGCGAAACAAATTGTGGAATCGCTTCTCAAGGATGAAAAAATTATTTTCGGTCCCGATAAGAATTTGGGTGATTACATCAATAAACTTACCGGCAGAAATATGTTGTTGTGGGATGGGGCATGTCATGTTCACGAACAGTTTTCGCTGGAAAAGATCCTCGAATTAAAGAAAGAATATCCCGATGCACTGCTTTTGGCGCATCCCGAGTGTAGAAAGTATATTTTGGAAATTGCCGACCATGTGGGTTCAACTTCATCGATTATAAAATTTGCACGAGAATCTGACAATAAACAATTTATTGTAGCTACTGAATCGGGGATTTTGTATCAAATGCAAAAAGAGAATCCCGATAAAGAGTTTATTCCTGCGCCTCCCGAAGATTCTACATGCGCATGTAACGATTGTTTTTACATGAAAATGAACACGTTAGAAAAATTATATTTGTGTTTAAAGAACGAAAAACCAGAAATTTTTGTGGATGAAGAGGTACGTGTGAAGGCGGTAAAATCGATTGAGAGGATGCTGAGCATCTCTGCAAAACACGGTTTGTGATATGGAAGTGCGTCTTAACAAATTTATTTCTGACAGTGGTCTATGTTCGCGTCGTGAAGCCGATCGATACATCGAATCGGGACAGGTGTTGGTAAACGGTAAGCGTGCCAAAATCGGTGATTTGGTCAAAAAAACCGATACGGTGTTGGTTAGCGGATTGCTTGTGGAACCGAAAGAAAAAGAAGATTTAGTGTTGCTTGCTTTCAATAAACCTCGAGGAATAGTCAGTACTACCGATAAAGCCGAACGCGACAATATAGTAGATTATATTAACTACCACGAACGCATTTTTCCAGTCGGAAGATTAGACAAAGATTCGCAGGGATTGATTTTTTTGACCAACGACGGAGATATAGTAAATAAAATTCTTCGTGCCGGGAATCGACACGAAAAAGAGTATATTGTAACCGTAAACAAGCCTGTGACCGATGATTTCGTTCGAAAAATGTCTAACGGTGTGCCCATTTTGGGAGAAGTTACCAAAAAATGCAAGGTTGAAAAAATATCGGAATTTGTATTTAGGATTATTCTTGTTCAAGGATTAAATCGTCAAATCAGAAGAATGTGCGAATATTTGGGCTACGATGTGGAAAAATTAGAACGTATTCGCATTATGAATGTTTCGGTAAAAGGAATCGGAATAGGAGATTGGCGTTTTTTAGACGAAAAAGAAATGAAAGAATTGAAAGCAGCCATTGCCGATTCATCCAACGAAAACTTATCTTCAACATTAAAACAACACGTCGCATCCGGAAAGGAATCGAAAAGAAAAACAACACGTGCGACTTTTAACGAATCGTTTGCAAGTTCTAAAAAAGTCCATTCCAAACGAAACAACGTTCCGTTCAATCCCAAAGCAAAAGAGTTGCGCGGGAAAGGTAAAGCAAAATCTTCCTCTCGGGCGTATAGAAAAAAGTGAGTATTTTTTATTACCTTTGCAGCCGCAAAAAAAATAATCACACGCCGCTTTATTGTCTAAAAGTCTATCATCTTGCAGCGCAGCGGTCTATAAATCTGAATAAAAAATGGCTCTTCAATGCGGTATTGTCGGACTTCCCAATGTGGGAAAATCCACCCTTTTCAATTGTTTATCGAATGCGAAAGCGCAATCGGCTAATTTTCCGTTTTGCACCATCGAACCCAATTTGGGTGTGATTACCGTTCCCGATGAGCGACTAAATAAATTGGCTGAATTGGTTAAACCTCAGCGAGTTTTACCCACAACCGTGGAAATTGTTGATATTGCCGGATTGGTTAAAGGCGCCAGCAAAGGCGAGGGTTTGGGAAATAAATTTTTGGCCAATATTCGCGAAACCGATGCCATTTTGCACGTATTGCGCTGTTTTGAAGATGAAAACGTAACGCACGTTGACGGCAACGTTGACCCCGTTCGAGATAAAGAAATCATTGATGCCGAATTGCAATTGAAAGATTTGGAAACCATCGAGTCGAGAATTAATCGTGTTGAAAAGCAAGCAAAAACCGGTGGCGATCAGGAAGCTAAAATAGCTTTTGGTGTTTATTCCAAAATTCGCGAAGCGTTGTTAAAAGGTGAATCTGCGCGTTCGGTAACTTTTGACACGAAAGATGAAAATCGAATTGCTCGTGAACTTTTTCTGCTCACCTCGAAACCCGTTCTTTACGTTTGCAACGTAGACGAACAGAGTGCCGTTTCCGGAAATAAATTTGTTGAACAAGTGCGTGAAGCCACCAAAAACGAGAACGCCGAGATTTTAGTAGTTGCTGCGAAAATTGAATCGGAGATAGCCGAATTCGACACCTATGAAGAACGTGAAATGTTTCTTTCGGAAATCGGTTTGAAAGAATCTGGCGTTAGTCGTTTAATTCGCTCGGCATACAAATTACTTAACCTACAAACCTATTTTACTGCCGGCGTGCATGAAGTTCGTGCTTGGACTTTCGAGAAAGGCTGGAAAGCGCCACAATGCGCGGGCGTTATTCATACCGATTTTGAAAAAGGTTTCATCCGCGCCGAAGTAATCAAATACGATGACTTCATTAAATACGGTTCGGAAGCTGCGGTAAAAGAAGCCGGAAAAATGAGCATCGAAGGCAAAGAATACTTGGTGCAAGACGGCGATGTGATGCATTTCAGGTTTAATGTATAGAATACTCCCTGTTTAAATTCATTATAAATTACCCTTATTTTAATACTTTATGTTTTAAAACATATAAAAAAAGTTTTAATTAAACGATTAACCTATTACTTTTGCGTTAATATCTGTTATTGGATGAAGTTAGAAACTCATTCTTTTTTCAAACAACATCATATTCTTATTAACGCGTGCAAAAAGTATCTTTAAGAACAATAGCCAATGAATTAGGTGTTTCAACGGCCACTGTTTCACTTGTTTTGAATGGCAAAAACAAGAAAGGACGCGTGAGTGAAGCAACATCCAAACGAATTTTGGAAAAAGCTGCCGAATTGAATTACATGCCTAATACGTTAGCCAAAGGATTAAAGATAGGACGCTCGAAATCCATCGGATTAATCATTGCAGATATTTCAAACGTATTTTTCGGAACGCTGGCTCTTCACATTCAAAAATATGCCGAAAAAGAAGGATATATTGTCATCATTGCCAACACAAACGAAAAATTGGGAGAGATGGAAAAAATTATCCGCTTCCTTAATTCCCATCAGGTAGATGGACTGATAATAGTACCTACCGAAGAAAGTGAAACGCTGATAAAAAGATTATCCGATACGAAAACCCCCTTGGTTTTGGTGGACAGAAATTATCCCAGCCTTGATGTGTCTACTGTAACCATTAATAACTACGAAATTTCGCGCATAGCGGTAGAGAATTTAATTCAACAAGGATGCCGGAACATCGCTTTTATTACCTACAAAGAAAAGCATCATCACATCGATGAACGAGAAAGAGGATATGTCGAAGCTTTGAAAGCAGAAAATATTTTCAATAAAAACAACATTCTGCAAGTACGTTACGATTTTTTAAAAAACGATATAGAAAAAGCGATTTCAACGCTTGTTAAAAGAGAACCCCGTATTGATGGCTATTTTTTTGCCACCAACAGCATTTCAACGTTAAGCGTAAAGCAATTGTTGAAAAACAATATCGATATTTTCAACGATGTAAAAATTATGTGTTTCGACGAAAACGAAGCTTATTATCTCCTGCCACACACCATTCCGTATGTTAAACAGCCCATAGAAGAAATGGCAAAAAAATCTATAAAATCCATTATAGCTCAGATAGAAAAGATAGATAATCAGCCGAAAGATTATGTTATAGAGGCTGAATTGATTCGAGAGTAATAATTGTAATATTTTTTTATCCCATTAGTTAAACGTTTAATTATACAGAGCTAACTTTTCAAGCAGTTTTAGATTAAAGTATGACTCTTATCTGAAAACAAGTGGATAAATAAAGAGATGAACTATATACAAGCATGTTGGTCTCATTCCGTAAAGATAAATAACAAATAAATG
Source organism: uncultured Petrimonas sp. (assembly GCA_964557135.1). Taxonomy (GTDB): domain Bacteria; phylum Bacteroidota; class Bacteroidia; order Bacteroidales; family Dysgonomonadaceae; genus Petrimonas. Next base: position 13,299 of record CAZKZB010000022.1, on the reverse strand, counting down.
AAACATCCATGACCAAAACGATTCCGATACTCAAGTTGAAGATCGAAGTTCAATCCTCCGGCTTCTCTACTTTGAATAATTCATAGCAATAGTCTCGGGTCTAATGTCTTGGTTCTTGGCTCTAAAATTTAAATCATATGAAAACAACTTATCCCAAAATCGGAATTCGTCCCATTATTGACGGAAGACGCGGCGGAATCAGAGAATCGTTGGAAGAAACCACGATGAATTTGGCTAAAAGCGCTGCTAAATTGTACACGGATACCCTGAAATATCCCGACGGAACACCGGTGCAGTGTGTTATTGCCGACACGTGCATTGGTGGAGTAAAAGAAGCGGCTTTATGTGCCGAAAAGTTTGAAAAAGAAGGCGTTGGGTTAACACTTTCAGTTACGCCTTGTTGGTGTTACGGTTCCGAAACCATCGATATGAATCCGCTCATTCCAAAGGCAATATGGGGATTCAACGGAACCGAACGTCCCGGTGCCGTCTATTTATCCGCCGCATTGGCAGTTCACAACCAAAAGGGCTTGCCCGCGTTCGGAATTTACGGAAAAGAGGTGCAAGACGTCGGCGATTCGACTATTCCCGACGATATAAAAGAAAAGTTGCTTCGTTTTGCCCGAGCCGGATTGGCGGTTGCCATCATGCGCGGAAAATCCTATCTCGCAATTGGTTCCGTATCGATGGGAATTGGCGGTTCGATGGTTAATCCCGATTTTTTGCAGGAATACCTCGGAATGCGTACCGAATATGTGGACGCCAGTGAAATTCTTCGCCGCATTCAACTCGAAATTTACGATAAAGAGGAATTTGAAAAAGCAATGGCTTGGACAAAAGAGAATTGTATGTCGCGCGAAGGCGAAGATTTCAATCCCGAACACCTTAAGCACACTCGTGAACAAAAAGATGAAAATTGGGAGTTCGTAGTGAAAATGACGTTGATTATGCGCGATTTAATGATTGGGAACCCTAAACTCGGCGAAGCTTTCGGCGAAGAGGCACTAGGACACAATGCCATAGCGGGAGGTTTCCAGGGTCAACGCCAATGGACGGATTTTCTACCCGACGGTGACTTCTCCGAAGCCATCCTCAACAGTTCTTTCGACTGGAACGGAATCCGCAAACCGTTTACTTTCGCTACCGAAAACGATTATCTCAACGCTATCAGCATGTTGTTCAACTACCTGTTGACCAACAAGGCGCAAATTTTTGCCGATGTTCGTACCTATTGGAGTCCCGAGGCTATTGAGCGCGTTAGCGGTTGGAAACCCGAAGGAATGTTGAAAGACGGCGCTATTCACCTCATCAATTCCGGTTCGTGTACGTTAGACGGTACCGGTCAGCAATCCGATAAAGAAGGAAATCCGGTAATGAAACCTTTCTGGGAAATTACCGATGAAGAAGTATCGAAAATGCTCCAAGCCACTACATGGCATCCCGCGTCGCTCGAATATATGCGTGGCGGTGGATATTCTTCGCAGTTTCTCACTCGCCCCGGAATGCCGGTCACCATGTGCCGCATCAATCTCGTAAAAGGATTGGGCCCCGTGTTACAAATTGCCGAAGGCTGGACAGAAACGTTTCCCGATGAAGTGTTCGATATCATCAACAAACGTACCGATAAAACCTGGCCCTCCACATTTTTTGTACCGCGCATTACCGGAAAAGGGCGCTTTACGGACGTTTATTCAGTTATGAACAATTGGGGAGCTAACCACGGAGCTATCAGCTACGGACATATCGGAGCCGATTTAATTACGCTCGCTTCGGCGTTGTCTATTCCCGTTAACATGCACAATGTGGATGAGAGTTTAATTTTCCGCCCCGATGCTTGGTCGGCTTTCGGTTCCGATAACGAAGGTGCCGATTATCGAGCTTGTGCCGCTTATGGGCCTTTGTACAAATAACCTAAAAAGCAATAAATCATGGAGAGAATACATAAACTTTTTTTCATTTTCCTATCGGGAATTTTGATAAGTCTTTCCGGTTTCTCGCAAACAGATTTTTCGGCCCAAATGTTCGATTTGGCAAAAATGCGTACGGGTGTAAAGAATAAACGAATTTCCAGCACCGACCTCACTGGCGGAAATCGCGACCACTTGGAACCTTTTCAACCCGGAGAGAAGCGCATTATTGCCGATATAAAAGGCACGGGTGTGATCAATCATATTTGGATTACCATTGCACCGCCGCCAAACGAACTGAGTCGCAACGACATTATTATCCGTATGTATTGGGACGGAAACGAATATCCGTCCGTTGAATCGCCTATCGGACCGTTTTTCGGACAAGGATGGGACGAACGTTATAACTACGCTTCGCTGCCGCTTTCGGCCGGTCCGGAGAACGGAACAGGATTGACGAGTTACTTCACCATGCCGTTTGAAAAAGGGGCTCGCATCGAAATTGAGAACCAAACCGATAAAACCATTAACGCTTTCTATTTCTATGTAGATTATTTAGAAATGAAAGAGTTACCTGAGAATATGGGACGGTTCCATGCTTGGTATAATCACAATCTTACCGAAGCATTGCCCGAAGGCGAAACGGAATGGGCGCTTACCGGCCCTTGGAAACCCAATACTCAAACCGACAGAAACTACGTTTTTATCGAAACCAAAGGAAAAGGTCATTTTGTGGGAATAAATTATTATGTGCACTCCCCTACCCCAATGTGGTACGGCGAAGGCGATGATATGTGGTTTATCGACGGAGAGAAAACACCCTCGCTTATTGGTACCGGAACAGAAGATTTTTTCAACACGTCGTGGTGTCCCAAAGAGCCGTTTTCGCATCCCCATTTCGGATATCCGCGGGTAAACAACGATGTGGGATGGTTGGGTCGTACGCACGTGTATCGCTTTTTCATCAACGATCCCATTTTCTTTGAAACCGAAGTGAAAGGAACCATCGAGAGCGGACACAACAACAACCTCACACTCGATTTAGCAACTGTAGCGTATTGGTATCAGGATAAAGCGGTAGCGCTTCCTCCGGCGCCAACAAAGGAAGTGAGGAAGCCCAAACCCTTCATCAATCACATGGATATGCACCGCTGGAGAGACGCGTGGCGCAAATCGAAAGGAAACGATCCGCAGTTGTGGGGAAATGAGTGAGAAACAATTAATATGGTTCAACATAAATCATTATAAAAATGCAGAAAATAAAAATTGCTAAATGCCTTCTCATCATTTGTTTGATGATAGGAAACATTGCTCTGACATCGGCGCAAACGGGTAGAAAAGTTACCGGACGCGTAATGGATGTGAAAGGAGAGCTCCTTATCGGAGTAAACGTAATGGAAGTAGGAACAACAAGCGGTGCAGTTACGGATATTAACGGAACATACACCATAACTGTTACTACGTCAGCTCCAAAGTTGATATTTACTTATGTAGGATTCAAACCTAAAGAAATTTCTGTTGGTAATCAGGGAATTATCGATGTCACTTTGGAAGAAGATATTGAAGCACTGGACGAAGTAGTTGTAGTGGGATTCGGTACTCAGAAAAAAGCGTCTGTTGTTGGGTCAATTACCAACGTAGAGCCGGGGAAATTGTCGTTGACACCTTCCCGTTCTTTGAGTAATAATTTAGCGGGTATGGTGTCGGGTGTTATAGCCGTTCAACGAAGCGGAAACCCTTGGTTCAACAATTCCGACTTCTGGATTCGCGGTATCAGTACGTTTACCGGAAATGCCAATCCCATGGTATTAGTGGATGGAATTGAACGCTCTATTCACGACATAGATCCTGAAGAAATAGCCTCGTTTTCAGTACTAAAAGATGCTGCGGCAAGTGCCGTTTACGGAGTGCGTGGCGCTAATGGAGTAATCATGATTAATACCAAGCGCGGAAAAATTGGTAAGCCGCAAGTTGAAGCACGTTTTGAAAAAGCTTACACTTCACCCATAAAATTATTGGATTATATAGGAAGTGTGAAATATTTAGAATTGATAAACGAAATGAATGCCGACAACGGTAAAGCGCCGTTTGCAAGTGAAGCCATGATATTGAACTACAAACATCAAACCGACCCGGAACTCTATCCCGATGTAAATTGGTGGAATGTGGTAGCCAAAGATCAAGCGGATAATACCAAAGTCAATTTGAGCATCAATGGTGGATCGGATATTTTACGTTACGCGTTGGTATTGGGCTATTACGATGAAAACGGTATCATTCGCCGCGACCCGAATCAAGCGTGGGATTCCTCGCTGAAAGTGAGTCGTTACACCGTGCGCTCCAACGTGGATGTAAATGTAACTCCCACTACATTAATTCGCATTAATTTGGGAGGATTCTTGCAAACCAAAAATGCACCTCCGGGGAATGATGAAACAAACTTCGGTATATTTTATCAAGCAATGCGGATACCGCCTTATGTGCATCCTCCTATTTATGCCGATGGAAAAATTCCCCGAGTTTTTGCCAAGGAAAATCCTTGGGCATGGGCAACACAACGAGGATTTGAAAAAATAAATCACAGCAAAATTGAAGCGTTGACCTCCATCGAACAAGATTTGAAATTTATTACACCCGGCATGTCGTCCAAACTTACATTCGCGTTCGATAAGTTCTCGGGAAATACTGTAACCCGCGCCAAAACACCTGACTATTACAACCCGGCGTCAGCACGCGATGAGCAGGGAAAACTTATAACTACTATTTCTCATCATGGAGAACAGTTTTTGGGACACAGCCGCGGAGCTGATTGGGGTGATCAAAGCATTTATTTAGAAGCAATGCTTTCCTATAATCGTACATTCAACAATGTGCACGATTTTAACAGTATGCTTCTTTATAATCAAAAAAATTATGACAGGGGCGATGCACTTCCCTATCGTACACAAGGAATTGCCGGAAGATTTTCCTATACTTTCGACAGAAGATATGTGGGTGAATTTAACTTCGGATATAACGGTTCCGAAAACTTCGCGCCGGGTAAGCGATTCGGTTTCTTTCCTGCTGTGGCCGTAGGTTGGATTGTTTCTCAGGAAGAATTTATGCAACCTTATTCACACATTATTTCCAATTTGAAAGTGCGAGGTTCGTGGGGACAAGCGGGAAACAGCATTCTCGGAGCCAACATTTGGGACAAACGCTTTGCTTATATTTCTACAATTGTCGATACCGGCTCTTATCGATGGGGAACAGAAAATAATGTATATCGTTTGGGACGTGCCGAAGGCGATGTGGGTGTTGCTGATTTAACATGGGAAACCGTAACCAAAAAAAATATCGGAGTTGAAGTTGGGCTGTTGAATAACACCATTAATTATACAGTAGATGTGTTTAAAGAGCAGCGTGAAAATATTTTCATGGAACGAAGAAATGTTCCTGGTTCGGCCGGATTCAATCGCACCGTGTGGGCGAACTTCGGAAAAGTTGATAACCAAGGTGTTGATATGTCACTCACTGCCAATAAACAAATCAATAAAGATTGGGCTGTTTCTGCCGTTGCCAATTACACATACGCGCACAACAAAGTCGTTGAGATCGACGAGCCGCTTTCCATTATCGGGACCTATCGTTCAGCCACGGGAAAACCGGTTGGACAATTGTTTGGACTTATTGCTGAAGGTCTGTTTACAGAAGATGATTTTGATGCAAACGGCAAACTGAAAGAAGGCATTCCTGTGCAAAACTTTAGTGATGTCAACAACCTGCGTCCGGGAGATATCAAATACAAAGATTTGAATGGTGACGGGCAAATTACAGCAGTTGATGCAACCGCTATTGGTGGCACACGCGTACCTGAAATTATTTATGGATTTGGTGCAAACGTGAAGTATAAAATGGTTGATTTCGGCTTCTTCTTTCAAGGAGCAGGAGAAACCTATCAAATTTTAAGGGGTGAAAACTGGCTGCCGGGATCGGTATTAGGAGCAGGTAATGTGTTTTCGAATGTAGATGACCGCTGGACGGTTGATAACCCCAATCAGGATGTTTTTTGGCCCCGATTAGGGGACAGAGCCGTTGCCAATAACGAGCAAAACTCTACTTGGTGGTTGCGCGATATGAGTTTTTTACGTTTGAAAAACATTGAATTGGGTTATTCATTCTCACGCGCGATGACTACCAAAATTGGTGTTAGAGATTGTCGTTTGTTCGTACGCGGATCAAACCTATTTACATTCTCAAAATTCAAACTTTGGGACCCAGAATTAGAAACAACCGACGGTTTGCGGTATCCACAAATGAAATCGATATCGCTGGGTTTAAGTATAAACTTTAACAATTAAACAAAAATGAAAAAACATTATTATATCATACTGCTACTTTCGTTTCTTCTAAACGGAACAAGTTGTTCTGATTATTTGGATTATCAACCCGACGATTTTCTCACGATGGAAATGATATTTACCGATAAAATCAGAACCGAAGATTGGCTGGCAAGCGTCTATTCTTCTGTGCCTAGCCCAATGTGGGGATACTTTAAAGACCACGGATTTAATATTATGGGCGACGATATGATCATTCCGCAAGAATGGCAACAATTTGGTTGGAGAAACGTATATGCTTATACTACTGCGAATTGGAGTCCTATCTCGGGATGGAATCCTTATTATTGGGTAGAGTTGCCCAAACGTATTCGTACGGGTTTGATTTTTCTCGAAAACGTGCGAGTGATTCCCGAAGCCGGGCTCACCCAGCAATATGTTGACCAAATGAAGAACGAAGTGCGTTTTCTCAATGCTTATTATTATTCGCTGATGATAGAACTATATGGGCCCATCCCGTTTACCCCTGGTGTAATTTATCCGGTGGACGCACCTACATCGGAATTAATGATTGGACAAACACCGTACGATGAAATTGTAGATTGGATAGATGGGGAGTTGAAAGAGGTATCTACCAAATTGCCGGCCGTTTATCCCGACAATAACGATTGGGGACGAGTAACCTCTGTAATGGCACTGGCAATTAGAGCAAGAACTTTGCTGTTTGCTGCCAGTCCGTTATTTAATGGTAATCCCGACTTGAAAGATTGGCAAAACAACGAAGGAGTAAATCTATTTAAACCCAACGTAGATAACCAAAAATGGGAAAAAGCATCCGCTGCACATAAGGAACTGATTGATGCGGCGCGCGCGGCCGGATACGATTTATATAAAGAGTATAATTCCGATGGCACCATCGATCCTTTTATGTCGTATTACAACATGTCGCTGAAAAGATTTTCTGACGGAAATAAAGAAATTATCTTCGGAAGACCGGATAATCCCAACTTGGGAAGCTTTCAAGCCCATCATTTGCCAAAAGGCATTGGCGGAAATGCTGGAATGGGTGTTACACAAGAACTGGTGGACGCTTTTTATATGAAAAACGGAGTCGTTCCCATTTTGGGATACAACGAGGATGGTTCTCCCATTATCAATCCCGAATCGGGATATGTTGAAAAAGGATTTTCCAATGCAGCCGAAGTAAGAAACACTAAGTGGAGAGGCGCCGAAGGCCCCGAACGTATCGCGGGAAGGGTAACTTTAGACGGAACCTTCAATATGTACTGTAACCGTGAGCCCCGTTTTTACGTTTCGGTAATATATAATGAAGCGTGGTTGGGTGTAGACAACAGAAGGGTTGAATTTTTACAAGAAGGAGGTCGCGACACAGGCTATACATTTGATGCACCGCAAAACGGATACAACGTAAGAAAAAGAATTAGCTTAGAAGTATTTCCACGTGAAAACCGACACCCCTATCAGCCAGGTATTTTATATCGGTTGGCAGAAGCTTATTTAGGTTATGCCGAAGCCATTAATGAATCGCAAGGCCCCACAGAAGAAGCATATCAATACATCAATCTAGTAAGGCAACGTGCTGGTATTCCCGATTTAACTCCTGGTTTAACCAAAGAACAAATGCGCGAAGCTATTCAGCAAGAACGTCGTGTTGAATTTAACTGTGAAGGTATTCGCTTTCACGATGTACGTCGTTGGAAATTGGGAGAAAAATATTTCAATACAAAACTGTTTGGAATGAATTTTAATGGAACAAAGAAAAGCGACGATCCAAATGATCCTGAAGCTTTCTATAAAAGAACATTCTACAAGAACCGTTATTTCAACAAAAGAATGTATTTATGGCCGGTTCCGCAAGCACAAATGGACATTAATCCCAATTTAGTGCAAACACCCGGATATAATTAGAGAATTTTCAATTTATAAATCTAAAGACAAATGAAAATAAAAAATATTCTATTTAGCATATTATTATTGTTTGGCGGCTTAGCTTCTTGTCAGGATGAGATTTCGGTTGATTTATCTGATAGAAAATATGTCCGTTTAAATGAAACGAGCATTTCACTGTCCACCGGCGAAAAGTTTACTGTGAAGACTTCTGTCGACTCATTGGGAAGCAGCTCCAAGCAATTCGTGTGGAGCGTGATTGACCCCACCATTGCCACTATTGAGCCCATTGATAATCAGTCAGCGGTGATTACCGGGCTTAAAGAAGGCAACACGGTTGTAAAAGTTGAATCGAGTGACAAGGAGATAAAATATTTTTCAGATTTATCGGTGTCCAAGGATCGAATAATTAAAATATTAGCCATTGGTAACAGCTTTTCTGAGGATGCTATTGAAAACTATCTGTACGACTTGGCCAAAGCCGCCGGATATAAAGTTATCATAGGCAATTTATATATCGGAGGGTCGTCACTGGAGTTGCATTGGGAAAATGCATCGGGCAGCAAAGATGCTTATGATTTTCGTAAGATTGGTATAGATGGAAGCTTAAACAGAGAAGGCAGTAAATCCATTGCCTATGCTGTTAAAAATGAGAATTGGGATTACATTAGTTTTCAGCAAGTAAGTCAGCTATCCGGAATTATTGACGGATATCAAGAATTCTTGCCCAAATTACTTAATTATGTAAAACCAATGACTACCAATCCCGAAATAAAGTATATTCTTCATCAAACGTGGGCGTATGCACAGGATTCCAATCACTCAGGATTTGTGAATTACGATAAGGACCAAATGAAAATGTATAATGCCATTGTTGATGCGGTTTGGAAAGCCAAAGAATTGGGCGGAATTGATATGGTGGTACCTGCCGGAACTGCTATTCAAAATGGTAGGACAAGCTATATTGGCGACAAATTCACTCGAGACGGATATCATTTGAACCTAAACATTGGACGTTTTACCGCTTCGGCAGCATGGTTTGAGGCGCTTTTCGGCGATGTTGTTAACAATTCATTTGTACCCGAAACGCTGAGTGAGTATGACGCCAACCTGGCAAAAGAAGCGGCACAAAAGGCTGTAGCAAACCCGGGTCAGGTAACGGTTTTGGAAGATTACAAATATCCTGCGCCTAATGAATTTGTATTAGAACATCCGTTATTTATTGATTTTGGGGAGGTTAAAGGGCCAGATATGTTCAACCATTTTGGTAGTCCCAATGACGGAAAAATAAGTAACCTGAGGGATATGAATGGTGTCAATTCCAATTTCGCGATAGAAATAACGAAACCTTTTAGCGGAAGACTGAAAAGAGGCTTGCAAAATGTTTTGGGCTTACCTCGCGAGGTATCTGAGGATATGTTCTTCAGTGATGGTATTAAGATAGATCGGAGTGCGTTAACCATTTCGAATTTGAATACTAGCAAAAAGTATACATTTGTACTTTACGGCTCTATCAACGATGACAACACTCAGACAGAGTTTACTGTGATAGGAAAAAATTCTGGTTCCGGACTGCTTGACAATGACAACAACTTGGGTAAGGTTGTTGTCGTGGAAAATATCGAACCTCAAGAGGATGCAACCATTACCGTAGAACTTTCCGTAGGTCCCGACAACAAACAGTGGGCAAAATTTATTGGCATTAACGCTATGATGATTTTGCCAGAAGGATCTCCGTTACCCGTTGAGCCAAATAATTTCAAACTGGAGCAGCCCGTGTTCTTGGATTTTGGAACAATGGATGCAGGAAAGCCCTATTTCTTCATCGACAAACCAACAGACGCACCAAGATTTGACATTTATGACGCCACAGGAACCAATACAGGGTTGGCTTTGAGCATAACAGACCGTTTTGCTGGCGAAAATCAGTCGGGAATGACACGAAATGACTTTGGAGTACCCGTTGCATTCACGCAAGATGCTTTCTGGGGCGAACGGAATAATCCTCAAGCCGGATTTACACTTTACCGCTTGAATGCAACACAGAAATATGACATTGTGTTCTTTGGTTCCAGAAGAGATATAAACGACAATCGCGAAACGCACTATCGAGCCATTGGACAGAATAGTGGAGAAGCTTTCTTAAACACTTCAAACAACACCGGCAAAGTGGCCATAGTCAAAGGAATTCAGCCGACAGATCTAGGAATTATTGATATCCGCATCTCGGCAGGTCCTAATAACAACAATAGTACAGGATATTACTACATAAATAGTATGATCGTGATGCCTGAAGGTTTTGACTTGCCATTTTAAGTGATATCTTTATGCTAACAAGGCAATTTCAGATGAGTGAGCGGTAATTGGCCGCTCATCATCTGAAAAAAACAAAATGATGCTTATCTCAAAGGGTATAAACACTAACAAAAATAAGGAAGACTGGATTGCTCCGTGTTTTTTGATGAGTAAAACAAAAATTGATGTCTTTGTCGCTGAATCAATGAAGACAATCAACAGGCTATAGTCCGTCTATATAACAGCATTTAAAGATTTACAGGAAAGAGTATTCCAATAACTCAAAAGAAAATATCTATGCTGCGAACAGAGGTATTAAATTGAAATAAAATAAATAGGTAAAAGATTTTTTTAACAAAAAAGATATAATATGAGAAAAACTACAAACATATTGGTGCTCTATTTATTGATGTTCTACTCGTCGGATAATATGGTTGAAGTCTCCAGTAAAATGAACGAGCCTGAAAAGAAACCCGAAATGAAACAAATAGATTTGGATAAAATTACCAGTGATTTCAAGCAAACATTGTAAAATATGTATAGCCACAATTCCGTTATCTATTTTCTGAGTCTCAACAATAAGAACTTCAATTATTGGTCCAACGCCCATCCCTTCTACGTATTGGATGACAGATATAATCGTGCGAAGGACTGCATTTTACGGTCAAAAATGAAAATTTCAATTTACCAGGTTTGATAAATTCTAATTATTAACTCCATAAAGTCAACAACTCATGAACTTAAAATCATCTTACATTACCTTTTTATTGCTCGCTTTAGTTGCGGGAGTTTTTGCTCAAAGCCGAGATTTCAACGGTCTCGATATGAATATGGGCAACCTTTATCGTCTTTCTAATGCAGAAACCCGCTCAATCAGCCCCGAAAATTTCACAGGTGAAAAAGGAAAGGGGGGAATGGCTACGCCCGACCCAAACGCTCCGCGAAATACGGCAAATGCCACGCACGCTTCGCGTGACTTAGGTCAGGGATGGAAAGTTAACCCTTATGTAACCATTCAACCAGGTGAAACATTTACGATGGCCGAAATTGAAGGTCCCGGAGCAATCCAACATATTTGGATGACACCTACGGGAAACTGGCGTTTTTCCATCATGAGAATTTATTGGGACGATGAAACAGAACCATCAGTAGAATGTCCTGTAGGAGCATTCTTTGGTATGGGTTGGAATGAGTATGCCCACTTGAATTCGCTTCCCGTTACAGTAAATCCAGGTAGTGCATTCAACTGTTATTGGGTAATGCCTTTTCGCAGGAAATGTAAAATAACAATGACCAACATCAACGATGCCGAGGCTATGAATCTTTATTACCAAGTGGACTATACATTAACCGATGTTCCGGCTGACGCCGCCTATTTTCACGCGCAATTCAGACGTACAAAGGTAAACGAAACATCGGATTATACCATCATAGACAATGTGAAAGGCGAAGGCCACTACGTGGGTGTGTATATGGCTTGGCAAGTGAACAACAACGGCTGGTGGGGCGAAGGCGAAATAAAATTCTTTATGGATGGTGACAAAAAATTCCCTACCATCATCGGAACAGGCACCGAAGATTATTTTTTAGGTTCGTATAATTTTGACCGTCACGGGAAATACGTTACTTTTACAACTCCGTATGCCGGATTGGTGCAGGTTCTGCCACCCGATATCACATACAGGTCGGGACAACGCTTTGGAATGTATCGTTGGCACGTAATGGATCCCATTCGTTTTAAAAAAGATTTGCGTGTAACCATACAGGATTTGGGATGGCGCCACGGAGGGCGTTATTTGCCACAGCAATCGGATATTTCATCCGTATGCTTCTGGTACCAAAGCGAACCGCACGCTAAATTCCCTCCTTTGCCTAAATGGGAAGACTTGGAAGTGAATTAAAACAACAGAACAATAGTAACATAAAAATGAAAAAAAACGCAATTACAGTATTCTTATTATTATTTTTAGCCTGCAGCTTTCAAACGCAGGCACAGAACAAAACATTTAAATGGAGCGACGAAGTTGAACTCTTAAAACGAGTGGACTTGCTCCCCGCCTATCGGCACAATCAACTTATTGAACAAGAGTCGAGTTACGACCGCACGTGGGGCAACGACGACGGTTTTTCAGGCAAGTATTCCTATATCCGCAAAGAGAACGGGCGCCTTGTTCTTGCCGAGTTTGAAGGCCCCGGCGTGGTAAACCGAATTTGGACCCCCACTCCAACCAACGATATGTTGGCATTTTATTTCGATGGTGAAAAAACGCCGCGCCTGAGGCTGCGGTTTATGGATTTATTCTCCGGAGAAGTGTATCCGTTTACCAAACCCGTTTGCGGAAACGAAATCGGTGGATATTACTGCTATATCCCCATTCCGTTCAAAAAATCGTTGAAGATTGTTTTTGAAGGAGAAAAAATCATGTTCCACCAAATTCAGTACAGGAAATTGCCCGGAATGAACGTTGAATCGTGGACAGGCAAGTTCTCTGAAACAGATAGAAAATTGCTCTCGGAAGTGAATGCCTTGTGGGCAGATATTTCGCCTACGGTAAACAATTATACGTCAGGCGTTTCAGCAAACGTTCAAACCGAGCAAAAGAATTTTACGATTCAGCCGGGCGAAGAAGTGACGTTTTTCGATAAAAACACAGCCGGACGCATCGTAGGCTTTGAAATTGATGGCGGAACATCCTTTGAAGGATTAAACAAAGACATTCTGCTTTCCGCAAAATGGGACAACGAACAGGTGGAAGCCATTCACGCTCCGGTAGCCGATTTCTTTGGTTACGCGTATGGAAACCCCGCTATGCGAAGCATTTTGATGGGACGATACGGAACATCCAATTATTGCTATCTGCCGATGCCTT
>CAZKZB010000021.1:0-50379 GCA_964557135.1 uncultured Petrimonas sp. | reverse complement strand
AGCATTTTGATGGGACGATACGGAACATCCAATTATTGCTATCTGCCGATGCCTTATGATAAATCGGCATCCATGAAGCTTATTTACAAGGAAAGGGCAGGCGTACAACAGAATCCCGTATCGGTAAACGTAAAAGTGCACTACAACAGCAACAAGCGCAACGAAAAAGATGAAGGAAAACTCTACTCTGTCTGGAAGCGCGAAAAACCCGATATCGGAAAGTTCTACACGTTTTTGGAAACGCATGGCAAAGGACACTACGTGGGAACAGTTCACATCGCGCAAGGGCTGCGCCCGGGAATGACGTTGTTCTTCGAAGGCGACGACAGCACTTTTGTTGACGGAAAAGCGCGTATGCACGGTACCGGTTCGGAAGATTATTACAACGGCGGTTGGTATGCCCTACTCGACCGTTGGGACAGAGGAATCAGCATGCCCATTCACGGATCTTTGGACTATTCTTTGCCCATGGGACGCACAGGCGCGTATCGATTCTTTCTTTCCGATAAACTGACATTCGAAAAAGAGATTTATCACGGAATGGAGCACGGCGAAGTCGGCAATGATTTTCCAGTAGATTACACATCGGTAGCGTTTTACTATACCGCACAGCCGCTTCGGGAAAAAATGGAGCCTACGGCAGAGTTAAGGGAGGTTTATCTCCCTTCAACACACGTTTATTTCCCTCAATTGATGCAGGTTACGCCCGATAGGGGAATCGGAGTAATTTTAGACCGCGGACTTATGCTCACCGCTTACGGACAAGGCGCCGCGAGAGTCATGCTTACGGATGTTCCCGAAGGAAACTACAAAGTTTTAATTAATTATCACGAACGGGAAAATGGTGCCGATTTTCAAGTATGGCAGCGGCAGAAACAACTATCGGACTGGATATCCACTAAATCAAACGAAAACAAGTTCAAGGAAAGAGTTCACGTGGGCGATATTCAACTCACCCAGCAAACGAATTCCGTAACGTTTCACGTTCGCAAAAACGGAAATGCCGATTTATTTGAATTGAACTTAATTATACTCGAAAAAATAGACTAACCGAAAATGAAGAAACAGTTTTTTGCATATTGGCTTGTCTTAATCATGCTGTTGAGTTTTAGTGCTCATCTGCACGCGAATAATTATGACGGAAGAAAAGTAATTGTCAATAAAAATCTGTTCCCTCCTCATTTTCAAAAAGCTATAGACCGTATTCAACATGACTATTTGGGACAAAATGCCGGCAAGCAACGGATAAAGAAAATAGATGAAAATACGATATACATCAACATTTCGTTTTCGCTGAATGAAAAACTGAATCAAAACGATTGGCAAATAAACATCCGGCCGGCATTTACTCCCACTTTTCATTGGTCGCCGCACCTCACGCCCACCGATAATCACGTTATCGACCAGCACGTTTTCCGCTCCCCTACCCTGATCATTGCCGATGAGATACAAACAATCGCGCTCATCCCCGATTTAAGTATTATGCAACTGGGTACGCCCGTGCGTTGGTATTTAGACCTGAATGCAGAAACCAACACGCTGACGCTCGGAATGAGCGAAAGCCACGTTACTGAGCACGTTTTATTCGAACGAACCGACGGTGCGCGATATCCCGAAGGGAAAGTTGAAATCGGTTTTTATCTGCTCCGTTTTACCGATAAAGCTTCGCTTGCCAATCCGTTCCGAAAACCGCTTGATTTTTTGTGGATAAGTTGGGGAAGAGACATTTACAAATCCGGAAATCCCATAAAAGGCGATTTGAAACCTTACGTAAAACATACTTACGACTGGGCGTTTAAGAATTGGGAAAAAAATGTGTGGCAGGAGTTTGAAATTGACGGGAAAAGGGTCGGCGCGCCTGTTTTCATCGTCAATGTAACACAAAGTCCCAACTATCCGGGAGAGGTAAATGAGCGCGAATTTCGTTCCGTGTGGAACCAGGCGTGGTTCAGTTCGCTCCGTTCTGCAAGCGGGTTATACCGATATGCAAAGCGGATGAACGATGATCAACTCCTCGAAAAAGCGATGTTGACCAAAGAGCTTGCATTGGCCTTTCCGCAGAAAAACGGATTTTTTCACGGACTAATCGGCACCGAGATGCACGAAGTGGAAATCGACGGCAGAAAATACAACCGCAGCAAAGGCTGGGATACGTATTACTGGGGAAACTCCAATCGAAATCCCTACACGTGGAATCCCCGCGAGTCGCCGTTCCACATCCTCGATATGAGTTGGACGGCGCTGTTGATGCTTCGTTGGTACGATGAACTGGAGGAGGACGAAAGGTTGTTAAATTATGCCGAAAAATATGCAAAAGCATTACTGGAAATCCAATACTCCAACGGTTTTTTTCCGACTTGGCTCGATTTACGTACGATGAAACCGATGCCGCACCTCAACGATTCACCTGAAACCTCCCTATCGGTGACTTTCTTGTTGAAATTGCATGAACTTACCGGCAAGCAAGAATACCGCCAAGCCGCGCTCAAAGCGATGGAAGCTGTTATCGAAAACATAATTCCCGAAGGCCGTTGGGAAGATTTCGAAACCTATTGGTCGTGCTCCCGTTACGGGGCGGAGCATTTGGTTGGGAAGAAAGTGACGCGAAACAACATGCACAAGCAGAACAACTTTTCGATGTTTTGGACGGCGGAAGCCCTGCTGCAAAGCTATCTTACCACTAAAAACATCGATTATTTAGAGGCCGGACAGCGTACCCTCGATGAGATGCTGATGACGCAAGCATCGTGGCAGCCGCCTTATATGTACGTAAATGTGTTGGGTGGATTCGGCGTGCTAAATGCCGACGGTGAATGGAACGACTCGCGCGAAAGTCTTTTTTCGGAACTCATTCTTCAATACGGAAAACTGTTGAATAATCCCGAATATACCGAGCGAGGTTTTGCCGCTCTCAAGGCTTCGTTTGTGATGATGTATTGTCCCGAAAACCCGCAAACAAAAGTTCAATGGGAAAAAGTTTATCCCTTTTTCGGGCCTGAAGATTACGGTTTCACGATGGAAAATTACGGCCACGGCGGTCGCACAAGTCCCGAAGGTGAAGGAATGGGAGAATTTACCATTTATGACTGGGGAAACGGCGCCGCTGCCGAAGCTTACAATCGCATATTAGACAAGTTCGGAAAAATTGAATAACAATAGAATCAAAAATATAATTATATGAAACGAGCACGTAAATTAGTTACACACAAGAACATGATTATTGCGAGTTCCATGTGACAATAATGTAAAAAATAAAATATAAACACATGAAAGTAAAGAGTTTAAGTCTTTTTTTGCTTGCAGCGGGATACCTGTTTATTTCCTGCACCGGCAATAAAAAAACATCGGAAAATATGGAAAAAAAGTATGAAAAAGGAACGTTCGGTTACGATTTGAATTACCTCTCGGAAAAAGACAGCCAATTAGTGGTGTTGAAATCGGACGACGGAAAAGCACAACTTATTGCCTCGGCTAAATACCAAGCCAAAGTTTTCACATCCACTGCAAACGGAGAAGAAAGCAACAGCCACGGGTTTATCAATTACAATTTCTTTGATTCGGGCGTGGTGGATGAACACATGAACGGTTTTGGAGGAGAAGACCGCTTTTGGCTCGGTCCCGAAGGCGGACAATATTCCATCTATTTCGAGCCCGGGAAAGAACAGATTTTCGATAATTGGCACACGCCCAAGGCCATCGATATCGAGAAATGGGGTGTGAAAGATGTCTCTTCGAAATCTGCAACTTTTACCAAGGAGATGGAGTTGAAAAACTACTTAGGTTCGGTGTTAAGCATTGCCGTAGAGCGGAAAGTATCGTTAATGTCCGATGCTGATATTGCCAATAAATTGGGCGTAACGTTGCCGCAAGATGTTAATGCCGTAGCTTACGCAACCGATAACAAAATCACCAATCACAACGATTTTGAATGGACAGAAAAAACCGGAACCGTATGCATCTGGATGCTCGATATGTTCAATCCCTCCGATTCGGCCGTAACCGTAATTCCTTATAACATCGGTAGTGAAAAAGAACTCGGACAAGTGGTTACTTCCGATTATTTCGGTGAAATTCCGGCCGACCGCTTAATCGACGACGGCAACGGCACGCTTTACTTTAAAACTGACGGAAAATCGAGAGGGAAATTAGGAATGAACGCCAAGCGTACCCAATCCATTGCCGGAAACTACGATCCCATTTCGAAACGACTAACCATCGTAACATTCGAAGCGAATCCTAACGCCGTATACTTGAATCAGGAATGGAACCCCAAAAAAGACCCGCTTGTCGGCGATGCATTAAACGCCTACAACGATGGTCCGCTGGAAGACGGCAGCATCATGGGCCCTTTCCTCGAGTTGGAAAGCTGTTCGCCTGCGGCATTCTTGAAACCGGGAGAATCATTAACGCACATTCATAATGTATTTCATTTCGTGGGTAACGAAGCAGCCCTTTCTTCCATTTCGGAGAAGTTGCTCGGCGTAGAACTCAATAAAGTAAAAAACGTTTTCTGACAAAACATTACAATGATGAGCGAACGCGATAAATTACGTCTTCAACGTAATGATTATTTCACTCGTTCGGATAATAAACTTTCTAACATTCGGTTTTTATCGCACATTAGCGCATTATTCGGAAAGCTGATATCGCGAAGCATTATCAATTAACATCTTAACAGCGTATGAACACAAAACATCGTTTAGTTCCTGCAGGAATCCTGTTTCCGTTTATCCTGCTTACCTCCCTGTTCTTTATCTGGGCTGTGCCTAACAACATGACAGACACCATGCTGGCTGCTTTTAAGCGCATTATGAGTCTGAGCGACACGCAAACGGCATGGATTCAGGTAGTTTGCTATCTGTTGGGATATGGCTGCTTTGCGCTTCCGGGAGCCATTTTCATCAAAAAACACACCTATAAATCGGGAGTATTACTGGGTTTGGGCTTTTGCATTACGGGCGGAATCCTGTTTTATCCCGCCATGCTGGCAAACAGCATCAGTTCGCCGTTAAGTTTTGGAATGTATCTGTTGGCCATCTTCGTTCTTTTTGCCGGATTATCCATTCTCGAAACTTCTGCAAACTCCTACGTTTATGCCTTGGGCGATCCACGAACCGCCACCCGACGGTTGAATTTCTCGCAGTCTTTTAATCCGTTCGGAGCGCTCACGGGCGTGCTGGTAAGTCAGGTTTTTGTTCTGTCGCAACTAAACACTATGAGCGCTGCCGACAGAATCGCGTTGCAGGAGTCCGAACTGGTTTCCATACAAAAAGGCGAACTGTTGGCCGTAACCAACGCTTACATGATCCTCGGGTTGGTGATGCTCATTCTGTTTCTGCTCATTCTCTTTACCAAAATGCCCAAAGCACAGGACGACGACAAAACGTTGAACCTGAAAGCCACATTCGCCCGTTTGGGAAAGAACAGAAACTATGTTTGGGGTGTTATAGCGCAGTTTTTCTATGTGGGAGCACAAATAGCCGTTTGGTCGTTTATTATTCGTTACGTGATGCAGCAATTAGATTTAGATGCCGTTATTGCCTCATTGGGCGCCAATCCTTCTCAGGAAGTCATCATCGGAGCGCTGCGACATGTCGAACCTTTGGCAGGTGCGTTTTACAGTTTCGTTGAATCCATTGGTTTAGACGCTCTCCTGCCCCGGACTGCTGAGCAAGCCGGAGCTACTTATTACATTATGTCGTTACTTCTGTTTGTTTTCGGGCGCTTTATTTGCACCTGGCTTATGAAGTATATTCGTCCGGTAAATCTGCTTTCCGCGCTAACTGCTTTGGCTGTAATTCTCTCAATAACCGTGGTTTATGCTCAAGGATTCGTCGGAGTTTACGCTTTGATGGGAATTTCGGGGTGTATGTCGCTCATGTTTCCGACCATCTACGGGCTGGGTGTTCGTGGTTTGGGCGAAGATACAAAAATTGGCGGTTCGGGAATGGTGATGGCCATCGCCGGAGCGGCTCTGCTTACGCAAGTTCAAGGCATCCTTTCAGACCAATCCGGAAGCATCAAGTTCGCTTACTGGGTGCCTGCGATAGCATTTGCCATTATTGCGTATTATAGTTTAACCGTTGCACGCAACAAGAAAATACAAAGTGCAATTAAAGATTAAAATTCGATGGGAAAATTAGTCATAGGAATAGATTACGGCACCGATTCTTGCCGTGCGTTGGTTGTAAATACCGCATCGGGAAAGGAGGTCGCGACATGCACCGCTTTCTATCCCCGTTGGAAAGACGGACTGTACTGCGATGCCGGCCAAAACCGATACCGCCAACATCCGCAGGATTATATCGATTCGTTGGAAGAGTCAGTTCGTGGAGTATTGCAAAGCTTATCGACAGACGAAATAGAGAACATCGTTGCTTTGGGTATCGATACTACAGGCAGTACGCCCTGTCTGACAGATAGAAACGGCACACCGTTGGCGCTTTTAACGAAATATGCCGAAAATCCCAACGCGATGTTTATCCTTTGGAAAGACCATACGTCGATACAGGAAGCCGATGAGATAAATGCATTGGCTCGAAAATGGGAAACGGATTTTACCTCTCGTTCGGGTGGAATTTATTCTTCAGAATGGTTTTGGGCAAAGGCATTGCACGTGTTACGCGAAGACCAATCGATTCGCGAAGATGCCTACTCCATTATCGAACATTGCGATTGGATGCCGGCGTTGTTGACCGGAAATTTACAGCCCGAAAAAGTAAAACGAAGCCGCTGCGCTGCCGGGCACAAGGGAATGTGGGCCGAAGAATGGGGCGGATATCCGTCGCAGCAGTTTTTATCGGAATTAGACCCCTTGTTCAACGGATTTGGAGGCCGTTTAAGCGCTCAAACATTCACAAGCGATATCAGTGCCGGGAAATTGACTAAGGAGTGGGCAAATCGCCTCGGATTACCCGAGGGAGTTGATGTGGCTGTCGGTATTATCGACGCGCACGCGGGAGCTATCGGTGCCGGAATACGAGCAAACACGATGGTGAAAATTGTCGGGACGTCTACGTGCGACATTGTGGTTACTCCCCGAAAAGATATCGGCGACAAACTTATTCCCGGTATCAGCGGGCAAGTGGACGGTTCCGTAATTCCGGGATTGATTGGATTGGAAGCCGGACAATCGGCTTTCGGCGATGTTTATGCTTGGTTTCGGGATGTTCTCGGCTGGTCGTTATCGTTGTGCGAAAATATCGACGCAGATAAAGTGAAGGGTAAAATACTCGCGCAGCTAACCCGGGAGGCCGAAAAACTTCCATTATCAGGTGATTGCGTACTAGCTAACGATTGGCTCAACGGCCGCCGAACTCCTTTCGCCGATCAAACATTGAAAGGGGGAATTATCGGATTAACACTCGGAACAACTCCCGCTCAAATTTTCAGAAGCTTAGTAGAAGCCACCGCGTTCGGTTCAAAAGCCATTATGGAGCATCTCGAAAAGGAAGGTGTTAAGGTAACCGAAATTATTGCTGTGGGCGGCATTTCGTTGAAATCGCCCTATGTGATGCAACTGCTCTCCGATATCATGCGTGTTCCCATAAAAGTGGCTGCTTCTGAGCAAGCCGGGGCATTGGGCGCAGCCATGTGCGCGGCTGTTGCCGGCGGAGTATTTTCTTCAGTGGAAGAAGCGCAAGTGGCAATGAATCAGGGAGTATTGTCGGAGTATGTACCCAATAACGAAACAAAATCTCTCTATGCCGATAAATACAAGAAGTACCGTGAGTTAGGAGAATTTTTGGATAAATGAGACAGAAGTCTATTTATTCCTGTCCAAATTCATAAATTTCAGTAAGAAAATACTGCTTGGCAGTTCGAAAGCATCTTTGATGCATCGGGTTACGGCAGCCATTACATCGTCGTATTCGCCGAACACGTGCGTGGACATGCTGTTGGGTTTAACCGTGATTTTTTCATTCTCTTTCAAAGCCTCGATGAACTTTTTAATCGGGGCTTTAAATTCTTCTCTTAACGGGAAATAGCTGATTTCTATGGATGTTTTCATTTTTGTTTTTTCTTTTGTAACGCTGTGAACAGCAAAATTGTTCTATCCCGCTACATTCGTTTTGATTCCCAACTCCCCCACTCTATCGGCAATTTTCCGAAGTTCTTCCACAGGCACTTTTTCGAGCTGTTTAGCGGGCGTTTCGCGATCGATGGTGTAAATCATCACTTCGCGCGGATTGAGCGCTCTCACAAGCTCTAACCAAGCCGAAATCTCTTTCTCGGTGGCGTTATCTATCTTCGCGCCGTTAAACTCTCCTCGAACAAACATGGTTTGAAGAATGAAATTGCCGTTGAATTTCTTAAAAAGCTCTACCTGTTTGGCAACGGAATAATTGGGCGAGTTTGGTCGGTCGATAAGCCTAACTGTCTCATCAAAAGCGGAATCGAGTTTCAAAATAGGGTTTTCTACTTTCTGCAACGCTCCAAAAACCGACGGTTTGGCAACGTGCATTCCGTTTGTTAGTACGCTTATTTTGGCTTCGGGACAATATCTGTCGCGAAGCAAAATGGTATCGTCCACAATCTCGGCAAATTGCGGATGCAGCGTGGGCTCGCCGTTTCCGGCAAAGGTAATAACGTCTAATTTTACGCCTTCCGCGTTTAGTTTCTGTAATTTATCTTCTAATGCGGCTTTCGTATTTTCTGCCGAAGGCAATTTTGTTTGTGTGCGAAAATCTTCGTTGAATCCGCATTCGCAGTAGATGCAGTCGAAAGAACAGAGTTTGCCGTCGTAGGGCAATAGATTCATACCCAGCGATGTACCCATTCTCCGACTGTGAACGGGACCGAAAACGATTTCGTGAAATAATATGGTTGACATTTTATATTGGTTATTCTATTTTTACACCTACAAAATTTTCAAAATTTGCTCTATGAACAACTGATGTGCTGTGATTGGGATAAGCCTCCCGGAATGAATAAGCAAAATTCACTTTCTTTTCCTTCCATTTAAACTCAAAAGCGTTTAACATGCCATCTTCTTCCTCGATATAATCAATTTCGGCTCTGTCGTGTGTACGCCAAAAGTATGTATTGGCATATCGCTTGGTGTAGCTGTTATTTTTTAGTCGTTCCGAAATCAAAAAATTTTCCCACAGTGCGCCTTTATCGGTACGCATATCGGGTATCGAAAAATTACTTATAAGTACGTTTCGAATGCCGTTGTCATAAAAATAATACTTTTTGCCTTTTTTGAGTTCGTTTCGCAAGTTCCTACTAAATGCCGGAAGTTTGAAAATTACATAAGCTTTTTCAAGCAAGTCCAAGTATTTTTCAACTGTTTCGGAATCAATGTTACCGATTGTCTGCGCCAATTCATTGTAGCTCACTTCGTTACCAACTTGAAAAGCCAAGGCCTGAAGTAATTTCTCTATGCGAGCTGGCTTTCTGATATTTTCCAATTGCAGAATATCTTTGTAAAGATAACTGTTAGCAATTTCAACCAGAATATCCTTTTCTTTACCCGGATGGTTTACTACATCGGGATAGAGGCCATAAACAAGCCGTGTATCTAACAAACGTTTTGCCTCAATAACAGAGCTATTTTCTGTCGTTTCCCGATAACTTATGGGAAAAAGATAAAATGTTTTTTTTCGACCGGTAAGTGGTTCTGACATTCTGTTTTGCAATTCAAACGAGGAAGAGCCTGTTGCAATGAGCTGAATTTCCGGATTTGTGTCGTAAATGAGTTTCAGTTTCTTCCCGATGTCAGGTATTTGCTGTGCTTCGTCAATTACAACCAACTTATTTTCTTTACCAATGAGTTGGAGAAGTTGAGAACTTGTTGTTGCATTGGTGAAAGCTTGAAGCACGTCAGATTCATCTGCATTGAACCACCTTGCTGTCGTTTTAACTTTATCCAACACTTGGTTTAGAAGCGTGGTTTTTCCAACCTGCCTTGCTCCGAGCAAAAGAATGATTTTCCCCGCAAAACAGGATGAAACTATATTTTCGAGTAACTCTCTTTTTATCATGGTTTTCATATTTCCCCAAAGATACGTAATATTTCGATTGTAATCGGAAAATTACGCGTCTTTTTTCGATTATAATCCGAATATTAGGCTAAAATATCCGAATGATGTTTTAAGGAGCGACTAATTAAAAAATATCCATTTTCAATCGTTGTTCAATCTATCAACCGTTATTACCCCTCAATGTATTTGAATTAATGGTTATTCTAATATTTTCTTCGCAAAACTACAACCACGACATCACTTGTCCCGTTCCAAAAGCAATCAGCACATACCGCAAAAATTTCCCGATAGTCATCGAAACCATTACCACCGGCATGTTTGCGCGCATAAATCCCAACGCCACCAAAATAACGTCGCCTACGGCGGGAAGAAAACCGAAGAACCCCATCACCGCGCCTTTTCCGTGAAGCCAGCGCGTGGTTTTATCTATTTTTTCCTGCTTTATTTTAAACCATTTTTCCAGCCATTCCGTTTTTCCCAATCTGCCCACGTAGTAGCAGGTGGCGCCGCCCAACGCGTTTCCTGCCGAAGCAAAAATAACGCACGACCACACGTCCATTCCGGCGGCGATGAGCGCGGCAAAAACCACTTCGGAGCTGAACGGCAGAACCGTGGCAGCGAGAAACGATGCCAAGAAAAGTCCCCAATATCCGTATTCCGTAAAGCCTTCCAACATTGCGAGTTACGTGTTACGTGTTGCGGGTTTGATGCAGCAACGGATTAGCGTGTTATCCAAAATGAAAAGAATCATATTCAATTATTTTATAGACAGCGTTTTAAAATTGTTCGAAGTAAGTTGTTTAAATAATTCAACGCAATAACTCGAAACCCGAAACTCGTAACCGGGCTTAGTGCGCCTCCAGCCAGTTCTCCCCCACTCCACAATCGGTTTTCAGCGGCACGCGCAGTTTGTAGGCGTTTTCCATCTCTTCGGTAACGATATTTTTTACCGTTTCCAATTCGTTTGTCGGAACGTTGAAATTGAGTTCGTCGTGCACCTGAAGAATCATTTTCGATTTCAGTCCTTCCTTTTCCAACCGATTGAAAATGCGAACCATAGCCACTTTTATAATATCGGCGGCGCTTCCCTGAATGGGCGCGTTTATGGCGTTTCGTTCGGCATAGCCGCGCACGACGGCGTTTCGTGAATTGATGTCGGCAAGAAAGCGTTTTCTGCCTAAAACCGTTTCCACATATCCTTTTTGGCGCGCATTTTCAATACTTTTTTCCATGTAGTTCTTCACTTCGGGGTAAGTTTCGAAATAGCCGTCGATAAGCTCTTTGGCTTCGCTTCGCGGAATATTCAGCCGTTCCGACAGTCCGAATACCGAAATGCCGTAAATAATGCCGAAATTCGCCGTTTTTGCCTTGTTGCGCATGCCTCCGGTAACATCTTCGAGCGGCACTTTGTAAATTTTCGCCGATGTGGCGGCGTGAATATCCTGTCCGTTTACAAACGCTTCCACCATGTTTTTATCGCCGCTCAGGTGCGCCATGATGCGCAGTTCGATTTGCGAATAGTCGGCAGAGAGAAACGTGCAACCGTCGTCGGGGATAAAAACGCGACGCATCTCTTTTCCCCGTTCGTCGCGGATGGGAATATTCTGCAAATTGGGATTGGTGCTGCTCAATCGTCCGGTGGCGGCAACCGTCTGATTGAAAGAGGTATGCACTTTACCCGAACGCGGATTTACCAGCAACGGAAACGCGTCGATATAAGTACTCAACAGTTTTTTGAGTCCGCGTTGTTCCAATATTTTTTCGATAATCGGGTGTCGGTTGCGCAGTTTTACCAATTCGTCTTCGCTGGTGCTGTACTGTCCGGTTTTGGTTTTCTTGGGTTTATCCACAATTTTCATCCGGTCGAAAAGCACTTCCCCTATCTGTTTGGGCGAATTTACGTTGAAATCGAAACCCGCCATATCGATAATCTCTTTCTCAACGCCCGCTAATTCAGCGGTTAACTCTTCCGAAAGTTGTTTCAACGCGCCCAAATCGAGGCGAACGCCCGTCCTCTCCATATCGGCGAGTACATAAACCAACGGCAATTCTATTTCGTAGAAAAGATGCTCCAAGTTGTTTTGTTTGATTTCCTTTTCGAGTATATTTTTCAGTTTCAGAGTAATATCGGCATCTTCGGCGGCGTATTCGGCAACAATTTCGGGTGCGATATCCCGCATCGATTTCTGATTTTTCCCGCGCGGACCAATCAAATCCTCAATCGGAACGGTTTTATACTGCAGATAAGTTTCCGCCATATAGTCCATTCCGTGTCTGAGTTCCGGGTTCAGCAGGTAGTGGGCAATCATGGTGTCGAAAATTTTCCCTTTCACATGGATGTCGTAACTCCGCAGTTGAAGGATATCAAATTTGAGGTTCTGTCCCACCTTTTCGATGGTTTCATCTTCAAAAAACGGCTTAAACAGAGCAACTTGCTTTCGGGCTTCTTCTTGGTTAGCCGAAATGGGAACATAAAATGCTTCGCCCTCTTTATAGGCGAATGCCAATCCCACCAACTCACTCAAAAGCGGGTCAACTCCTGTGGTTTCGGTATCGAAGCAAACCGATTTTTGCGCGCAAAGCAGTTTATTGAGTTCCACAAGCTCCTTTTCGGTTTCCACTAACTTATACGTGTGTTTTGCGGAATGAATATCGGCAAAGTTATCCGAGAATAGGGTAGGTTGCGGTGACTCTTCCTGTGCAATATCTCCAAACCCGCTAAACAAATCGCCCTGAATAGCTTGTCCGCTTGCCGGTTTTGAGGCTTCAATTTTCAACACCCTATTGATTAACGTTCTGAATTCCAGCTCTTCAAATATTTCTCTGAGCGCCGATTCGTTCATCGATTCACGTTTGTAAGAATCTACATCTATCTCGATGGGGACATCGGTTTTAATGGTTGCCAAAAACTTCGAAAACAGAATCTGTTCCTTGTTTTCTTCCACTCTTTTTTTGGTTGCGCCTTTTAACTTATCGGAATTTTCCAGCAAATTTTCTATCGAACCAAATTCTTCCAGCAATTTTTCCGCCGTTTTGGGTCCCACGCCGGGGCAGCCGGGAATATTGTCGGACGCGTCGCCCATGAGTCCCAGTAAATCAATAACTTGCAAGGGATGAGAAACCTTGTATTTTTCCATCACTCCTTTGTCATCAAGAATTTCATAATCGTTACCGCCGTATTTCGGTCTGTAAATAAATACGTGTTCTTCGGCCAATTGCCCGTAATCCTTATCAGGCGTCATCATATAAACATCAAATTGCTCTTTGTCAACCTGTTTGGCAATTGTTCCGATAACGTCGTCGGCTTCGAAGCCCTCTTTTTCCAACACGGGAATATTGTACGCTTCCAAAATTTGTTTTATGATGGGAACCGATGCTTTTATGTCTTCGGGCGTGGCTTCGCGCTGCGCTTTGTAATCTTCAAACTCTTTGTGCCTAAATGTGGGTCCGGGCGGATCGAAAGCCACAGCAATGTGCGACGGGTTTTCTCTTCGCAACACATCTTCCAGCGTATTCACAAAGCCGAAGACGGCCGAAGTGTTCTGTCCCTTGGAATTGACGCGAGGGTTTTTGATAAACGCGTAATAAGCTCTGTAAATCAATGCATAAGCATCGAGTAGAAATAATTTATGTTTGGTCATGTAATCCTAAATTTCTATTAAAAACGTAAAGTTACGAATATTTGATTGCTTTAAGGTGAATTATTTTTTAAATTTGCGTTCCTAATAGAATTAAGAATGAGCGAAAGTGAGGTTATTAGAGAGTCGCTGCGCGACGAACTGGCTCAGTTTGACGTTTATCTGCGTAAGGCGTTGGAAACGGATAACAAGCGAATTTCCGATATTGTACGGCATGCTTTTAAAGTTGATGGCAAGCGGATAAGGCCGATGCTGGTTTTCCTTGTGGCTAAATGTTGCGGCGAGGTTACGCTTGCTACGTATTACGGCGCGGTTACGGTAGAATTGCTGCATACGGCTACTCTTATGCACGACGATGTGGTGGATGAGGCGCCAACGCGGCGCGGACAGCCGTCGGCTAATGCGGTTTTCGACAACAAGCGTTCGGTTTTGGCCGGAGATTATGTGCTTTCATCGGCTCTGCTGCAGAGTGTGAAAACCGATAATCTTGAAATAATCGGAATTATTTCGGAGCTTGGGAAGAATTTGGCCGAAGGGGAACTTAATCAATATTCGCTTGTGAATGAGTTGCTTATTGATGAGGATGAGTATTATAAGGTTATCGATAAAAAAACAGCCTCGCTACTTTATGCCTGCGCGAAGATTGGTGCTATTTCCGCCGGTGCCAATCCATATACGGTGGGTGAATTCGGTAGAGTAGGGCGTATTTTGGGAATCGCCTTCCAGATTCGTGACGATATTTTCGACTATTACAAAGCCGATGTAGGCAAACCTACCGGGAACGATATCCGTGAAGGGAAAATTACGCTTCCGCTTATTTATGCCCTTGAAAACGCTCCAAAAGAGGTTTCGGACGAAATGATGCACATCATTCAATCATCTGATTTTTCGCCCGAAAACATTGAAACGCTGCTCGATTTTGCTAAACGCAACGGTGGTATCGAGTATGCGCAAATTACGATTAATAAACTTATCGATGAGGCAGCTGAAATTGTTAAAAATGTTTCTATCGATAACGAATACAAATCGATGTTGAGCCTGTTGATGATGTATTTGAAAGACAGAGTAATATAAAAAAGCAGAACAGAAAGTCTGTTCCGCTTTTTTGCTTCTATCCAATATTTTCGTTACTGAATTTCAATCTGTTTTGCTTTCACTACTTTTTCTTCTTCTTTTTTCATCGGTATTTCAACCGTTAACACGCCATTTTCAACTTTTGCCGCAATTTTTTCGTTCTCGATATTGTCGGGCAAAATCATTCTTCTGGTGAATTGCGTGTAAGAAAACTCGCGTCTTAAATACGTACCTTTTTTATCTTCCGATTCGTTTTTCTTTTCAAAGCAGATAACCAGGTTGTTGTCTTCGTCAACCGTTACGTTGCAATCTTCTTTGGTCATACCGGGAGCAGCTACTTCAACGATGAAACCGTCTTCGTTTTGCTGAATATTGATTGCCGGAACCGATTTGTTGTTGTTCGTAACCCATTCGTTACCGAAAAAATCGTTGAAAACACTGGGTAACCAGGTGTTTGGTCTTCTAATAATTGTCATAATTTTATCCTTTCTTTTTTGTTAATAATTCGATTTTTACTTGTATCATTTTCGATACATCATAAAAACTTCAAATTATATGCCGAGGGATTTTTATGGTTCATTTCGTCAAAAATAAGACAAAATGGCATCTGTATCAATCGTTTGCTCAAAAAAAGCGCTGAAAATATGACAATATGGCAGTGGCTCGTTTGTGAAAATCCCTGTTTTTCTGATGCTGCGTTTTCCTGTTTTATAAAAAAAGACAAGCGACTTTCTGAGTCGCTTGTCTAAAAATATGCCTTCAAAATTATTTTGAATCGTTGTGTATTAATATTTCAACACCGATTTCGTTTCAATATCTTTTGCATTGTTAATCGGAACCAGCGTGAAACCCCATTTATAATTTTGATTAGCGGGTATCGTATGTTGAGGAAGCGGACGATCGCCCCAGCTGTTGTATCCGGCGACACCTTGCTGACGCATATCCACACAAACTTCTACGAAATTGCGCGGTGTAATGTCGTTTATATGCGTTTGACGCGGTTTGCGATTTTTGGCATCGGCATCGTCGCGGGCGGCAATTTCTTCGCTGCTGAAATTATTCCACTGATAGGGTCGGGTAGTGGCTTCTTCCGAGTCGAAATCTTCAACGGTATTTCTGAGCGAATTGAACCCGATGGTTTCATCGGCAACAACCATAATTCCGCCTTTAGCTCCCGTAAATGCTGCCCAGCGTGTATCGGTTCGGTGTCCGTTCTCTTGCGGACGAACGTACGGGAAGTACATATCTTCGGCGGTGGTTTTGTATAAACCGATTTTAGAACCCGATCTGCGGTCGATGTAGTTTTCATCCGGTCCGTGACCGAAATATTTCACATTGTTCATCGAAACCGGCAGGCGAAAACGAACGCCGATGCGTGGAACAACCAATCCGGCAGATGCTTTGCGGGCGGCGGTGGCTTCGGGTGAAGCGGTTGCCATTTGCGTGGCTTCAGAGGCTTCAACATGAGCAGCTTCCATATCGGTTGAGAAAAACTCCGCGCCAACTTTCACGATTCCTGATGGTTGAACGGTATATTTTACCTTGTAGAGATTTCCGGCAGCCAATAAATAGGTGGCTTCAACAACCGCGTTTTTCCCTTCGGAATATACTTTCGTGTCGGTTACGTTGAAATTTTTGCTCGATTGTTTCCACACTTGCAGGCGGTGCGGATTGCCGTTTCCGTAATCGTTGTCGTTAGGTGCACGCCAGAAATTGGGCTGAATACCGAATCCTTTGTCGAAATATTCCGTTCCGCGCACCTTATAGGAGGTAACCATTCCGCTTTTCTTGTCGAAAACAAAATTCACTGCCGACGAAAACACCTGAATGGTGTTTCCGGAAGTTGAAGTTTTTAACTCGGGATTTTTGGAAGTATCGGCAAACGCTTGTTTGGGAGCGCTTATCGGAAGTTTAAACTGCTCTGTGGCAACTATATGATTGGCAGGAATCAGCTGAGCAGCGGTTTTCTGTACTACTTCGAAATTTACGAAATATTCGCTTCCTGCTTTTGCTTGTAAAAGTCCAATGGGAACAGAAACTTCACCCGATTGCTGCGGTTGCAGAGATACAGAAAGAACACCTTCTGAAACAGGCTTTCCATTTTCAGTAATATTATATTTGAATGTGTAATTGTCTGTATTTGAGAAGTATTGACGATTTACGACACGGAATTTTCCTGCAGCCAAATCCACCGCTTCAAACGCGAAATCCTGATGAACGTATTTCACTTCGGTCATGGAGGGGTGGGGGGTACGATCGGGATTTACGATGCCGTTGCAAAGGAAGTTTCCGTCGCTGGCAGCGTCAGGACCGCCATAATCGCCTCCGTATGTCCAGAAATGGCGTCCGTTTTCATCTACGGCGTCCATTCCTTGGTCAACCCAGTCCCAAATGTACCCGCCTTGCAGGTTGGGATATTTGTAGATGGCTTGCCATTGCAGGTCGAGATTTCCGTTGGAATTACCCATTGCGTGCGAATATTCCGAAGGAACAATGGGGCGGTCGCTGCCTTTTTTCCCAATTTCCTCTAACCAGGCCGCGCTGGGATACTGAGGAACATACATATCGGTATTATACTCCCAAAGCCCGCGTTCGTAATTCACCGGACGATTCATAAAATAACGTTCCTGTTCTTTCAGGTATTTATAGGTGTGATAGAAGTTAATACCGTTTCCGGCTTCGTTTCCAAGCGACCAAATGGCTACAGACGGATGGTTTTTGTTGCGTTCGAACATATTCACCGTTCGGTCCATGTGCGCCTGCTCCCATTCGGGGTGCTTTGCCAGCGATTCCTGACCGTAATACATGCCGTGAGACTCAATATTGGCTTCGTCGTAAACATACAGTCCGTATTCGCTGCATAGCTCGTAGAAACGTCGTTGTTGCGGGTAGTGCGATAGACGAACGGTGTTGATGTTGTTTTGTTTCATCAACTCGAAATCGCGACGCAACACATCTTCTGTGACGTAATGTCCGGTTTTAGGATTGGTTTCGTGAACGTTAACACCTTTAAGCTTAATGGGTTGACCGTTCACTAAGAATAAACGATCGGTTCTGTCACCGGTTTTTACGGCTTTAATTTCGAAACGGCGGAAACCGACGGAGTAGGGGACTACTTCACCCGAATTTTCGCCTTCTTTTTTAACGGTAACAAGCAGGTTGTAAAGATTGGGCTGTTCCGATGTCCAGGTAGCTACGTTTGGAATTTGAGCGCTAAATTTAACGGCATTCTCGCCAAATCCTTGAATGCTCACGGGTTTCACCCCGGAGGAAACTGTTTTTCCGGCAGCGTCTAACAGTTCGTAAGAGACTTCGGCATACGATGGGCCTCCGTTGTAGTTGCTAACCGTAGTTTCCAGCTCAAAAACGCCGTTTTTATAGCTGTCGTCTAATGTGGATTTCACCCGAAAATCGCGTAACGCCGTTTTAGGTTGCGACCACAAAAACACATCGCGCTCAATGCCGCTGATGCGCCAAAAATCCTGACATTCGAGGTATGAGCCTGTTGACCAGCGAAATATTTTCAATACTAATGAGTTTTTCCCCGGTTTCACGTATTTGTTGATACGAAATTCGGCGGCTGTTTTCGAGTCTTCGCTGTAACCCACTTCTTTTCCGTTGATATAGACATAAACGCCAGATTTAGCGCCGTCTATGGTTAAGAAAATCTCGCGTCCGTCCCAATCTTGCGGAATATCGATTTCGCGGCGATAAACACCTACCGGATTTTCTTCGGGAAGATAGGGTGGGGCGAACTTCGGATAACGGGTCTTCGGGTCGCGTTCCACAAACTCATAGGGGTGGTTTACATAAATTGCCGTTCCGAAACCTTGCAATTCCCAGTTTCCGGGTACTTTTATGTTTTTCCATTCGGTAAGTGCAACGGTAGAATCGGTAACGTTTTCGGGCAGTTGCTTGTAGGCATCCACGAAATAAAATTTCCACGTTCCGTTGAGCGAAATGTAGTATTTGCTGTCTTCGAAACGGGTGTTTAACGCTTCCGATTTATTATCGTAGGTCATAAACTGCGTGCGCGGGTGCTCTCTGTTCACCTGCACCACGTTTACATCTTGCCAATAGGGCAATTTGCGATTTGTGGAAATCATTCTGCTCTCCTGAGCGGTTGAATAACCGATTGATGAAAATCCAATCGCTAACAATAAAGCTAATAGTTTGAATTTCATTGCATAAAGTCTTTTGATTATATTTTTGGATTATTGTTTGTCTTTTATTTCATTCAGCAAGCTATTCGCCAATCGGCTGGTTCCTACGCGAAAATAGCTATTGTTGCACCATTCTTCGCCCAGAACTTCTTTCACTACAGTGTAATATTTTACAGCGTCCTCAGGACTTGAGACACCGCCAGAAACCTTAAATCCCGCTTTGTTTCCGGTTTTTTCGTAATAGGATTTTATGGCGTTGCACATCACATAAGCCGCTTCGAGCGTAGCTCCCGGATACACTTTTCCGGTAGATGTTTTCAAGAAATCGGCACCGCTATACAGCGATAGGATGGAGGCTTTATGGATATTTTCGGAAGATTTCAATGCGCCGGTTTCGAGAATCACTTTTAGTGCTGCTCCGTGGCAAGTATGTTTAATCTCTGTGAGTTCTTCGCACATTTCCTCGTATTCGTTATCGAGAAACATACCCACGTTGATGACCACATCAATTTCGTCGGCTCCATCGGCAACGGCGAGTGCCGTTTCGGCAATCTTTACTTCGGTAAACGTTTGTGAACTCGGAAATCCTCCCGATACGCAAGCGATTTTAACATCGACAGTGAGCGCTTCCTTTACGGTTTTAGCAAAGTTTGGAAATACGCAAACGGCAGCAACATTCTGTAAATCAGGATCATTGTCTTCGAAAGCGTTCACTGCTTCGGTGAACTTCCATACATCTTCTTTAGAATCGGTTGTGTTGAGGGTTGTGAGGTCGATGCAGGAATAAATTCTTTTGTACACATCCGGTGTGTTATTTTCGGCAAACTTATCTGCGATGATTTTGTTTACTTTTTCGGTTACTTTCTCATCGGAAAGCGTTAAGGAATGTTTTTTTAATACATCTGTGTATTTGGTTGTAGTATTCATATTATGAGAGAGATAAGTGTTATTTTATTTCTATTTTTGTTACAATTTAGCGTTGTTTCTATGCCTTTCGCTGTCTCTTATTGTTTTCTTTTCAATATTTTTCCGGAAAGCGTCGGTCAAATCAACTCCCGTTTGATTGGCGAGGCAAAGCAATACCCAAAGCACATCAGCCATTTCATCGGCAAGGTTTTTCGATAAATCGGATTGTTTAGACGATTGGTCGCCGTACGTTCGTGCCATCACGCGCGCCAATTCGCCCACTTCTTCCGTGAGGATTGCCATATTGGTAAGTTCGCTGAAATAACGCACACCGTATGTCTTAATCCATGTATCTACTTGTTGTTGAGCTTCTTGAATTGTCATATTTTATTTTGTTATCTTTGTCAAAGTTCAAAACTTTGACAAAGTTGGCGGACATCTATTCCCTGTTTTTTGAATCTATCCAAATGGTTACCGGTCCGTCGTTTATCAAAGCAACTTGCATTTCGGCGCCAAATTCACCCGTCTTAACGGGTTTCCCGAGCATTTCCGATAGTTTGGCGCAAAACTTTTCGTACATCGGAATGGCGATATCGGGTTTCGCGGCGTAAATATACGACGGCCGATTTCCTTTTTTCGTGCTGGCGTGGAGCGTAAATTGCGATACAACCAGTATTTCGCCATCGGTTTCCAATACCGATTTATTCATCACGCCGTTCTCGTCGTCAAAGATACGTAAATTAATGGTCTTTTTACACATAAAATCTATATCTTCTTCATTATCGGTATTTTCGATGCCTACGAGTATTAAAAGCCCACTGTTTATTCGGCTTTTCAGCCGCTTATTTATGGTTACAGATGCCTCCGAAACGCGTTGAATGAGAATGCGCATAATTGAGTATTTTTGAAATTACCTATTTTAGATTACTTGTTTTAGGTAATCTGTCTTTCTCTTCAATCCACTTCCACATAATCTCGCCTTTGCTTTTTCCGATAACCGAAGTTATATCTTCCTTGTTCGCTTCTTTTATTCGCTTGATGCTTTTGAAGTGGGTGAGGAGTTTCTTTTTTGTTTCTTTTCCGATTCCTTTAATCGTATCGAGTTCGGAGGTGGTTTGTGCCTTGCTCCGTTTTTGTCGGTGAAAAGTGAGCCCGAACCGATGCGCTTCGTCGCGAAGTTGCTGAATGAGTTTTAACGTTTCGGAATTTTTGTCCAAATAGAGCGGAACGGAGTCTTCGGGGAAATAAATCTCTTCCAATCGCTCCGCGATACCGATAATGGAAATTTTTCCGTAAAGCCCGATTTTCTGCAACGATTCTACAGCAGCACTCAATTGGCCTTTACCGCCGTCAACCACAATGAGTTGGGGTAGGGGAGAGCCTTCGTTAAGCGAGCGAGAGTAGCGTCTTTCCACAATTTCGCGCATCGATGCGTAATCATCGGGTCCTACGACGGTTTTAACGTTGAAATGTCGATAATCCTTTTTCGACGGTTTGGCTTTTTTGAAAACCACGCACGCCGCCACCGGATTTGTACCTTGAATATTTGAATTGTCGAAGCACTCGATGTGCCACGGAATTTCTTTCAGCTGAAAATCTTTTTGCACCGTTTTTAAAATTCGTGTAACGCGTTGTTCGGGATTTAACATTTCCGCTTTTTTCAGTTTATCCACTTTAAACTGCTTCACGTTTTTTTCTGAAAGGTCTAACAATTTCTTTTTGTCGCCGCGCTGCGGGATGGTAAATTCCACTCCCGAAAGAATAAGATCGGGCATAAACGGAACGATAATTTCTTTGGATTCGCTTCCGAATCGTTGGCGCATTTCTACAATTCCCAAACCCAGCAATTCTTCGGCAGATTCGTCGAGTCTTTTCCGATATTCGAATGTGTAGGCCTGAATCACCGCGCCGTTGACAACGTGCAGGTAATTGATGAAAGCGGAATTTTCCTCTTGCTCGAAATTAAAAACGTCGATGTTGTAATTCACATTGGTAACCACCGTCGATTTTTCGCGAAAACTTTTTATCAAATCCAGCTTCAATTTCAAATCGTAGGCTTCTTCAAACCGCATCTTGGCTGCCAACTCAATCATTTTCTCCGAAAGTTGTTTCTCTACAATACCGACATTCCCTTTCAGGATTTCCGTGATTTCCGAAATGTTTTTGTCGTATTCTTCTTGCGATTGAAACCCTACGCAGGGCGCATCGCATCGCTTGATGTGATATTCGAGGCACACTTTGAATTTCCCGGCAGCAATATTCTCCGGAGTTAAATTCAGGCGGCAGGTTCTCACTTTGTAAATTCTTCGGATTGTATCTAAAAGGGCATCAACAGCAACAACCGATGTGTACGGACCAAAATATTTTGAGCCGTCTTTCACAATATTTCTTGTCTTAAAGACTCTCGGAAAATATTCGTTTTTAATAACGATAGAAGGGTAAGACTTGTCGTCTCTCAGCATCACGTTATAGCGTGGCTGCAGTTCCTTAATCAGGTTGTTTTCGAGAAGAAAAGTGTCTTCTTCCGAATTCACTACGATGTATTTGATGCGGCGAATTTTCCTCACCAGAATCCTTGTCTTCGGATTATCATGGTGTTTGTTGAAATACGAGGATACTCTTTTCTTCAAGTTTTTGGCTTTACCCACGTAGATGATTTTGCCTTTTTCATCTAAAAATTGATAACAGCCCGGTACCTGAGGAATTATTTTAAGGGTATCTCGTATCTCCGGTGTCATATTTTGAATTTGAGAATCGTGTTTAGTTCAACATCATCGGGAAACAATGCGCGGCCGTTTAGTGATTCCAATTCTATCAGAAAATTAATGTAGATTTTTTTCACCTGCATTTTCTTAACCAATTTATGAGCTGCCACCATTGTTCCGCCGGTCGCCAATAAATCGTCGTGAATTAAAACAATATCATCTTTTGTTAGCGCGTCTTCGTGAATTTGAATCGCGTCTTCTCCGTACTCCTTCGTGTATTTTTCTTCGATTACTATGTACGGAAGTTTGCCCGGTTTGCGGATTGGAACGAATCCGGCGTTAAGCCTAATTGCCAACTCCGGTCCCATAAAAAACCCCCTCGATTCTATACCCACAACTTTTGTTATGCCTTTGTCTTTGTATCTTTCATAAAGTATATCCGACAACTCTTTTAAATGGCTTGGTGATTGAAATAGGGTAGTGATGTCTTTGAATTGAATTCCTTTGATGGGGAAGTCTGGGATGTTTCTAACCGCAGCGGTTAATGTCTCGATGCTCATGTTGTATAATTATAAATATCTGTTTGTTTTGAAATGTTCCACGTGAAACATTTGTGAATTATCTGCCTAATAATACGAGCAGTACCGAAATGTCGTTGGGCGAAACGCCCGGAATTCGGCTTGCTTGTGCAATGGTTTCGGGATTAATGCTCGTAAGTTTTTGGCGTGCTTCGGTTGATAGCGATTGAATGCCGTTGTAGTTGAATTTGTCCTTAATGCGGATATCTTCTAATCGGTTTATCTTATCTGCCATCAGCTTTTCGCGCTTGATGTAGCCTTCGTATTTTACCCTTATATCGGCTGATTCGATAATCTCATCTTTGCGATTTTTGATGTTTTCTAAGAATTCTTTGAGCGGCGCAATTGCTTTTGCCATTACACCCAAGTCGATGTGCGGGCGCGTGAGCAAATCTATAAGTTTCACGCCGTGGCGGAGTGGGGCAGTGCCAATACTTTCTAAATAAGGATTTATTCGATCTGCTTTAATGGAGAAGTTACTCACAAAATCGATGATTTTTTGCACTTCGCTTTCTTTTTCGACCAACTGTTGCAGCCTTTCGATAGTGGCAAGCCCAAGCTCGTAAGCACGCTTTGTTAAACGCTCATCAGCATTATCCTGGCGGAGTAGGATGCGGTATTCCGCGCGCGATGTGAACATCCGATACGGCTCATCTACGCCTTTGGTTATGAGGTCATCGATAAGCACGCCGATATAGGCTTCATCGCGTCGAAGTGTGAACGGATTTCCTCCGTGGCAGTTGATGTGCGCGTTAATTCCGGCGATTATTCCTTGTCCGCCCGCCTCTTCGTAGCCCGTTGTGCCGTTGATTTGTCCGGCGAAAAAGAGGTTTTTTACGAGCTTTGTTTCCAGCGTGGGATTGAGTTGGCGCGGATCGAAAAAGTCGTATTCGATGGCGTATCCCGGACGGAAAATATGCGCGTTTCTGAATGCCGGAACGGCTTGCAATGCCTTTAACTGCGTTTGCAAGGGTAGGGAAGAGGAGAAGCCGTTGAGGTAATATTCGTGGGTGGTTTCGCCTTCGGGTTCAAGGAAAAGCTGGTGGCTCGTTTTCTCCGAAAACGTAACTATTTTAGTCTCTATACTCGGGCAATAACGCGGTCCTATGCTCTGGATTTGACCGTTGTAAAGCGGCGAATCGTGCAATCCCTCGCGCAGTAAATCGTGAACTTGCTCCGATGTGTAGGTAATCCAGCAACTGCGCTGTTTGAGCTCGCGCTGAACGTTATCTAAATAGGAGAACTTATGAAAATCTTCGTCTCCCGGTTGTTCTTCCATCAACGAAAAGTCAACGCTGCGGCCGTCAATACGCACCGGTGTTCCGGTCTTCATCCGGTCGGTTTTAAATCCGATTTCTTGCAGCTGTTCTGACATTCCGAAAGAAGCCGGCTCCGACATGCGTCCGCCGCCAATTTGAACTTTACCTATGTGGATTAATCCGTTTAAAAACGTACCGTTGGTCAGGATAACCGACTTTGCCGAGAATTCAACTCCCATGCCGGTTTTTACGCCGGTTACTGCCCCATCTTTAAAAAACAGATGCGTAACCATATCTTGCCACATGTAGAGATTGGGTGTGTTCTCGACTATCGCACGCCATGTATCGATGAATTTTTCGCGATCACTTTGCACGCGCGGACTCCACATGGCTGGCCCCTTAGAACGATTGAGCATGCGAAATTGAATGGCCGTTTTGTCGCTTACAATCCCCATTTGCCCACCTAAGGCGTCAATTTCCCGAACAATTTGTCCTTTGGCAATTCCGCCCACAGCGGGATTACAGCTCATTTGGGCAATTTTATTCATATCCATTGTTATGAGCAATGTGTTGGAGCCCAAATTAGCTGCTGCCACGGCTGCCTCGCATCCGGCGTGTCCGGCGCCAACCACAATTATGTCGTAGTTGAAATTCATTTTTTCTATTTTGCGGATGCAAATATACGAAAAAAGAAGAAGTTACCGCGTTTACAAGATGTTAATTGAGTGAAAATAAACTTATTTCGGATAGATTTTGAGGTAGATAGGCAAGTGGTCACTGTATCCGCCCGTGTAGTGATCTCGGTACGTTCGATTAGTACTCGGATGGCCTTTTTTATCGAAATGCAGCAAATATTTTGGATTAAAAATATCGGCATATTCCGGTTTGCAATCAAACTTGTCAGACAGAAGCATATTGCCCGATACGATAAATTGATCAAACAGCAGCCAGTCTTTGTGGTAGGTAGATCCTATGCCCTTTTTATGTCGTGGATAGGTTAGGTTGTAAAGCCTGATATTTAGTATGTTCTCGAACGATTTTTGTGCTCCAAGAACCTCATCTACACTATTATCGTCGGGCGTATCGTTGAAATCGCCCATAATGAGTACGTTTTCATCCGGATTCTTGCTAAGTACTTTGTAAACAGCGTTGTGTAATTCACTTGCTACAAAATAGCGCCTCCGTTCCGATTTTTCCGTGCCTTCCCGTCGTGATGGGAAATGCACGACGAAAATATGCAAAATTTCATCGAAATGCGTTCTACCTCTTACGTGAAGGATATCTCTCGTGCGGTCTTCAATTCCCGGCAATTGTACAAGAATTGGTGTGGATTCGAGCACGATGAACGATTGCGTGTTGTATATCATAGCTACATCCGAGCCACGTTCATCGGGACTGTCGTAGTGTACAAAACTGTAATGGCGCATTCCTTTGCGGTGTAGTTCACTGAGAATGCTCATCATAACGTTTTTGTTTTCAATTTCGGCTAATCCGATAATATCGGGAGTATTCGGTTTTACAATGTCTTGAATTACAAATGTTAACTTATCTACTTTGTCGTTAAATTTATTTTCATCCCAATTAAACTTCCCCTTCGGAGTGAATTCGCTGTCTATTACATCAGGGTCATCGACGGTATCATAAAAATTCTCGGTGTTGTAAAACATAAAAGAAAATGGCGTTAACATGCTGTTCGTTTTATTCAATTAACATTTGTAAGTTTCCAAAAGTTTATTTTTGTAAGAAAAGTTACTGAATTACAGGTTTATTAGCTTTAAAGCGTTGTTCTCTGCCTCTCTCATTTTGAGCGCATCGGCCTCGGTTTTATCATCAATTCCGCATAAATGAAGAATTCCGTGAATAATAACCCGATGCAGTTCTTCCATAAAATCGGTATTATACTTTTGTGAATTTGAGCGAACGGTATCTAAACTTATGACGATATCGCCCGAGATGCTTTTTCCTTCGGAATAATCGAACGTAATGATATCGGTATAAAAATCGTGTGAGAGAAATTGTCGGTTTACTTCCAGAATTTTTTCGTCATCGCAAAAAAGATAATGGATATCACCGATTTTTTTTCCGTAATTTTCGGCAACGCGTTTTATCCAATTCTTGGTTTCGCGCTTTTTTATTTTTGGCAACGCTGTGTTTTCTGCTTGAAATGTAATCATAAAAAAAGCCTCCCCAACCCCTCCGAGGGAGGGGCTTTTCGAGTATTTAAAAGTTTGTGTTTTGTTTATTTCTTTTCATCGTTTCTCTTATCATAAAAGATATTGGACAAATGTCTTAGAGTTATTATATTTGAGTTACTTTATAATTGGTTCGTCATTTCTCCCCTTTTGGGGAGTTAGAGGGGGCTGTATCTACCCAAAAAACAAGTAGCTCACAAATATCGCAGCTATAACGCCTGCCAAATCGGACAAAAGCGCGTGCGAGGTACGAAACTTCGCAAACCACTTCAGTCCTCCTGACGCAAAATCCAATGTCCGCATTTCGTTGTTTTCTTATTTCAATTTCTTCATTGTGTTGCTTGCAAGTAACGATTTCATTTGTGTAATAGCTACTTTGTTGAGTTGTAGAAGTCTTTCGCTTTGAGACAGTCCTTGTCGGATTAGCAATGCGTTCACGCTTTCCATATTACTTAACACAACAAGCTGTTCCAGTGTGGCGTAATCACGTATGTTTCCTGTTTTGTCAGGGTTGCTGTCTCGCCATTCTTTTGCGGTAATTCCGAAAAGAGCAACATTTAGCAAATCGGCTTCGTTGGCATAAACAAAACTTGTCTGCTGCTTGGTTATTTCTTGTGGAATAAGGTTTTCTTTAATCGCGTCTGTGTGAATTTGATAGTTTACTTTGGCAAGGGTACGTTGTAGGTTCCATTCTAATTTCAGGCGGTCGTTCTCGTCTTCTTTCAGACGTTGGTATTCTTTTACCAACAGCAATTGAAATTTTGGGCTAATCCACATTCCGAAATGGAACGCAATATCTTTATGGGCATATGTTCCACCGTATCTGCCTGCTTGAGCTGTTATGCCGATGGCGTTGGTGGCTTCAATCCAATTTTTAACTGAAAGAACAAAATTGTTGCTTCCCGCCGTATTTTTAATTGTACCGAATTCGGTATAATTAAAATCGGAATTGTACAGTGCTTCCCATTCACCGATATATTCAATGGTGCTTTTTAAACTCAGCCATTTTATGATAATAGCTTCCTGCATTTGGCTCTTTGCCATATCGGTAAGTGAAATATAATCATCTTGCTTTTGAGATATGACTGTGATTTCAGTTCCCGCAATTTCTATTTTTCGCTTTTTTGCCATACACTTTTTTTATTATCGGATAAACATTGCTCTTAATGTTATTTCAATATATTAGGTTACAAATCTACGAAAAGAAGTTGATAGTTGTCTGAATTTTAGATTTTTGCTGAATGCGTTCCGTCTTACAATAACCGCAACTTATCCATTCACTCAATAAAAATACAACATTCATAAATATTTATTGCGCTATTTATGATAAACTTGTTCATTACGGCGATATTCCTACCCAAAAAACAAGTAGCTCACAAATATCGCCGCTATAACGCCTGCCAAATCAGCCAAAAGCGCATAGGAAACGGTGTAGCGGCTATTTTTTATGTTCACCGCGCCGTAGTAAACAGCCACAATATAAAAAGTGGTGTCGGTTGCGCCTTGCAGCACGGCGGAAAGTCGTCCACCAAACGAATCGGCGCCGAGGTTCTTCATTGTGTCAATCATCATTCCGCGAGCACCGCTTCCGCTCAACGGTTTCATAATTGCCGTGGGCATTCCGTCCACCCATTTTGTATCCATTCCGGTGAGCGCGACCAAATCGCGTAAACCGTCCATCAGAAAATCCATTGCTCCCGACGCGCGAAACACGCCGATGCCTACCAAAATGGCGATAAGATAGGGTATGATTTTTACGGCGGTGGTAAATCCGTCTTTGGCGCCGTCGATAAACGCTTCGAAAATATTCACTTTGGCAAGCATCGCTTTTACGATAAAAAGCACGATGATGGACAACAAAATAAGGTTGGCAACCAGCCCCGAAACCACATTTACCTGCTCTTGCGGCAACGAATTAAACGCGAAAAGCGTACCCGCGATAATCGCCATCATTCCTAGAAAAAATCCCATAATGGCTTTGTTGAAAATGGGAATACGCTGCTTTAAACAGACGGCGATAACGCCAGCCAGCGTAGCAACGAAAGTGGAAATCATAATGGGGATAAACACATCGGCAGGATTTGCCGCGCCCATTTGCGCCCGATAAACCATCACGGTTACGGGAATGAGTGTGAGTCCCGACGCGTTCATTACCAGGAACATAATCATCGGGTTGGATGCTTGGTTTTTGTGCGGATTTATCTCTTGCAGCTCCTGCATCGCTTTAAGTCCGAAAGGCGTGGCGGCGTTATCCAACCCGAGCATATTTGCCGAAACGTTCATCAGAATGGAACCCGACGCGGGGTGTCCTTTGGGAATATCGGGGAAAAGTTTCGAGAATAGCGGCGATACTCCTCGCGAAAACAAATCAATCATACCTCCGCGCTCGCCAATTTTCATCACGCCCAGCCAAAGCGAAAGTACGCCGGTTAATCCCAGCGAAATCTCGAATCCGGTGCGCGCCGTATCGTAGGTGGAGTTCATTATTTCGGTAAAAATATTCACATCTCCAAAAAAAATGAGCTTCACGAGCGCCACCACAAAAGCGATAATGAAAAAGGCAATCCAGATGTAGTTGAGAACCATAAATGTTTGAGTGTTAATTCAACTTATTGAACAAAGGTAACACTTTCTGCGAAAAATTTTTGACAAATGCGGAAAAGAGTATATATTTACGGTTGCGAAACAATTGTTTCGAAGTAAAATTTCGAAACTATGAATTGGAAAGATTTCTTTTATTATCAACGCTCATCGCAAGGAGCTGTGATTTTGCTGCTTCTGCTCATTGCGTTGGCGATTATTGCCAATGTGCTGATTTCATCGCGCAGGCAAACTCAATTTGTGATTACGCAAAACGATTCGCTTACCGCCGAGTTTGAGCGTTTTTTGCAAAGCCTGCACGAAAAGGAAATTGATGAAAGTTCGCCTACGCCGTATCGCGACGACCGTTCCGCACGTACTACCTCTCCTGCGATTCGCGACAAAACTCCCGCATCTCAACCATCTCCATCTTTTCCAAAAGCTGAAAAACTGGCGTCGGGTGCAACCATCTCGCTCAATGAAACCGATACGGCTCAATGGAAAAAGATTCCCGGAATTGGCAGCGCTTTCGCTGCGCGAATTGTGAATTATCGTCAGAAATTAGGCGGATTTTCCTCCCTTGAACAATTGCGCGAAGTGTATGGTGTGGATGACGACCTTTTTGTGCGCATTACGCCCTACATCCGCAACGACGGCCAGTTTCGACAAATTGCCATAAATAATTTAGAATTCAAGGAGTTGCTGCAGCACCCCTATCTCAATTACGACCAAGTAAAAGCCATTATGGATTTGCGACGGCGAAAGGGACCTATTGAGTCGGTGCGCGAGTTGGAAATGCTCAGTGAGTTTTCGGCAGAAGACATAAAAAAATTAACGCCGTATTTACAATTTTGAGACCTTTTTTGAACTGAATATGCGTTGGTAAAAAGTTTTTTATGTAAGTTTGTGAATTGCAAAGCAGAAATTCAACAATGCTAAAGCGATTGAACGTCTGCCATTTGCTGTTTTTAAATTCAAAATCTCAAACAACTGTTTCACAACGCCCGCTCACGGCGTTTTTAATAACAAAATCCCCCCGCAACTATGAAAAAGAACATCCATTATCTGAGTCTATTAAGTGCGTTATTTATTTTGTCGCTCTTTTCTTGCAAAAGCGAGGCGAGCAAAGAAATCAACCCCGAATTTGCCCGCTACATCACCGCCTTTACCGCCGGCAATATTGCGTCTGACGCGTTCATACAAATTGAGTTGGCGCAAGAAATTCCGGCGGTGGAGTTGAGCGCCGAAATAGAAGAAGCGTTGTTTTCGTTCTCGCCGTCGATAAAAGGACACGCTGTGTGGATAAACGGCAACACGGTGCGTTTTTTGCCCGATGCCGGCGAGTTGAAACCCGGAAAAGAATATCAAGCTACGTTTCATTTGGGAAAATTATTGGATGTGGAGAAAAAATTCCAACAATTTCGTTTCTTTTTCCGTGTAAATGAGCAGAATTTTACGGCCGATGTATTGCCGTTCTCGCCCATCAATTCCACCGATTTAACGTGGAATTCGGCCGAAGCAACCGTCACTTTCTCCAATCCGATTTCGGTGGAAGAGGTGCAAAAAATGACTGAAATAAAAGGGGCTTTAAAAGAAGCGAAAATTCGTGTAATGCCTACCGGAACATCGTCTTTTCGCCTTGTGGAAGATAGTTTGCAGCGTACCGAAAAAGACGAAAAATATACCCTTGTGCTGGACGGAAAAACCATCGGCGCAAAAAAGAAACTGGAGTTCGATATAGAAATTCCCCCCTTTTCAACCGATAATTT
This sequence comes from uncultured Petrimonas sp., assembly GCA_964557135.1. Classification (GTDB taxonomy): domain Bacteria; phylum Bacteroidota; class Bacteroidia; order Bacteroidales; family Dysgonomonadaceae; genus Petrimonas. Next base: position 19,529 of record CAZKZB010000021.1, on the reverse strand, counting down.
CCGAGTAATGGATGTGCGTGTAGTACCCGCCTCCGACCGGCACATACGCGTTACTTTCAGCGATCCCGTTTCACAAACACAAGATTTAGAAGGACTTATTGTTCCGTCGGGCGTAAGCAATTTCACGTATCGTATCGATAAAAACGTCATCAAAATTTATCCCGAAACGTTTCCGAAGGGCGAAATGAACCTGCAAATTCATCAGGGAATAGGGAGCAATAAAGGACTTCCGCTCGATAAAACATACACGTATCAACTGCAAATCGAAGGCGATAAACCTGCCATAAAATTCGAAAAAAGCGGAAACATCCTACCCAATTCCGAGCAGTTGTTATTGCCTTTTAGCGCCATAAACCTTTGGGCGGTAGATGTAAAAGTGATAAAAGTGTATCAAAATAACATTCTTTACTTTCTGCAATCGTCGTCGCTCAACAACAACTCTTTGGGCGAATTGCGCCGATTCGGACGGTTGGTAATGCAGAAACAAATCCGCCTGGATGGTGATAACAGCCTCGATTTAACGCGCTGGAACCATTTCAACATCGACCTTTCGGAAATGATTCGCAAAGATCCCGGCGCGATGTATATGGTTCAACTCAAAATGAACGCCGATTATTCGCTGTACGGTTGCGGCGGAATGAAACCCCGTGTACCCGACAAGGCATCGATGAACCGTTTTGCGGATAACGAAATCTCGGAAGAAGATGAAGCCGTTTGGGACCAAACCTCTTCCTATTATTACGAACCCATCGATTGGAGCGAGTACAACTGGGAGGATCGCGACGACCCGTGCAAGCCGACCTATTATCTGAGTCGCGACCGCATTCAGGAAACGTTTGTAATGGCATCGAATGTGGGAATTATCGCCAAATCGGCTGCCGACAATAAAATGACGGTTGCCGTAACCGATATTCTCTCCACCAATCCTCTTTCGGGAGCGCAAGTTACCGCCTACAACTACCAAATGCAAGCAGTGGCACAAGCCAAAACCGATGGAAACGGTTTCGCCGAACTCGAGTGTAAAAAGGGACGTCCGTTTGTGGTAACCGCCGCCAAAGGTAACGATGTAGGCTACTTGGAAGTACAGGAAGAGGCGTCGCTCTCGTTGAGCAATTTCGATGTGAGCGGAAAAGAGATTCAGAAAGGATTGAAAGGTTACGTGTACACCGAACGCGGCGTGTGGCGGCCGGGCGACACCATTTTCGTATCGTTTATTCTGGAAGACAAAGACCAAAAACTGCCCAAAGGACATCCCGTAACGCTGGAAATGTACACTCCGCAACGGCAATTTTATCAACGTCAAGTGAAAACCGACGGCGTAAACGGGTTTTACACCTTCAGCATCGCCACGCAGCCCACATCTGAAACCGGCGTGTGGCAAGCGTATGTGAAGGTTGGAGGAACATCTTTTTACAAGTCGCTTCGTATCGAAACCATCAAACCCAATCGTTTGAAAGTACGTTTCGATACCGATTCCATTATCGATGCTGCAAACGGAACCGTCTCGGGAACGCTTAACGCTCAATGGCTGCACGGTGCGCCCGGCGGAAACCTGAAATCGGATGTGGAACTCACACTTTCCCGCGCACCATCGCCTTTTAAAGGGTTCAACGGATATTCGTTCAACAATCCGATTGTGAAGTTCGAAACCTCGCGCACCAAACTTTTCGAAGGAACGCTCAACGCATCGGGTGTGGCGGGCGTAAACGCGCAAGTACCTGTTGCCGAAAGCGCTCCGGGAATGTTGCGCGGAAGCATTCTCTCGCGCGTGTTCGAAACCGGCGGCGATATGAGCTTTTACACACAAACCGTTTATTATTCGCCATTTAAAACTTATGTGGGAATTAAGCCGCCCGCTGCTAACGGCGGATTTCTGGAAACCGACGCGCCGCTTTCGTTCGATGTGGTTACGATAAACGCTTTCGGAAAGCCGGTTTCGGGAAATGTGGAGTACAAAGTGTATAAACTCAGTTGGTCGTGGTGGTGGAACAGCTCCGATGAAGATTTGGGTTCGTACGTAAACAATACAGCCGCCAATATAGTGGCGAGCGGAAATGTGGCGCTTTCCGGCGGCAAAGGAAAAATCAATTTTCAGGTGGATTATCCCGATTGGGGGCGCTACCTGATTCTCGTGAAAGACGCCTCGGGAAACCACGCCACGGGAACCATTTTCTATGTCGATTGGCCAATGTGGCGCGGACGTGCCAACAAAACCGATCCGAGCGGATTGACAATGCTTTCGTTCTCAACGGATAAGCCGGCGTATGAAGTCGGCGAAAAAGCGACCGTGATTATCCCGAAAAGCTCGCAGGGACGTGTGCTTATCAGCATTGAGAACGGATCGGGCATTTTGCGCCGGGAATGGGTGAAAACTTCCGCGCAGGAAGATACAAAATTCTCCCTCGAAGTTACCGAAGATATGGCGCCCAACTTCTATGTTTTTGCCATGCTGCTGCAACCGCACGTGCAAACCGATAACGATTTGCCCATTCGTATGTACGGCGTTGTAAACGTGAATGTGGAAAATAAAAACAGTATTCTCACGCCGATAATCGCGATGCCCGACGTGCTTCGACCCGAGAAAGAGTTTTCGGTTTCGATATCCGAAAAAAGCAAGAAACCGATGACATACACCCTTGCCATCGTTGATGAGGGGCTGCTTGATTTAACCGCCTTCCGCACACCCAATGCCTGGAGCGAGTTTTACGCGCGCGAAGCGCTTGGCGTGCGCACGTGGGATTTGTTCGACCGGGTTCTCGGCGCTCATACCGGATTGATGGGGCTGCTGTTGGGTATCGGCGGTGACGAAGCGCTGAAAGCTTCGAGCGACCGAGTAAATCGATTCAAACCCGTAGTGAAATTCTTGGGACCGTTTACGTTGAAAGGTGGTGAAACGAAAACCCATAAAATAAAACTTCCGCAATATGTCGGTTCGGTGCGCGTGATGTTGGTTGCCGGCGAAAACGGCGCTTACGGAAACGCCGAAAAAACCGTAACCGTGAAAAACGAATTGATGACGTTGAGCACTCTGCCGCGCGTGATGGGACCGGGCGAAGAGGTGTGGCTTCCGGTAAACGTTTTCGCGATGGATAATTCGGTGAAAAACGTGCAGGTTTCCGTCCAGACGGGCGGATTGCTGAAACTCGCCGGCGGCGCATCGCAAACCGTATCGTTTACCGAGCAAGGCGATAAAACTCTGTTTTTCAAATTGAAAGCCGATAAGAGGACCGGAGCCGAAAAGGTAACCATAAAGGCTTCGAGCGGAAGCGTCACGTTTACCGAAACTATCGATATCGGCGTTCGCAATCCCAATCCGCCGGTGGTTGTAACGCGTTCGCAGCTTGTGGAACCGGGACAATCGGCATCGCTCCGCATCCAAACAGACGCTGTGGGCGACAACGATTGGGCAAAACTTGAGCTTTCGCGCTTGCCGAGTGTAAACTTCAGCCGCAATATCCAGTTTTTGCTCGATTATCCGCACGGATGCACGGAGCAAATTACATCGCAAGGTTTTCCGCTGCTTTATATCGACGAATTTACTGCGCTCAAAGACGATGAGAAAGAACGAATGACAGCCAAAGTGGATGAGGTAATCCGACAAATTTCGTCGCGTCAAACGGCCGATGGCGGTTTCGCGTACTGGAACGGAAACGTGTATGCATCAGAGTGGGCAACCACTTACGCCGGACATTTTTTGGTAGCCGCCAAAAACAAAGGATACGACGTTTCGGAAAGTGTGCTTTCGCGTTGGGTACGGTTCCAGCGCAAGCTTGCTCAAAACTGGTCGCCCACTAATCCGTATAACGGTTACTACGCTTATTCGATGTCGGATTTGCAACAGGCATATCGCTTGTACACGCTGTCGTTCAACGGCACAACCGAACTTGGCGCGATGAATCGATTGCGCGAATTGAAGGGATTGTCGTTGCAAGCGCGTTGGCGACTGGCGGCGGCTTACGCGTTGGCGGGCAGACAAGATGCTGCAAACGAATTGATTTTCAACGCGTCTGACCAAATAGATAATTACAACTTCAACAACGATACCTACGGCTCATCGGCACGCGACCAGGCGATGATTATGGAAACTTATTTGCTGTTAGACAATGTGGAAAAAGCGTTGCAACTGGCTCCGTCGGTGGCGCAGGCGCTATCATCGTACTACATTTCCACGCAGACGGCGGCGTTCGGCTTGTTGGCAATGGCGCAATTGGGAATAAAAATGGGAAAAGGGAATATCGATGTGGAATGGAGCTCGAACGGCAAAAAGATGGATGCTGTGAATACTCCCAAAGCGATGTTCCAAGCGGATGTGAAGACTGCCCGCGATTTATCGGTTGATGTTACCAACAAGGGAAAAGGAAAAATTTACGCCCGATTGACGGCGTTCACGCAACCGCTGGAAGACACGTTGCGGGCAACATCGGGTTCGTTCAGCTTAGCAGCGAATTATCTCGATGCCGCAGGCAAACCGCTGGATGTAAAATCGTTAAAACAGGGAACGGAATTCACGGCGGTGGTAACGGTGCAAAATTCGGCTCAACAATCGTTTACCGATTTGGCGCTGGTGCATATTTTCCCGTCGGGATGGGAGATTTTCAACGAACGTGTGATGGGTGAACAACCGTCCACCGAAAGATATAATTACCGCGATATTCGCGACGATCGCGTACTCACTTATTTCAATCTGGGAGCCGGACAGGCAAAAACTTTCCGTGTGCGGTTGCAGGCGGCTTATCGGGGAAATTATTATCTGCCCGCCGTTTCGTGTCAGGCGATGTACGAACCACGGGAACAGGCAAGAACGAGTGGAATGTGGGTGGAGGTTGTGGGTGATTAATACCTGTAATGCGTTAAAATGGATAAATTTCAAAACAAATATCGTATAGCATCGCATAGAAAACCGAATTGGGATTATTCTAACAGCGGTTTTTATTTTATCACGTTAGTTATCCAAAACAGATATTGTATTTTGGGAGACATTGTGAACGAAGAAATGATCTTGTCTGATTTTGGAGTTATTGTCAAAGCAGAGTGGGAGCAATCGTTTGAAATACGTCCCGAATTGTTTTTGGATGAATATGTGATAATGCCAAATCATATTCACGCTGTTGTTGCATTGAAAAAGACGGATGATATCGATGTGGAAGAGACACACGGCCGTGTGTCTCTACAGCGCCGTGTGTCTCTACAACGTAAACCCAAATCAATTTCTTCTTTTATTGCGGGTTTTAAGTCACGTGTTAATACAATAATCAACAATTATATTGATGATAATGAGTTGAGTATTCCTAAATATAATAGATCGAATCGATTTTTTCAACCCAATTATCACGACCACGTTATCAAAAATATACAATCATTAGAAAATATCAGAAATTATATTGTCAATAATCCGGTGAATTGGAAAAATGATGAATTATTTTAAACGGATACGGCAATGCGGTGAATTTTTGTTTGTAGAGACGCACGGCTGTGCGTCTCTACGTGGGCGTGCGTCCCTATTACGTCGTAATAAATGGAAAAAATTTGCACTTATCATCGGCATCATTTTGTTGATTTGGTACATTTTTTCCCTTCCCCGCCCACTTTTCAACGTACCCTACAGCACCTTGGTTTCCGACCGAAACGGCGAATTGCTGGGCGCACGTATCGCCGCCGACGGGCAGTGGCGGTTTCCGCCGACCGATAGTGTTCCCGAAAAATATGCCGTTTGCCTGATGCAGTTCGAAGACCGTTATTTTCGTCGTCATCCGGGAGTAAATCCGTTGGCAATCGGGCGCGCGGCGTGGCAAAATATTCGCCAACGGCGCGTGGTCAGCGGGGGAAGCACGCTCACGATGCAAACCATTAGGTTGATGCGCAAAAACCGACGCACCTACTTCGAAAAAATCATCGAAGCCATTCTCGCTACGCGATTGGAATTGTCTTACTCCAAAAACCGAATTTTGGCTCTGTACGCCTCGCACGCGCCGATGGGCGGAAACGTTGTCGGCATTGATGCCGCGGCGTGGCGATATTTCGGACACGATGCCCGGTCGCTTTCGTGGGCGGAAGCCGCCACGCTTGCCGTGCTGCCCAATTCGCCGGCGATGATGCACTTCGGCAAAAATCGGGACGCGCTGCTCACCAAACGCAATCGACTGTTGAAAAAACTCTCGGAATCGGGGTTGCTTGCCGAAACCGATTATCGGTTGGCGCTTGCCGAACCGTTGCCCGAAAACCCACATCCGCTGCCGCAAATCGCCCCGCATTTGGTTACGCAACTTTATCTGCGCCAACCCGGAAACAACATCCAATCCACCATCGATAAAGGGCTGCAGATACAGGCGGAAGAGGTGCTGAATCGTTGGAACAGGGAATTTTCGCAAAACGGCATCGCCAATCTTGCTGCGCTGATTGTGAATTTGGAAGAGAACGAAGTGATTTCGTATCTCGGAAATGTGAATTTCGGGAATCAACAATCGGGAAATCAAGTCGATATTATTCAGTCGCCGCGAAGTACGGGCAGTATCTTAAAACCGTTTCTTTACTGCGCTATGTTGCAGGAAGGGCAGCTTCTGCCCACGGAATTACTGCCCGATATTCCGATAAACGTGGGCGGGTTTTCGCCCAAAAATTTCAGTTTGCAATACGATGGCGCGGTTCACGCCGATGAAGCGCTGGCGCGCTCGTTGAACGTTCCGTCGGTGATTTCACTGCGACGATACGGTGTTCCGAAATTCTATGACTTTTTGAAGAAAGCGGGCATCACAACGCTCAATCGCTCTGCCGACCATTATGGATTGTCGCTTATTTTGGGCGGAGCCGAAGGAACGCTTTGGGACATTGCCGGCGTGTATGCCGATTTGGCGCACGCGGTTGCCCCCCCGTCACCCCAAAGGGGTGAGTTTCGGTTGATACGTGATAGAGACGTTGCATGCAACGTCTCTACAGTATTTGACGGCGGTGCGGCGTGGCTCACGTTGCAGGCGTTGACTAACGTAAATCGTCCCGAAGAAATCGATTGGCAATTTATTCCGTCCGTTCGGCGTGTGGCGTGGAAAACGGGAACCAGCTTCGGTTTTCGCGACGCGTGGGCGGTGGGCGTTACGCCAAAATATCTGGTCGCGGTGTGGACAGGAAACGCCAGCGGCGAAGGTCGTCCCGGACTTACCGGTGCGCGAACTTCGGCGCAAGTGATGTTCGATTTGTTCAATCTTCTGCCCGCTACCCGATGGTTTGAAACGCCGTTCAGCCAACTTACCGAAGCCGCCGTTTGTCGCGAAAGCGGCTGCCTGAAAGGCGTGAACTGTCCCGAATCGTCCATCGATACGCTGTTGGTTCCCATAAAGGCTTTGCAGGGTTCGGTTTGCGATTTTCACAAACGCGTTCATTTGTCGGCAGACGGGATCTATCGGGTGTATGAGCAGTGCGCCGGAAATCGCGGAATCCGCGGTGAATCGTGGTTTGTACTGCCGCCGTCGCAAGAGTGGTATTACAAACAGCATCATCCCTCTTATCGGTCGCTGCCTCCGTTTTCGCCCGAATGCCGCGATGGCGCGTCGGGTCAGCCGATGCAATTTATCTATCCCCATCCCGGTGCTATCATCAAAATAACCAAGCAGATGGATGGCACGCGCGGAAAAGCCGTTTTCGAATTGGCGCACCGAAATCCTTCGGCACAGGTTTTTTGGCATTTAAACGGCGATTATATCGGCACAACATCCGATATTCATCAAATGGAACTTTCGCCCGAAACCGGCGAACATCGACTCACGGTGGTGGATGAGGAGGGAAATTCGTTGGCGATAAGGTTTCGGGGAGAGTAGAGGCTATAAATATTTCGCAATCACGTGATTGTTACTGATATATCTGACCACGTAAACAATTTCATCATTTAATTGGTATGTAGAAAAAAAAGCATACCATTGCGTGTTTTTGCTTGTCCTAAATAAAGCGTAATACAAATTCTTGCCGTATTTGTTGAAATATTCGGGCGCTTGGCGCTTCACGGAATTTGGCAGAGAGTCTCGAATTTGCAAAACCAAATCCGTTACATATTGAACCGCCGATTCTTTAAATCCAAAATAATTTTTCTCGAATAAAATTTCCGATAATTCAAACAAAAAATCTTCAACTTCCGGAGAAAAAATAACTTTCATTTGTCGAACAGTTTTTCAATACGAGGAATTAGTCTCTCCAACAGTTCTTCGGCCGAAATTGCATCGTAAAAAGCTTTGTCGGGGGCCAAAATATGCTCTTTGTTCACAACCGTATCATCATCCGTAACAGGGACAATCCTATACGTTTTTGTTTTGCCGCGTTGCAATAAAATTTCAGCTCCCGCGTCTATTTTATCTAAATACGTTTTCTGATTTTCGCGAAATTCTCTTGAACTAACTACTATCATAATCCTACTGTTTTGTGTGCCGATATGGTACAAAAGTAGTTAAAAAAACGGCTTTATCAAATTCTTATGCTTAAAATACAAGATACCCCAATCTTTTCAAATCATCCTCTTCGTTTACGAAATGCGTTTTTCTGTTTAAAAGCAGATAAACCCGATTGCAGGATTCCTGAATGCGTTTAAATAAGTGGTCGGTAATGAGAAAACCTTTGCGGGAACGTTCTTCGCGGATAATAGCCTGAATAGTCTCGATTTGCACCGGACTGATGTGAGTGAAAGGCTCGTCGAGCAAAACAAACTTGGTATCGGATTTGATGATAACGTACAGCTCTGCCAAGCGATGCATTCCGCCGGAAAGATGTCCGATTTTTGTGTTTTCTCGCCCTTGAAATGCGGGAAATAATTCGCAAAAAGTGGAGAAATCGACCGAGAAATCGCGAAAAACCCGCTGCAAAGTTAATCGTTTGGGAATAAAAAAGTGCTGCGACAGATAGCGCATAAAAGCGGGCTGTTTGTAGGCTTCATAGATCGATACCTCGTTGATGCTGATGGATTTTTCGCACGGCAGAGTTCCATAAACGCCGCGCATCAGGCACGTTTTTCCCGAGCCGTTTCGACCCAGCAACCCAACACAATCTCCCGTTTCAATTTTCAGATAAACGTCTGACAGAATGAGTCTTTCTCCAAACAATAATCGCACTCCGCTTATTTCCAACCTGTTTTTCATCGCAACTGATAGGTTAAAATCATTATTCCGAAAAACAGCAACAAGTCGAACGTAAGCGTAGTTATCCAAAGTGTTTTTTTCGATAAGCCGAAGTTGTAGAAATAGAAATATTCCTGTTTCTTGTACTCGTTCACCAAGTAAAACGAGGCACCCATTGTAAACAATTTCAGCCAAAACAAGGCTTTATAGACGCCTATCCCGTTAAACCACAGGAGGTAAGCGCAAGCCGCGTTAATAAAAACCGATACCCACAAAAAATATTGGTAAAACGTGAAGAAAAGGCGGATAAATCGGATGAGTTTCATATCGGCAACGCGTTTACATATCCAACGCGTCTTTATCGAACGGACCAACACCGGGCGGATTAAACAGCCCCCAAGTGTCCACAATGTAGTTCCATTTATCGAAACCTGCCACCCAATCGATAAAAAGCAGACGAAACTCCTCAATAAGCTGCCGCACAATCTGATAATACTCCACGTGCTCAAAGCCAAACGCTTCCAGACTGTGGTTTTGCACCATTAAATCGCGCGCGCATTTTCGGATAATGGCGGCGTTTTCCATCCGTAGGTCGTAAATATCGCCGCCTTCGGCGCCCGCAATTTTGGCGGGAATCATTGTGGAATCCTCCAGCATAAACATTTTCACGTGAGCCAGCATTTCGGCGTCGTCCGGAATTAAATCGCAGATCGTGCGTACCGTATCGGAGATTTCCATCGCCTTTTTGTAGATGGGCAGTTCTTTTATTTTATCGAATGAACGCGGGTTGTCGTCGTCATCATCGAAATCGGAGAACATATCGAAATCGTCGTCGTCAAAATCATCAAACATAAGCGGTTGGTTTTTAGTGGGGATTTATTCGGACAAAGTTAAAAATATTTTCTTAAAATTGACGCCACACTCGAATAATACCCGCTCCCGAACAAGTTTAAATGCACCAACAAGTAGTAGAGTTGATACAGTTCGATTTGCAGCGAATGATTTTCGGCTTTGGGAATAATTTCGTGATACGCGTCGTAAAACGGTTGAGAAAATCCGCCGAAAAGTTTACTCATCGCGATATCGACTACAGAATGGCCGAAATAAACGGCCGGATCGATAAGGTAAGGCGTTCCGTTGGCGGCGATAAGGTAATTTCCACCCCAAAGGTCGCCGTGGAGCAGCGCGGGCTCTACGTAACCAAAAATATCGGAAAATATTTTTATGGCTTTTTCTTCGTCGGGAATCTGCGATTTGTTGAGTAAACCCGCTTTCGTCGCGAGGTTGAGTTGCGGTAAAATGCGTTCGGACCAATAAAATTCGGCCCAGTTTGTACGAGGTGTATTGGATTGTGGCAAACTGCCGATAAAGTTATCGGACGAAAAACCGAACGAATGGTACGTGTTGAGGTGAAGTTGCGCCAATTCTCTGCCCAATCGTTCAAAATCGGATGAAGCGGGACGTTTACTTTCTACGAAATTCATCAGCAGAAAGGATTTTCCTTCAAACGAATCCACCAGCTCCACGTGCGGAACGGCAATGGTTTTGGTGTCTCCGATGGCTTGCAGCCCTCGCTGTTCCGCTTGAAACATTTCAAACGCAAAAGGGTTGGAGTTAACTTTTAAGAAATACTTTTTCGATTCCGTTTGCAGCAGGTAAGCGGAGGAGATATCCCCTCCGGAAAGGGGAGTGGAGGAGAGAATGTTTTGGTGAAGCGCAGCTGATATATAGGTTCTGAGATGAGTCAATTTTCTTTGCTAACTTTATCAAGGTCTGTTATCTTTATGCTGCTTTCGATAAAGATAAACTCTTTTCTATAGGATGCTTTCTCAGTTGTTAAGAGTAGGATATATTTTTCCCCTTTTTCTAGCTCTTTTGGTAATTTGTTGTTTTCAGGAAATAGCTGTTTGTATTCTTTGCTTAGTTTTCCATATTTAAAACCGTTTGCACCGAAGCGAGGGTGTTTAGTTTCTATAATCCAGATAGGATTATTGTTATTATTTGTAAACTCGGCTTTTAATATTGATTCAGGGATATGATGATAAATAATAAATCCATTTATTCTGATTGTGGGATCTACTTCCAACGTTAATTCATCAGCCTGTTTTGTTGGATAAATTTTAATAGCTTTTTCTGTAGCTGTACAACTTACCAGAAAATAGACACCAAGGATCAAAGAGAAAGTCTTTTTCATAATTAATTGAATTAAAATGGCGTAAGTGAAATATTTATAACTACTTCATTCCAGCAAGTGCGGCAATATTCTCCTTGAGCAACGCGATTTTGCTTTCTGCGTCGGCTTGTTTTTTGCGTTCTACTTCCACAATTTCGGGTTTCGCGTTCTGCACAAACCGTTCGTTGCTCAGCTTTTTCATTACCGATTGCAAAAATCCTTCGGTATATTTCAGTTCGGCGTTCAATTTTTCCAGTTCGGCGGCAACGTCTATTTTATCGCTCATCGGGATGGCAAATTCGGTTGTGCCAACCAAAAATCCGACTGCACCCGCCGCTTTTTCCGATACCTTTTCGATTGCCGACAAATTCGCCATTTTTTTGATTGCGGCGTCAAACCGATTGTCGTGCGTGCCGATTATCTGCAACACGAGTTCGTCTTTGTTGGGAACGTTTTTCTGCAAGCGGATGGTGCGCACGCCGGCGATGATTTGCTTGGTGGTTTCGAAATCGGAAATTAATTTCGCGTCGAAACTTTCCGCCTTGGGCTGTTGGCAAATCATAATGCTTTCGCCCGATTTTCTAGCCGCCAATGCCTGCCAAAGTTCTTCGGTGATAAAGGGCATAAAGGGGTGAAGCAGTCTGAGCAAACTGTCGAAAAACGAGAGCGTTGCTTCGTATGTAGCTTTATCAATCGGCTGTCCGTAAGCGGGTTTCACCAATTCGAGATACCACGACGAAAACTCGTCCCAAAACAGTTTGTAAACCATCATCAACGCTTCCGAAAGACGATATTTGGAGAATAAATCTTCCATTTCGGCAACCGTTTTCGCGAGAATGTTCGAGAACCAGTTGATGGCGATTTTTTCGGTTTCGGACCCCTCCCCCGTCCCCTCCCCATAAGGGCGGGGCGATTTTCCCCCATTGGGGGAGTTAGAGGGGGCGACCGTCCAGCCTTTTACCAATCGGAACGCGTTCCAGATTTTGTTGTTGAAGTTGCGTCCTTGTTCGCAGAGCGCTTCGTCGAAAAGCAAATCGTTTCCTGCCGATGAAGCCAGCAGCATTCCCATTCGCACGCCATCGGCACCGTATTTTTTCATCAAATCGATGGGGTCGGGCGAGTTGCCCAATTGTTTCGACATTTTTCGCCCCTGAATATCGCGAACGATTCCCGTGAAATAGACATTGTCGAAACACGGTTTTTGCCTGTATTCGTAACCCGACATAATCATTCGGGCAACCCAAAAGAAGATAATATCGGGCGCGGTAACCAAATCGTTTGTGGGATAATAATAGTTCACCTCTTTGTTGTCGGGATGGTTGATGCCGTCGAAAACCGAAATGGGCCACAACCACGACGAAAACCACGTGTCAAGGCAATCTTCGTCTTGCCTCAAATCATTGATAGAAAGTGGATAATCCACCATTTTTTGCGCTTTCTCGAAAGCTTTTTCTTTGGTTTCGGCAACCAGCACGCCGCCTTGGGGCAGATAATACGCCGGAATTTGATGTCCCCACCAAAGTTGTCGGCTGATGCACCAATCTTTTATGTTCTCCATCCAGTGGCGATAGGTGTTCTTGTTCTTCGCGGGGTGGAATTTGATGGTGTTGTTTTCAACAGCGTCCAGCGCGGGCTTTGCCAATTCGTCCATTTTCAGGAACCACTGCATGGAAAGTTTGGGCTCGATGGCGGCGTTGGTACGCTCTGAGAAGCCTACTTTGTTGGTGTAGGGTTCAATTTTTTCAATCAGTCCCGCTTCTTGCAAATCTTTTTCAATCTGCTTGCGAACATCGAAGCGATCCATTCCGGCATACATCGCGCCGTTTTCGTTAAGCGTTCCGTTATCGTTGAAGATATCGATGGAGGGCAGGTTGTATTTCTCGCCCAGCATATAGTCGTTCACATCGTGCGCGGGAGTAACCTTGAGGCATCCCGTTCCGAATTCCATATCCACATACTCGTCTTCGATTACGGGAATTACACGGTTGATAAGCGGAACGATTACTTTTTTGCCTTTCAGATGTGCCGTTTTGGGATTATCGGGATGAATGCACATGGCCGTGTCGCCCATAATGGTTTCGGGGCGGGTGGTGGCGACAATGGCGTAGCCCCCTCCCTCAACGAGATAACGAAGGTAATAAAGTTTGCCGTTTACTTCCTTGTGTACCACTTCTTCGTCGGAAAGGGCGGTAAGCGCCTGCGGATCCCAGTTTACCATTCGCACGCCCCGATATACTTTGCCTTTTTCGTACAAATCGCAAAAGACTTTGATAACGCTTTCGGAGCGGATGTCGTCCATCGTGAAAGCTGTTCTGTCCCAATCGCACGACGCGCCCAGCTTTTTCAACTGTTCCAAAATGATTCCGCCGTGCGTATGTGTCCAATCCCAGGCGTGACGCAGAAATTCTTCGCGACTTAAATCCGACTTTTTAATTCCTTCGGAAGCAAGTTTGGCAACCACTTTCGCCTCGGTGGCGATAGATGCGTGGTCGGTTCCCGGGACCCAGCACGCATTTTTGCCTTGCATCCGTGCACGGCGCACCAAAATATCCTGAATGGTGTTGTTGAGCATATGTCCCATATGCAAAATTCCGGTTACGTTTGGCGGCGGAATTACTATCGTATAAGGCTCTCGCTCATCGGGTTCCGAATGGAACAATTTGTTTTCCATCCAATATTTATACCATTTATCTTCTACCTCGGCAGGGTTGTATTTACTTGCAATTTCCATTGTGTTGTTGAATTAAAGTGCAAAAATACAAAAAAAAAAGACTTCAGGGGGAAATCCTTTTAAATGAGTGGTGTTTTCGAGTGAGGGAACTATTGAGAAGAGATCGGCAAATATTCTCGTGGCAGAGAAATGATGAACTTTTGCCGATAAAGAAAGAAGATGCTGTTGCTGTGTTGATGAGCGAAATGAAGCGAGATAAGGTGTTTAACTAACCGATATTTTCGTTACTTTTGCAAATATATCTACACATTCATCTTAATAAACTATGAAATTTCTTCACACTTCCGATTGGCATATCGGGCAACAATTTTCCGGATATGACCGTGCCTATGAGCATCGACAGTTTTTTGAATGGCTAACAGATACGTTAGTTGCCGAACAGATTGATGTATTATTGGTTAGTGGTGATGTGTTCGATGTATCTAATCCATCGGCAGAAAGCACCAAAATGTTTTATGCCTTTTTGATGAACACAGTAAAACTCTGTCCTAAACTTCAAATTATAATTACCGCAGGAAATCACGATAGCGGATATCGTTTAGAAACACCGCAGCCTTTGGTGGAAATGATGAATATTCATATTGTGGGCGTGGTGAAGAAAGATAAGACAGGAGCGGTTGATTTCAGCAAATTAGCCATTCCGATTAAAGACAAATCGGGCGAGACTAAAGTATGGTGCTTGGCAATACCCTTTCTTCGCATGGGAGATTATTCGAATTTACCGGAAAGCGAAAACCCCTATTCCGAGGGAGTTGCGGCTTTTTACCAGCAGGCATTTTCATATATCGACAAAAAAAGAGAGTCGCACCAAGCTGTTGTTGCAATGGGGCACTTACACACATTGGGTGCTGAGATACACGACCTGAAAAACGCTGAACGCGAAATTATGGGCGGCATCGAAGGTATCACATCTTCCACGTTTCACGATGATATTTGCTATGTTGCGCTTGGGCATATCCACAAGGCTCAGTGTATTAATGGGAAAGAGCATATTCGTTACTCGGGCAGCCCCTTGCCGATGTCGTTTTCCGAAATAAATTACAAACACCAGGTTACTTTGTTTGAAATTGATGATGAGAAAATAGAAAACCTTCGATATATGGAAGTTCCTGTAAGCGTACCTCTTATGCGCGTAAGCGGAGAGATGCCCGAGGTGATTGAAAAGTTAGAAAAACTTCCCGGTATTGACGGAAAAGCAGCAAACGCACCCTATTTAGAGGTCAGGGTGTTTTTGGAAGGTCCTGATCCGGCACTTCGACATAATATTGAAATTGCATTGGAAGGAAAAAACGTAAGGTTGGCGAAAATAGATGCCCGCCTGAAAAATGAAAAAACGGATAACAATCTCCTTTCACGGCTCAATTCTGACCATCTGCAGGAAGTTTCGCCGGCAGAACTGCTGCAAAATTTTTATCAAAATAAATATGACCGGCCACTTCCCGAAAATTTGCTTAAACTATTCTACCAGACACAACAGGCCGTAACTCAAAGCATCGAATTACAATGAAAATATTAGCTGTTAGAACTAAAAACTTGGCGTCACTCGACGGGCTTAATGAAATAAATTTTACAACCGAACCGCTCAGTACGGCAGGAATTTTTGCCATAACCGGACCTACAGGATCGGGAAAATCAACTATTTTGGACGCATTGTGTTTGGCTCTTTATGCTAAAACACCTCGATACGCTGCAGCGGGAGCGGGCGTAGATGTTGTCGATGTGAAAGGAACTACAATTCCCCAACACGACCCCCGACGTGTTCTTCGCATGGGTGCCGGAGACGGATTTGCCGAGGTGGATTTTGTGTCAATCGATGGCGAGGCTTATCGTTCAAAATGGAGTGTGCGAAGAGCTCACGGGAAAGCCGATGGTGCATTGCAAGCCTATGAAATGAGCTTGACTAAAATAACTGAGAATCAGCCTGTATCCGGTAGGAAAACGGAGCTTTTAGATAAAATAACTCACTTGGTGGGACTGAGTTTTGAGCAATTTACCCGTTCGGTACTTTTGGCACAAGGCGACTTTACGGCATTCCTGAAAGCGGGAAAGGATGAAAAGGCTTCGTTGCTCGAAAAACTAACAGGAACTTATATTTACTCCGATATTTCGAAACAAGTATTTGAAAATCACAAAGCTGAAAGAGTAAAGCTTGATGTTTTGAATACTTCGCGTGAGGGAATTTACACGTTTACGGAGGAGGAATTGAATGAAAAGGAAATACAGTTGGAAGATTGCGGAGAAGAATTGGTAGAGGCGAAAAAAGAAGAGGAAATCCTGACCAAAGAAAGAACTTGGCACATCCAATTAGCGGAATTTGTAAAAATGGCGCAAGAAACCGAACGAAAGTATAAATCAGCTATTGAACAAAAAACTAACGCATTTCCTCGTGAGAAAAAACTTCGAGAGGTTATTCAAATTCAACCCGCAAAATCGTTGGTTGACGATGTGAAACGTATGAATAAGAACTTCTTGGAGAAAAGCGAGTTAGCTGATGAACTAGCACATAATCTGCAACAACTACTTCAATTACAAAAGGATGTAACGGATAAAAAAGAGTCTTTAATCGGCGAACTGAAAAAGAAAAAACAAGCCGAAAACGATGCTAAACCGCTGTTGGATAAAGCCAAGTCGCTCGATGTGCAATTGGAAGAAAAGCAAAAGCAGAAAGACTTGGCGGAAACCCAAAAAGAGAAGACATTGGCTGAATACGAAAACCTTTGTAAGCAATTATCTGATGAGGAAACGAAACTGGATGCTATAAATACGACGATTGAAGAGATAACTTGTTGGCTTCAGAAAAACGAAGCCCGAAAATTATTGGGCGAAGAAA
Organism: uncultured Petrimonas sp.; assembly: GCA_964557135.1. Lineage (GTDB taxonomy): Bacteria > Bacteroidota > Bacteroidia > Bacteroidales > Dysgonomonadaceae > Petrimonas. The sequence goes on along the minus strand of CAZKZB010000021.1, from coordinate 2,703 downwards.
AGGATTCCGTACTTAGGGAGTTAAGTTATGCGGGAAAATTTTTAATCGCTTCCAACGTAAACGAAAAAAATATTGCAACCACTGAGAAAGAGCTGCGCAAATTAGGCATTCATGAATCTGAATTGAGAAAAAAAGCGGAAAATCTAAACGAGACAATAACCAAACAAAAAGCCGAACTGCTCTCGCAAAGAGCTCAGGTTAATGAAATAAATATCCAAGACTTAGAGTTGCAAAAGCAAGATGCAGACCGACTAAACGAAGAAATTATTTTGGCAGAGGCTCATTGGAAGAATTTATTTTCTTCCACCAATGCCTTCCACCAACTTCTGAAAGATTATCAAACAGATAAAGATAGATTACAGAAGACCCAAGACGAACTTTCCGCTGCAAATCAATTACTGAGCGCGAAAAAGGTTGAGAAAGAAACCTCGCAAAAAATGCTCGAAAAAGCCCGGTTGGCAGCGACAGATAATGTTGAAAACCTTCGTCAACAGCTTATTTCAAGCGAGCCTTGTCCTGTGTGCGGAAGCACAAAGCATCCTTACATTATAGAAAATCCAGAATTGTCAAATGTGTTGAAATCTCTTGAAAAGGAGTATAATGAGGCTGAAAACATTTACGAAAATCAATTCTCACTATTCAAGAGTTTGGAGGCTCAACTCGAAACTCTGGAAAGCAGCACGGCTAACTTTGCTGAGCTAATTCCGATTAAGGAAAAAGAGTTGGCAGACATAAAGCGCGAATGGGAACAATTAGATATTCACAAACAAGCCGAAAATGTTGATATGGATATGCGTGCCAATTGGTTAGAGCGTAAGAAATTTGCTCACAAAAAGCACCAGACTATGCTTCAAGAGCAAATTTCGCTTTACTATTCCCAAAAAGAGGCTTTAGAAAACACCCAAGACCAATTCCAAAAAAGCTTAAATGAATTGGGTGAAATTTCCCTCGATATAAAAACCGTTGAAGGGCTTATCTCTACCGAAAAAATTAAATTAGAACGTTACAGAGACGAAAAAAATAATGCGCAAGCGGGCTTACAAAAATCAAAAGAAACATTGTCAATATATTTTCCCTACGAAATATGGTATGAAAACTGGCTGAAAAATCCCGAAGAATTTGAACGAGAATTAAGCCAATTTGCCGAAATGTGGAAAGGAAAAAGTGAGAGTTTGATTAAAAACAGACAGTTCGCCGGAATAGCAGAAGCTACTGTAAAGGAGTTGCGTAAACAATCGGAGAGTTTAAAAAAGGATGTGGCGGACAAAAACGATTCTTTTGAAAAAATTATCGCTGATTGGTCGCAGGTATCAGAACAGCGAAAAGCTATTTTTGGAGGGAAATCCGTTTGGGAAGTGGAAAGTGAACTGAAAATGGCTGTAGAAACGGCTGAAGCCACACTGAAAGATTGTGAAGTTGAGGCGGCTAACGGAGAAAAGAATGTAACCCAAACGAGTACAAGGCTACAACAAACGGAAATTGATCGGGAAAATTTCGAGAAAAGTACTATCGAAAGTAAAACAAAGCTTACTGATTGGATATCAGAATACAACGCTCGGTGTAACGCCAAACTTTCAGAAAAGTTATTGAGTGAATTGCTACGTTTCGACCAAAACTGGATAGAACACGAGCGAGCCGAGCTTCAAAAGTTAACCGATGATGTAAACCTAACAAAATCGGCTTTCGAAGAGCGTCAGAAAGATGTAAATCACCACATCGGGATGCGAATTTCGGAAAAAGAGCTGCCGGAAGTAGAGGCTTTGCTCACGAAAACGCAAACAGAAATAACCGAATTGCAAGAAAAAATCAATGGAATCCGTTCCGAAATCAAGGAGAATGAACGAAAACACGAGCAAATAGCTGTGCTTTTACAACACATTGAAAAACAGCACACAATAACCGACGATTGGGCAAAACTCAACGAATTGATTGGCTCGGCCGACGGGAAAAAATTTCGTCAAATAGCTCAGGAGTACACACTTGACGTTTTACTTAGCTATGCCAACGTCCATCTGGCGTCACTTAATCCACGCTATGTGCTTGAACGCACAGCCACATCACTCGGATTGCAGATAAAGGATTTAAATATGGGTAATGAAGTGCGTACGGTTTATTCACTCTCGGGAGGCGAATCGTTTTTGGTTTCCCTCGCGCTTGCATTAGGGCTGGCTTCGCTTTCCTCAAACCGCATTCAGGTAGAAACTCTCTTTATCGATGAAGGTTTTGGCTCTTTGGATATCGAGACGTTAAACATTGCGATGGACGCACTTGAGCGTCTGCATAATCAGGGGCGAAAAGTTGGCGTTATTTCACACGTTCAAGAGATGAGCGAACGTATTTCCACGCAAATACATGTGAGCAAACAGCGTAGCGGAAAGAGCGTGGTGAAGGTGAGAAGCATATGAATTTTCGTTCCGTTCTTTTTTGGGTGTGAAAGAAGTTCTGAAATTGCTATGTAGGTGAAGCAAGGATTTTAGTAATGGATCAAGCTTCCGCGAAGTTCAGCATAAAAAATTAATGATGAGTTATTTACGATGATTCAAATGGTAACATTTTAAACGAAAAAAAACACCGTAAAATATTGAACTTTACGGTGTTTTTTGATACAGTTTTGAGTTCCTGAATACTAAAATGAAACTCAAAAAAAGAAAAGTGACCCCGGAGGGACTCGAACCCTCGACCCAATGATTAAGAGTCATTTGC
>CAZKZB010000020.1:0-50535 GCA_964557135.1 uncultured Petrimonas sp. | reverse complement strand
TCTGCTCAAGCAAATGAAAATTTCGATTACCTAAAAAATTAGGGTTTGGGTTTAACGACGTTGATTTGGCAAGATACCTGCAACCCGACGAACCGATGGGCGACGAAACCGCCGACGCGCGAGAAATCAGGGGCAAAGTTACCGACTGCCAAACCGGAAAAGCCATGGCGGCGTTACCATCCAGTTTGAAGATAAAAACCGCGACAACATAAAAACGGTAATTTCCAACAACGCGTGGAACTTTCATCGCATACCGACTCGCGCTCGGCGGCCGACTACAACCTGAAACTATCGCAGCGGCGAGCCGACGCGGCTAAGAAATACATCGTGGAAAAAGGAATTGCCCAAAACCGTATCGTGGCGGTGGGATATGGCGAAACCCGACTGCTCAACCGCTGTGCCGACGGCGTGGAGTGCTCCGAAGAAGAGCACCAACTCAACCGCCGCACCGAGATTAAAACAATAAAGTAGAAACGTGGCGTGCCACGTCTCCCAATGCGCGGACAACAGAGTAATGAGCAATTAACTCTTGGCGATTTGCAATTAGCAATTAGCAGTGAACACTAAACTTTAAACATTAAACATTAAACTTTAAACAACAAACAAAATGAAAACAACAAAAAAGCTTTTCGCCGCATTGATTATCGCGGCATTGGTTTGCGGTTTTACCGCCTGCAAAAAAAACGAACCGAATTTAAACGTATCCCGCATCACCCTCAAAACCGCAAAAAAAGCGGGTGAAAAAATCGGTTTATTAATCACTGTGCCCACACTTGAGGACAAAGCTGATTTGTGGATAGATATGAATAACAACGGAAAAAAAGATGCGCAAGATCTACTCAACGCTGACGATATAATAAATGTGCTCAAGGATTGGGTGGTTCAATCGCAAGTCATTACCATTTATGGAAAAATAGAAAACCTTTTCTGTGACACAAATGAACTGGTATTATTGGATGTGAGCAACTGTAAAACCTTGGAAAGGTTGGGTTGTAGCGAAAACCAGCTTACAGCGTTAGATGTGAGCAACTGTGAAAAATTAAAAATTTTTAATTGCTACTCGAATCGGATTACAGGCGACAATATGACGAAATTAGTCAACGGACTTTCCGACTTCAAGCCCGAGGGCTCCCAATTCAAGCCTTTTAGAGTGCTTCAAGACAGGAACAACGATCCGGGCAACCGAATTACCAAGGCGCAAGTAGCAGTTGCCAAAGCAAAAAATTGGAGTGTGTGGAGCCGTCAAAATTACACTGTTGTGGGAGAATAATGGATGACTCGTTCGCTTGTTTTGACCGGAGATGAACCCGACTGCTCAACCGCTGTGCCGACGGCGTGGAATGCTCCGAAGAAGAGCACCAACTCAACCGCCGCACCGAGATTAAAACAATAAAGTAGAGTGGTCCTTGGCAATTAGCAGTGAACATTAAACCTTGAACATTAAACAATTAAACTTTAAACTTTAAACAACAAACAAAATGAAAACAACAAAACTTCTTATCCTTTTCTTCTCCGCGATATTTATCGTGGCGGGATGTTCAAAGAGCGATTCCGATATACTGACGCCCCAAAACTTGGCGGGCGAATGGAAACGCACCGGCGATGCCGCCGGCAGCGAATTTTGGACGCTGATAAACGGTAACGGAACCGGCAAGGTAGCCTTCTTTACCGGCGGAAAATCGTTTCCGTCGTTTATTCAGTTTCATTGGAAGAGCGCGGGCAAAACCCTCACGCTGACCGATTACGCCACCGGCGCGAACATTGTTTGCGAGATAACAAAACACACCAAAGACCAATTGCAAATGAACGTAACTTACCCGTGGGATCCGGGTAACAAGAAACAAGAAACCTGGCTGAGAAAAAACTTTAACGCTAAATTCTCCACGCCCCATATCACGCTCACCACCCAAAAAAAGGTGGGAGAAGAAATAGAGTTGCGCATTCGCGCCCTCCCTGCCGACCGAGCCGGCGTATGGATCGACCTGAACAACAACGGGAAAAAAGATGCGGGCGAATCAAGTATTAAATATAATGATTTGGGTGGAAGTTACACCTGCACCGCCCAAGCCGTTACCCTCTACGGGAAAGTAACCGAGTTGGACTGCCAAGGCAATTTACTTACCGCGTTGAGCGTAAGCAAAAATACCGCGCTGGCCTCGCTGAGCTGCCGCCGCAACCAACTGGAAGTCGCTGCTCTGCACAAAATAATCGACGATTTGCCCATGCGGAAGCCCGATATAAAAGGGTTAGCATATTTATATTCCAACCCGGGAGTGGGAAGCATTACCGAAGCCTATAAGAAGAAAGGCAAAGAAAAGCATTGGGAGATACATTATGAAAACCCTTATTAGTGAGCAAAGAATAAATTGAAGCGCAGCGGAAATCCCGCATTAGCGGGAGAGCAAAGACATCAGACATCAAACATCAAACAGCGCAGCAACTAACTAACTAACTAACTAACTAACTAACATTAAACAATAAACAAAATGAAAACAACAATGAAACTATTGCTAGCATTAGTCGTGGTAGTTTTTATGGGATGCGATGACGATTTCCCTGAAACTAAGGGCCTAAGCATGACTCTCACCACCGCCAAAAGCGTGGGCGAAACAATCCGGTTAGATTTACGTGCTTTGAGTGAAGACCGAGCCAATGTTTGGATAGATCTGAATAACAACAAAAAGAAAGATCCCGGAGAAGCTGTAACAATATTTGAAAATGATTACGTTGAGTACACGCTGGGTGCAAAAACCGTTACGATTTACGGAAAAGTCACTGCTATATTTTGCTATCACAATGAACTTACCGCATTGGATGTTTCAAAAAATATTGAATTGCACAATCTGTCTTGTTCATACAACAAACTCACGGAGTTAAATCTTTTGAAAAACATTAATTTAGGTTGGATAGACTGTTACAACAATCAAATAAAAGGCGAAAAAATGGGAGCGTTTGTGAATAACCTTCCGAAACGAGATCCATCTGTAGAGAGTTGGCTGTTTATTGTAAATACTGAATCCGGTAGTGGCGAAGGGAACGAAATTAGCACCTCGCAAGTAAATATAGCCAAAGCGAAAAGTTGGCAAGTGTTTAATCATAAAGGAGAAAGGTATTACGGAAAATGAGTACCGTACACGTGAAAAAACAGCATCAGACTAAACAATGAATCTGTTCGAGAGAATTTTAAATCGTATGTGACCTAAGAACAAGCACACTCACGATTTTTTAAAGCATAAAAAACAACAATGAAAACAAAACAGCTTTCAATCATTTTAATCACGGCAGCGGCAACGCTATTATCGTTTAGCGGATGCGCCGAATTGCTGTCGGCAGTAGCAAGCGCGTACGTAATTTCTCCCGAATCAATCGACGGCATGTGGCAAGAATATGAGCGGGAAGAAAACAACGATGGTACATGGGTCAAAAAATCGCCGTCGAAACAATCAATTCGCTTCAACTCCAATAGCGGAAGCGGCGAAAGTAATTTGGTGGGTAAATTTACCTACACGCTTCAAGGACGTACTCTACAATTCAAACCACATGATCCCAACGAAGTAGTGCGCCCTCACACCATCATGTGGGTAAGGGAAGGCGACAACAATACCCATTATCGCACCATCGCCTGGGAATACGAAGCCAACGGGAAAAAGGTGCGCGAATATTTGCGCCAAAGCTCCGTAAATAGCGGTAGCTATGAAAAAAGAGGCGAAAACTCTAACGAAAACAAAATAGACGCCAACAAACTTCTGGGTACGTGGTATATAGTAAATAAGGAAGTAAAAGATTCGTATCGAAACTCATGGAACAAAGCCGATTTCGACAAAAATTATTGGTTGCGTTTCTCGGGTTCCAACAGACCCCGATCCGGCACAAACAGCTACAAACAAAACTTTAAATGCACCGTGCGAGGAAACATCATCGATGGCGGATTTATTTACGGAAAATCAACTATTATCAAACTAAACGACCACACATTTGTGTTTCTGCACAATATCGGTGGTAAAGAAACTCGCGAAACATTTTCCAAAACACACAGCATACAGATAGGATTTGATTAGAAGTTTCATTTTTTTGACCATAATAAAACAACAGACAATATGAAAACAAGAACAAAATTTATCATTTCGCTACTCTTTTTCGCGGCAATAACCGGCGCCGCGCGAGCGCAATTTAAAGTAGGATTCAGGGTGGCGGGTAACGTGTCCAACGTTATTACCGACCAGAAAGATCATCAGGATAAATGTTTCGACAAACTCGGACTACAAGGCGGAGTAACCGTTGAGTATATGTTCTCGCCCGTAGCGGGCATACAAACCGCGCTTCTCTACGATGAAAAAGGGTACAAGTTGAAAGTATCGGACGAAGAAAAAAATCTCGCCCCCAACGGAAACGTTAATTACAAATTTTACTTGGTACCCAAATTGGGGTATATCCAACTGCCGATACACGGGGTTTATAAAGTGTCGGTGGGGACAGACTCCCGCATAACTTTCTCCGCGGGACCTTATGTGGCATACGGTGTATCGGGGAACGTTCTTGTTGAGGACAAGCTTACATTTTCGGGCGAAGTAAGCAAAGAGGAGAGAGCAAAGGCTGAAAAGAATGCAGGTGAAGCGAAAGCTTTTTTTGAAACACTGGCAAAAGGCGTCGATCATTTCAAAGACGAAGGGATGTTTACGCCGTTCGATTTCGGCGCCGGCTTGGCGTTGGGCTACGAACAGCAGCGACTTGAAGTAAAAATAGGCATCGATATGGGGTTGATAAATATCAGCCGCGACAAAGAGAAATCGTCGTTCCGAAACAGAAATATCTATTTCTCATTGGGGGCGAAGTTTTGATAAGATTTGCAGTTGCCTATGCCACAGGTTTATTGCAAACAAAGTAGGTCAATATTTCCCGTAAAACGTTGCGTTATGTTTTTACAAACATCAAACAGTTAATAAACCAAGGGGCTATCAACCAAAGGGTTGCTCTTAATGCCCTCTCAACTCGAAAAACAAAATGAAAAAAATAATTCTAACCACCGTTCTCGCGCTCGCGACAATAGTTGCCGGCATGGCGCAGCAGAAAGCCCCCACGGGCGTATCGTTGCAGGACTTAAAACCCAATCCACGAAACGGATTTCAAATCGCCCCCAGAGGTGGATTCGACTTTCCCTTTTATCCTACAAAACAAATCGGTGATGATTATTACAGCGGTCGATATTTCAAAGTAAAAGGCGGTCCCATGGGTGGATTATCGGTCGATTATTATTGGGATTGGATAGGAATCGGTATTGATGGCGATTATATACAAAACACATTGGGAAATCCTTGGTATAATACCCGGCCGAACGAGACACCAAGCGAAGAGAAAGAAGAAACAAAATCCACTCGCCTGTTTATAGGTGCGGGTCCCGGCTTTAGGTATCTTGACCCTACTGCCACCTATTCAGCCGAATTAAATTTGCGCGGCGGGATTGGTGAAGTTAAGGGTAACGATATGTTACGTGCCACCGTTTTTAACGCTAACAAACTTTTCACCATGAAAGCGCAAGCCCGTTTTACCTATTTTGTAAACAGGTGGTTCGGATTTCATGCAGGAGCATATTATATGCATCATTTCAATGTGCCATATACTGCTTATGATACTGACCAGCCGGAGATAAAGGTGCCCATTTCTTCCGTCGGTACATTCGCGGGGATAACATTCCGCATCTCGCCGCTGCCCGCTGTTCCCAAACCGCCCAAACAGAAGCAAACACCCGAAAATCCGGTTATCAACGGCATTGTGGTGGTTTGTGGCACCACGCAGCCCATACAGGGCGTGAGTATTGTGGTGAAAGAGAAGAAAAACGGTCAGGAGCGTATTCTCACTTCTAACAAAGCGGGAGAGTTCTCGTTTGTGGTAACTCCCACATCGGAACTTACCATTTACGGCAAAAAAGCCAACTTTTTCTCGCAAGTGGTAACGCTCGGTCCCGCCGATATTAAACGCTACCGAAACGTGCGCCTCGAAATTTGTATGGAGCGCGCCGATTGCGACGAAAGTGTGCGCTTGAACAATATCCATTACGATTTGGATAAATACAACATTCGTCCCGACGCGCGTCCCGAACTCGACCGACTGGTGCAATTCCTGCGCGACAATCCCGAAGTGAAGGTAGAGCTGTCGTCGCATACCGATTCGCGCGCTTCGCACGAGTACAACGAGCGATTGTCGCAAAACCGTGCCAACGCGGCTCGCCAGTATGTCATTTCACGCGGCATCGATCCTTCGCGCATCATTTCGGTGGGATATGGCGAAACACGCCTGCTCAACCGTTGTGCCGACGGCGTTCCTTGTTCCGAAGCCGAACATCAACAAAATCGCCGCACAGAAATGAAGGTAATTTGCCCGAAATAATAAGTTAATTAAAAAACACTTGCTGCAAAGCGAGGTTCTGAAGGTTGTTTTCATTTTGTTGTGGTTACGCCGGGCGGTTAGATAAGCCCGTCCGGCGTTTATCGGAACAAAGAGCAGATTGAAGTGAAGCGGAAATCCCGCAACGGTGGGAGAATAAAGAGCAAAGAGCAAAGAGCAAAGAATAGAGAATAGAGAGTGAAAACAAACACCCCGCAACTCGCAACTCGTAACTCGCAACCCACTAAAAATATCAAACATTAAACATTAAACAAAATGAAAAAATTAATTTATCTGATTTTACTCACGTTCGCCGTAACATCGATTGTTTCCTGCGGCGGGAAAAACGAAGGCAAAACCGCGCTTCGAGAAATGGAAAAAATAGTAGAAAAAGCCGAGAAGGACAAAGACAAACTCACCGCAGAAGAGTGGAAAGAATTGGCCGTAGAGTTTGAAAAAAACGAACAAATTGCCAGCGAAGCCGCCGACAACGACGAGCTCGGTATCGCGGGCAATATGAAACTCCTCGGCCTTACCGCACGTTGGGCAACCGCTTATGGACCAAGAATGATGCAAGATATGCTTCCCGATTTGAGCGAACCGCTGGAAAACTTAGGTTCTGATTTACAAAAATTGATGGATGCCTTGCAAGGCGATTCAATTATGGAGCAAGCGTTGGCTGAAGACACGAAAGATCAGGATAGAGAATAATCTGCTTTTTCAATATCATCCGTATTGGGTTAAGAATGTTTCTAATTGATGAATGAATAAATAAACAGAACATGCGTAAATTTTATCTATTTATTTTGGCATTCTCGTTCTCTTTCGGTCTTTCTTTTGCACAAGAGGGAACAGAAGGCGCGCCCGTAACGATAGAAATATCGTCGAAATACCTGTCTCCAAAGCAGGAATATACGCTTAGCGGACAAACCGAAACGGGAAACAAGTCGCTGAGTGTAACCATAGAAATTCTGTCGGGTTCATCGGTTTTAGAAACGGAAAGCGTATCGACGGAAATAACAGGAAAGTACAAAATTACCCGAAAAGCGCCGGCAGACAATGGAATATATCAAGCCAAAGTTACCGGCGCCGACGGAAAAATATCTGAAACACTATCGTTTGTGGTTGTTAGTCCGGTAGGAGCGAGCAAAGCCTTAGCCAAGCATTTCGATAAACCGCTCCAACTCGCTCAAAAAGGGCTTGAAACGGCAAACGTTATCGTGAGTAGTCTTCCGCCTTCGGCAGCCAGAGAGGAGTTTAAAGAAAAGAGCGAGGAAATCCGTCAAAAGCTATTAGTGGCAAATGAGCGGGTTGACGCCTTGAAAACAGAGTTTGTAAAACTGATGGAAGCCGCGACCGAACACCCTTCCGTGTTGGAAGAAGCCGATAAGTGCATTGGGGAGCTCGACGGTTTAATGGAAGAAATGCGACTGGAAGCGGAGCGTTTTTCGTGGCAAGTATCACAAAAAAGTCAGGAAGCGGCATCCAATTGCGACAACCTGGATTTTATCATAGAAACCCTCGGTTATGTTTCTAAATTAACAAGCATTGCTTCCTCCGTTACTGAAACCATTGTCGGTTTTGCCAAAGGGGAGGCCATTTCGCGCACTATTGACGCAGCCGTAACCAACGACGACCTGAATTTCTTGGCAAACGCTACCGTAAATGCCGCGATGTCTGTCGGCGATCCGGTTGGTGCTATAATCGGTTTTACTTTCGATCTTGCCGCCTATTGTTATAAAAAAATGTATAAGATTTGCTGCCAGGAGATGAAAGGCCCTTTTACCGGCAGATTTTATGCCGAGTTTCAAGCCGGCGAGGGCAAGGGAGTATGGGAAAAGTACAGTTTGGCCATGAAGGGAGAATTAAGATTGCGCTACGGCAGGGGAGGAAATTCTAAAACCGGTTTTGCCGTAACCGGCGAATTTGAAGGGACTTATTCCGATTACGATTTCTGGGCAGATGTTAGAAAAGTGGAACCGTTGCCCAAAGACATCTTCTTGATAGACACAAAGGTTCTAAATCCAATATCCAGCTATGTTCCCGGCGAAAGAAGAGACGGTTGGACTCTTGGACGAATTGCCCCGCTTGTACCCGGAAACTTCCGCATAAAAGTCAAAGGAGTAGTCAAAGATGATAAATTGCTGCTGAAGTTCGACGATGAAGCTTTGGTAAATCAAGTGACGAATGCCAACGAGTTTTTTCAACTCATTGTTATTGCCGGAAACCCGATAGTTCCAATCCCCTTGATAAAAAGATTCACTTTTCCCGTAGCGCCGGCGCGTTCCATTTTTATTGTGGCAATGGGCAACGAGGGTATTGAGTTGGAGTTGGAGACGATAAACGGGAAAACAGGCGCAAAGAAAAAAGTCAAAAACGAAAGACAGATATCCAATAATGAAATTCACTTGAAAACATCGCTCGATATCACTGTTCAAACCCAAGACTCAGACGATTGATCGTTTCAAATCGGCGGATAGGTTGTAGCGATAGTTCGTTATAAAATCAATACCCCTCTCTAAATCTCTCCCCAAGGAGAGAGACTTGCGGGCTTTGAATCATTCACCGCAGCCCGTTCTCCTCTCTGTATATTTTTGCCACGAAGACACGAAGCCACCAACTTGCACGAATCGCTTAGTGTTTCTTAGAGCCTTAGAGCCTTAGTGGCAGATAGTTCTCTGTATGATTATATCACTTCTGCCTATCTAAACGACATTGAATCAGAAAGCTACAATTTGTAACAAAAACCTTATTTTTTTCTTTAAATCTTAGTAGAAAGCAATTGTCAAATTTTCTGAACCTTATTACCTTATTGCAATTTTCCGTAATTAACTCGAAATAAGGTTAATAAGGTAGGGGTTAATACGCATCCTTTTCTACTAAGGTTGCTGTTTTAAAATAAGGTTTTAAAATGCAACTTTCGTAATTATTATTTTTGCTACGAAGACACCAAGTTCCACGAATCGCTTAGTGTTTCTTAGAGCCTTAGAGCCTTAGTGGCAGATGGTTAATTTTATTTATGACTATCGTATGTATTGCCTGCCGGCAGGCGGGTGTTGCCTTTCAGGCAAGCTTGATTAGTTATTTTTTGAATTTTACATAACGTGAATTTTGTTCTGTTTCTGTGTTTTCTACATCTCAGGAAATAAAAAAACGAAAGCGCAACATCACGCTGCGCTTCCGCACAAGTGTATATTTAAAAGTAGAGTTTTCTGTTTATATCCGCGAGGCGGATTGAAACCGCCGCGCGAGGTTACTTGGTTTTCTTCGCCCCATACAAATTGAGCGTCAGCACAATATTTCCCGGATTTTTTATGAAACTGACTCTGGAGATTCCCTTGTCGGTTGTTTTTTCGTAGGTTTCCACCCGATTTTTTCCGTTTCTTACAATGGAAATCTGCTCATACTTATCGGCTTTCAGGGCGTTGTCCACTTCTTTTGTAAACTGCTCTTCGAGCGATTTGTCGGAAGCGTTCAACGTGAGCATTTGCCGCCCCAAACTGGTTCTGGATTGATTTAAAACATACACATCCATATTCATATCGCTCATTCTGTCCATAATGCCCGCTCTTTTCTGAAAAATATAGTTAAAGCGTTCATCTTCCATATACTTATCGAGCAGTTTTTCGATTTGTTGTGCCGATGCGGCGGCTGCGAAAGCAAAAACCAGCATCGCGATTGATAGAATTTTTTTCATAATTATAACGTTTTAAAAATTATTGATTTACCGAATTGTTTATGTTTTGATATAGGTTTCGAAACAATTTGTCGGCATCCATTTCGGTTTGCATAGCGTTTGCTTCAACAAAAGGCTCATAACTGGTGCGAATAATTTTGTCGGTTTGCATAAACATTTCCTCGGCGTAGGCTTTGGCTTGTTGCCGATTGGTAATTTTTTTTCCGTTGATAAATACCACGTATTCCGATGTTTTCTCCGTTTCGGATTGAAGCGGGAAAAGCATCACGATGAGCAAGATTGCCGCGGCCACGCCAATTGTCCATCCGATGAGTGTCCGCGGTTGTGGTTTCGATTTTTCTTTCGGAATCGCGAAACGCGGGGCTGCTATTTGCTTTTCTTTATCGAAAGCGGCAAACAGGGGTTTGTACATCTCGTGTCGCGGCGAAACCGTATCGCTCCGAAAGTAGCTTTTCAGCGTTTTTTCTTCTTCCGGCGACGTCTCGCCTTCGAAATATTTTTTTAATAAATCATCTATATTGTTCATAAAGCATTTTCTCCTGTTGTTGATTAGTAAGAATCATTTCGCGCAGTTTTTTTCGCGCTCGCGAGAGATTGGCGGTAACTGCATTTTCCGTTATCGACAGAATCTCCGCGATTTCGGCAATTTCCATCTCTTCCACATCCTTCATTCTGACGATGGTTCGCTGCGTTTCGGGCAGCAAATCAATCATTCGGCTAATGGCGCTTACGGTTTCGGTTTGCTCCACAATTTGATGCGGATTGGGCGAATCGAGTTCTACGTTGGCGGGAATTTCGCCGTTCGGTTGTTGTTTTCGCAGCGAATCGATACATAAATTCTGCATCGATGTGAGCAGGAAGGCTTGCCGATTTTCAATTGTTTCCAAGTTTTTTCGCTTTTCCCACAAGCGCATCATCAGCTCCTGATACGCGTCTTGCGAACGGTTTTCGTCTTTTAGTATCGAGCGCGCCATCCGATACAGCTTATCGGAGTAGCACAGAATCTGATGTTGAAATTGTTGGGCGTTCATACAATTATATAGACGATGCTGCGGGAAAATTCTTACATCGAAAGGCGGATTTTTTTCAAAGATATAAAAAATCCGCCTGACCGATTGGTGGTCTGACGGATTTTGAAACACGCGCCAGACGGACTTGAAGCCGTCGGGCGCTGAATGGTTATTCTTTTTCAAATTCTTTAAAAAGCTCCGCTCAGCAGGTTTTTCACTTTATCTTCTGCTTCTTGTTGATACTTTTTTTCGATGTCCGACAACGAATGGGTTTTCAGATAAGCCGTTCGGTTTTCTATGGTGGTAATTGTATCTGAAATTTTCAGCAGATAGGATATGTCGTGCGACGAAATAAGAATAACGGAATCGGTATGTTTCATCTCTTTCAGAATTTCAGATACATATGCCGATGATTGAATGTCTAATCCGTTGAAAGGCTCGTCGAGCAACAATAAATCGTTCTTCTGAAGAAGGAGCGCCAACAAGTGTAGTTTTTTCAGCATTCCGGTAGAATAATTTTCGGCATATTTGTTGAGCGGAAGTTCGAAAAGTTGATTCAATTGATGCAGTTTTTCCTTGTTTTCCGGGCAGTTTTTTGCCGAGAGAGCGAAACGAATAAACTCGTATCCGGTGATACGGGGAAACATATACGGATTTGCCGACAGCATACCAACGGAGCCGATATGCCGTCGTTCAATTTTTCCGTGATAAGAAATATTTTGGGCAATGCAATTGAAAAGCGTACTTTTGCCTGCTCCGTTTTTCCCGATAATGCCGTTAAGCGTACCGGAACGGTAACAAAGATTTACGTTTTCCAGAACAGCGACATCGCTATATGTTTTGCTCAGTGATTTAATAATCAATTCTTTCATTTCCTATAAAATAGTTGTTGGTTTTTCTTCTGAAAAGATAGTAAAAGCCCAAGTAGTAGAACGGAATTAGCGCCAAGCCGTAGCTCGAAATCGTTAACGCTGCCTGAATTGCCGCGCCCACGAAAAAAAATAAGGCTGCCAGTAGCATTGACGGGTAAAAAATATATTTTATCCACAATAAATTTACCCCAATCAGTAGGATACAAACCAAAGACAACGCAATTATCTGCCACTGCGCAGGAAAAAGCAGTAACAACAAAAAAGCAAGCGGCAACGCAAAAATTGTAGTGCTTGCAAGAGTTTCCGATGTCGTTCTTTTCCTAAAATGGGCGCCGTTGAGATAAATGCTTACGAAATCAGCCTCTTCTTTTTGCAAAATTATTGTCGATACAGAAAAAAAAATACCTATGCAATATATTGCTATGGCAAGGTTGAAATTATTGTGTATATGCGCGATAACGGCTATGACCACGATAAAAAGCCATACCGCAGGCAGAAATACCCGAAACTGGGAATGCCACAAAAAAGCGCTTTTCGAGAAAAAAGGCGATGGAATTGTGAGTTGTTTAATTTGTAATCCCTCATTTACGCGTGTGGATAAAAGCACGTATAACCCCGAAACCGCAACGGCGATAAGCCAGAAGTAGATATGTGCCAAAAGAAAGGGAAGTGTGGAAAACAGTGTGTCCGTTAGTAACGAAACGGGATATAACGCCGGATATTGATTCATCAACTCCTTTTTGTTATTTCGGTATTTCAGTCGTGTACAGATGAACCATTGAAGTATGACCGATACAGATAACGATTTCCACGTTATAGGAATATTTGCCAGCCACAACGCCCAACCCGCCGAAAGTGCAAAAACGCCCAACAATATAAGATACATAACGGGAATTTCACGTATGTACCGATACCAAATTGTTCGTTTTAAACCGAAAATAAGTTTGAGTTGGTGAAGTATCATTGTGCAAAGGTAGTGTTTTTGCTCTTTTCAGATATTCTTAATTCGGATTTAAAAGACAGAATGATTTTTGGTAAATAAAAGTTGGTAAAAATAATACAGTGTGTTAAAGTAAAATAGCCTGCGACTCTCCCCTTAAAATAAGGGGAGTACCGCCAACGGCGGGGAGGGGTTATGAGTGAATGCTTTGACTTTAAAATCAGAACCCCTCCGCTCTCCCGATAGCTATCGGGATCGCTCGTCCCCTTAACTTAAGGGGACAGTTGCGCAGGTCATACTTTCACTATTTATCATAAAAAAAACAACATATTTTTCACACATTACTTTATGAATCAGGCAGAGGATAAAAACCCCCTGCCTTTAGAAGAATAACAAGATACGAAGAGAATGTTTTATTCTTCTTTTTCAAATTCTTTGAGGTCGGAGATGCTTTGGTGGAGTTCGTTAACTTTTCGAAAATATTTGTAGGTAACCCAGATGCCGAAAGCAAGGGCGGCTACAAAAGTAAGTATAGCAATTTCCAACATCTTGGCTTGTACAAGTTGTTCGTACATTGAAATTGTTACCCAAACCATAAAAACAAAACCCAATATAACAACAATAAAAGTGCTTACGTAATTTATTTTTTTAAACTTAAGGAGCCCTTTTTCTCTTTTTATAATGCTCTGTTTTTTCATTACTTTATCAAAAAAGAAAGTTGAATATATCGAAAATAGTAAAGAGTAAAACATAAGGAATAAACCAAAATAAAATACATTCGTATCTAAGCCTTTATAGTTGTGTTGCATTATCCAAATAAATGGGATTGTAAAAATAACCAATATTAATCCAGACCAATTTTCATTAGAAATAGATTTCACTTTTCCTTTCACCGCATTCTCCAATAGCCGCTTATTGATAATCTGCTGTTCATCTAATTTTGCGTGTAAAATATCCCATTGTTGTTTAAGTTGTTCGAGTTCCATATTCAAAAATGTTTAATGTTTGGTGTTTTGTAGAGACGCGATGCCTCGCGTCTGCAAGTGAATTGAACAATCAAATTTTCCGGACAATTTGATGTCAAATGTTTTTTCTGTATGCGTCAGACGGGTAATCCGTCAGACGCCGTTACGCGTTTTTCGCCATCTCTTTCAGTTTATCTTTTATCCGAGTAAGTTTTACCGATACGTTGGAGACGGTAATTCCCATCACATCGGCAATATCGGCGTAGCTCATATTATCGAGCCAGAGCAGGATTAGCGCCTTGTCCAATACGCCCAGCCGATTTATGAGCCGATACATTTGCGCCAGTTGTTTGCCGTTTTCGTGCTCTTCGCTGAGCATTTCCACGTCGATGCTCAGCGGAATGGTTGCCGAGTGTTTTTTCTTTTTCCGAAGCGACGATATGCAGGTGTTGATGCAGATACGCGACAACCACGTGTTGATGTTGCTTTCGCCGCGAAATTGCGAAAACCCCTGCCATAGGCGGATAAGTGTCTCCTGAAAGAAATCGTTGGCTTCGTCTTTGTCTTTGGCGTACATATAGCAAATCATATACAGATTGGCTTTGTAGTGCTTGATTACGTTCTCAAATTCTTTTTCGAGATGCATATTTTTCTCTTCGTTTTATTTATTAGACGCAAAGATGATGGAAAAACTACAGAAAAAGGGAGGAAAAGTGATTTAGGTTGATTTTTTATCCAGTTCTTTCGAAATTTCGATGGCTTCTTTTATAATGTTCTCGGGGTAATCGTTGATTTGAAGAATTCGGATGGCGTTTCTGTTTTTCAGTTTTCCGTCTTTTATTTTGTAATCGAAATCGACGGTTTTGTTGCTCACGTTTTCACTGAAATGATACAGTTCGTATTCATCGTGCAATAAATCGGCTAATTCAATGTCGTGAGTCGATACAAAAACGATATTGTCTTTTGCCAATGCCGATAAAACGGCTTTTCCCGCCGAAATTCGCTCAACGGTATTGGTTCCTTTGAATATTTCGTCGAGCAGGAATATATTGGGCGTTTTCGCGTCGCACTTGTCAATCATATCCTTGATGGTTAAAACCTCTTCGAAATAGTAACTTTTGTCGTTCAATAAATCGTCGCTGATTCTTATGGCGGAGTAAATTCGGACTCTCGGCATTGAGAATTCTTCGGCAAAACAGGTGTTCAGTGTTAGCGCGGTTATGGCATTGATTCCGATGGTGCGGATAAACGATGTTTTGCCCGACATATTTGAGCCGGTAAGCAAAATGGATTTCTTGTTCACCCGGATACTGTTTTTTACGCAATTGAGAATTAGCGGATGATACGCGTTTCGAGCTGAGAGTGTTTGCTTTTCGTCCGTAATTGTGGGTATGCAGAAACCGTTTAACCCTTGGCGAAGAGAAGCGGTTGACAGCAGCGAGTCTGTTTCTCCCACGAACGTAAATACATCTTCAATTTCCTTTCTTTTTGTGTCCAGCCGTTTTAAGGTGTCGAAGAGCAAGAGCGGTTCAATTAGGAAAAAGATTTTAAACAGTTCCAAAATTCCCCAGAAAATCAATTGAATATCGCTCTGTAATTTGGTTTCTAAGTTGAAAAACGACATCCTGTGCCGCACTTTGTCGATAATGGCGATGGATCGTTGCAGATGCGGATTTATCTCTTTCAACAAAGGCGTTTTGTGTAATTCGCGGGCTACCGTGTTTAGTTTCAGGAGTTGGGGAATGGAGCCGACATATCGGTATAGGTTTTTCTTGTTCCAATAGTGTACGCCTAAATTAACGACAATTATGCCTGCTAAAACCAGAAGAAGGTTGGGGTTGAAAAATGACATTATCAGGCAAAGCAAGCTCGAAAACGAGAGCAGGCGCACGATGAAAAACCAGCCGGGCGGTTGAAGAACCTCTTCCTGAAACAGCGAAGAAACATAATAGGCTTCGAGTTCGTCGAGTTTCGATAGTTGACGTTGAACAGACAACCTGACGTGGGGTTCGTTGATGAAATGATTGATGATTTTTTCGTGTCTGTCGGTTTTGTCGGAGTCGGTGGGTATTACTCTGAGTTTATTGTAGAGATATTGTTGTCCCACTTTTGAGTGCGTGCGGTCGAGAAACATAAACAATTCATCGAAATCCAAATCGTTACACGTTTTATCGGACAGTATCTGAAAAGCGTCCGCGTTACTTTTTCCTCGGAAATAACTCTCTATCAATTCAAAGTGAAAAGAGTCGTCTTTGGGTTTGCCAAACGATTCGATGAGTTTCGTTATTTGTTTTTTCTTGCGGTTAATCATTGTTTTGGAATAGACTGTTTAGCAGTATTGGGGAGTTCTTTTGTTTTTACAAAGATAACTCGCTTATTTCGATTATTATTTGAAGACCTACAGAAAGTTCCTTATGGCAGCTATTTTACCCTCTCTTTCCAATGAATATGTTTTGCTGTTCAACCTGCAAAGTTCGTAAAGTTGAAGCGCTTTCTCCAAATACCTTTTTGATTTATCGGATTGGTCGTTAAAGCCAATGTGCGAAAGAAAATCTGCCAGTTGCTCCGTGTTTTCAACATCAAAACCTTTGAATGAAGACAAATACTGAACGGATTCTTCTCCGTTTAAAGCAAGAAATTTATCGAGGTCGAAATCGGTTTCGTTGAACAGCATTTCTTTCGCGTCTTCCATTTGCTTTTCGATGGTGATGGCTAAATTCTCTTTTCCGTCAAAAAGCTTTTGTATTATGGCGGTTAGCAGCTGTCCTATTTTTTCGATTTCCAGTAGGAGGTAGTCTCTTCGTTCCATTGTTTTAATTTGGTTTTTAAGTATTGAATTAAGTTTTGCTTCTTCAATTGTTTCATCTGTTTCTTATTCTTGTGTACAAAAATAAGAAATAAAACCGCGAAGCAGTCGAGGTATATATCTTTAAAGTCAAAAACAAAAAGAGGTTTTAAGTAGATAAAGTCGAGGATACCGTTTTTCCAGATTATGTTTCCGATTAATGCGCACGCAAATCCCGATAGTTGAAAAACCATTCCCGCATCAAGAAGTTTTTTGTTGACAGTGGAATTGTTTTTCAAAAAACCATACAACACAAGAAATATGCCTTGGGTTAACAGAAACAAAAGGATGTGAAACCAGAATCCCAAATTTATATTGAGGTGTTTGTATAGCAACGAATTTAAATAGCTGTGTTTGCTGTTAAATACGGGTTTAAACTCCAACAATCCCGGAATAATTTCGAAATTGACATCTAGGAAATAAGCGTTTATAACAATCTTAACCGCTTGGTCTATGGCGATTAAGAAAATAATCCAAAAGAGTATTTGTTGTTTTTTCATTTAGAAAATTCTTTTATCGTAACGCACGCTTAACAGTAAGCTGTTTAAACTGTGTGTTTTGGGCACAAGTTGTAACCTTGCGCCGACAGAAATTTTAGGAGGAGTTATTTTACAAAGATAACTCGCTTATTCTGATTTTTTATTTGAATACGCTTATTTTTATTAGACGCAAAGATGATGGAAAAACTACAGAAAAGGAAAAGTTTTTTATCTCTGTTCGCGCCATTCTGCTAATTTTTGTTTCACCACACAGACACTTTACAAAAGTACGCGAGTGGCAACAACCAACGTCGCCAAACCTTGAACTTTAAACTTTAAACTCCTAAACTTCAATAATACTCAATCTCCACCACTTTCCCCATTTTGCGGAGGTTTTGGGCGAGTGTTTCCACCAATTTCAGTTTCAGCGTGGTATCGATGGGGAGGTTTTGGTGCGCTAAATTCACGCTCTGCCCCACGAAAAAATGCACGTGCGTGGCTTCCTCAAACAGCAGGTTGGAGAGGAGCGATGCGCCGTCGGTTTTGCTCTGTTTTTTGGGCGAGAGGTCGATGGTGGAGAGGTATTTCTCCGATAGCGTGAGCAGTTTGCGCAGGGTGAGTACGCCCTCGGTAACCAAATCTATGCCGTGGATGTGTCCGATGGGCGGCACGTCGCGGTCGGGGAAATCGAAACTCGTTTCGAGCGATTTGTTGAGGTATCGGGCAACAATTTGCGAGCTGGTGCCGCCGCACACAATTTTTTTGCCCTCGCGTTGGAGAAATCGCGACACGCAAATCGAGTCTTGTTCTTTGTTTACGGGTGGTCCCACCATCAGGCTCACGGGCATTTTTTTTCGCATTTTCACGGCGGCAATGGTGGTGTCGTCGCCCGGTTTGTCGAGGTAGAGGTCGTTGCACGCTGCCGCCAACGCGCAAGCGATGTATCGGGCAGACATTTCGGGTTTCACAATTCGGTTGAGGTGGCGCATAATATCGGGACGCTGCCAACCGAAATTCATTATTTTGCCCACGCCGGCGTGAACGGCTCCGTCGGACATTGTGAGCAGGACATCGTTTTCGTGCAGTTGCAACGGACTTTCGTACACCTTTTTGCCGTAAATATCGTGTTGGTTTCGTTGCAAATCTCGGCACGCGCCGTTGTGGTAATAAACGGCTTGCGGATTATCGAACTCGATGAGCGAGCCTTTGCCCCCATTATCTATGTGGATAATGGAAAACGTGGAGTAGGCAATGCCGCGCACCTTGCACACGGGAAGCGATTGGATGATGGTATCTACGCACTCTTCGATGGGGATGTTGTTGGACACCATTCCGCAAAGTATTTTGGAGGTGAGCGTTGCCAAGATGTTGGCTTTTACGCCGCTGCCCAATCCGTCGGCCAAAACGAGGGTCAAGAATCCGTCTTTTTCCACGTATTCCACTTTGTCGCCGCAGAGTTCTTCGCCGTGTTTGTGCAACGATGTATAGCCGGTTTCTAAAAACAAGTCCATAGGGAGTTACTCTTTTTGAAAAATCTCTTTCAGTTTCAACAACGCCACTTTGGTTTCGGCGGTGGTTTCACCCAAAAGCGAGGCAATTTCCTGCGCCACGCGCATCTGTTTGCGGATTACGGCATCGGTGGTTTCCAGCGTTTCCAGTTTTACGGACGAAAGTTTGTCTTCGTAATTGGTTTGCGAGGTTACGTCTTTCATAATGCCGAACAGGGCGCGCTGCCCTTTCAGAATATTGATGGAGAGGTTGATGTACGACTCGGTTTGCGGAATGAAAACTTTCTGTTTTTCGATGTTTCGCCTGCCGTTGTAGGCGATGATGTAATCGGACGTGTCGAAAAAGTCGGCTGCCAGTCTGCCTTTCAGCGAGCTGTCGGGCGCAATGCCCAGCAGTTCGCGCGCCTTGGCGTTAATTTCCACAATGTGCATCGTGTCGTCCAGCACAATCAGTCCGTCGGGGCTGTTGTGGATAATTTCGTACGACATAGACTCGGCTCTTTCGCGCATATAGGGCAGGCAGATTTCAATTTCGGCGTAACCGTTGAGTACCGCCCACGCTTTGTCGCGACAGGTGGCGTAGCCGCACGCGCCGCAATTAAGCTCGTCTTCGGGCGTGAGTTTTCCGGTGCGCGCCAAAATGGCTTTTATTTCGTTGTCGGATGCAGGCTTGCTGTTTTCGCGAATGCGCGGATAGTTTTGAAACAGACTTACCGACGGCGCGGGCGGATTTTCCTGCAAGGGACGTTTTTTGATTTCTCGCTTCACATAGGCGCGCACATCGGCGGTGGCTTTTATGATTCCGCCCTCGTGTGGCAAGTTGCACGGTCCGTTGATGCAGGAGCCGTGGCAGGTGTTGATTTCGAGAAAAACGTTCGACAGACTCTCAATGTTCTCCAACGCTTCCACGCATCGGTCGGCGCCGTCAACGGCAATGTAAATGTAGTTTTCGGGCAATTCGCCTTCGAACGATTTGATAATTCCCTGGCTGATGGGAAACGTTTTAGACAGGTTGGCGTATTTGCCTTCGCTCTCGTTGAGCAAGAGATCGGAAATTTCGCTCAACACGATGTTTTTTTCTTTAAACATCGCGTCTAAGTCTTCAAACGTGAGCACGCCGTCAACCAATCCCGAGTCTTTGGCTTCGCGTTTTTTTGCAATGCACGGCCCTATAAAAACAATTTTGGCGTCGGGTATCCGCTCGCGAATCATTTTGGCGTGCGCTATCATTGGCGAATCCACGGGCGCCAAGTATTTCAACGCTTTCGGGTAATAAGTTTGTATCATATGGCAGGCGGCGGGGCAGGCAGATGTGATGAGGTTGTTGAACTTGCCGCTTTCCATCAGCCGCCGATATTCGCGCACCACCATTTGGGCGCCGATGGCGGTCTCTTCGGCATCGGAAAATCCCAATTTCGCCAGCGCGATTTTAAATGCCGAAAAATCTTCCACCTCGAAATTGGAGATAAAAGCCGGCGCGACGCTGGCGATGATTTTTTCGCCACTTTGCAGCAGTTGGTAAATTTCGTCGAGTTCGCTGTGTACCATTTTGGCGTTTTGCGGACAAACGATGGTGCAGGTTCCGCACAAAACGCATCGTTCTTTGATGATTTTTGCCTGGTGGTCTATTACCTCAATGGCTTTTACGGGGCATTCGCGCAGGCATTTGTAGCAGTCTTTGCACTTGGCGTCTTTAAATTCGAGATATTCAACCATATTTAATTGTTGTTTGCTTAGCTGTTATTGAGGTGGCTTATTTGAATGAGGGGAT
Organism: uncultured Petrimonas sp.; assembly: GCA_964557135.1. Lineage (GTDB taxonomy): Bacteria > Bacteroidota > Bacteroidia > Bacteroidales > Dysgonomonadaceae > Petrimonas. The sequence continues at coordinate 30,067 of CAZKZB010000020.1, read as the reverse complement.
AGATTTTTTCGGCAAAAACCTCTTCCGCGTTGTCGTGTTGGATGTTGTGCAGAAAGAAAACATCCTCATCAATTTTAATCAACTCGGGAGAATCGGTGTTTTCTACTTGTAAAGAAACGCCTTCGGCACAAAAGCCCAAACAAAAACTGGCTTGAAGTTCTACTAAATCTTCCACTCTATATTTTTGGGCTATTTTTTTCATTTCTTCAATTACTTCGTAAGAACCCTTTAAATGACAAGAGCTTCCGACACATATTCTGATGTTCATGATAATTCTTGTTAAGTGTTTTATTTACCTACAAAGGTATAGATACTTTTTGTATATTCTTGTTCTTATTGAACAAATTAGAACCATTCTGCCTTAAGATTATAGTATTTAAGTCTGTTTTTTGTGATGACGAATATTTTCGCAAGAATTCATTACCTTTGCACTTCAAAATCAAAAGATAATGCTCATAAATATAGTTCAAACAATTTTTTGTCTCATCTTTTCGCCTCAGAGAGGATGGAAGAGAGTTATCGATAAAAAAATGGAACATCAGAAGTTTATCGGCGATTTTCTTTTCCCGATTTTCGGATTCATTGCCATAACTACCTTTATCGGCGGGATGTGGCTTACAGAAAACGGCGGAATCCATTGGGCATTAAAGCAAAGCATCGCTGTGGTTACCGCGCTTTTCGGCGGATTTTATCTTGTGTCATACTTATTGAATGAGATTTCTCCGAAATTCGGATTAGATAAAAACATGGGTGCAGCGCAACAATTTGTGGGTTACTCATCGGTTGTGTTATACGTTGTGTTTTTAATACTTCCGTTGTTATCCGGATTAAAACTTTTGTGGCTTCTCGCAATTTACACCTTATATCCGGTTTATGTTGGAGCGGGCGAGTTTTTGCGTATTGCGGAAAACAAAAGGCTGACTTTTACCGTTATCGCATCGTTGCTTATTGTTTTAGTACCTCTGATAATAAAAGCTTTACTGGATTTACTGATAAATTTATTTCCCAATTAAGAAGTTTATTCAACAAAAAACTCAACGGAATAGTCTGACATCTGATGTCTAAAAGTCTCAAGAAAAAAATGAAACAAATACCAATAAATATAAGAAACAAACGCGCCACATTCGATTACGAATTGCTGGAAACCTATACTGCCGGAATTGTCTTGACCGGAACCGAAATTAAATCGATTCGATTGGGCAAAGCCAGTTTGGTAGATACTTATTGTTTGCTGGAGCGTGGCGAACTTTGGGTGCGAAATATGCACATTGCCCCCTATTTTTACGGAACGTATAACAACCCCGATTCGCGCCGCGACCGGAAACTGTTGTTGAACAGAAACGAGTTGAGAAAACTTTCTCGTGCTACTAAAGAAACCGGCTTCACAATAATTCCCACGCGTTTGTTTATCAACGAAAAGGGATTGGCAAAATTGGTTATTGCCGTGGCAAAAGGTAAAAAACAACACGATAAGCGGCAGTCGTTGAGAGAGAAAGAAGATAAGCGGACGATGGATAGAATGTTTAAGAAATAATTGACGATTTACGATTACCCGAAACCCGCAATCCGTAACTCGTAACTCGTAACCCGCACCCCCCGCACCATTAAAATATGACTTCACTTAAAAGAATAGTTGTTTTTGCCCTTAAAAAATCGGGTCGCACAACGATATGGTTATTGAAAATAATTCTGCCCATTTCGTTAATCGTGCGATTTCTCGATTACGTTGGCGCGTTGGCTTTTCTGGCGCAGTTTCTCGACCCAGTTTTCGCGCATCTCGGCCTGCCCGGAAGCACGGCGATTATATTTATCACCAGTATTTTTTTGCCGCTCTACGCGCCGTTGGCAATCATTATGTCGATGAGTGTAACCTTGCGCGAGCTCACCATTCTGGCGCTTATGTGCCAACTGGCGCACAATCTGCCGGTTGAGAGCGCCATTCAGGCAAAAACCGGCACGTCGTTTTGGGCGATGTCGGTGTTGCGAATCGCGGCAAGTTTGGTTGTGGGCGTTGTACTCAATCTCATTCTTCCGCAGGAAATGGGAATGCCCGTTTTTGCGCAAACCGCCGCCGAAGTCTCTTCGTCTGTGGGCGATGTGCTGCTGGCGTGGCTCAAAAGTTCATTGCAAATGGCGCTGCTGATTTTCGCCATTGTCGCCACGCTCAATTTTTTGTACAAACTGCTCGAAAAGTACAACCTCATAGCGAAGCTATCGAAAGCCATCGAGCCGATTCTCACATTTTTCGGACTGCCAAAAAGTACGGCGTTTTTGTGGCTTATCGGGTACATCGTGGGACTGGCTTATGGCGGCGCGCTGATGATGGACCAAATGAACGATGGCAAAGTTTCGCGCTCCGAAGCCTCGCTATTGAATTATCACTTGGCAATATCGCACTCCATTCTCGAAGACAACCTGCTTTTTGTCGCCCTCGGCGTTTCCATTTGGTGGATTTTGGCTGTGCGATTGGTTTTGGCGTGGATTGTGGTGTGGGGGAGGAGGCTCGGGAGACGATGGCTGTGCCTTCGTCTTAATTAAATAGTGACGAAGCCGGAGGTATCGTCTCACGAAAAAAAGCAAAAGGCATGGAACGAAAAGAAGCATATCGCAACAACTTACCTCACTTTCAGCAGCCGGGACAAAGCTATTTTGTTACTTGTTGTTTGAAAGACGCAGTGCCTCCCAAATCGTTAAATGTTTATCGTAACGGGCTTGAAAATTTGAAAAACCAAATAGCTTTTTTCTCTGAACAGAAGGCATCAGAAGACAAAATAAATCAACTGAAATCGGAATATCAGCAAATGCGCAAAAAATACATCAAAGCGTATGACGATTTACTGCATATACAAAGCGAATATCCTGTGAATCTTTCCGATGAGCAAAACCGAAAAATTATGTTTGATGCTTTTCTGTTTTGGGAAGATAATAAAATCAGAAACGAAGCTTTTTGCGTTATGCCGAACCACTTTCATTGGATTTTTCACACGAAAGAAATAGATAATGACGGAAAATCGGTATATTTACAAGATATTTTACGTTCTGTAAAAAGTTTTACGGCAAAAGAAATCAATCGTCTTGTCAATCGAAGTGGGCAATTTTGGCAACGAGAAAGTTTCGATACAACTATTCGAAGCGAAAAGCATTTGTATCACGCCATTGAATATACATTAAACAATCCTGTTGTTGCCGGATATGTGAACAGAAGAGAAGACTGGAAAGGTAGCTGGCAACGCAGTATATAGAGAGACGATGGCTGTGCCTTCGTTAAATATAGGGAGACGATGGTTATGCCTTCGTCTCAATTAAATACTGACGAAGCCAAAGGCATCGTCTCCCAATGATTGAGCAACAAAAGATGATTTATCTATCAATGAAAAAAAATATTATTTCCCTCGTAGTTCTAATTATGGCGTTTGTTTCTTGCACAACGCAAAAACATTTCTCGTTTAATCGTGGCGGAGCGACGCAGAATTTTTATTACACAACCATTCCGTTTGAGTGGGTAAGAAGCAAAATTATTGTTCCTGTTGAGATTAACGGAAAAACGTATCGATTTATTCTCGATACCGGAGCAACCAACCTCGTTTCAGAAACACTTTGCCGGGAATTGAATTTGCCTGTTTTGCACAAAACTTTACTCGGAGATATTAGTGGAAAGGTAGATTCAGCTATAATTGTGAATATGGATAGCATCGCATTTGGGAATGTTTTGTTCCGAAATATTCCTGCGGGAGTTGTAAAAGATTCCAACCCTTTTTTTCAATGCTGGGGCATCGACGGATTTATTGGCAGCAATATGTTGAGAAATTCTGCGGTTCGTTTTTCTCTTCGAGACAAAACCATCACATTAACCGATAATTTTAAGAAACTTGGCATACACCAAGAAAATTCTTGGGAAGTAAAGCTATCGCCCAATCAAAGTTCACCCATTATTAACATCGCGTTGGTAAATGTCAACGACTCCATTGGTGTAACCGAGGATGTTTTGTTTGATACCGGCGCGGATGATTTATATTCGTTGTGTTTGAGAAGTCTTGAATTGTTTTCGCCTCAAAATATATTCACGAAAATGGGTGCTTCTTTCGGAGGAAATACTTATGGACTTCACGGAAATGTATCTGATTCGCTACAATATAAACTGCTTGTCCCACTGATGCTCATAAACAATGCCTCATTTACTAATGTTACACTTACCACAATGTACGGTAATAATTCGTTGATTGGATCAAAAATATTGGAATACGGCGATGTTACGTTGGATTATAAAAATAAATTCTTTAATTTTGAACACTTTACCCGAGATGAAACAGATGTGTATGAGAAATCATATCCAATTGAAATTACCTACAAGAACAATCAGGTGCTTGTAGGTTTTGTCTGGGATGAAGACTTGAAAGAAATTATTTCGGTTGGAGACCGTATCTTGTTTATTGATGAAGAAGATTATCGGAACAAAAAAATGTGTGAAATGTATACAAGCTCCTTTCAATCATATGGTAAAGATAAAATAAATGTTACTCTCCAAAAACCCGACGGAAGCATCCACAAAATAGAAATAGAAAAGAAATAAAAAGGAGTCATACCCGATTTTTCGTAACTCGTAACCCGTAAAAATGAACATAAAACAAATCCTCTCCTCCCGCATCCTCATCCTCGATGGGGCAATGGGAACAATGATACAACGCTACAAACTGGCCGAAGCCGATTATCGCGGCACGCGGTTTAAGGACGTGGCGAAACCGCAAAAAGGCAACAACGATTTGCTCTCCATCACGCGTCCCGATGTCATTGGCGAAATTCATCGCGCCTATCTCGAAGCGGGCGCCGACATCATCGAAACCAACACCTTTAACGCCACCACCATTTCGATGGCCGATTACGATATGCAGCCGCACGTGCGCGAGATAAACCTCTCCGCTGCGCGGTTGGCGCGGCAGGCTGCCGACGAATATACGGCAAAAACGCCCCACAAGCCCCGTTTTGTCGCCGGCTCCATCGGGCCGACCAACAAAACCGCCTCTATGAGCCCCGATGTGGAGAATCCGATGTATCGCGCCGTTACTTTCGACGATTTGCGTAACGTTTATTTCGAACAAATAGACGCGTTGGTAGAAAACGGTGTGGACATCCTGCTTATCGAAACCATTTTCGATACACTCAACGCCAAAGCGGCGCTGTTTGCCGCCGGTGAAGTGGCGAAAAAGAGAGGAAAACAGACGCCTATATCATTATCGGCAACCCTTTCGGATAAAGCGGGAAGAACACTTTCGGGACAAACAATTGAAGCTTTTCTCACATCGGTAAGTCATGCCGATTTGCTTTCGGTGGGCTTGAACTGTTCGTTCGGAGCGTCTGATATGAAGCCGTATATCCATCAATTACGCCGTGTGTCGCCTTTCTTCCTGAGCGCGTATCCCAATGCCGGATTGCCCAATCAGTTGGGCGAGTATGATGAAACGCCCGAAAAAATGGCCGCTCAGGTTCAGGAGTTTATCGATGAAGGATTGGTTAATATCATAGGCGGATGCTGCGGAACCACACCCGAGCATATCGCCAAATACGCCGAAATGGTGGCAGGTGTTACACCGCCCACGCCCATCGAACAGCCACAGTTGATGCGCCTTTCGGGTTTGGAAGAGTTTGTGCTGACGTCTGAAATCAACTTTGTAAACATTGGCGAACGATGCAATGTGGCCGGTTCACGTCGATTTTTGAGGCTCATACAGGAGAAGAAGTACGAAGAAGCGTTGCAAATTGCCCGACAACAGGTGGAAGACGGCGCGCAGGTTATCGATATAAATATGGATGACGGTCTGTTAGACGGTGTTCAGGAAATGACCAATTTCCTTAATTTGCTCGCGTCTGACCCCGATATCTCACGCGTCCCCGTGATGATTGATTCATCGAAATGGGAAGTGATCGAAGCCGGCTTGAAATGTATGCAGGGAAAGTGCATTGTGAATTCCATTTCGCTGAAAAACGGTGAAGCGGAATTTTTGGCCGAAGCCGAAAAAGTGAAGTCATACGGAGCGGCTGTGGTAGTAATGGCTTTCGACGAAACCGGACAAGCCGACTCGTATGAGCGTCGTATCGAGATTTGCGGAAGAGCCTATAAACTTCTTGTCGAAAACGGCTTCAATCCGCAGGATATTATATTCGATCCCAACGTGCTGGCTATTGCCACCGGAATGGAGGAGCATCAAAATTACGCGGTAGATTACATCGAAACGGTGAAATGGATAAAAGCCAACCTGCCGGGTGCCAAAGTGAGCGGTGGAGTGAGTAACCTGTCGTTTTCGTTTCGGGGAAACAATTACGTGCGCGAAGCAATCCACTCGGTTTTCCTCTATCACGCTGTTCAGGCCGGAATGGATATGGGTATCGTCAACCCGGCCGAATCGGTGCTCTACGAAGATATTCCTGCCGATGTAATGGAATTAGTGGAAGATATCGTCTTCAATCGCAGAGAGGATGCTACGGAGCGGATGATGGAGTACGCGCAGAGCATAAAACACAAAACATCGGAAGAGACTAAGGAAAAAGTGCTCGAATGGCGTTCGCTTCCGCTCGAAGAGCGACTAAGCTATGCGCTGGTGAAGGGTATCAGCGATTTTATGGACGAGGACATTGCCGAAGCGCTTACCGCTTATCCGCGCGCGGTGGATGTGATTGATAAGCCGCTGATGGATGGGATGAACGTGGTGGGCGATTTGTTCGGCTCGGGGAAAATGTTTCTTCCTCAGGTGGTAAAAGCCGCGCGTACGATGAAAAGGGCGGTTTCTATTCTTCAACCCGTTATCGAAGCCGAAAAAACGTCGGGCGGGGCACAAAAAGCCGGAAAAATTGTGTTGGCAACCGTGAAGGGCGATGTGCACGACATCGGTAAAAATATCGTTTCCATCATATTGGCCTGCAACAACTACGAAATTATCGATTTGGGTGTGATGACTCCCACCGAAAAAATATTGGAGACCATTCGCACCGAAAACCCCGATATCGTGGGACTGAGCGGTCTTATCACGCCGTCGCTCGAAGAAATGTCCATCGTTGCGGAGGCATTGCAAAAAGGCGGATTCACGCTTCCGTTGCTTATTGGCGGCGCCACGACATCGAAACTGCACAGTGCACTGAAAATTGACCCGAAATACACCAACGGTCCGGTTGTGTATGTGAAAGACGCGTCGCAAAGCCCGGGCGTGGTTTCAAATCTGATGAATCCGGAAACCAAAGCTGATTTTGCCAAAAAGATACGGGAAGAGTATGCAACGCTTCGTGAAAACAGCGAAGAGAAGAAAGTTGATTTAATCCCGCTGTCGGAAGCGCGCGAGAAAAGCTACAAAATAGATTGGCAGGATTTTGCTGCGGAAACACCTCGAATGATGGGGCGAAAAGTGTTGAAAAACATTCCGGTGGAAGAAATTATTCCGTATATCGACTGGAAATTTTTCTTTCACGGGTGGAATTTAGCGGCAAAGTTCGGTTCCGTTGCCAACGCTGACTCTACGCCTGAGGAACGCGAAAATTGGCTTGCGAAGTTCAAAGCCGATGAGCAGGAGAGGGCGCGGGAAGCGATGAAACTGTACGATGACGCGCGCGATTTCCTCAACAAGTTAGTGAACGAAAAAGTGGAGTACATCAACGCCGTATTTGGTTTGTATGAAGCTTATAGCGAAGACGATGACATTGTGTCAGAGGGTGTTCGCATTCCCATGTTGCGTCAGCAAAAAAAGAACGATAAAAACGAATACCTGAGTTTGAGTGATTTTATCGCACCAAAATCGTCCGGGAAAAAGGATTATATCGGGGCGTTTGCCGTAACTGCCGGCACGGGCGCCGACGATTTGCTGCGGTTTTACGAAGACGAAGGCGATGAATATTCTTCTTTGCTCTTGAAATCGCTACTCGAACGGCTTGCCGAGGCGGCAACCGAGTGGTTGCATCACATGATTCGGGTTGACTACTGGGGCTTTGCAGCCGACGAGAAACTGCCCATTTCCGATATGCTTGCCACAAGATACAGAAGCATCCGTCCGGCGGTGGGTTATCCGTCTATTCCCGACCAAACCATGAGTTTCGTCTTGCACAATATCCTTCACTCCGAAGAGATAGGGATATCACTTACTGAGAACGGAATGATGATCCCCACGGCATCGGTAAGCGGTTTCCTTTTTGCGCATCCAAAATCGAAATATTTCGTTATCGGGCCGATTTCCGATGAGCAATTGCAGGATTACGCCAGCCGACGCGAAACCAAAGTAGAAGATATAAGGAAGTTTTTGTTTGCGAATCTATAACGCGAGCCTCTTTATGCCCGACCGTCTTGTCATAACCCTTACGCTTCACCCCAAGTTTGGATACCTGTTGCAACCCGTTTTTGCTTCGTTCAATACTGAAACCGAAGTGTACACTATTACCGAAACAGCTCGCGGCAAGGGTTCGGATTACGAATTTTTATCGGATAGTGAGAAAAAATTGGTGGATGTAGCCGGACGTATTTCCGATAAGGCGTTGATGAAATCTTATTCGCGCGAGAAAACAGAATCGGATTTTCTTCAAAAAGTAACTCCAGAGACTATTCAGACTTATATCCGTCCCTTTATTGAAGCGCGGCATAAAGAGATGTTGTCGGTTTTACGCGAAACTCAAACGCCGGTGTTTCTGCGTGAGAAAATTCGCGAGCGTGAGCTTCGAAAAAGTCAAGTTGTAGAAATTCTCGCACGTCCGTCGAAAATGGTTTTTATGTTTCGCCATGCCGATGTCTTTACCTACTCGGTCCGAGTGCAAAACGGCGATATTTCGGTAGAACTTTTCGGGAAGTTTTTTGCGCAGCTTTGCGCTGAGCCTGCTCAAACGGTTATCGGAAATCAGCTGCATTATTTCGAAGATGTGGATGAGAAGAAATTGCGTCCTTTTTTTGTTAAAAAACAGATTGAAGTGCCTGCGCGAAATGTTTCCGAGTATATCCGCAAGTTTGTGGTACAATGCGTTAAAGATTTTGATGTAGAGGCAGAAGGCTTTCAAATTCAAGAATTGAGACATTGTCCTGTAGCCGTTCTCACGCTCGAAACAGGCTTTAATCTCTTTCCGGTACTCAACCTGAAATTCCGTTACGGAAAACATCTTTTCGCCATAGATCGTCCGCTAAAGAAAGAAGTGGAATTGCAAGAGCACAATGGCGAGTTTTCCATCGGGTGGTTTTTTAGAGATGAAGAACTGGAGCGGAATTACATAAATTTGCTAAAAAGCAACGGATTGAATCTCAATCGGAACAATCAGTTTATTGTGACGGATGCGGAAGAAAGCAAAACCGGTCTTATTGAATGGATCAACCAAAACAAGGCGTTGTTGCAGCAGTTCGAGTTAAAACAGTCGCTCGGAAAACACGTTTATTACACGGGTGAAATTAGGTTGGAACTTGCAGTAAATGGAAAGCGAGATTGGTTTGATGTGCATTGTGTGGTGCGTTTCGATGACATTAAAGTGCCGTTTATCCATCTGCGGAATCACATCCTGAATCACATTACCGAATATGTTCTGCCCGACGGACGCATTGCCGTGATTCCATCGGAGTGGTTTGCGCGGTATGGAGAGTTGTTCCGTTTCGGGAAAACCATTGGCGATACTATTCGCCTTGAGCGTTACCATTTTCGGGTGAAAGAATTAGCTGAGAAAGGCTCGCTATCGGATGATAAACCCGAAATCGGTGAGTTGTCCGCGCAGATTCCCGCCGGATTAAATGCCGTACTGCGTCTGTATCAACTCTACGGCTTCAGGTGGTTAACGCGCTTGCAACAAGATTGTTTCGGCGGCTGCCTTGCCGATGATATGGGGTTGGGCAAAACGTTGCAAACCATCGCGGTATTGCTGCACAGCTATGCCGGATACTCGAAACCGATAAAAAGTAAAGCGCCCGTTCAACTTTCGCTTTTCGATGAACCCGCTGTTGTTCCCGAAGCAATAAACTCAGCTGTCGCGCCGTCGCTTATCGTGATGCCCACCTCTTTGGTTCATAATTGGTTAAATGAGTTTAAAAAGTTCGCCCCGCAACTTTCCGTATATGCGCATACGGGAGGAAATAGGCTTCGAGACTATGATTTCGTGCAATTGTCCAATTGTTTTCAAGTCATTCTCACCACTTACGGAACGATGCGGCAGGATATCGATTTTCTTCAACACATCGATTTTCATTACGTTGTATTAGATGAGAGTCAGAATATTAAAAATCCCGCTTCACAAACTTTCGCGTGTGCCAAACAGCTTCGTTCGCGCTACAAACTCACGCTAACAGGAACTCCGGTAGAAAATACGCTTGTCGATATCTGGTCGCAGATGGATTTTCTTAATCCGGGTATTTTAGGTTCGCTTGGCGAATTTCAGGAACGTTATCGCGAGTTGGATTTAATCGAGAGCGAAGAAACAACACAAACACTTCTGAAAATCATTTCTCCTTTTATTCTGCGACGTACCAAAGAACAAGTGGCACCGGAATTACCGCCTTTGACCGAAGAAATTCGCTACTGCGAAATGTCCGAAGCACAAGCTGCTTGTTATAACGAAGAGAAAAATAAAATCCGAAACGCTATATTGGATCAAATTTCAGAAGGAAATAGGAAAATTGGTCTTTCAACACTCACAAGCCTGATGCGCCTGCGTCAGTTGGCCAACCATCCAGCCCTTATTGATAGTGGTTTTTCGGAAGAATCGGGTAAGTTTGAACAGGTTATCGATACTCTCGAAACACTTTTTCAGGAAAAGCATAAGGTGCTGGTGTTTTCATCGTTTGTGAAACATTTGAAGCTTTTTGCCGATTATTTCGATGCAAGGGAGTGGAAGTACGCGTGGCTCACGGGCGACACGGTTAATCGGGAAGCCGAAATATCGAAGTTCAATACCGATACTGATACGCGAACGTTTTTCATTTCGCTCAAAGCCGGTGGAACAGGACTAAACCTCACTACCGCCGACTATGTGTTGATTCTCGACCCGTGGTGGAATCCCGCTGCCGAGATGCAAGCTGTGAGCCGTGCCCATCGAATCGGTCAGGAACGCAAGGTGACACTTTACAGGTTTATTACAAGGGATACCGTAGAAGAGAAAATTCGCCGGTTGCAGCAATTTAAATCCGCGCTCTCCGACGCGCTTATTCGCCCGCAACTCACAATGGAGGATGTGGAAGAGCTTCTTTAAGAAAAATGTGTCCGGCATTTTTGTTAAATTCGACAAAAATCAATACTTTTGAAGTTAAAAAATAAACGAATGAAAACCCTCAACGTTCCTCGGCTGCAAATATCGCAATGTGAAACCGTTTCCGAAAAAATTGCCATGATGCTCAAAAACGGCGCCAAAGCCAACATCGACCAAGTGAATTGGAAAGAAGATTTTCCGAAATTTCTGCCCGTTTCTGTTTGTGTGGCTCACAACGGAGATAAACTCTATCTCTATTACCAAGTAAAGGGCGAAGAAATTCGGGCGGAAAATACCCAAGATTTCGGTTCGGTTTGGGAAGACAGCTGCGTGGAGTTTTTTATGCAGCGCGAAGGTGAATCAATTTATCGGAATTTTGAATGCAATGTGATTGGAGCGTTGCTCGCTTCCAAGCGTAAAACCCGTGACGATGCTGAAAAGCTAACCGAATTTATGGATTCAATATCCCGTTTTTCTAGCATCAAGCACCGATATGAAAACGGAAAACAAGTGAGCGATTGGACGCTTTTCCTCGAAATTCCCAAACAAGCCATGGGCTTTGCCGAAAATGAAACCCTGTCGGGTGAAAAAATTCGGGCAAATTTCTACAAATGCGGCGATAAAACTCCCGAAACGCACTTCATCAGCTGGAATCCCATCCATTTGCCCAAACCCGATTTTCATGTTCCGCAGTTTTTTGGACTGTTGGAGATGGAGTAGGGATGACGGATGATAAGAGACAAGAGACAGGAGACAGGAGACAGGAGACAAGGAGAGAGTGCCGCACCCATGTTTTGCAACACATAACACAAATATATTTCAAATTTTATGCAAGAAACGAATAAATTAAAAGACATTGTAGCCCAATTTGTCGGCTCAGAAGAAAAAATTGATGTCCAGCCGTTAGGCAAAGGGCATATCAACGACTCATACAAAGTGAAAGCCGGAGACAAAGAGTATGTGCTGCAACGCATCAATCACTCCATTTTTCAAAACGTGCCCGAATTGCAAAGCAATATTTTGCGCGTAACCTCGCACATTCGCCAAAAATTAACGGATGCCGGCGTAGAAGATGTCAATCGCAAAGTGTTGACACTTCTTCCCATGCCCGACGGAAAACTCTTTTATCAGGATGCCGAAGGTAATTACTGGCGCATGATGGATTTTATTAAAGATAGCAAAAGCTACGACGAAATAAACCCGGAACTGGCTTACAGAGCCGGTCGGGCGTTTGGCGATTTCCAGAAAATGCTGGCCGATTTGCCCGGCGGACCGCTGTTCGAGACTATTCCCAATTTTCACAATATTGAATCGCGTTTAGAAACTTTCCGAAATTCGGTTCATGCCGACAGGGTAGGGCGTTTGTCGGAAGTGAGCGATTTGGTAAACGAACTGGAAGCCCGCGCCGATGAAATGTGCAAAGCGGAAAGAATGCACCGCGAGGGAAAACTCATTAAACGCACCAACCATTGCGACACCAAAGTGAATAACATTTTGTTCGACAATAACGACCAGGTGCTTTGCGTAGTAGATTTAGACACAGTGATGCCGGGTTATGTGCTGTCGGATTTCGGCGACTTTATTCGCACCGGAGCTAACAAAGGTGCGGAGGATGATAAAGATTTGAACAATGTTCAACTGGATTTAGATATCTTCGAGGGTTATGCCAAAGGTTATCTGGAAAATGCCGCTTCATTCCTAACCGATGTGGAAATCGAAAATCTCGCTTTCGGCGCCAAATTGCTGACCTACATGCAAACCGTGCGTTTCCTCACCGATTATATCGATGGCGATACGTATTACAAAATCGCCTACGGAGACCACAACCTAGTTCGTTCTAAAGCCCAGTTTAAGTTCTTGCAGGAGCTTGAAAAGAATTTCGATAAAATGCAGGAAATCGTATTAAACACGGCTGCGAAATATAAAACTGTCTGACCGATTCGCCGATCTGACGGTCTTTAAGCCGGCGGATGCTTATCCGGAAAAATAAAAATTGCAAAAAAGGAGCGGCGTGAAGAAAAAATTACTATCTTTGCACCGCTTTATTTTTAGGTAAAAAAGTGGCAAAATTCAGCTTATACAATATTCCGCTAAAAAATCTATCGCAAGGAAAACATACTTTTGAGTATGAGTTAGATAGAAAATTTTTCGAAGCCATTGACGGCGATGAGGTGAAGAAAGGCAACGTCAAAGTGATTTTGACCGTCAACAAAACATCATCCACCTACGAATTCAATTTCGATTTAAAAGGTGTCGTACAGATTCCCTGCAATCGCTGTCTCGATGATTTAGACCAAGAAATTGATTCTCAAAATCGTTTAATCGTCAAGCTTGGAAAAGAGTATTCGGAAGAAAGCGACGAGGTAGTCATCATCCCCGAAGATGAAGGAGAAATCAACATCGCGTGGTTTTTGTACGAGTTTGTAGCGCTGAATATCCCTATCAAGCACGTTCACGAACCCGGTAAATGCAACAAGACCATGTCAACGAAGCTTCGTAAGCATCGCGCGGTAAGCAAAGACGACGAAGATGATGATGACACCGATATGGACGAAGGGGATGCCGACTTTACCGAAGATGAAGTTTCGGAAAATATAGACCCTCGCTGGGAGGGACTGAAAGGATTAAACATAGAAGAATAAAATATAAACGTTAATAAAAAACATACAAAATGGCACATCCAAAACGAAGACAATCGTCTGCAAGACAAGGAAAAAGAAGATCGCACGACCATGCCAAAACGCCAACTATGGCCATTTGCCCCAACTGCGGTGCATGGCACATTTATCACACCGTTTGCGGTGAGTGCGGATACTACAGAGGAAAGTTAGCAATTGAAAAAGAAGTTGCTCTTTAATCCCTCGTACTTTACTAATAAAATAAACCCTGATTAACCTTGTTTTTCGGGGTTTTTTTACAATTAAATCAGAACTAATGAAGACTTTAAACGCCGTCATTACAGGAATCACAGCAGCCGTTCCCGATTACATACTTACCAACGAAGAACTATCGAAAATGGTGGATACCTCCGACGAGTGGATTATGACTCGCGTCGGAATCAAAGAAAGAAGAATTTTAAAAGGCGAAGAGCAAGGAATATCGGTTTTGGGTACCCGAGCCGTAAAAGAACTGCTCGAAAAAACCAACACCAAACCCGAAGAGGTTGACGGCGTAATTTTCGCCACAACCACGCCCGATCATGCTTTCCCCTCAACCGCTTCTATTGTTGCCGAAAACTGCGGAATAAAAAATGCGTTCTGCTTCGATATGGAAGTAGCATGCTCGGGATTCGTTTACGGCCTCGAAGTGTGTAACGGATTTATCAAAACCGGGAAATACAAAAAACTCATTTTAATTGCCGGCGATAAAATGTCATCGGTTACCAATTATACCGATCGCGCCACCTGCCCGCTTTTCGGCGATGCTGCCGGTACCGTTATGATTGAACCTACGGAAGAAAATTTGGGTGTTATCGATGCCATTATCCGTTCGGATGGAGTGGGGTACGCACCCCTGCAAATGAAGGCGGGCGGAAGCAAGTATCCTGCCTCAAAAGAAACGGTGGAAAACAGAGAACACACTGTCTATCAGGAAGGACAAATAGTGTTCAAATATGCCGTTTCAAATATGGCTCAAGTTTCAATCGATATTATGGAACGAAACAATCTCACGCACGAAGATATCGATTGGTTCGTGCCGCACCAAGCCAACATCCGGATTATAGACGCCGCCGTGGCTCGTGCCGGTGTCGCCCGCGAAAAGGTGATGATAAACATTGAACGATACGGCAATACTAGCGCCGGAACCATTCCGCTTTGCCTGTGGGAGTGGGAAGATAAACTCCGCAAAGGCGACAATATTATCCTCACTGCTTTTGGCGCGGGATTTTCCTGGGGAAGCGTGTACCTGAAATGGGGATACGACGGCAAAGGGGTGGAATGAGTTGCTATGTTAACTTGATTAACTCGTAGAAATAGAAATCCTCGGAACAGTTGAGTTTCGGGGATTTTTTGTGCTTGGTCACTTTCTCCTGTTTTCCGCCTTGGGATACCCTGAAAATTCTCTTCAATAATTTCGTGCAGTTCAGCCTGCTGCTCGTCCATTTTCAGCAGCGTTGTCTAAAAAACGATGAATTTTACCGGTGTCAATCAAAACCCCTTGATAGCGGTAAAGATACTCTGTTGTTTTCAACATGCTCAGTGAAAAAGCCAAACGGGAAAAGACCAAATGCCTGAAAAGTGGTTCATCAATTGCTCCAAAGCCGATGTAAACTCGGCACCGACTGTACGGATATGTGAATTGCTCAAAGAAAAAAATACTTGTTCCACCAATTAGTCCTCGGCAGAATCGAAAAGTGATGGCTGGCGTTGTAAATCTTTCATCGCTTGCCTTGCCTGTAGTTTTAACAGGTCTATCTCGTGGCGTTCAGTAGCGCAACCTATCGTTTTTACTACTTTGTATTGGCCTCTGTGCTTGTTAATTATTTGAATACTAATGCTTCCGGAGCGGTTTTTCTTTTCTCGGACGAACATACTGAATTTTTTTAGACATCCAAAAATAGCAAATTATTTTCACGTCTCATTGATTAACAGTAGAATAATTTGGGTGTCCCGAAAAAGTGCGGAAGACAGGAATAAAGAACTGTCCTGAAATCATATTTTTGCGTCTTTTTCTTCCCGGTTGACGCAACCGATTTTGATGCAGAAATACATGTTACACCCAAGCCGGCGAATAAAACACAGGACTAAGCATCAGCCTAATTATATTCCAAGCGATTTCAGTTTCGAAATGAATTTGTCGGCCACCAATTTAAATCCATAATCGTTAGGGTGAATTTCATCGTGCCAAAACTTCCTGTCTTGCGGAACCGTATTTCTCAAATCGATAAAGTGAACATTATTGTATTTTTTGGATAATTCAAAAATAGCTCGATTGAATTCATCCATAATAAATTTTATCAGTATTTTCCTGTCCTTGTCCAATTTCAGTTTTCCCTTTTCTATCATGGGTCTACCAATCCATTTCCCATCCGATCTGGGCATTATATAGTCGTAACCATGAAGGATTATGGGTAAATCGGGAAATTCTTTTGTCAGGATATCCAGAAAGCCTTTGTAATATGTCTCTATGACTTTAATTTCGGTTTTCCAGCTAATTTTCAAATAGGTATCGATGGAATCGGGTGTGCCGTTTTTCAGCATATAGGGAAATATTTCAAAAAAATCGTTGCCTCCTCCACTTAAAATAAATGCATCCGGCTTAAGCTCCCCAATGGTATCTAAATATTCACTCAGATGATACATGTTTCTTATCACATCGCCTGCCGCGTCCAAGCTTTTTACGTTGTATCCGGGCTCATCAATAATGTAGTCTATTATATCTTTTACCTCCTTAGAGAGCTCAATACCAAGCTTTTTGTATTTAGGATATTGAAACCATGAATCGCCTTCCGTTACGAGTATTTTTCGGTTTTTGTCTTTTTTCCTTTGTTGAAACAGTTTGTCTCGTTGCTTTCTTGCAATATTGTTGGCATCTGTTAACAGTTTTTCTCTAATAAGAGATAGGGGGGTGTATGTACGAAAGCCTGCAGTGGCTGGACCCATCTCCTGGACAATTTGGATATGCTGTCTGAGTTGATACTCGCCCGTGAAAGGACTGGTAGGCACGTATTCATAATAAAACTCCAAAGCCTCTGCCACTGTTTTTTCATTATTGAGCAACGCCTTCAATTCGGTAACGGTAATTGGATTTTTCATTTTTTTGTAGCTATATTGAGTGAAATACTAAGTTAGATAATATGATGTGCCTTATTAATTGTATTGCCTCACACGAACTCTAATTTTTTTGGGCGAGACTACCCCAAAATAGGCTCTCATGTGGTAATTCTAAAAGTGTCGCGCATTTATTGCCTTATTCATTCGGCGAAAATCTAAACAAATATATGGTAACAGAGGGGCGATTTCAAAATTATCAATTAAATTTTATGATTTTTTTAGAAGGAAAATCGAATTGGAGCGTGTTAAGAATAACTTTATTATGGAAATTTAATGGTGATAATTTACTGAAAATAAGCATATTAGTTTGTGTAAAGTGATGGACGTTGACCTTAGTCTTATCCAAGTCTACCGAATCAGGTATTTTTTCTCCGGCTTTTTAAACTCTGCCTCGTAAAACGGCATTCCTAACCAAAAATGTTCTTCTCTGACAAGTTCGAATCCCGATTCAGCAATCAGAATATCGGTTGTACGGTTAAGTTGACATCCTTCGGCCATTTTTTGCCACATCGGATTAAACAAGTCTTGCAATTTCGCTCCCATACGATGTTTCGCTTTTATGTGTTCCAAGATAAGTAATCGCCCATCGGGCTTGAGCCATTTCATAAAGTTGGAAATCGCTTGCTCGGGTTCGGGGACGGTGCAAAGCACGAGTGTGCAAACTACGGCATCTAATGATTCGGGCTCAATGAGATTTTTCATTTCAGGATATCCGCAACCGATATTGTGCAAAATGAATCGATTCGGAAAGGGTAGGGTAGTTTTTCTTTTTTCCGCTTTGGCAAGCATGTAAGGCGAAGGTTCTATTCCGATAACTGTTGCGTTGTTGCTGTAATGCCGGAAATTGATTCCTGTTCCGACACCTACTTCGAGAACTGTTCCCGATAATTCTTTCAAAAGACGTTTGCGCCTGAATTTTAAGAATAGAGTATCAGGAAGATACATCACCTCATCGTATAATTGACTGAATTTTTTGCTGTGTCGTATCATCGATTTATCAGATAATTATTTGTGCCTTTCCTTCAAAACCACTTCAATATCTTCTAACTTCAACTCTTTTGTTTTCAGCAAGATAAGGAAATGATAGAGTAGGTCGGCCGCTTCGTTTTTAAACAAGTCGAGGTTGTTGTCTTTGGCTTCAATAACGAGTTCTACGGCTTCTTCGCCTACTTTTTGTACCACTTTATTTATTCCGCTGTTGAAAAGTTGGTTTGTGTAGGAGTTTTCGGCGTTTTCTGAAATGCGCTGTTCGATAACTCTCTCCAACTCGTACAGAAAACCCTTGGGTGTTTCTTCGGCAAAGCACGATGTTGCGCCGGTGTGACAAGTGGGTCCTTGGGGAATAGCCTTGATGAGAAGCGTATCGCTATCACAGTCTTCGAGAATTTCGTGTACGAAAAGATAGTTTCCCGATGTCTCGCCTTTTGTCCACAATCGGCTTTTGCTGCGGCTGAAAAAAGTAACTTTGCCTTCGGCACGGGTTTTCTCCAATGCCGCTTCGTTCATATATCCCAACATCAACACCTGTAGTGTGTTGGCATGCTGAACGATTACGGGAACTAATCCGTTGGATTTTTGGAAATTTATGTTCATATATGTTATAGATTCAGACGCATTCAATGCGTCTCTATGATTTTAAATTCTTACAGGAATACCTTTCTCTTTCAAAAACCGCTTCAACTCCGGTATCGGTATTTCGCCAAAATGGAAAATGCTTGCCGCCAATGCCGCGCTCGCCTTTGTTTGTTTGAAAACATCGGCAAAATGTTGCATCGTTCCCGCGCCGCCCGAGGCGATAACCGGAATGTTCACGGCGGAAGAAACAGCGGCAGTAATATCGAGAGCGAAACCGCTTTTTGCGCCGTCGTTGTTCATGGATGTCAGCAGAATTTCACCGGCACCGAGTCGTTCACCCTCTTTTGCCCAATCCACCGCACGGAGCGGAGTAGGGGTTCTGCCGCCGTGAGTATAAACCATCCATTCATTGTTTATCAATTGTGTATCGATGGCTAAGACCACGCACTGGCTACCCAGTTCCACGGCGATTTCTGAAATTAGCGGAGGACGGTTTACCGTCGATGTGTTGATGCTTATTTTGTCGGCTCCCGCTTTGATAATCGCTTGCGCGTCCTCAAGGGAGTTTATACCGCCCCCGACCGTGAACGGAATATTTATTTCTCGTGCGATTTTGTCCACCAGTTCGGTCAGGTTTTTTCGCTTTTCAATCGTGGCGGTGATATCAAGAAAAACCAACTCGTCGGCGCCTTCTTCAACATATCGTTTAGCGAGTTTTACGGCGTCTCCCGCATCACGAAGTCCCACAAAGTTAACACCTTTTACCGTGCGTCCGTCTTTGATATCGAGGCAGGGGATAATTCTTTTTTTGAGACCTCTAAATCCCATTGTGGGAACTTGTTCTTGCGAACTATTTGCTGTTTGTTCGTTGTTTTTTGTCATTTATTTACATGCTTTTTTTATAAACGTTTAGGCCGATGATTGGCCAGAAGAAACCTTTTATCGCGCGGAGCACCTATCAGCCGAATGAGCTATCAATAAGTGAGTATAACTCATTCAATTTTATTCGTCCTTCGTAAATAGCTTTTCCGATAATGACGCCTTCGCAACCGATCCGTTTTACGGCCAATAAATCGTCAATGGATGAGACACCGCCGCTGGCAATCAGTTTCACGTTTGTTTTTTGCAGAATTTCGGTATAAAGCTCGTTGGAAGTGCCCGCGAGCATTCCGTCTTTCGAAATATCGGTGCAGATAACGTACTTTACGCCTTTTTTTTCGTAATCGGCGATAAAACTCACCACATCTAACTCCGATTGTTGTTTCCAGCCGTGCGTGGCTATTCTCCGGTTGTGGCTGTCAGCTCCGAGAATGATCTTCTCGGCTCCGTAATCGTCAAGCCATTTCAAAAAGAGATTGCTGTTTTTTACGGCGATGCTTCCACCCGTAACTCGCGATGCGCCGTTTTCGAAAGCGATACGGATGTCTTCGTCCGATTTAATTCCGCCGCCGAAGTCGATTTTGAGTGATGTTTTCGCCGAAATATTGCCTAAAACTTTGTAATTGACAATATGGTTGGATTTTGCGCCGTCTAAATCCACTAAATGTAAGTAGCGAATTCCGTTGGCTTCGAACTCCTTAGCCACTTCTAACGGATTTTCGTTGTAAATCTTTTTTGTGTCATAATCGCCTTTGCTCAGGCGTACGCACTTTCCGTCGATGATGTCAATAGCTGGAATTATTCTCATATTTTCAATTTCAAAAAGTTCTTCAATATTCGTTCGCCTACGCTCCCCGATTTTTCCGGATGAAATTGCGTGGCGTAGAAATTATTGTTTCGCATTGCCGCGCTAAACGGCACAATATAATTGCATTCTGCAATGGTTTGCGGGCAGATTTCGGCGTAATAGCTATGCACAAAATAAACCGTATCATCATCGTCAAAGCCGCTGAATAAGGGTGATTTTGCAGCTCGTAAATTGTTCCATCCGATGTGGGGAACAATATCCGTAGGTGGAAACTTTTTCACCGTTGTGTCAAAAATTCTCAAACAATCGGTATTTCCTTCTTCCGAGTGATTGCACAACAACTGTAAGCCCAAACAAACTCCTAAAACGGGCTGTTGAAGCAATTTTATCACCGAATCCAAATTCCTCTCTTTCAGGTATTTCATAGCCGACGACGCCTCGCCCACACCGGGGAAAATTACTTTCTCGGCACAATAGATTTCAGTCGCGTTGTCGGTTACTATGCATTTATGTCCCAACCGTTCCACCGCGTTTTTTACCGATGTGATGTTGCCGGCATTATATTTGATTATGGCTATCATTTTTTTATTGGCTATTAGCTGTTGTATTCTTATATTATCGATGCTGAATGCTATTTGCCTTATCATTAGTGTTTTGCAATTACTGATTAACACTCTCACCTAACTAAACGACATTAATTTATGATTATCGTATGTATTTCCTAACGCCACGGAGCGGCAACTTCTTTCACTCCTCAAAATCAACAATCGACTTCTTTACTTTTATTTTTGCCACGAAGACACCAAGACGTAAAGTTGTGTCTTAGAGACTTGGAGTCTTAGTGGTTGATATTCTGTTTGTGATTATTTGATAATTATCACTTTCGCCTAACTAAACGACATTAATTAGAAATTACTAATTAGTAATTTACTATATCACTCCTTTCGTACTCGGAATTCCCACATTTTCTCCGCGTTTCACCGCCATTTTTATCGATTTGGCAAACGCTTTAAAAATGGCTTCTACTTTGTGGTGTTCGTTATCGCCTTCGGCTTTGATGTTTAGGTTACATCTGGCGCTGTCGGAGAACGATTTAAAGAAATGAACAATCATTTCGGTGGGCATATCGCCGATTTTTTCGCGCTTAAATTCTACATCCCAAACCAACCAAGGACGTCCTCCAAAATCAATGGCGACTTGAGCCAGACAATCGTCCATGGGCAGTAAAAAACCGTATCGTTCTATTCCTTTCTTTTTGCCCAACGCTTGCGCGAAAGCTTCACCCAGCGAGATTCCCACGTCCTCGATGGTGTGGTGCTCGTCGATGTATAAATCGCCGTCTGCCCGAATAGACAAGTCAACGTTTCCGTGCCGCGAAATCTGTTCCAGCATGTGGTCGAAAAATCCTAATCCGGTGGCGATAGTGCTTTTACCGGTTCCGTCTAAATTTACCTCGATGGAAATGTCGGTTTCCGACGTTTTGCGGGTTGCTTTTCCGATTCGCGGTTCGGCTTTCAGAAATCGATAAATCTCACCCCAGTCGGTCGTGCAAAGCGCAGCTTTCGAATTGAAATTACTACTTAATAAAATGGATTTACAGCCCAAATTATCAGCTAATTGAACATCCGTATCTCGGTCGCCTATCACAAATGAATTTGACAGATTGTAATCACTTTTTATATAATGCGTAAGCATGGCCGTTCCCGGTTTTCGAGTGGGAAGGTTTTCGTGGGGGAAAGAGCGGTCGATAAGAATTTCGTTGAACACAACTCCTTCGTTTTCAAAAGCTTTTACTGTTTTATTGTGTGCCGGCCAAAAGGTGTCTTCGGGAAACGATTTTGTACCCAACCCGTCTTGATTGGTGACCATAACCAGCTCATACTCCAGCTCTTTCGCTATTCGCGAGAGGTACTGAAACACTTGCGGATAAAACTCCAACTTTTCCAAGCTGTCGATTTGCTCGTCATCGGGTTCCACAATCAATGTTCCGTCCCGGTCGATAAATAAAACTTTCTTCATAGAGCGATTTTTTTTAATTCTGAAAGCAACAGACGATTCTCGTTAAACGTGCCTATGGTTATGCGAATGCAGTTTTCAATTTGTGAATGACGGTTTCGAGTAATTATCTTCTTGTCAATCAGTTGTTTATAAATTGAGCCGGCGTCCGAAACCTCTATT
The DNA here is from genome assembly GCA_964557135.1 of uncultured Petrimonas sp. Lineage (GTDB taxonomy): Bacteria > Bacteroidota > Bacteroidia > Bacteroidales > Dysgonomonadaceae > Petrimonas. The sequence goes on along the minus strand of CAZKZB010000020.1, from coordinate 7,669 downwards.
AACAGGAAGTTGGCATCGGACGGGAAAATCTTCTTTACAATGGGCAGTTTTTCCAACTCCTCTATCAGAAACTCTTTCTCGTTCATGATTTTACTTAATCTGTCGGATTCTTCGTTTTTTAACGAAAGGGCATTCAAAGCCGCATCCTGATTGAGTTTACTTACATTGTAAGGAGGCTTTACTTTGTCGAGAAGAGCAATGATTTCTGTTTGTGCATACGCGACACCCACGCGTGCGGCTGCCAATGCCCACGCTTTACTGAAAGTTTGTATCACTATGAGATTGGGATACTTATGGATTTTTGGCAGGTAGGTTCTGTCGGCGCGAAAATCGATATACGCTTCGTCGATGGCAACGATTCCTTGAAAATTTTCCAACAGCGTTTTTACGTTTCTAAGCCGATTTCCGGTGGGATTATTCGGGGAACAAACGAAAATAATTTTGATGGAAGGGTCAGTGTTTACTTTCTCTAAAATGGAGTCGATATCTAATTGAAAATCAGGAAGAAGTGACACTCGAACAATGTTGACATCGTTGATATTGGCCGACACTTCATACATTCCGTAGGTGGGTGGACAAATCAATACGCTGTCCTTACCCGGATTGGCAAAAACCCTGTAAATCAAATCAATGATTTCGTCGCTTCCGTTGCCGATAAAAATATTTTCTGCGGGTACACCTTTCAGTTCCGACAATGCGGATTTCAGCGCTTTTTGTTTCGGGTCGGGATACCGATTTAATGTTCCGTACGGATTTTCGTTGGCATCGAGAAAAATGCCTTCGCTGCCTGAAAACTCGGTGCGTGCGCTGGAATAGGGTTTCAGCGCGAGAATATTTGGACGGACAAGTGATTGTAAATTAAATTGCTTCATATTTATTTAATTATCATTCGTAGAATTATCGCTCACATCTTCTTTACACTCGGTGAGAAATTCACTATGGAAAGGATTATTAAGCGACTTGGAAGTCGCTTCACCCAATCGCAACGTCATTGCGTTTTTGTGAGCGAAAAGTTCTTCGGCTTCGGCCATAGTTTCCACCACCGGTCCAATACTCTCGACACCTTCTTCAGATAGTTGTTGGAAAGTGATTTTCTTCACGAAACTGTCTAACGAAACTCCGCTATACGCTTTTGCATTGCCGCTTGTAGGCAACGTGTGATTGGTGCCGCCGGCATAATCGCCGACGCTCTCGCAACTGTAATTCCCTAAGAATATCGAACCGGCATTGAGTACTTCGCGGCTGCGTAAAACCGGATTTTCTACTGCCAAAATCAAGTGTTCGGGCGCGTAAGCGTTGCTGAACCGGATGCATGTTTCGATGTCTTTGAAGAGAATGGCACGGCTTTCTTTCAGCGCTTTTTCCGCTATCTCTTTTCGGGGTAAATTCTCTATTTGAGTATCGAGTTCTTTGTTTACTTCTTTGATTATCTTTTTGTCGGTTGATAATAAAATAACTTGGCTGTCCGGCCCGTGCTCGGCTTGCGATAGCAAATCGGCGGCAACAAATGTCGGGTTGCAGGTTTCATCGGCAATTACAAGTAATTCGCTGGGCCCGGCGGGCATATCGATTGCTGTTCCGTAATATTGGGCGGCGTGTTTTGCCGTCATTACATACTGATTTCCCGGGCCGAAAATTTTGTCCACTTTTGGAACGGTTTTCGTGCCGAAACAGAGTGCCCCGATGGCCTGAATTCCTCCGATAGCAAAAATTTTAGTCACACCCACCAAGTCGGCGGTGTATAAAATGGCGGGATGAATTTCGCCTTCGGCGTTGGGTGGCGTGCACAGCACAATTTCTTTGCATCCGGCTATCTTTGCCGGAATTGCCAGCATCAACACGGTTGAAAAGAGTGGGGCGGTTCCTCCGGGTATATAAATCCCGACTTTCTCTATCGGTCGTGATTCGCGCCAGCAAATTACTCCGGGCGAGGTTTCTATCTTTACAACTTCTTCTCGCTGAGAAAGATGAAATTTTTCGATATTGTCTTTGGCAATGTCGATGGCTTGCTTAAGTTGTTCCGATAGTTGCGCCGAAGCAGTTTCAATTGTTTCCTTTTCGACAGTGAAGTCATTGCCCAAAAAGTTATCGAACTGCTGGGCATATTTTAACACCGCTTTATCGCCTTTTTTGTTGATTTCGTAAAAAACTTTGTTTACCAAATCTATTAATTTCGATTGTCTTATCGCCTTTCGTTCCGTTAGTCTCGGCCATTTACTTTCGGATGGGTTACTAATTACCCCCAACCCTTTAGAGGGGACTTTTTTAAGCCATGAATCCTTTTTTATTACCTTGCTGCTCATTATTTAAATTTCGATTTATTTTAGTGTGAGTTCAATATAAGAATTCTGATTTAAATCACTGATATTCAATAAAGTAATAAGGTCGTAAATCTTAATCCTTCACAAAGCTACTAAGATTCTTTACATAAAATACCGTGTCCGACTATTGGCGGAAGGTTTTAGTAATGCAAAAAAATAAGTTGGTATTTTTATGATAAATAGTGAAAATATGACCTGCGCAACTGTCCCGCCCCCTTCTAACTTCCCCCACAAAGGGGAAGGATGGCGGGCTAAGAATCATTTACTGCTACCCATGCTCCCCTCTCTTGTAGGAGAGGGGTTGGGGGTGAGGCTAAGGCTAAGGGGAGAGTCGCGGGCTAATTTACTTCAACATACTGTATTATTTTTACCAACATATTATTTTCACGTTACTTAAATCTACGAAATTTACTTTACTTATATTTCTCCAACCTTAGTAGAAAAAAAATGTCACAGAACCGAACATTATTAGCTTATTTTTAATACAATAGCATTTTTTTATATTGTACTTACGTTGTTTTAATTAGTTACCGTTTCGAGCTCCCTCTATGAGTAGGGAGTTACAAAATCATTTTTTCAATATTCATTACCAAAATTCCCTGAGCACCAACGTTTTTTAGCGCATCGATAACGTCCCAGAACTGATCTTCCTGAACCACAGAATGCACACTGCTCCAGCCGGCCTCCGCTAATGGCAGGATGCTTGGCGATTTCATTCCCGGCAGAATGGAGCAAATCTTAGGAATTGATTCGTTTGGTGCATTCATAACGATGTATTTACTGCCAATACCGCGTTTATATGCACGGATACGAAAAAGTAACCTGTCGAGTAGCGATTTTTTCTCGTTATTCAGGTTCTTATTTGCAATGAGCACCGCTTCGCTTTTGATAAGCGCTTCCACCTCTTTTAATCCATTCATAATAAGAGTGCTGCCTGTACTCACAATATCGAAAATTCCATCGGCCAATCCAATTCCGGTGGCAATTTCAACGCTGCCCCCCAATTCTTCAATTTTAACATCGATACCTTTCACGCTGAAATATTTCTTCAGAATTTTCGGATAACTAGTGGCAATTCGTTTTTCGTTGAAATAGTCCAAGTTGGTATATATTTCGTCTTTGGGGATGGCGAGCGATAGGCGGCAGTTTCCGAAACCGAGCTTTTCTATTTCCTGCACATCTTTTTCTTTTTCCCACACTTCGTTTTCGCCCAAGATGCCGATATCTGCTACGCCTTTTTCCACGTATTGCGGAATATCGTCGTCGCGAAGGAAAAGAATCTCTATCGGGAAGTTTTTGGCTTCCGTTTTCAATTTACGATCGCCGTTGGATATCTTGATACCACATTCTTCAAGCAAATGAAGCGATTTTTCACTTAATCGCCCGCTTTTTTGGATGGCAATTTTTAATTTTCTCACCCCTAAATCCCCTAAAGGGGAGTTTGTAGGCAGTGAGTTATTTATGTCGGGCTTGTTGTTGTTCATATTCCTTTTTATTTATGGCTTTATTTTTAATAATTTGTTGTACCGAAAGTCCCCTTTAGGGGATTTAGGGATAAAAAAAACCCGCCTGAGGTAATCAGACGGGTGTATAAATATTTTTGTTCGCGTTAGCACATATCTATTTCAGCTCGCCTGATTGCAAGTGTGAAAATGATGATGACGTGACGTGATTGCTTTCATTTTGTTTGTTTTGATGGTGCAAAGATAATAGAATAATTTAATATTATGCAAAAAACAGGAAATTTATTGTGTTATCTTTGCCTGAGTTCGAAAAGATAGCAAATTTGCGTCCTAAAAATCCCAAAAAACCACAGAAAAATGCCGGTAATTATCCTCACGTTGCAAATTTTTATGTAAGTTTGCACCCAATGAAAAAAATCATATTCATAGCTGTATGGATAAGCGTTTGTGTTTCGGTTTCCGTGGCGCAATCGCGTATAATTTTGCCCGATTCCACGCAAATTACCACCAATCCGGATTCGGTGGATTTGCTGCCCCGGCAAGTTCCGCAAAATATTGATCATGACTACGACCATGACCATGACCACGAAGTGCCATTCGATACCATTAATTTAGATTTGCCTGCGGCAACGGTTTGGCAGTTGCATCCGCGAAGCGCCGACCGCATTATTGTGCCCATGGATACGTTGAAACATAATTTCCAACAAGCGACCCTTCTCGACGGATATTCGGTTGCGGGGGGATATTTAGGCCCAATCGGTTCGCCGTTTATTTCCAAAATATTTTTTGAGAGAGATGAAACCGGTCAGTTTCCGTTTTACGATATGTACAAGCCGTATAATAAAACAATTGACAATCAGTTGTTTTACAATACCCGTGTGCCTTACGCCAAGTTGGATTATCAGACTGCCGGACAGCGACGATTGCGGGAGCAGCGTCTTAAGGCGTTATTGACCACTAATTTCGGGGAGCGTTTGAATGTGGCATTGGAGGGAGATTTGCTTGACGCCAAGGGTGTGTATAAGTCGCAAGCTAACAAGCATAACGATTGGAGCCTTTTCGGAAATTACCTGAGCGAGCGTTTCGAGTCGCACGTGTTTGCTTCAACTGCGCTGATTAAACAGTTTGAAAACGGAGGCGTAACCGATGAGCGATTTATCCGAGAACCGGAGTCGGTGGGGCAGAATTTCTCGTCGGTGGATATTCCGACAAAATTTACCAACACTTGGAATAAGATGAAGACCAATCAGTTGTTTTTCTCCGGAAAGTACAATTTGGGTTATGAACACCGAAAAGATTCGCTCTCTCCTGCAGAATTTGTGCCCGTGGCGAGCATGATTTTTACATCGCATTACACCGGACAAGATCGTCGGTTTCTATCGCACGATACAACGAACGTAACGGTTGAGGGAGAAACCATGCAGCGCATTGACCAGTTTTATCCGAAGAGATTCTACAACCACGCCGTGGATGACAGTACTACCTTTTCATCTTTAAAAAATACGTTTGCGTTGTCGCTTCGCGAAGGTTTCAAACCGTGGGTAAAATTCGGACTTACCGGTTATATTGAGCATGAGCTTCGCAACTTTTCCATGATAGATTCCATAAACGGAGAAATTGGCAGAAGCAAACACCGCGAACATTCGATTTTTATTGGCGGAATTCTCAACAAACAACAAGGCGAAAACCTAAGATTCAACCTTCAGGCAAATTTAGGGGTTGTGGGTGCGGATTTGGGAGGATTGGAGCTGAAAGGCGATGTGGAAACCGGTTTCAATATTGCCGGAAAGCGTACAACGTTGAGTGCACAGGCGTACATTAAGAACTCAACAGCCAACTACTTGCAGAATCATTACCATTCCAAGTATTTTTGGTGGGATAAGGATTTTGGTGATGCGCGTCGCGTCTTTGTAGGAGGAAAATTGCACATTCCTTTCACCCGTACTACGTTGAGCGTGGGAGTGGAGAACTTACAAAACTATATTTATTTCGATAAAGACAGGAATATTACTCAGCATGCAGAAAATGTGCAGGTTTTGAGTGCGAGGATTGATCAAAACTTTCGTTTCGGCATTTTTAATTGGGATAATCAGGTGGTTTATCAAACATCGAGCAATCAGGACGTTATTCCGGTTCCCATGTTGAGTGTGTATTCCAATATCTATCTAAAAGCATTGATCGTTAATGAGTTGACTTTTCAGTTTGGTGTCGATGCACATTACCATACTTCCTATTTTGCTCCCGGATACGAACCGGCGTTGCTGCAGTTTTACAATCAGCAAGAAAAAGAAATCGGAAACTATCCCATTGCTACTGTTTATGCCAATATGCACCTGAAACAAACCCGATTTTTTGTGATGCTTTACAACGCCGCTTCTCCTGTTTTGAAGCCGCGCGAATACTTCTCGTTGCCCAATTATCCGGTTAATCCGATGATGATTAAATTGGGACTTTCCGTCGATCTTCATAACTGATTTTTATTGTTTTGTGGATACAAAAAAGCGCATATACCTGTATGTCTCGTTGCTTGTGATTGCCGTTCTGGCCATGGTTTTAACGAAAAATATCGGACAGAGAAAGCCAAAAATTCCTGACACTCCGCGCGATTACGCTCAGATTATTGAATCGGGAGAACTGAATGTGGTAACCGATTACAACTCTATTGGCTATTTCGTATCGGGCGATTCCGTTGAAGGATTTCAGTATGCTTTGATGCGAAAGCTGGAAAGGGATTGGAACGTGAAAATAAATGTGTTTCTCGAAAACAATTTGAGCGAAAACCGTAACGGCTTGTTGTTACACCGATACGATGTTGTTGCCCGCAATATTCCCGTGAATATTGTTTTGAGGGATTCATTCGCGTTTACTACGCCCATTACGCTCAATAAACTTGTTTTGGTGCAACGAAAAGCGGAGTTTAACGACAGCATTCCGCCTATTCGTCAGCATCTCGATTTGGCTAAGAAAACCTTGATTGTGCCTCAAAATTCGCCGGCAAAATTGCGCTTGCAGAACCTGTCACACGAAATAGGGGATACTATTTTTATTCGTGAGAATGAAACGTACGGCGAAGAGCAATTAGTTATGATGGTTGCGGGTGGAGATATCGATTTTACCGTGTGCGACGAAGTTGTGGCTAAACAGCTTGCCGCGCAACTTCCGGAAATTGACGTGGAAACCGATATTAGTTTTACGCAGCTGGAATCGTGGGCGGTGCGAAAAGATTCGCCCGTTTTGTTGGATAGTTTGAACGCGTGGCTTTCGCGGTTTCTAAATTCGCGGGAATTTCAGAAGATGTATAGAAGGTATTATTAGAGCAAAGAATAAAGACTTTCGGTTGATTTCGATCCATCGAATGATTTTTAATATTGATAACCTGAGTTCGGATAAGAAAAACATTCGAATAAGATAATCAACTTATTTTAAATGTTCTAAATCCGGTGGCGAGGTAAGGCTCCAAAAGAATGTGTCCGAATATTGGCATAAGGTTTAGAAAATTCATCTTTAAAACCTTATTTTTTTGATGAACCTTAGTAGCGGTAATTTTTTAATGAAACTAAAACCTTATTATCTTTTTTATAAGTTAGATAATTAATTGATTGTAAGATATTCTTCAATTTCCTTTTGCAGTTTTGGTAAATGGTTTACAACTATTCGCCAGATTATAACATAGTCCACCTTATCGTAACCATTTATTCTCCAGCTTCTTGTGTCAATAACTTTACGTGCGTTTTCAAAATTTATATCGGGTGAAATTTTGAGAATTTTGTTCATGGCTTCACCAATGATTTCAATCTCTCGTTCAATTCCTCCGCCCGAAGTGGCGGTACTTAGGGTCTGCTGAAAAAAGTTTCACGCTACAAAACCTAAACAAGGTTTTGCGAT
>CAZKZB010000019.1:37714-53304 GCA_964557135.1 uncultured Petrimonas sp. | reverse complement strand
ACTTCTTCAAAATCCACATCCGTTACATCGCCATCTTGGTTATCACCGCCTTGCGACTGTCCGGCGTCTGGGCCGGCGCCTGCGTCTTGCGCACCTTGTTGTGCGTTGGCAGCGTTGTACATATCTTGCGATGCAGCTTGGAAAGCCGTGTTTAATTGAGCCATATAGGTGTCGATATCGGCAAGGTTTTGAGCCTTGTGAGCCTCTTTCAGCTTGTTCAGCGCATCTTCGATAGGCGCTTTTTTGTCCGCCGGAATCTTGTCGCCGTACTCTTTCAACTGCTTTTCGGTTTGGAAAATGGTTGAGTCGGCCTGATTCATTTTGTCGATACGTTCTTTTTCGGCTTTGTCGGCTTCGGCGTTCGCGGCGGCTTCTTCTTTCATGCGCTTGATTTCGTCTTCGCTTAATCCCGAAGAGGCTTCGATACGGATTTTTTGCTCCTTGCCGGTAGCTTTGTCTTTTGCCGAAACGTTCAGAATGCCGTTGGCATCAATATCGAACGTAACTTCAATTTGAGGAACGCCGCGCGGTGCGGGTGGAATTCCGTCGAGGTTGAACACGCCGATTTGCTTGTTGTGAGCCGCCATCGGACGTTCGCCTTGCAGCACGTTAATCTGAACCGAAGGCTGATTGTCGGTTGCGGTAGAGAAAGTTTCCGATTTTTTGGTCGGAATGGTGGTGTTGGCGTCAATCAGTTTTGTCATTACGCCGCCCATGGTTTCAATACCCAGCGAGAGGGGAGTAACGTCGAGCAACAACACATCTTTCACCTCGCCCGTAAGAACTGCGCCCTGAATGGCTGCGCCAATGGCAACAACTTCATCGGGATTTACGCCCTTGTTGGGAGCTTTGTTGAAGATTTTCTCCACAATTTGTTGAACAGCGGGAACGCGCGTTGAACCGCCCACCAAAATCACTTCGTCAATGTCCGAGTTGTTCAATCCGGCATCTTTCATCGCCGTTGTACACGGAGCCACGCATTTTTGCAGCAAACCGTCGATTAATTGCTCAAATTTGGCGCGGGTAAGCGTTCTTACCAAGTGTTTGGGAATTCCGTTTACGGGCATAATGTACGGCAAATTGATTTCGGTGCTGGTGGTACTCGAAAGTTCAATTTTCGCCTTTTCGGCAGCTTCTTTCAAGCGTTGCAGCGCCATGGGGTCTTTGCGCAGGTCGATGCCTTCGTCTTTCAGAAACTCTTCGGCGAGCCAGTCGATAATTTTGTGGTCAAAGTCGTCACCGCCCAAGTGTGTATCGCCGTTGGTAGATTTTACTTCGAAAACGCCGTCGCCCAACTCAAGAATCGAGATGTCGAACGTTCCGCCGCCCAAGTCGAAAACGGCAATTTTCATATCTTTGTGCGCTTTGTCCAAACCGTAAGCCAACGATGCGGCGGTAGGCTCGTTTACGATACGGCGAACGTTGAGTCCCGCAATTTCGCCCGCTTCTTTGGTTGCCTGGCGTTGCGCGTCGCTAAAATAGGCCGGAACGGTAATAACGGCTTCTGTAACCGATTGTCCGAGATAATCTTCGGCAGTTTGCTTCATTTTTTGAAGAATGATTGCCGATATTTCTTGCGGAGAATAGAGTTGCCCATTGATATCAACACGGGGGGTGTTGTTATCGCCGCGAACCACTTTATACGGTACGCGCCCGGTTTCTTTTTGCACCTGATCGTAGGTTTCTCCCATAAATGTTTTGATGGAGTAAACGGTGTTTTGTGGGTTGGTAATCGCTTGGCGTTTAGCTGGATCGCCTACTTTTCTCTCTCCGTTTTCCACGAATGCAACCACCGACGGAGTGGTGCGTTTTCCTTCGTTGTTAGGAATTACAACTGGCTCGCTGCCTTCCATTACAGAAACGCAGGAGTTGGTGGTTCCTAAGTCTATTCCGATAATTTTTGCCATAATTTATACTGTTTTATAAAAATTGATTAATATTCGATTTTTTGTCTACGTTCAATAAGAATCAAATGTTGTGCCAAAATGATGCGATTGAAAAAATACTGACAGAATGGCGCTATTTTTTGTAAAGAGTGTGTAGATGTGCAAGATTTTTTTTAACTTTGGCGAGTTGCAATGAAATTCTAAACATCGAAAAAATCTAACCTCTAAATAATTGTGTACTATGCTCACCCAAGAAGATTTGGCAATACTGAAAGAAAAGCAGATATCGCAAAACCAAATTGATGTACAGTTGAATAATTTCAAAAACGGATTCCCTTTTTTGAAAATCATTGGTGCCGCTTCACTCGAGAAAGGAATTCTGCGCCTTACAGAAACACAGGAGAACGAATACCTGACGGCGTGGCAGGATTTTTTGAAATCGGATAAGAAGGTTACAAAATTTGTGCCGGCATCGGGCGCGGCAAGCCGCATGTTTAAAGACCTTTTCGCTTTTGTGGATGCCGATTACGATACGCCGCAAACCGATTTTGAAAAGACTTTCTTCAATAATCTTGAAAAATTTGCTTTTTACGATGCGTTGGACAAGGCGTGTCGCGAAAATTTCCAGAAATCGGCTCCTGAACTGATGAGGGCGGGCGAGTACAAATCGGTTGTGAGGGCTTTGCTTTCCGAAGATGGACTCAATTACGGTAATCTGCCTAAAGGATTGCTATTATTCCATAATTACGACGAGGGAAATCGTACGCCCGTTGGCGAACACCTGACAGAAGGTTCGATTTACGCGAAAGATAAAAACGGACTCGTAAATATTCATTTTACCGTTTCGGCAGAGCACAAAGAGTTGTTCGAGTTGTTGGTGGCAGCCCGAAAATTGGCTTACGGGCAGAAGCTCGATGCCGATTTCGATATCTCTTACAGCATCCAGAAACCGAGTACCGATACCATTGCGGTAAATATAGACAACTCGCTTTTCCGCCAGGCGAACGGTTCGCTACTTTTCCGTCCGGGAGGACACGGTGCACTTATCGAGAACCTGAACGATATGGATGCCGATGTGATTTTTATCAAAAATATCGATAATGTTGTCCCCGATCATCTTAAAACGGGCGAAGCACACTACAAGCAACTTTTGGCAGGTGTTTTGGTTTCGATGCAGAAACGAGCGTTTGATTATCTGAATGATTTAACATCGGGCAAATGCGACAGCGATAAACTCGAAGAGATTCTGAAGTTTACCGAAAACGAACTCTGTATCGCTCATCCCCAAAACGCTTTCGGCAACGATAACGAGTTGAAAAATTACCTGATTGCCAAACTCGATCGTCCGTTCCGTGTGTGCGGCATGGTGAAAAATGTAGGCGAACCGGGCGGCGGTCCGTTTATTGCCGAAAATCCCGACGGAACGGTTTCGTTGCAGATTCTGGAGAGTTCGCAAATCGATAAAAACGACCCCAAAGCGGTTGCGGCATTCAAAAACGGCTCGCATTTTAATCCCGTGGATTTGGTGTGCGGCGTGAAAAACTACAAAGGCGAAAAATTCGATTTAACCCGCTTTGTGGACAAAAATACCGGATTTATCTCTTTCAAATCGCAAGGCGGAAAAGAACTGAAAGCTCTGGAACTTCCCGGTTTGTGGAACGGCGCCATGAGCGATTGGAATACCATTTTTGTGGAAGTTCCCGTCAGCACGTTTAATCCGGTGAAAACGGTGAACGATTTGTTGCGACCGGAGCACCAGTAGGATTTACGATCCGCCGGCAGGCGGACGAGTTTTGGTACCCGCCGGTGGGCGAACAAGTTTTGGGATTTTATTGAAAATATTCACCGACGAGTCGCAATGATATAGAATACAAAGACGAACTGTATCAAAAGTAAAAATTACTATCAAATTGTCATACTGAATGTGTCCGACAAGGGGGGAGGTATCTGTAAAGATGATAAATAGATTCTTCACTGTGTTCAGAAATCGAAGATTCGCCCTAAGACAATGACAAAATGAAACTGTAGAAGTATTTTTGATACAGTTTCTTTTTCGTTCAAGTGAGTCGGAACTTGCTTGTCTCGATTTTTTTTAACAGGTGTCAAGAACTGAAATAGATGTTTGTCTGCTTTTTTTGAACAAAAGGGGAGAAGCACCAACATTTTTTTGGTGTTCTTTTAGGGTTCAAAATCTGGCACAGAGAACTGCAGGCCTGTTTCCGGCAACTCAACACTTGCGAAATTTAGTTCCCTATATCAACCAAACATTTCCCGATCTTTTATCTTCCGAGGATCGGTGTAATATTTATCCCACCAGGCGGCTTCACTATCTGTTTTGGGAGGTTTGGCGAGATAGAGCCTGTCACGCGCCGCTTTTGCCTGCTTAAGGTTTACCCTGAAGTGATAGTGATCGAAAATGCGCAGCGCTTCAATCATATACGAAATAGCGATTTTCTGGTCTTTGATCAACAGCAGGTTCTCGCCGTTTTTTCGGTCGGCTGTGGAAGAAAAGTTGTACGATCCCAAGTAAACGCGTGCGGTGGGCTTATCGAAATCTATCACCACAAACTTGTGATGCATGCGTGTTCCAAATCCACCCGTAGGTTCCGACTTAAACGGTTCGGGAAGGTTGCCGCTAATTTCGGCAGGATATACCGGATAAGCATTTCCGTTTGGTTTCTGCAGAATCAATCCACCCATTTTCTTGTCGGAAATCCCGTAAACAAACACATTTTCGCTATCCAATATCTCTACAATTTTTTCTTTTAAAGAACCGCCGGTCTGGGAAAGAAAAGCCAGCGAGTAAAAAAGGCTCGATTTAGTTTTTGAGATGTCTGAAGCGATATCGTCTAACAAGGCATTCATCTTATTATGGGGCGAGAATGAGACTTTTGCATCGATTTCCGGGATGTTTAAATCGTTCCACAACGCAGAATCAGTTTTGCCAAATTCTGATACTGAGCCGTTATTCCAATAATCTTCGAAAGCTTGCAGGAAAGGTGCTATCGCACTGTCGCCACGCACAATTACAGCGTTGTTCGATTGGACATAAAACCCTCTCCATGTAAAATTGGTTGAACCGCAAACAGCCGCTTTTACTTTCGAGCCGTTTACTACGATAACTTTGTTGTGCTGCAACTGTCCCACATGTTGACGTTTTACTTTCGCACCGGCATTTTGCAATCTTTCCGCGGCTTGAGTTTCTGCCGAATCTTCCTCCCGATGTTCGGCACTGTCGTCAATTATGATGCTTAACCTGTCTTTTAATTTTTCGAGTTTTTCAAGAACCGAAGGTTGATTTAAATCGTAAGCTACAACCTTAACTTCAGCCGTCTTGTCTCTTATGGCTTCATTGAGCAGACCAAAAATGGCTGTAGTAGCATCAAATCCCATCCATTTCAACGCGGTTTTTGCTTTGGGATGAGTGGGAATAAAGTCCAGTCCCGATTTTGAATTCTTAGGCAACAGGGTACTTATGCCTCCATCGGAATTGTACTTATCTACAAATGACTGAGAAGAAACGTATCCGCGGGTAAAAGCCACATCTAAACAATCTTTGTGGGTTTCTCTGTGCAGTTCGATTTCCACTTGCTGCGGTTCGCCATAGCTCAACTCTTCGAAAAAGTTCATAAAAACGGGTTTAACCTTATAAACAAACGTGCCGTTCATGGCCGCGTTTCGGGGAAAGTGCACCCAACGAAACATTTGAATGGGAGATAAAAGCGTAGATTTAGTGTCGGGACATACTGTGCCGTCTTTGTTGAGGAACGAAAGGCGATTCTTTAGCGAATAAAAACGATCTCCGTTGGGTTCTTTGTATTCTATCGAAAATCCCACAAAATCTTTCGGCGGACGCCCGTTCTTCCAATTCATAGCGAGAAGCACCATTCCGTCGCCGCGATAAACCTTTAATGTGAAAAGCGCTTTTCTGTTCTTTCCGCTTAAGACGTAGTCTTGCTTTTTTTGTGTTGTCATTGTTTTGTAGGTTAATGTGTTAATTAATAGAGGTTCTTTTCTCTTTACGAAAGTTGTTTTTTCTTTTGTAAAGCGATTACTCTATAGGTGGAGCATCTGCTTCGGCAATTCCGTTTTGAGCCATCGTAGCAAGCGCTTTTTCCACTTTTGCCGTATCCACATAAATATGCACGTGGGTCGCTTTTCCCCACTTCACTACGGCTTTCATGACGCCGTTGTTTTTGTAGGTTTTTACCCTTTGGGGCGAAACCGTGTCTTGAAACTCCATGATAACCACCGTATTCCACGGTCCGCCTTGAATAATCATATCCTTGATGAGGAATTTCGATGGCAGCAGCCGCACGAAACGCTGAAACCAAAGTTCTACTTTCGCTTTCGAAAACCGTTCGCCGCTAAGGGCATGATTTCCTTCAAAAATCTGATGCACATTGTTGTGGTACAGTTTCAGCAGCGAATGAAAATTTCCGTTGCTGAAATCGGCGAAGCCTTTGGTGATTTTGTTTCTCAGAATAATTTTGTAGGGATTCCAATAGAATCGGGTAATGGGAGGAATGCTGTCGTAGTTCATTGTTGATAGATTGAGTTAGTTTGAGGATTTCCAATCAAAACCATTGTTTAATAATGTCCGGCAAAGAATCCTTTACTTTGTCTTCCATATCTTCGAGAATGGGTTGAACAATATCTCTGTTCAGGTGCTTGGTAATGTACACTCTTCCGAACGCGCCCGCACCAATCGGGTAAGATTTCCCATCCCAATTTATTTTTGGGATTGAAAACAGGAAATAGTTATCCACCGTTACGTTGCTGTCTATGAGTCCGGTAAGCAATTGCTCTCCTGCCAATTGCCACGCAACCGCACTTACGCCATCGGTTCGTTCCGAAACTATCTCTTTCAAAATTTCGGAGGACTTTGCTCTTATCGCTTCTTTGTGAGCTTGCTCATCGGGGTTTGTGAAGAAAGCGACAACTGCAATAATAGCAATGAAAATGAGAAAGATAAGTCCTGATTTATTTGTTTTCCTACCCATTGTTTTTTTTGATTCGATTATTAAACCTTTGTCAAAGTTCTGAACTTTGACAAAGTGGTTAATTGGCATATTGACGCATTATTTCCATTGAAAAATTACCTCCTCGTTATCTCCACAATTCCCGTTTTCGGCAACTCTCTGTTGCGTTTATCGACCGCTTCAATTACATTATCGGCCAACGCGGCGAAAGCCATTCCGGTAATACTATCGCGATTAAGCGCTACGGGCTGACCGTCGTCGCCGCCTTCGCGAATGCTTTGCACAATGGGGATTTGTCCCAACAGCGCGTATCCGTTCTGCTCCGCCAAGCGCTTGCAACCCTCTTTTCCGAAGATGTAATATCTGTTTTCGGGCAGTTCGGCAGGCGTGAACCACGCCATATTTTCCACCAATCCCAAAATGGGAACGTTCACTTTATCACCGGTAAACATATTTATACCCTTGCGGGCATCGGCAAGCGCCACTTCTTGTGGTGTGCTCACAATCACGGCGCCGGTAATGGGAAGGGTCTGCACCAGAGTAAGGTGAATATCGCTTGTTCCGGGAGGAAAATCGATAAGGAAATAGTCCAACTCGCCCCAATCGGCATCGGCGATAAGTTGTTTGAGCGCGTTGCTTGCCATGGCTCCACGCCAAACCACCGCGTCCTCTTTCTTAACAAAAAAGCCGATGGAAAGCATCTTTACGCCGTAATTTTCGATGGGGACAATCAAATCGCGTCCATCTTTCTTCTCCAACATGGGCGCAGCGTCTTCGGCATCGAACATTTTGGGAATGGAGGGTCCGAAAATATCGGCGTCCAGCAATCCCACTTTGTAGCCTTTTTGCGCGAGCGCCACGGCGAGATTGGTGCAGACGGTGCTTTTTCCCACACCGCCTTTTCCCGATGCCACCGCAACAACATTTTTTACGCCGGGCAACAAATCAGGTAATTCGGGACGGGGTGCCTGTTTCGATTTCACCGATATATTTCCTTTGATATCGATATTCGGATCGGCATACGTGAGGATTGCCTGCTCCGCCATTTTTACCAGCGATTTAATAAACGGGTCGTTTTGTTTTTCGGTAATGAGCGAAAAGGTCACTTTCATTCCGTCTATGCGAATGTCGTCGGCGACCATTCCGGCAGAAACAATATCTTGCCCCGTTCCGGGGTAGCGCACGTTTTTGAGCGCATCGAGTATAAGTTGTGGATAGATTGACATATTTTTTTTAAGTTTAAAGTTCATGGTTTAACGTTTAAGGTTCAAAGCGGCTGTAAAAACCTTAAACTTTGAACGATAAACCTTGAACGTTATATTTTAGCATTCCGCCCAAAACTCCGATAATCATCTTTTTCGATTTCGATATCGGGTTCGGTCCAGACCTTGTCTTTGGATACGGTGAATTTAATATATTTGATGTTTAAACCGCGTGAGCGCCATTGTTGTTCATAAAAAGTTTGAATATTCAGGATTTTATCATCAATTCCCGATTGATACAAATCATCGGTATCGGTTAAAACCGGCAGGTTGTTTTCCTCTATCATCGCTTTGGTGTAGGTATAAAGAAAATTGCTGTCGGTTTTTAAATGCACGATGCCGCCGTCGGCAAGCACCCCGCTGTACAGATTCATAAACCGGGTAGAAGTGAGCCGTTTATTGGTTTTACTCATCTGTGGATCGGGGAAAGTAATCCAGATTTCGGAAACTTCGTCTTCAGCGAAAAAATGGAGAAGAAGCTCTATATGTGTGCGCAAGAAAGCTACGTTGCCAAGGTTTTCGTTTAATGCTTCGGTTGCTCCTGTCCACATTCGGGCGCCTTTAATATCGATACCGATAAAATTCTTTTCGGGAAACAGTTGCGCCAGACCAACGGTGTATTCTCCTTTCCCGCAACCCAGTTCGAGCACGATGGGATTATCGTTTCGAAAATAATCCGATTTCCACTTCCCTTTCATCGGAAAACTTTCCGTTTGCAACGTTGCGTACGTATATTGAAACACGTTCGGATAAGTTGCCATATCAGCGAATTTAGACAATTTATTTTTTCCCATTTCCGTTTTTAAGATGTTTTGCTGACAAAAATACGAATTTATCTTTACATCCGACATAATTCGACGCGTGAACCCTCAATCTGCACCGACATGCAATTGTCAAAAAAGCTAATTATTTCCTGGCTTTTCCACAAAAAAAGAAACCAAAACCAATCGTTTTGATTGCAATTTTACCCTTTATTATACAGTTAGTTAACGAGGAAATAAAACAGAAATTCGTTCAGGAGATTTTTTTTCAAATTTTATCTATTTTTTCTTGAAAAAAATGATAAAGTATCAATTTATTGCTTACCTTTGTCAAGCGAATCACTATAAAACACTCTTTATATTATGAAAGTTAATGACATAATGACACAACTCGAGGCTAAGCATCCCGGCGAAGCCGAGTACCTTCAAGCAGTAAAAGAAGTTTTAACCTCCATTGAAGAAGTTTACAATCAACACCCTGAATTTGAAAAAGCAGGAATTGTAGAAAGAATTGTTGAACCCGACCGGGTTTTCACTTTTAGAGTACCTTGGGTAGACGATAACGGAAAAGTTCACGTAAATATCGGCTACCGCGTTCAGTTTAACGGCGCCATTGGCCCGTACAAAGGCGGCATTCGCTTTCACCCCTCAGTAACCTTATCTTCGCTTAAATTTTTAGGATTCGAACAAACATTTAAAAACGCGTTGACTACCCTTCCCATGGGTGGCGGTAAAGGCGGATCGGACTTCGCTCCAAAAGGACGTTCCGACGCGGAAATCATGCGTTTCTGCCAAGCATTCGTTACCGAACTTTGGCGCGATTTAGGTCCCGACACCGACGTTCCTGCCGGCGATATCGGCGTGGGCGGACGCGAAGTGGGCTACATGTACGGAATGTACAAAAAATTAGCCCGTGAACACACGGGAACATTTACCGGAAAAGGCCGCTCGTTCGGAGGTTCACGCCTTCGTCCCGAAGCTACCGGATTTGGCGCATTGTATTTTGTGAACCAAATGTGCGAAACGCACGGAATCGACCTGAAAGGAAAAACAGTTGCTGTTTCGGGCTTTGGAAACGTTGCGTGGGGAGCTACCATGAAAGCTACCGAATTGGGCGCGAAAGTGGTTGCCATTTCAGGTCCCGACGGATATATCTACGACGAAGACGGTGTAAGCACTCCCGAAAAATTTGCCTATATGGTAGAACTTCGCAACTCGGGTAACGACGTGGTTGCACCGTATGCCGAAAAATATCCAAACGCTAAATTCTTCGCGGGCAAAAAACCGTGGGAATGCAAAGTGGATATCGCGTTGCCTTGCGCCATCCAAAACGAATTGAATTTGGAAGATGCAAAACGATTGAAAGAAAACGGAGTTACGTTGGTAGCCGAGGTTTCTAATATGGGCTGCACGGCAGAAGCTGTTGATTTCTTTATCGAAAATAAAATGTTATTCGGCCCGGGAAAAGCAGTTAACGCGGGTGGCGTAGCTTGTTCAGGATTGGAAATGACACAAAACGCCATGCACATTTCGTGGACAAACGAAGAGGTGGATAAATGGTTGCATCAAATCATGAGCGACATCCACGACCAATGCGTTGCTCACGGAAAAGACGGAAAATACATCAATTACGTTAAAGGCGCGAATATTGCCGGCTTCATGAAAGTTGCCGACGCAATGATGGCCCAAGGCGTATTGTAAAGATACATCGTAAATACTATTTGAAAACCGCAGAAGAGCCGTAAGGATTTAGCCTTGCGGCTTTTTTGATTAAAAAGAGCCAAGAACAAAGAACAAGGACTAAAAGACACTCTGACCATTAAGCCAACTGTTCTGATTTTGTGAGCAAATTCATAAAAATCAGAAAATCTTGGGTATTTTTGTACATCAATTGTCATTTTGATTTCACGACAACGCTGTCTTATGTCTTGTTTCCTGACTCTTATTATCTTAAAAGAATTATGAAAAAGTGGCTGATTGCAATAACCGGAACCTTCACGCATTTGCTGTTGGGAACCGTTTACGCGTGGAGTTTTTTCCAAACGCCGATTACAGAATTTACGGGCTGGAGCAATGCTCAAGCCGCATGGACATTTAGTCTTTCTATTTTTATGCTGGGAGTTACCGCCGCGTGGGCCGGAAACAAAATGTCGGTCTACGGACCACGAAAATTGGCAATAATCGGCGGAGTGCTTTACGCCTTGGGATACCTGATTTCCGGCTTCGCGCTGGCTGGCCGTTCGCTGTTATTGCTCTATTTGGGATTTGGACTTATCGGCGGAATAGGATTGGGATTGGCTTACGTTACGCCCGTGGCGACCGTCTCGGCTTGGTTCACGAAAAAGCAGGGATTAGCAACCGGAATGGTGGTAATGGGATTCGGCTTTGGCGCGTTGGTGATGTCGAAACTGCTGGCTCCGCTGTTTCTGGAAATATCGGGAGGAAATTTAAGCACTACTTTTTATTACGTAGGTGCAATCATGTTGGTGTTAATTCCGATTTCTGCTTCGTTTCTCCAACTCCCGAAAACCGATGAGCGGCGCGAAACAAAGCAGGAAAAGATTTCGATTTCCGGCTACATTAAAACCAAACCATTTATAGTTGTCTGGATGATTTTCATGATCAATATTGTAGCAGGCATGATTTTCATTTCGTTTCAATCGCCTTTGCTGCAAGACATGCTCAAAGCACAAATGCCCGCCGGAACCGATTTTTCATCCGCCGAAGTTATCGCCTCTCTGGCGTCAGCCGGCGCCACGTTGATTGCCGTCAGCTCCATTTTTAACGGATTGGGACGATTTGTTTGGGGAAGTATTTCCGATAAAATTGGCAGAATGCAGACCTTCCGCGTCTTGTTGGTGCTTCAAGCCGTGATTTTCGGCCTGCTGATTTTTGTTCGCCAGCCGATTATTTTCTCGGTTTTGGTATGTATCGTTTTGCTCTGTTACGGTGGCGGATTCGGTGTTTTACCGTCGCTCACCAAAGACATGTACGGCAGTAAACTGATGTCCACGCTATACGGCGCGATGCTCACGGCGTGGGGCGTTGGCGGAATTATCGGGCCACAAATCGTTGCGTTCATGAAAGATAACTATGCCGATAAGGCCGGTTTGTACGCTTTTGTGGTTGGCGGGGGATTGTTGGTGGTGGGATTGGTTGTATCGTTTTTATACAAGCCGAAAAAACAATCTTGAAGATGCCGAAAAGCAACCACTTACGTTAGTATGAAGCAGGTTGACTGTCAAAGAAACAGCTCCGAATTGAGTTGGAATAACGAGTTTACTTCCTACCGTTCGTTTTCACACACGGTTATTTTTTGTCAAGCCCTATTGGGACTTAACCTATTTTTCATTGAAAAGTAATGGAAAAAACAAATCCATTCTTTAAAAGAAACTTTCGCCTCAATCTTAAAATTCGTATCTTTACACCTCGCAAAACCCGTAATCCGCCACGGCGGACAAGCTCGTAACACGTAACCCGTAACTCGTAACCCGTAACCCGCTATGACTCCATTTCTTCACCGAGTAGCCGACGCTTTTTATGCCCGATTCGGGAATGAACTTTACAAACAGACGTTTGTTTTCCCCAATAAACGCGCGGGCGTTTTCTTCCAAAAATACTTGGCAGATATTGCCGGAAAGCCCATTTTTTCGCCGCAAATCATTACCATTCAGGAACTTTTCGGTTTGCTATCCGATTATCGGGTGGCGGATAAGATTGAGTTGCTGGTGATGCTCTACGAGCAGTTTATCGAAATAGGAAAATCGGACGAGCTGTTCGACGATTTTTTGTATTGGGGCGAAATGCTGCTCAACGATTTCAACGATGTGGACAAACATTTGGCGGATGCCAGGCAGTTGTTTCGCAATATCCACAACCTGAAATCGATGGAGGACGACAAATCCTATCTCACCGCCACGCAAATTGAAGCCATCAAACGGTTTTGGGAGGGTTTTATGCCTTACGAAGGCAACGAAACCAAACAGGAGTTTCTGGAAACGTGGCAAATTTTGTTCGAGCTGTACTCCTCGTTTCAAACTGCGCTGCGCGCAAAAGGTTACGCTTACGAAGGTATGCTTTTTCGCGAAGTGGCTGAACGCGCCAAAAACAAAGAGGAGATTGAGTTGCCGTTTTCCGACATCGTTTTCGTTGGATTAAACGCCCTCACGCCCGCCGAAAAAGAGCTGATGGTTTACCTGAAAAACAGGGGCGTGGCCGATTTTTATTGGGATTACGACTCGCCGTTGGTGCGCGACCCCAAAAACCGCGCGTCGCTTTGGGTGCAAGAAAATCTGCTGCTTTTCCCCTCAAAATTGGAATTGAAACCCGATAACGCAGAAACCGAAAAGCCGCTCATTCAACTCATCGGCATTCCGTCGGGTGTGGGACAGGCGAAAAAAGTAAACGAACTGCTCGGTCAACTTATCGCCGAGAAAAATATTTCCGAACCGAACGCCGGACTCAACACCGCGATTGTCCTCCCCGACGAAAACCTGCTCCTGCCCACGCTTTACTCCATTCCGCAGGAAATAGAAAAAATAAACGTAACCATGGGTTACTCGCTGCAACACTCGTCGGTGGCGAGTTTGGTGGAAAATATCGCCGTGTTGCAGCACAACATCCGCACGGCAAACAACGAACCGGCGTTCTATTTCCGATTTGTACTCTCCATCCTCAACCATCCGTTGGTTACGATGGTCGCCAAATCCGAAGCGGATAAGCTAAAAGAGAATATCACAACCTATAACCGAGTAACCGTCGGCGTTTCCGATTTAGGAGAAAATTCGTTTATCCGGCTTATTTTCACGCCGATTTCCGATTGGCAGAAAATCCCCGAATACCTGCACGCCATTCTTTCGGAAATTTACAAACAGCTCACCGCTCAAAAACAGGCAGCCGATGAGCCGCAAGCCGACAGCCGCCCCATCGATTTGGAGCGCGAGTTTATTGTTCAGTATTACAAATCTATAACCCGATTGCAGGAAACGCTTCGGGCAGCAAAAAACCTTTCGGTGGAGACCTATTTTCGGTTGCTCAAAAGGTTGGCACAAGGCATCAGTGTGTCGTTTTCGGGCGAACCGCTATCGGGATTGCAGGTGATGGGCGTGCTGGAAACGCGCGTTATCGATTTCGAAAACCTCATCCTCCTCTCCATGAACGAGGGTGTTTTTCCGCTTAAAAACGCTACCAATTCGTTTATCCCCTACACGTTGCGAAAAGCGTTTGCCCTGCCCACTTACGAACATCAAGACAGTACGTATGCCTACCATTTTTATCGGATGATTAGCCGTGCCAAACGCGTTTTTATGCTTTACGACACGCGCGCCGAAGAGATGCAGACGGGCGAAGTGAGCCGCTATTTTCATCAACTGAATTATCTCTACAACAATCGTTTCCGAATTGAAGAAAAAGTGGTTTCGTACGACGTTTCCGCTCCTGAAACGCCGCCCGTTTCGGTGCAAAAAACGGACGAGGTGATGCAGAAACTGCAAAATTTCCGCGCGGGAGGAAGCGCGTCGCTCTCGGCGTCGGTAATCAACAACTACATCAATTGCCCGCTGCAATTCTATTTTTCGGCGGTGGAAAAGCTTTCGGAAGAAAAAGATGTGCAGGAATCGGTTGAGGCGGATGTTTTCGGCACCATTTATCACGCCATTATGCAGCAGATTTACGACCGATACAAAGGCAAAACCGTATTGCCCGACACGCTGAAATCGGTTGCCGAAAACGATTCGCTGCTCACTCAACTTATCGAAGAGGCGTTTGCCGAACACTATTTCAAGCAACGCCACAAGGCGCGTCCGCTGGAAGGGCATCACTATTTGATTGGCGAGATTTTGCGCGATTATGTGAAACAGACGTTGCGCTTCGACCGACAATTTACGCCGTTTGAATACGTGGATTCGGAATATCGGTTCAAGGAGGAGCATCGGGTTTCGGAAGATTTGTCGGTAAACGTGAAAGGCAGTATCGACCGCATTGATATTGTGGACGGCGTTGCGCGCATTATCGATTACAAAAGCGGAAAGGGCGATTTGAACTTCAAGGAAATCGCGCAACTTTTCGACGGCTCCAAAGAGCGGCGCCCGTATCAGATTTTGCAGGTGTTTATTTACGCGCTTTTCTATAAGCAGCCTCACCCCCAGCCCCTCTCCAAAGGAAAGGGGAGTGAGGGGCAGCATCCATTCAGCCTTTCGCCGGCAATTTATTACCTGCGCAACATCTTCAATGAGCATAACCCGACAGTAACTTTCGGCGGACAAAACATTTCCGATATATCCATCTATCTGCCCGAATTTACCGAAGCCTTGAACCGTGTTTTGCTGGAAATTTTCGATAAAAACGTGCCGTTTTCTCAAACCCGAAACGAGAAAAATTGCGAGTGGTGCGCGTTTAAGGAGGTTTGCGGGAGGTGAAAGCCTCACCCCCGACCCCTCTCCCAAAGAGAGGGGAGTACGGGCAGCGGATTATCAGGGTTGTACAAAATCATAACCCCTCCCCGCTACGCGGGACTCCCGCCCCCTTCTAGCTTCCCCCATAATGGGGAAGGATTGCGGGCTAAAAATCATTTGTCGAATCCCATAATCCCCTCTCTTTTGGAGAGTTATGAGCTATAATAATTAACCTCACAGAAAAAGTACAACCTGCGCAACTGTCCCCTTTACGAAAGGGGACGAGAGCGAAGCTCGGAGGGGTTAT
>CAZKZB010000019.1:0-37614 GCA_964557135.1 uncultured Petrimonas sp. | reverse complement strand
CTGCGCAACTGTCCCCTTTACGAAAGGGGACGAGAGCGAAGCTCGGAGGGGTTATGAATTTATACCTCAGACGGACTATAGCGTCAGATACAACGCCTTATTTCTTCCTCCAAACCGTAACCTGCTGCAAGCGCGTTTCGGTAATTCGCGAAGTTTTGGGCGCGGTGAGCAAAATATCTTCGGGCGGACGAACAGCCGTGAAGTTTTCCGACAGCGTTTTGGTGAGCGCGTCTAATCCGGTAACCGGTTCGCCGTCTTTTTTGTAACCGCCCAGCCAATATTTGTGTTCGGTATCCTGCAAATTCCAATTATAATCGGTGGCGACAACCAGTAATCCGTTGTTGTTGAGACGCTCGGCAAGCGAACGGAGGAAAACGCGCGGACGATGTACTTTATGCAAGATATCGGGCAGAACAATCAAGTCGTAACCGCTGTAAACGGGTTTTAGGTTGTTGATGTCCGCCTGCATGAAAACAATATTTTTTGCTCCTTCGCCCAAACCGAGTTCCGACAGCACCACTTCGCGATAAAACACCAAATCGTTTTCGTCTTCCATCGTGTAGCGCATTCCTCCGGTATCCTGCAACTGAATTGCCATGCGCAGCATACGCGCGGTAAAATCGAGCGCGGTAACGGAATTGTAATGCGGCGCCAACTCGAAAGCCAAACGACCGGTATCGGTGTTGAGGTCGAGAATTTTTGCCGACGGATTTTCGCCCAACGTTTCGCGCACCACGTTTGCCAGTTTTTTCGAGAAATTGGGCGTATCGGAGAACGAGTCGCCCCAATCTTTTTCGCAGGCGAGAACAACTTCGGGATCGGTTTCGTAATCGTTTCGCTGAATCACCAGCGGAGCATCCGATTGAATATACCGAAATCCGGCGTGCTGATAAAAATGTCGGCGGAAGGCGTATCTCGAATGCAGCGTAGCTTCGTTTCCGGTGGAAATCCACGAACCGCCTTTTATCAGATTGTGCTTGCCATCGAAAGTGGGCGTTGAAAAATCGTCGTACAGCGGATGAACTTTGAAGCCCGGAAAACCGGTAATAGGCGTTTCCGTCCACTGCCACACGTTGCCCAGTACATCGAAGAAATCGCCTTGTTTGAATTTGTTTACCGGACAAGGCGACGTGCCGTATTCCAAATTGATATTCGCGGGCGCGTTCTCCCACTCCGTCATGTCTTTCAGCCCCGAAACCTCGTGCAGCCTGTACCATTCGGCTTCGGTGGGGAGGCGATACGTTTGTCCGTCTTTCTCGCTTTTCCAATTACAGAAAGCTTTCGCTTCCAAATAATTTACCTCCACCGGAAAACTCCAAGGCATGGGAATTTCTTCGGCAACCAAGCGCAAACGATATTCGTCGCCGTTTTTCCGCCAGAAAAGAGGCATTTCCGCCTGTTTGAAATTGCGCCAATTCCAACCCTCTTCCGTCCAGAAACGCTCGGTTTGATAACCGCCGTCGTTGATAAATTGCAGATATTCTTCGTTAGATGTCAGGTATTTGGCGGCTTTAAAATCGGCAACTTCTTCGGAGTAGTTTCCGTATTCGTTGTCCCAGCCGTAGAACGGATGTGTCATGGGTTTGCCCAGTTTCATCGTAGCGCCTTTTACATCAATAAGTTCGTTTTGCGGAGCGTTTCCGGTTTCTTCGCAACGCGCACCAAACAAGCCGGGAATCAGCTCATCCAACGGAAGTTGACGAAGCAGCACCGATGAAGTTTCCAAGTGAATGCGTTCGTGTTCGATTCCCATCATAATTACCCAAAACGGGCTTTCCCAATCAATAGGAATGGAGAGCGGAGCCGTATCGATAACGTTGAGAATGATTTCTTTGGTCTTGTCGCGATAAGCGCGCACTTCGGGAACGGGAGGCCAATCGTAATGATTATTGTCGAGGTCGTCCCAACTCATTTCGTCCACGCCGATAGCGAAAATGGATTCAAATTTGGGGTTGATGCGCTCGTCGATAATCTTTCCCAAAAACAGTTTGTTGATAAAAAACACCGCCGTGTGTCCCAAATAAAAGAGGATGATGTGACGCAAGGGGTCGCCCCGATGATAGAATACGTCGTCAGATTTCAGTTGCGTATAAAGCAGTTCGTCCACAGCCCACGTTTTGAGGAAATATTCGCGAATTTCAGCACGCTTTTCTTCCGGAGTGCCGGAACGCAGGTCGATTGTTTTTGTAATTAAATTCTTCATATTTTTATTTGTAATTTGTTGCACAGATATATTTTATTCATTTCAAACGGTTGGTTTTCTGTCCGAAATTTGGTTTGCGTTATTGTTCCGATTTCCGTAAAACCCATTTTTCGGTACAACGACAACGCGGGCTTGTTTTCGTCCCAAACACGAATAACCGCATGAGTGTACGCCTCTTTGGCTTCTTGCAAAAAAACGTTTATCAGTTGCGTGGCGACGCCTTTACCCCGAAAATCGGGATCCGTCATCACTTCGGAAATGTAAACCGAAGTTGCGACGGGAATTTGCGGACACACATCGCGGGGAAATTCCTCGTCTCTCAACAAAGGAAGAGCAATGAGGACGCCCGCCAATTTATCGTCCGCGAACGCCATTTGTCCCCAGCCGTGGCGCAGCATTTCGTCCAATACGCTTTCGGCAGATTCGCGCGGGATGTGCTGAGCATACTCGCCCGTAGTGAAAGCGCTCAGATACAACTCGATAATCTTACCTCGAAATTTGGGGTAATTGAATGCATCCAGCCTGAAAATGCGAATTTTGGAACTCATTTTTTCCTTAAAATCGGCGTTTTATGGTTGAACAAATAAACAAAGTTTCTTGTTCAAAGGAAAAACATTTAAACTAACGATATGCACAAATACGGGTTACATGGGTGGTTAAAATCCACAGAAGGGAATGCACATATTCTGGCAGACATTATGCTTAGGGCCGCTACACTGATGAAAAGAGCAGAAGGTTGTCAATTATATATAGTGAGTACGGACAAAACGGATAAAAACAAAATTTGGATAACCGAAGTATGGGATTCCAAAGAAGACCACAATAACTCTCTGTCGGTTGAAGGAGTAAAAGAACTTATATCGGAAGCTATGCCCATTTTAGACGGAGCTCCACAAAAAGGACAAGAACTAACGGTAGTGGGTGGACACGGAATAGATTAACTCTTCGCTCTACCAGCCTCCTACTCGGCCGCCACCGCCCCCCATACCGGAGAATCCGCCTCCAAACGAACCGCTGCCCCAATTTCCGCCGCCGCTTGAAGTTTCCGACGGTTTTATCGCCGCATGGTTCACTGTGTTTGACAATGTGCTGTTCAACATGTGTCCGAAATAAGCCGGACGCAAAACCCTTCCACTAAACCACGGCGGTTGATACGGTTCGGGCTGAACCATAGCGGAAAGGAACGATTTTTCGAACTTTTCGCCCCACACCTTTTCCATATCCAACGCGATGGCATAAGGCAGCAATGTTTCGAAAACCTCCGGAGTAATCTGTGGCGGATTGAAATGCTGCAACTGTTTTTCCTCGGCCGTATCGATATACATTTTCAATCCTTCAACAAGCGACTGATAATGCAGCTTGCGCTCTCCCGGGCGTTTAATCAGATAGGCATACGCCAGATAGCTGATGATTATCAGCGGAAAAGAGACGATAAACGCCACGGCATTAACCGATAGCTCGCGCGACGGAAAAACGAATAACAACGCTAATGCGCCGGTAATCAGCGAACCGCCAAACACATATCCGAACCACTTTATTTTTGATTTGGTAAATATTTTTCGCAAAATAAGTGAAAGCACCAACAGAACAAAAAACGAGACAACGGCAACGCCGAAAAAACGAATTACCTGCTCAATCGGCTCAAAAGTTACAAAGTAGGCGAGGGAAAGGAAATATAAAACCATCAAAATCCACGGCAGGATATGGAATTTCAAATTCATCCCTTCGCTCAGCACGGACGAGTATTGCTTATTCAGGCTGTGACGGTACGAGCGCATCATGTTAGCGACATTTTCGTTGTATGCGCCGGTTAATCGCACCTCGTTTTTGACGCGGAAAAGATTGGTCAAAACAGCCAATTCCTCCTTGGGCAGCGTATCGTCGCCCTCTTTCAGTTTGATAAGCGTATATCGTCGGTCTTTTCGCAACCCGAAAATACCGCCTTTTTCCTCGGTTTCTTTTATGCGGATAAAGCCGTTCACCGCCAGATTCACCAACGAACCGGTAATGAAATCGTCGTTGTATTTTTCTTTGTGCAGCATTCCCACAGCCGCGGGCGAAAGCCCTTCGGGCGGCGAAAACTGTGGAATTGCAACGGGCTTGGGCGGGTCTATACCGTGTTTTCGCCAGGTGAAAAAATAGTACGGCAACAACAGCAACAGAGCGATGATACTCAAAATGGGCAATCCGTTTTTATCGAAAAAAGTGAGTTCCCTCGGTTTCAGTGGCTCGGGTTGCCGAACGATACCTTTGGAAAATCCTACCGATACAGTGAGCATTTCGTTGGGCGGCATGTTTACCGAAGAAACAACCAGCGAACCGTCATCCCGATTTTCTGATTGGCAATTACTTTCGGTGGAACCATAAACGCCTGTATAACAACGCGAACTCAACAGTTCGGCACCGTACGGCAAGCGAATTGTGGCGCTTACCGTATCGATGGATTTATCGGATTGGGCGTTTACATTCCAACTTAACTCGTCGTAATCGGTAAAAAAGCCGATTTGTCCCGCCGTTTCGTACAGAATTTCATAGGAATAATAACCGGGTTGCAGAAGTTTATTTTTTTCGCCCACGTAAATAACGAGGTCACCGCCTTCGTTTTTCGTGAAAAAGTTTACGGGATTTCCATTCTGATAAACTTCTGTAACGTTGTAATTTACGCTTATTCGGTTTCCGTCTGTGTCACGCCTCGACAACGGCAACGAGCGAGTGATTCCCCGCTTAAAAACTTCGCCTTTGGCATACACGCGGATTTGTTCGCGCACGGCAATCACACCCGATGTATCAATCCTGATATCGGAATGGACGTGTACACTTTTTCGTCCTGCGCCATCAACAGCACCGACGAAAATATCAGCAGAAAACCCAACAGAAGTTTACGCATCAGAATTTTATTTGAGGAACAGCTTTTTCGGCTTCGTTTTCGAGTTCGAAGAACAACGATTTTTCGAACTTGAACATATTGGCTACAATATTACTGGGGAACGTATCGATAACGATATTTTTCTCGCGTACCGTTCCGTTATAGTATCTGCGCGATTTTTCGATATCCGACTCAATCACACTCAGTTGGTCTTGCAATTGCAGAAAGTTTTGATTGGCTTTCAGTTCGGGATATTGTTCGGCAACGGCCAACAATCGGATAAGCGCGGCGTTCAGGTTGTTTTCTGCCGCCTCTCGCGATTTCACATCGGTGGCCTGCATGGCTCCGGCACGCGCTTTTGTAACGCTGTCGAAAGTTTCCCGCTCGTGCGTGGCATACCCTTTTACGGTTTCCACCAAGTTGGGTATTAAATCGTGACGTTTTTTCAACTGAACGTTAATGCCGCTCCAAGCCTCTTCAACCAACGTGCGCAGTTTCACTAATTTGTTATAAACGGAAACTCCATACAAAACAAAAAGAACTGCAAGTATAAGCAGAATAAGTAATGCGATTCCCATAGTTTTTATGTTTTAAAAAATGAATATATTGAGATGATAAAGATACTCATATTTTTCACCTCTCGATAGTTTTAACCAAAAAAACAGACCAAAAGTTCATTGTTCGATTTCATTATTTTTTCTTAACTTTGGCGTTTGTGAATAGGTTCAACAGCTTGTTCAATCTATCCAACAAACCATCGAATTACAACTGAATAATTATTGAATATGAAAAACTTTATCTTTCAAAATCCCACCAAACTTGTTTTCGGCAAAGGGCAGATTGCCAAACTAAACGATTTGATTCCTGTCGGAGTGAATCTGATGATTACTTTCGGCGGCGGAAGCGTAAAGCGAAACGGCGTGTACCAACAGGTTGTCGAAGCGCTCGAAGGACGTGAGTACACGGAGTTTTGGGGCATAGAACCCAATCCGCACGTGGAAACATTGCGAAAAGCCATCTCGATAGGCAAAGAAAAAGGCATCGATTTTGTGCTTGCCGTGGGCGGCGGCTCCGTGTTGGACGGAACCAAGTTGATTGCCGCCGGCATTGTCTCCGACGCGGACGCGTGGGATATTGTGCTGCAAGGATTTGCCGAAAAACAAATTCCGTACGCATCGGTAATGACCGTTCCGGCAACCGGATCGGAGATGAACAGCGGCGCCGTAATTACGCGTGCCGAAACGGAAGAGAAATTCGCTTTCGGCGGCGCCTATCCGCAGTTTTCCATTCTCGACCCCGAAGTCACCTACACGCTTTCGGAGCACCAAGTAGCGTGCGGACTTGCCGACGCGTTTACACACGTTCTGGAGCAATACCTCACGGTTACGGGCGAATCGCGCTTGATGGATCGTTGGTCGGAAGGCGTGCTCTTATCGGTGAAAGAGATTGCGCCCAAAATAAAAGAAAACCCGCGTGATTACGACCTGATGGCCGATTATATGTTGGCTGCCACGCTGGCGCTCAACGATTTTATCCGAATGGGCGTTACACAAGATTGGGCAACGCATATGATTGGGCACGAACTCACCGCACTGCACGGAATTACGCACGGACACTCGCTGGCGATTGTAATGCCCGCCACAATGTATGTGCTTCGGGAGCAGAAACACGATAAGTTGTTGCAATTTGGCGAACGCGTTTTCCAAATTGCCGAAGGCAGCGAACAGGAGCGCGTGGAAAAAACCATTGAAGCCACGGAGGCGTTTTATCGCTCGCTGGGACTCAAAACCCGATTATCGGAAGTGGGCGTAGGGCAACAAACCATCGAAACCATCGCCCAACGATTCAACGACCGCGACGTTGCCTACGGCGAAGCCCGAAACGTAACGGGAGATGCGGCGAGGGAGATTTTGGAGAGGTGTAGGTAAGGAGCCGCTCGCGCCGATTTCTCGCAAAACGAGCGAACAAGTTCGAGCGGCAATCGGTGTGTGATTCGTAACGCACGCTTTACACTGTGTCCGCCCATTGGCGGAAAAGCGCGCGAGCAGCTTCCCGCAGTTTTTTTTCACTTTTAACAAAAAAATAATTCGAAAATATGTTTCTCAGTCAGGAAACATATACTTTTGACACAGGTAATTTTAATGAGACAATTTCAAGTAGCTTTTTTGCCGGAGGCAGCGTTGTTTTTAGAAACATTAGATGAAAAAGCGAGGGAGAAGATTTACTATAATATTCGCAAATCGCAACACGTTACCGATAATGAACTTTAAAAGAAACTCAACGAGAATATTTGGGAGTTCAGAACATTGTATGCAGGAAAAGCTTATCGTTTATTTTCTTTTTGGGATGAATTCGAAAAAGCATTAATTATCGCCACGCACGGCATTGTAAAGAAACAACAGAAAACACCTCGGAAAGAAATTGAAAGAGCGGAAAAAATCAGGATAGAGTATCTGGAATCAAAAAGGAAAGAGTATGAAAAAAAATAAATTAAAAACCGTTTCTCTCGATGAGATGATGGACAAACACATCGGCGAAGTAGGAACGCCTAAAAGAGAGGCTTTCGAAAATGAATTAAGACTCGATTTATTAGGACACGCCATAAGACAGGCCAGGAAAGAAAAAAAGCTCACTCAAGAAGAGTTAGGGCAATTGGTAGGTGTTCAAAAAGCCCAAATATCGAAGATTGAAAACAGTGCAAAAAATGCCCGTTTTGAAACCATAATGAAGGTCTTTGACGCTTTGGGTGCAAAAGTTAGTTTTAATGTGGAAATTTATAATCAAAAACTGGCTTATTAAGTGAAATCTCCTCCCGATCGAGCCGATTTATCGTCAAAACGAGCGAACAAGTTCGAGCTGACTTGTTTTCGGCAGGGGACAGATTATCAGGCTAATAGCTGCAGTCGATGCGTGTCACAGACGAAAAAACACCGCTCGCATCCATTTGTAATCGGTGCGTGATTTATACCCGACACACAAACGCTGCTCGCGCGCTTTTGCAAAGCGTGCGTGTCGCAGACAAAAAAGAATAAAAATGAGCAATAATAAAGGACCTAAATTCATAAGATTTTTCAACCCAATTTTAAATGTTCTAAATGAACTTGGAGGTTCTGGAAATTCAGGAGAAGTTAAAGACTTAGTGATTGAAAAAATGGGAATTCCTGAATCTGAATTAGAAGAGAAATTAAAGAGCGGAGCATCTAGGATAAGAAATCAAATTGCTTGGGCTAGAATTTATTTAGTTAAATCGGGGCTTCTTGATGATTCCTCAAAAAGAGGAATTTGGAGTCTAACAAAGAAAGGCGCTCAGACAAAATTGTCTGTCAACGAATCCCTGATGCTTTTTAAAGAAGTTCATTCAACTTTTGTATCAAAGGATAAAAAGAAACAAGATGATATAAAGGTAAAAATTGATGATATTGAAGAGCAAACAACCGAGGAGGAGGAACTATCTGACGATTTACTTACTGTTTTACAGAATTTATCTCCAAACGGATTTGAAAGAATTTGCCAAAGACTTCTTCGAGAGTCAGGATTTAAGAAAGTTATTGTCACCGGCAAATCAGGAGATGGTGGAATTGATGGAGAAGGGATTTTAGAGATAAACCCATTGATGAGTTTTAGAGTTTTATTTCAAGCGAAAAGGTATCAAGGAACCATTGGCTCTTCAACAATTAGAGATTTTCGTGGTGCTATGCAAGGCAGGGCAGATAAAGGAATAATCATCACAACCGGAAGGTTCACACAAGACGCCAAGAAAGAAGCTATTAGAGACGGAACGCATTCGATAGAATTAGTAGATGGAGAATTGCTAGTGGACTTGTTTGAAAAAAATGAGTTAGGTCTTAAACCAAAGATTGTTTATGAAATTGACAAGGAATTCTTTAGAGATTATTTAAAATGAACAAAACTCATGCTCGCGCCGATTTCTCGTCAAAACGAGCGAACAAGTTCGAGCGGCAATCGGTGCGTGATTTATACCCGACACACAGCTTGTGGCGCGGGTGCCAACAAACGGAATGTTGGATAAAATATTGATTGAATAAACACATTTACTTCGTAACGCACGCTTTGCATAGTGTCCGCCCATTGGCGGAAAAGCGCGCGAGCCGCATAAACCGCTCTTTTTTAGACAAAAGTAACAAAAAAGGATATTTGTAGATGTATAATACAAAGAGGAGTTATTTGGTGAGGTAGAAAAAGCAGACGCTTGAAGAATCATTCGAGCACAATAGAGTTTGCACTGAGAAAAAACAGTTCTATTATCGATTTTGTAATTTATCAAAAAAACAATTTTGTCTTTTATATTCGACAAAAACAGTATATTTTTGTCTTTCATACTCTATAGAAAATAAGCTAATGGAAAAAGACGTCATTAAATTATTAATAACCGAATATCAACATCGTGTATCGGAAATCGTTTTAACCCAACGTCCTATGCATTTGGAAAAAATGTTAAATTACGTGTTTGTAGGGTTGCGACGGGCCGGGAAATCATATCTGATGTACCAACAAATACATCAACTATTGGCACAGGGACATAAAATTGATGAAATACTTTATTTCAATTTCGAAGATGACAGACTTGTGCAACTTTCAGTTACGGATTTAAATCTTATTAAAACCTGTTATGAAGAAATGTTCGATACGCAGCCAATATTCTTTTTGGATGAAGTGCAAAATGTTCCTTATTGGGAGAAATTTGCTCGCCGCCTTGCCGATCAAGGCTATCGAGTGTATATAACCGGAAGTAATGCCAATATGCTAAGTAGCGAAATTGCTACAACCTTAGGTGGAAGATATACGATTCAAGAAATATTCCCCTATTCATTTTCGGAGTACCTTAACGCTGTAGGCATTAATAAAAACGATTCTAATTACATCTATCGTTATCGGAAAGAAATACTAAAACACTTTGAAACTTATTTCCGGTATGGCGGACTACCGGAAATATTGCTTGTATCCGATAAACGTTCGTGGTTAAGTGGATTATTTCAAAAAATATTTTTAGGAGACATCGTTATGCGCTATCAGGTACGCAACGACTTTGCTTTGCGTGTCTTGGTCAGAAAACTAGCAGAAAGTGTACGCCAACCTTCATCGTTTACACGATTAGCAAATATTGTGTCGGCAACAGGAAAAAAAAT
Organism: uncultured Petrimonas sp.; assembly: GCA_964557135.1. Classification (GTDB taxonomy): domain Bacteria; phylum Bacteroidota; class Bacteroidia; order Bacteroidales; family Dysgonomonadaceae; genus Petrimonas. The sequence goes on along the minus strand of CAZKZB010000019.1, from coordinate 27,398 downwards.
AAGCGTAGATACTGTTATCGATTATATAAGCTATATGAAAGAATCTTGGTTGTTGTTTTCATTGGAAAATTACGCTGCCAAATTAGCCGAAAAAGAATCCAATAAAAAATATTATTTTATTGATAACGGGTTACTTAATCTTTTTCTGATTGATCCGCTCACTTCTCTTTTAGAGAATCAAGTAGCCATAGAGCTCTATCGTAAATATGGAGACAAACTTTATTATTATCACCACAAAACGGAAGTTGATTTTTATGTAAGCGAAGAAAAAATAGCCGTTCAGGCTTGTTATAGCTTAAAAAATATTGAAACCCGACAAAGAGAAGTCAACGCATTGGAAAATATGTCGAAACAGATTGAAATTAACGATTTTTTAATTGTTACGAAAGACGAAGAAGAAACTATCAAAACTGAAAAAATAACCATTAACGTAGTACCAATATGGAAATGGGTGTTAAAGATTAATTGATTGATATCGAATCTATTAATAAAAACTAAAAACAACATAAATATGAAAAAACTGCTTTCAATTTTTGCACTCAGCATGATACTATTCAGCGCAACAGCAAAAGATAACGCCCGAATGCTGCGTTATCCCGACATTAACGGAAATCTAATTGCATTTGTATATGCCGGCGATATCTGGACGGTAAATGCCAACGGTGGCGATGCCAAACGATTGACTTCGCACCCGGGAATCGAACTTTTCCCGAAAATTTCGCCCGACGGAAAATGGATTGCCTTCTCCGCCGAATATTCCGGAAACCGACAAATTTGGGTAATGCCCTCCGAAGGAGGAACGGCGCGCCAACTCACGTTTTACAACTCCGAAGGCGTGATGCCGCCACGCGGCGGTTTCGATAACGTGGTGCTGGACTGGACACCCGACAGCCGCAGCGTGCTGTTCCGCGCCAATCGTACCACATTCGGCGAGCGCAACGGAAAATATTTCACCGTCAGTATCGATGGCGGATTTGAAGAACCGCTGCCCATCGTTAACGGCGGATTCGCCACATTTTCACCCGACGGAAACCAACTCTGCTTCACACCAGTTGACCGCGAATTCCGCACCTGGAAACGATATAAAGGCGGCCGCGCCACCGAATTGTGGACGTATAACCTGAAAAACAACACATCGGAACAAATCACGCATTGGGTAGGAACCGACCAGTGGCCGACGTGGTACGGCGACCATATTTTTTACGCCTCCGACCAAGATACTCGCCTGAATATCTGGCGATACAACACAAAAACAAAAGAAAACACACAGCTCACGCATCACTCAGATTTCGATGTAATGTGGCCATCGGGCAGCAACGGAAAACTGGCGTACGAAAACGGCGGCTACTTGTATGTGATGGACGCGATGTCGGGGAAATCGGAAAAAATCAACGTTTCGATTAATTTCGACAATCCCAATCTGCAACCCTATTTCAAAAATGTAAAAGGTTTTATCGGCAGCTACTCCATTTCTCCATCGGGAAAAAGAGCGCTCTTCGACGCGCGCGGCGATATCTTCTCGGTTCCGGTGGAGAACGGTGAAATAGAAAACCTGACCAATACGCAAGGTGTTCGCGAAATTTTCCCGGTGTGGTCGCCCGACGGAAAGCATATCGCCTATTATTCCGACGCCACGGGCGAATACGAAATGTATCTGCTCGAAAACCGCAAAGGCGCGCAACCCAAACAACTGACAAAAGGCTCCAAAGCGTGGAAATATACGGCGGAATGGTCGCCAAACAACAAACACTTGGTGTATAGCGACCGCACGCTGAAACTCTGGTTGGTGGACGCCGCTACGGGCAAGCAAACCGTTATCGACGAAGCGTCGGCCGAAGAAATACGCAACTACTCGTTTTCGCCCGACGGCGATTGGGTGGCTTACAGCAAATCGTCGTCCAATTATCAATCGGCATTGTGGCTCTACCGGATTTCTACCGGAAAAAAACATCAAATTACCGACGCGTCATTCTCCGACGGACAACCCACCTTCAGCCGCGACGGAAAGTTCCTGTTTTTTACGTCGAATCGCGATTTTAACCTGGCTTTCAGCAGTTTCGAGTTTAATTATCTCTACAACAATGCCGGCAGAATTTACGCCATTCCGCTGCGAAACGACGGTACAACACTCACCCGATTTAAAAACGATGCGGAACCGTTTGGCGATGCAAAAACCGATTCGGTTAAAACGGAAAACAAAAACAAATCGACGCTCAGCGTACACATCGATTTAGAAAACATTCAAAACCGAATTGTAGCGCTGCCCGTTCAGCCAGGCAGTTACCGCATAATCGGCGCGGTGGAGGAAGGGTTGCTTTACGCTTCGGGAAACAAAATAATGCGCTACAACATCAAAGAAGAAAAATCGGAAGACATTCTCGATGGCGCCGGCAACGGAACCCTTTCCGCTGACGGAAAATCGTTTATCTATCGCACCGGTGGTGATTACGGCGTGGCAAAAAATAAAACCGGGCAAAAGGCGGGAGCTGCAAAAATCGATTTGGCAAATCTGACAATGAAAATTGAGCCGCGCAAAGAGTGGAACCAAATTTATGCCGATGCTTTCCGCATTTTCCGCGACTATTTTTACGTAGGAAATCTGCACGAAATGGATTGGGAAGGTGTTCAGAAAAAATACGGCGAGATGCTTCCCGACATTCCCAGCCGCTTCGATTTGGATTACGTGATGAACGAAATTGTGAGCGAATCCAACACCGGACACGCTTATGTGGATTGGGGCGATATCGGCAGCGTTGAGCGCATAAACGGCGGTCTGCTGGGTGCCGAACTGGAAGCCGATTTATCAGCCAAGCGCTACAAAATAAGGAAAATATACGCGGGCGAAAATTGGAACGAGAGTCGCCGTTCGCCACTCACCGAGAGCGGATTAAATGTGAACGAGGGCGATTATCTGATTAGTATTAACGGCACAAATCTCACCACCGACAGCAACCCGTATGAACTGCTCGAAAATCTGGGCAATCGATACGTAGAGCTGGCTGTGAACAGTTCGCCGTCGGCTTCGGGAGCCAAAACGTATACCGTTAAAACCATCACATCGGAACACGAATTGCGTTATTTGGATTGGGTGAAAGAACGTCGCGCGATGGTCGATAAACTTTCGGGCGGAAAAATCGGCTACATCCACGTACCCAACACCGCCATCGAGGGAAACCGCGAACTGCACCGCGGAATGTATTCCTACAACGATAAAGACGCGCTCATCATCGACGACCGCTACAACGGCGGCGGATTCATTCCCGACCGCATGATTGATTTGCTCAACCGCCGCACGCTGGTGTATTGGCACCAAAACGGAATTACGCAGCCGATGAAATCGCCCGGCATCGCGCACGACGGTCCCAAAGTGATGCTTATTAATGGATATTCGTCGTCGGGAGGCGATGCTTTCCCCTATTTCTTCAAGAAAACAGGCGAAGGAAAACTTATCGGAACGCGTACTTGGGGCGGTTTAGTCGGCATTTCGGGCAATGCGCGTTTAGTTGACGGCGGGTATATTTCGGTTCCGCGCTTCGGAATTTACGACCATTCCGGCGAATGGATTATCGAAGGAATCGGTGTGTCGCCCGATATCGAGGTCGTTGACCGTCCCGAAGAGTTGGCCAAAGGCAACGATCCCGGCATTGAAAAAGCGGTGCAGGTGCTGTTGGACGAATTGAAGCAAAATCCGCGAAGACGAATCGTAGCCCCAACTCCACCAGACAGGTCGAAGTGGATTGAAGTGGAAATAAAATAGATAATGCACTTCGTGCGATAGTGCCTGTGAAGATAGGCGCTATCGCGCGATAATATATAACCAGCAATTTAAGATTTTGCGACACGAATATTTTCTGTTCAAGTAAAAATTATTATGGGTTTAAGCATACACTACAGCGGACGAATAAAGGAAGCCGAGTCTTTACCTTTTCTCATAGAAGAAGTATCGGATATTTGCAAAGTATATGACTGGAAGTTTGATATTTACGAAACACAATTCCCGAATAACACTCTCGAAAACAGACTTTGTTTTAATCAAATTTTCGGCATCAGCTTTACTCCAACAAATAGTGAAACCATTTCTCTGGCATTTCTAAGCAACGGAGTTATGGTTTGTCCGGCTCGTATCCTTTTTTTGCAGACTCCCAAGATGAAACGGAAAGGTCTTATGTTTTTTATAACTCCGTAAAAACTCAATATGCGGGTGTTGAGATGCATCAATTGATAATTCACATATTCAAGTATCTGAACGATAAATATTTTGACGATTTTCAATTGCAAGACGAAAGCGGTTACTGGGAAACGGGGGATGAAGGTTTGATGCGCAAAAAATTCAACGAGTATGACGCTCTGATTGATAATTTCGCATTATCCATTCAAACTTTCCCCCTAAAACCCGGTGAGAGCCTGACATCGTATTTTGAGAGAATGATAAGGCACGTTGATAGCTTAAAGAAAAGGTAACTGTAGAAAAATGATAACGTCCAAAAACCAAAAGCATCCTTTATTCATCTATCTCATTATCTGCCTGTCAACTTCTTTCTTCTCCTGCAATCAGGAAAAGAAAAACGAAGCGGAAACAAACGTATCAGGGCCTGTAACAGAACATGTTATCGAAAAGGAACCACATCCCAACACCGCTCAACAAATCCTCGATATCCCGGAAATTCCTATTCTGTGTTATCATCGGATTACAAATGGCAGAAACGACGCTTATTCGGTTTCACCCGAAACTTTTGCCGCACACCTGCAAGTACTCGCCGATAGCGGCTACACTTCCATCCTGCCGGATGCCTTGCACGATTATCTTCTCTACAACAAACCGCTTCCCAAAAAACCGTTTATGATTACGTTTGACGATTCGCGTGTTGAACACATGGAGACTGCCGCACCCGAATTGGAAAAACACAATTTTCGCGGCGCCTTTTTTATTATGACCGTTACTTACAACAAAAAAGGCTATATGTCCACCGCACAAATCGCTGAAATGGCCAAACGTGGACACACGATTGGCTTGCACAGTTGGGATCACGTGATGGCGACCCAATACACCGATTCGGTTACGTGGGCAAAACAGGTCGTTGAACCGAAAAAGAAACTGGAACAAATCATCGGGCAGCCCGTACGACACTGGGCTTATCCCAACGGCGTGTACAACCACGATGCGGCAAAGGAGCTCGCCGAGCATTTCGACTTATCTTTTATACTGATGTCCAAACGCGACTCTGTATATCCGCTGCAGACCGTTCGACGTATGATTGTTCCGGAAATTTCACCCGAAAAGTTGCTGAAATCGATGCGAAACAATTTTAAGTAATCCTGATTTCAGTTTTTTCCATCCTTACGTTTCTCCCCGTGTTTCTTTGAACGTGAACTGCATTTTTTAACACCACCACCTTAAACTATTCTGTAAATTAATTTGTTACAATAATTTACAGCAACAAAAAACACAGAGATATGAAATATTTTAACATTTTATTGATTACCACACTGGCATTGCTTTCCACATCGGCATCGTGCGATGAGCAAAAAGAGAACAAGAATGAAGAAACCGTTCAAACTCCGGTGGAACAAGAGCCTCAGGCCGGAACTCTGCCTCCCGTAGAAACGCAAAAGGCCAACACGAATTACGAACCGGCGTTCGAAGGACAAACCCGAATAGCGGGAGTGAAAACCGAAACTCCTTACGAAGTGAAAATAATCGCTGATGGGTTATCGAAGCCTTGGGCAGTAACGGCGCTACCGGATGGAAGATTGGTAATCACCGAAAAAGCCGGCACAATGCGCATTGTCACAGCCAATGGCGAAGTGAGCGGAAAAATAACCGGATTTCCGGCAGTTGACGACCGCAATCAGGGCGGACTGCTGGACGTGGCTCCGGCACCCGATTTCGAAACCGACAGAATGCTCTTTTTCACTTTTGCCGAGAAAACGCCTCAAGGTTCGCTTACAGCGGTGGGCAAAGGAAAATTATCTGCCGATGAAACAAAAATTGAGGATTTCCAAATTATCTATCGAGCCGTTCCCTATTTCGATAACAGCATGCACTTTGGGAGTCGCATCGTTTTTGACAAAAACGGAAACATTTTCGTTTCCACCGGCGAGCGTTCCGACCTGAAAACAAGGCCTAACGCGCAGCTGCTCAGCACAGGACACGGGAAAGTGGCATATATTACCACCGAAGGAAAACCTGTTGACGGAAATCCATTTATCGACACCGAAGGCGCGCTACCCGAAATTTATTCTTACGGACACCGCAACGCGCAAGGCTTAGACATACATCCGGTTACCCAAGAACTTTGGCTATCGGAAATGGGACCGCGCGGAGGCGATGAACTGAACCTGATAAAACCGGGAAAAAATTATGGCTGGCCCGACATTACATATGGCATTGAATATAATGGCAATATCATCAGCGGTGGCGCCACGCAAAAAGAGGGAATGGAACAACCTGTGTATTATTGGGATCCGGTACTTTCGCCCAGTGGAATGGCGTTTTATACTTCCGACGCGATTCCCGAGTGGCAAAACAACCTGTTTATCGGCGGGTTGAACAGCAAGCATATCGCCCGAATTGTATTGAAAGACAACAAAGTAATCGGTGAAGAACGATTGCTCACCGGCGAAAATCAGCGTTTCCGCGATGTTGCCGATGGAAAAGACGGCGCGTTGTACGCGGTTACGGATGAAGGCAGATTGTACAGGATTGGGAAAAAGTGAAATTAAACGAGCGCTAACTTTAAAAACAGCGCCCGTTTCTTTTATTGATTTTGACTGTTGTAATTGATCATCCAGCACACCCCGAATTTATCTTTCAGGCTGCCGAAATAGTCACCCCAAAACTGGTCTTCCATCGGCATTTCCACTTTTCCGTCGGCAGATAGGCGGGCGAATAGACGATCGGCCTCTTCGCGGCTTTCGGGAAAAATACTGATGTAATTGTTGTTTCCCGTTACAAACGGTTGTCCCGGGAAAATATCGGAACCCATCAAAATATCGCCACCAATAGGCAAGCCCACGTGCATAACACGGTCTTTTGCCTCTTCCGGGATTTCCATGTTAGGGATATCTTTCATTTTGTGAACTTCGCCCAGAAATTCTCCTCCAAAAACGGATTTATAAAAATTGAACGCCTCTTCGCACGTTCCGTCAAAATTGAGATAAGGATTTAATTTTGCCATGATTTTTTGTTGTTTAAAAGTTATGAATTTGATTTGTGCCGCCTGTCCTCTTTGAACGCACCAACGACTTATTGCTCAAGGTACGTTTTAAGACCTTGCAGAATGTCGTTCCACCCTGCGGTATAACTTTCTTCGGTAAAGTATTTACTGCCTTCATCGATAAAACTTTCGTTTCCTTCGTGCGTGAGAGCAACGGTTGTTGAATCTTCTTCGGGAATCAATTCCCACGTAAGCACCGATGTGCCTTTGCTGTGCCCGGGATGTTCCCATGTGTGTCTAAGCTTTTCTTGCGGAACCACTTCGAGAATTTTGAACAGATGTCGAAAAGTGTGTTCTTTACCTTCATCGGTAAATGAAACAACGAAATCGAATATTTCGCTTTCTTTGGCTTCAAAATTGGGTATATCAAAGTACCAGTTACGCATTTCTTCGGGTTTTGTAAGCGCGTTCCACACGTTGTCAACGGACTGATTTATAGGGATTTGATTTTGATACATAAGTTTTCTTTTTTGGTTTTATTAAATGTCAGTAGTTTGTTGCTAAGAAATAGCACACAATTTTCTGTAGCTTTACTTTTCACACGTATGTTTCAACAAGTTGAGCCATTTTCGCATTCCGTTTTCGAGGTTTTTATTGAACATTTTCTTGAGCAATTTCACCAAAAAACCTTCCATGCTTTCCTCAACAAACACAGTGGTTTGCCCGTTTGTTTCGGTCAAAGTCCAGTTGTGAATGGCATAAGTGCCCATAGCTTTTCCTGTCCAGCCGAATTTATTGAATGGCTCTACGGTATGAAGCGTTGAGTGAATTTTTGTTCCGCCCGTTTTCCAATCGAAAGTCGTTTGCGGTTGAGGTTTGCCGTTCAGTTTTACGTTGCTCACTTCCGTATTCCAAGTCGTCCAGTTCGCAATATCGGTGAGAACGTGCCATACTTTTTCGATATCTGCATTGATAGCGATGGTTTTGCTACATTTTGCAGGAGCGTTGTTGTTGATTGATTTCATTGTTGAATTTCCTGTGATCTGATTAAAAATTGTTGTATGTAGTTATCCTATTTAATACTGCTGCATTTCTTAAATTTTCAGTTCCAAGATTTCTCCCGGCAAACCGTCAAAATCTCTAAACTCTTTTGACACGAATCCATTGTTTGTTAATATTTTCCTTGAGGCAAAATTCTTCGGATCAATAACAGCAAATATCTTTTTGATATTCTTTTGTTTTTTTGCTGTCACGATAAGAAATTCTGAGACGTAACTTGCAATTCCCCTTCCCCAATATTCAGGTAAGAGCATATAACCGAGCTCGGCTTCTTCGGTCTCATTATTTTTTATTTCAAGCTTAGCCAAACCTATAAATTCGTTTGTGCTGGAATTTAGAATTTTATAGTTCCCAAAATTTGAGTCTAAGCGATTGTTTTCAATTATTTTCTTGAAATCACTTTTGGCCTCATCAACTTCTGTAGCCCTCTCCGTAATCATTTCCATTACTTTTTCATTGCTTACCAATTCAAAATACGCTGAAAAATCATTTTCGGAGAATTTCTCTAACTTTATTTCCATCAAGTATTTCCTTGCATTTTTGAGATTTTACTTTGTAATTAACCCTATATTCAATTCTTATTCACCATACTAAAATCCTCTGCCAGCTATCTCCTGTTTCGCGAGTTCGGTAATTCTTTTTACAAAATCACTTTTCACCTCTGTATAGGCATCTCGGTCATAGTTATATTTCTCTGCCAACTTTTTTTTCAACTTTTCGTAATCGGCGGCTACCTGCCTATTGTGACTTAAATAGTCGCGAAAATATATCCTATCCCACAAACCGTGGTTTTTATCGCCCATATGAATATGAAAGACATCGCCCTTGAATCCATCGGTTGTATATCCTTTCACAAAATGCATGTAAGGAACTTTTTCATCCGTGCGCCAAATAAATTGATAGCCGATGGTTGACATTTTGCTGGTTATCTGCTCTTTCAGCGTCTCAGTTAAGGGAGGAATTTCAACCAAAATATCGATTGTTGGTTTGGCAGAAAGTCCCTCAACGGCAGTGCTGCCGAAATGCTCAATCTTCAAGGCAATTTCACTTCCTAAGGTTTGCAGGAGTAAAGCGCTTTCTGACTTGAACAATTCCACCCAATGCTCAGAATAAGGAACAACCTGGATTGGAAACAGTTTTCCCAATTCTTCCGGTGTCATTTCGTCTAATCTTTTTCTGCGAACCATTTATTTGCTTGTTTTTGAGTTTTGCATCAGACGGGCGTTATCTTTTCATTTAAACCATTTCTCAGCCTTCGGCCTTCGGTGCGGGCATCCCGGCCAACAGCACGGGCGTTTTTTGCCTTCGATAATTTCTTCGCTCAAACGCCTGATATGCTCTTGTCGCGTTTTTTCCTGCTTCACAATGGTTGTCCAACAAATCCACTCGTTGCGAGCGAGGGGTGTCAGCTTATTCCATTTTTCCAACAGTTCTGGATTGGAAAGCAGAACTTCTTTTAAATCGTCCGGCACAGTGTGTACAACACCTTCTTCGATTGTTGTGGTTGTCATTGTTGCATGTTTCAATAAACGGCTGAGCCGATAATATGCTCAGCTTCATTTTCCTGCATTATCAATTTACCCGTACGCTCCTTCCTGAATCACTCCAATCACAGCGCCGGTTGGGTCTTCCAGCAGCGCGTAAAATATATCGCCCTTTTCGTTTTTCGATTCTTTCAGCACTTTTCCACCTAACTGTTTGCAGGTTTCCATACTTTCGGCAACGTTTGCCACCGTAAAATAGACAATCCACTGCGACGGCAAGTCTTTGTTGGCTCCGCGCTTGTGGCAGACGCCGCCCACTCCTTCGCCGTTTTTGTCCACCATGGCGTAATCGGTATACGCGCCATTCTCGTCTTCCATCGGGATTTCCTGTACGGTCCACCCAAAAACCCGGGTGTAAAAATCTTTTAGTTCTTTGGCATTTTCAACCGAAATATCAGTCCACATTGTTTTCATAATTAATTCATTGAGTTTTATATTTTTTTTGATGATTTGGCACTATTGTTAAAGTCAAGACAAAGATTTATCCAATATTCAAAGTCTTTCTTGTTCTCGAATCCTTCCGGTCCAACGTAGCAATAGCCTCTATATGTTTTTCCTTTCATAATCATGGGCTGAAAACCCTTTTTACGAGATAGTTCTTCTTGCAATATGGGATTAAATCGGCACATCAAATTATCATCACTCACATTTACGCACATTTTATCGCTGACCAAAAAGGCCAAGCCACCAAACATCTTTTTCTCAGCTACTTTAAGTTCACCTAAGTTGTTCAGATATTCGCGAACACGACCTGCAAGTTTGTCGCTATATGCCATATTGTTCTTTTTTGAGTTATTAAAATAAGCCGATTACAAGAGCCATGCTCATAAATAAAACAAGTTGATACCCGATGTTTATCCACGTGAGTTTTGGCCGCTTTTGCTCAAACGAATTATGGGTTAATAGCGTTGTGGCAGAAAAGGCTGCCCACAATAAAAAGCCAACTAGCAATGCCAATGCAAGCGAAGCGTCATTAAAAACTTTTCTACTTATATCGATTACTGCAAACAACACAATGGCTGTTATCAGGTTTGAAAATAAGACAATAACCATCGGCGTGTTTCCGGCCTTTTTGGAATCGGCTTCGCTTATTCCCGTTAATTGTCGCCATAAGGGGCCAAAAAGGCGTTTTGTGTACCAAAGTCCCGCACAAATCATACCAACGAATGTTGCTAAAAAAATAGATAACCAATTAATTTCCATCTCTTTATATTTTAATTATTAATCGTGTCTTTCAATCGCTGTATATCCAATTTCCTCATTTTCAACACTTCATCCATCACTTTGGGCGATATTTTTATCCACTCGTCCAATCGGGCGGGAACAATTTGCCAACTGATTCCGAACCGGTCTTTCAGCCAACCGCACATACTTTCTTCACCACCGTTGGATGTGAGCGTGTTCCAATAATTGTCGATTTCTTCCTGATTATTGCATTCAACTATAAGCGACATTCCTTCCGAAAAATTGAAATTGTGTGCCAACGAGCTGTCCATCATCATCAGCAAGTAATTGTCGATGATAAATTCACCGTGCTGGACAGCGGTTTCGGGTTCGCCGCTTTCCGCGTTGTAATACATTACGCCGCGCATTTCCGAATTGGGGAAAAGTGATGTGTATAAACGCGCGGCTTCCAGCGCCCGACCGTTTTGTGCACCAGTAAACATGAGTGTTGGAACAATCTTCTGGATAATATGAGCCTCATCACGGGCTGTGTACAATTGCCACGAAACGCCGTATTTATCCTGCACCCATCCATATTTCGGACTAAAAGGATAGGCATCGAGCGGCATCATCGATTCGCCTTCCCGTATGAGTTTATTCCAGATTTCTTCTACGTCATTTTCAGACATCGTCAAGAACATTAACGATATGGACGGATTGGGTTTAAACATATCGCCGCCGTTGAGCAGCATCAGTTTCTGACCAAACATCTCGAGCATAACTACAACCGGATTTTCGTCCGATACGTTGGTTTTGGGGAATACACCGCAATAAAAATCGGCCATTTCGCGAGCGTTGTTGTTGCACCAAATGCAGGGATATAGAGAGTTTTTCATATTATTTTTCAGTTTTAATTTCGTTGGATGAGGCTTTGTGGAGTAAGATTTTACTAAGCAAATCCAAAGGAATCGGCTTGTTGTAAGGGAGTTGTATCGTTCCTTTGGAAGTTTTATACGCCAACAGTTCATCCTTAAAAGTCTCGTTGGATTCGGGTGTGGCGTAAAATCCGATGTGATTTTTGAATGCGGCAAAATATACCAGAATTTTTCCTCGGTATTTGAAAGCGGGCATTTGGTAGCTAATCAATTCTACGGCTTCGGGAACAGTTTCATGAACCAATTTCCGAATCGATTTTAATTTTTCCTGTACTTCCGATGCAAAGCCGGCGATGTATTGGTCGATATTTTGCGGTGCATTTTCGTTCATTGACTATGAATTTTCGACATAGGATTTAAAATTATCCAAAATTGCCTGCCATCCTTGGCGTTGCATTTCGACCGAATTTTGCGCTTCTGCTTCAAAAGTTTCAGTAACCTGCGTCCCTTCTGAGTTTTCATCGAAAGTTACATTTACTTTTCTTCCGTCGTCTAATGTATAGCGAAGCGCTTTTTCCAAAGCAACTTCGTCGTACGTTCCCGAGAAATCAAAACCCAGACTACCGTCCTTTGCTTCCATGCGATACAAAAAGCGCCCATCGTTTCTCAAATCATTTTCAGCACGCGGACAGTGCCACTCAGGTGTGGCGAAATTCCATCGGGTGATGTGTTCGGGCAGAGTAAAAGAATCCCATACCTTTTTTTCGGTGCTTTAACAAACGTATTTATTATTACTTGCTGTGACATAATTTACTTTTTTATTTGAGTGAGTTCTAAAGGATTTAATTCCTTTCTAATTAAAACAGAGGGATTATTGAAAAAGTTTACCGGAGGAAAATTTCTTGTCTTATGTCAAGTTTTTCAAATATGCCGAATGTTCGAACTGTCGCGAGCAGAGCGATATACGCGACTGATTATCAATAGGTTTTTAAAGTATTTCTTTACGAATTCGGCTTAGAGATGTATCGGTAACACCCAAATAGGTGGCAATGTGTTTAAGAGGAGCTTGACGTATGACTTGTGGTTTTTCCTTCATGAGCTTCAAATAACGAACAGTTGCAGATTCCGAAACGGTTTCAACATATTTTTGTTTGAAAAAGAAAAGCTGCTCGGCCATCCAAGCTCTGCCCCATTCGCTAAAACCGGGGATAGAATGAAACAATCGCTGAAACACGGGAAAGTCGATTTTCCAGCATTCAGAATCTGTCAATGCCTGAATATTTTCACGTGTCGGAACTTGTTGAAAGAGCGACACAACCTCGATGACTAATTCGCCTTCGGAGAAAAAATTAGTTGTAATGTCGTTCCCGGAAACATCGAAAACGGAAGAACGGAACAATCCTTTTTCAACAATGAAATACTCGTTGGCAGTTTGACCTCTTTCGAGCACGTAGTCTCCCTTACGAAAAACCACTTTTTCATGGGCATCACATAAATTGGTCATGTCGTTAGCCGTAATTAACGGATGAGAGTATATGGAGTTCAACAGTTGCTCTTTTGTCATTAGGTTCAATAATATTTATCCACTCCTCCGTGTCCGATTATCTTTTTGTTTTTCTTGGTCATCTTCAGGAAGTTGGCGAGTCGTTTTTCGAAAACATCGGGTCGGCTTCGCGCGGCGTGAACGAAAGCTATTCGAATTCGTTTGTAGGATTCAGAGAATTTGCGGAAATTCTGCCACGTCTCTTCATCGGATTGGAGCGCTGTGATAATGTCTTCAGGGTAAACAAATTGCTCCGATAAAATGTTTGCCACTTTGTCGTGAATTTCGGGGTGTAACAATTTGTTTTCGGCCAGCCATCGAAGCCTTTCTTTGTTGGGTTGCGAGTAGGTACTTTTGGGATTTCGCGGTGTGAATCGCTGTGCGGCGTGCGTTTCGTCGTACTTTTTCATCGTACTGTCAATCCAGCCGAAGCACAACGCTTCTTCCACCGCGTCGTTGTACTGAATACGCTTCTTTCCGGTGGATTTATTGGGATAGATGAGCCATATTTCCTTTTCCGACCGAAAGTTTTCAGCCAGCCATTGGCGCCAATCGTCGCGCGAATCGAAGTATACTGCTTTTGTTATTTGCATTGTGTAACGGTTTGGGGTATATCGATACAATGTTCAACCCTTACAGGTTGATGGTTTTTTGTTGTTTTATAATCCATAGGTTGTACCTATGGCTATTTCAGTTATACCCATTCGGGTAAGGAGTGTTGCATATTTTCAGAAACCGTAGATAGTATGAATGGCTATTTTAGTCACGTAATTCTGGCGAAATATACGGGTTAAACTGAAATAGCCGTATGTGAAACGTACGGAATGTAATGTCAATCAACAAAAACACAACCCTGCTAAGGGTTGAATAACATCACAATAAATATTTTTCGTCAAAATCGACATCGTTTTCTTCCAATAAACGACGGAATTCCTCTTCAAAATTTTCCGTTTTATGGTGTTCTTTTTGATTACGTATATAATTCATAACCATCTCTTTCTCGCGAATTGAGTAGGTAAAAGCGCCGTAACCGGTTTGCCAAGCCTTGAAGTTGGGGAATTTTCCGCTTTCTTTCATCCACAAATTACTTGCTATTTTTATGTCTTTTACAAAATCACTCAAACAAACGGTCGGATGCAAATCCGAAAAAATATGCAAATGATCGGGCATCCCGTTAATACGATACAAGGTGCATTTTTTGTTTTTGATAACGCCCCAAATGTATTTGTACAAATCGGCTTCGTGTTTTTCGGAAATTGCCGGCACTCTATCTTTTGTACTGAAAACAATTTGATAAAAAATTTGTCGGAAATTACTCATTGTTTTGATGTTTTGTTCAACCCTTGCGGGTTGATGTTTTTTTGTCGTTTTATAATCCATAGGTTGTACCTATGGCTATTTTGGTTATACCCATTCGGGTATGGAGTGTTCCATTATTTCTGAGACATTGTGTGTGTTGCAGTGTTGCTCAGCGCGCAGTTTTTCATACGATTCCTCACTCAAAATATACGTGTAACTGCTTACAATGTTGATTTTAACCCAACGGGTTAAACTACAATAGCCGTATGTGAAACGTACGGTATAATGTTAATCAACGAAACCGCAACCCTGCAAAGGGTTGAACGATTATTTGATAAAAAATCTGGGAGAAATTGCTCATCGGTGTGGCGTTTTTTTACTCGGATTTTACCTCCTCTTCTCGTTACTCATCGAAACCAATTTTGTCAACGTATTAAAATTGCGCGTAGTGGCATCAATTTTCAATTTCCGCTCGATAAAATTGTTGCTGAGTTTGCTACGTGCCGCGGAGCCGGGAATGTAAAGATAAACGGCGTGAGGTGCGAAAACGCACTTCTCGTCACCAAAATCTTGCGATTGAAGAGCGGAGACAAGTTCCTCGTCGGGAGTAGCGTTGAAAAGCGTGAAAAAAACGCGTGAAATGTCAAATGTTTCGCCGAAAGGGTTCTGCGCCAATACCGATTTAATTTCGGCCGGTGTTTTCACGATGATTTTCAAATCGGCACCGATTTTTTCCCGAACAATCGCATGTACTTTTTCCGCCGTTTCCGTGGCAGAAAGTTCGGTATCGAGCAGCACATTTCCGCTTTGTATCCATGTTTGCACGTTGGCAAAACCGCCTTCGGCGAGCGCGTCGCGAAGCTGCGCCATCGGCACCCGATTTTTCCCGGTCGGAGTAACACCGCGAAGCAGAACGATAAATCTGTTCATGTTTTGTGTATTTGAGGTTTGGAAGAACATTTAGCCGCAAAACCTGAAATCGGAAAGGCGATAGGCGGATTATCTTCTTTTTCTGCGGCTTTCTTCTTTTTCTTTGATGGCTTTCAACGAAGCCCTAATCGCTTTTTTCGAAGTATCGTACTGAAATTTATAACCGGCATCCTGAATTTTTTTGGAAGAAATGCGGCTTCCACCCAGCACCATATCAGCTGCCTCGCCCATAATCAGGCGCATAATAAATCGGGGAACATGAGGCATAAAAAAGGGACGTCTCATCACTCTTGCCAGCGTGTGCATGAAATCGGCATTGTTGATAAATTCGGGTGAAACCGCGTTATAAACGCCCTGCATGGTGGTGTCTTCCACCGCTTTTAAGTACATGTGGCAAAGGTCTTCGATATGAATCCACGTTAAGTATTGCCTGCCGCTTCCGATGGGCGCGCCCAGCCCGAATCGGGTTGGCAGCACCATCTTTTTGAACGCTTCGCTGTTTTTCGAAATCACAAAAGCCGTACGCAAAGCCACGGTTCGCACATTAAGCTCGTCTTGAAAACGGAACGCGGCGTCCTCCCATTTTCGGCACGTGCGACTCAGAAAATCGCTATCGGTGGGTGCATCCTCTTCGGTAAAAATCGTATCGGTTATTTTCACGCCGTAATATCCTATTGCCGAAGCGGATATAAACGCATCCAGTTTTTTGTCCAGCGATTTAACCGTATCAAGCAAGAGCTGAGCGGTTTGAACACGACTTTCCACGATGCTTTGTTTTTTGACGCGCGTCCACGAATCTTCTCCCAAATTGGAACCCGCCAAATGGATAATGATATCGGCTTGCTCAACGGCCTCTTTTTCGATTTCACCACGCTGATAATCCCACCGATAACGGGGAATTTCGGCTTTCACGTACCGCTCGCGACTAAGCCAAATCACTTTATATCCTTTTTCGATAAGCAGCCTCGATAGTTTTCTACCCACTAAACCGGAACCGCCTGTAATTAAGATTGTTTTCATTTGCACATGCTTTTTTGATAAACAAACAAAGGCAACATTTAGTTGCTGCCTTTGTAGAATAACTTTATTATTGCGAACGCCGAAGATTGGTCGGCGGCCGTTTTTACGGCAATTCCATGGGAACTTCCATCAACAGAACTTCGGATTTTTCGAGGGATTCGAGTGTAAAACTGTCGGTATCCCAAATGCCGTAACCATCGCGTTCGTTGAGCATTTGCTCGCCCACTTTGGCTTTGCCTTTGATTACGAACAGATACACACCGTTACCTTTTTTCTTTAGGTTGTATTCTTTTGAGGCACCTTTTTCGAAATTCGCGATATGGAACCAGGCATCCTGATGAATCCAAACTCCATCATCGGTTGGGTTGGGCGAAACAATTTGCTGAAAATCGTTGGGTTTGGTAAAATCGGCGATATGTATCTGATCGTAACGCGGTTTAACGCCTCTTTCACGCGGGAACACCCAAATTTGCAGAAACTTTACCGGACGATCCTGATTGGCGTTGAATTCGCTGTGCGTAATCCCCGTTCCGGCCGACATTACCTGAACATCGCCCTTGCGAATAACGCTGCCGTTGCCCATACTGTCGCGGTGTTCGAGGTCGCCCTCGAGCGGTATCGATATAATTTCCATATCGTTGTGCGGATGTGTTCCAAAACCCTCGCCTCCTTCCACAAAATCATCATTGATTACGCGAAGCACTCCAAAGTGCATCCTTTCGCGGTTGTAATAATTGGCAAAACTGAATGTGTGACTGCTTTTAAGCCATCCGTGATTGGCAAATCCGCGGCTGTCGGCAGCATGATAAACTGTTTTCATATCGTTTTTGTTGTTTTTTGTTATAAAAATAGCGGTTACGAGGTCTCAGAAGCAAAACCATCGACCTTGTAACTTCTTTGTTCGTTTGTAAAATATTCAACTAAAAAGACGACATACAGCTGCCGTCTTTTCATGCATTATTTATCATCCGATAATCTTAAAAATACGGATTACCGAAAGTTTTACTTAATTTATCTGCGGCTTCCGCTCATTGCAATCATGATGTAATACAAAAGCGTTGCCAGCGAGCTCAAAGCAGCTACCACATAAGTGTAACCCGCCCAGCGCAACGCGTCTGTGGCTTGCGAGTGGTTGCTAACATCGGTAATTCCGGCGCTGCTCAACCAGCGAAGCGCACGATTGGTCGCGTTTTTTTCTACCGGCAGCGTCACAAAGCTAAACAGCGTGGTAGTGGCAAACAAGGCAATTCCTATCCATAACAATGCAGGAAATGTTTGTATCGTAATAATACCGAGTAAAAGTATCCACGTAACCCATTTGGAAGCGGCGCTTACCATCGGCACCAATGCCGAGCGCATTTTCAACGGCGCGTAACCTTTGGCGTGTTGCAAGGCGTGTCCGGTCTCGTGAGCGGCTACAGCAGCGGCGGCAACACTGTTGCTTCCGTAAACCGGTTCGCTCAAATTTATGGTTTTGTTCATCGGATTGTAATGGTCGGTCAGCTGTCCGCGAACAGAGATAACCTGAACATCATAGATGCCGTTGTCGTGTAGCATTTTTTCGGCCACATCCCTACCGGTCATCCCGTTTCTGATGGGAATTTTCGAATATTTTTTAAATCGGCTTTGCAGCATGGCTTGCACTCCGAAACCCGCTACCGCAATCAATATTAAAAGAAAATAAACTGCACTCATCTGTATAAAGTTTTAAATTGTTTTATGTTAAACGCAAAACATCGATAAAAAGTTTTCTGTAGATGCTTAGTACAAAATATGTGCCAGAAATGACCGATGATGGATGACGGGTGACCGATAGGGATAAAGTGAAAGTGCATTTTTTTCTTCCGTAAAAGGGAAAAATAATCTACCTTTGCGCAACAAAACAACACAACAGATGAAAAAGCAGGCACTTATCACCCTACTCCTTTTCGGATTGGTTATCAGCACAATTTCTGCGCAGGAAGCGCCGGCGAAAGGATTGAAGCAGTTCTCGGAACCGCTATTGAAAGAGTATATCGATTTTCTGGCTTCCGACGAAATGCGCGGACGAACGGCGCCCGGCAAGGAGTTGGACAAATCTGCCGATTACATCGCATCGCGACTCAAATCGTTTGGGATTAAGCCTGCTCATGGCTCGTTTTTCCAAGAAATACCGTTTTGCAGCGCCGATTTAGACGTGGAACAATGCGCGTTCTCGATTACCCGTGGCGGAAAAACTCAGCCGTTTGCCCTGAAAACCAATTTCACGCCGCTGTTTAACACGGCCAGCGACGACGTGAAAGGTGAACTGGTTTTTGCCGGATACGGAATTACAGCGCCCGAATACGGATACGACGATTATGAAAACCTTGACGTAAAAGGAAAAATAGTGCTGGTGATGAAACAGGAGCCGCAAAAAAACGACGAAAACTCGGTTTTCGACGGTAAAAAAGAGACCCGATATGCTAACGTTGATTACAAAATACAAAACGCTGCCACGCACGGCGCAGCCGGCTTCCTGCTGGTTTCCGACCCGGTCAACAGTTTAGCTATCACCGCGCAAGGGCATCTGTGGAACAGCCTCTACCTCAAAGGAAAATCGAAACCTACCTACAACGTTTGCAAGGATGAGAAAAAGCAGATTCCGGCAGCGCAGGTGGACAGAAACGTAATTGAGGCAATTTTCGGCAGCGTGGATTCGCTGAAAACCTTGCAGCAGAACATCGATAAAACACTTCGTCCGCAATCGTTTTGTTTGCCGGAAACGACTGCCACGCTATCGGTTTCGATTGAAAAAAACGAATTTCCCACGAAAAACGTAATCGGTTGGATTGAAGGTTCCGACCCGGAGTTAAAAAACGAATATCTCGTTATCGGCGCGCATTACGACCACATTGGAACCACATCGAAAACCGCTACCCAAAACGATACCATCATGAACGGCGCCGACGATAACGCCTCGGGAACCGCCGCCGTGATGGCAATTGCCAAGGCATTTTCGGCATCGGGCAAAAAGCCCGCGCGAAGCGTTGTATTCCTGTTCTTTACGGCAGAAGAACGCGGGCTAATCGGCTCCGATTATTACACCAAAAATCCGCTGTTTCCGCTCGAAAAAACGGTTGCCATGCTCAACCTCGATATGGTGGGCAGAAACGGAAACGATACGCTTTATGTTGTGGGCGAGAAACTAAATCCCGACCTTGTCGCTCTCGTGAACCTCGAAATTCCGAAAGCCGAACTCCAAAAGATGGAAATGGGCATGGATTTGTATGGATCGAGCGATTATTATCCGTTCTACAAGAAAGGAATTTCAGCCATCGGCTTTACATCCGGACTTCACAAAGATTATCACGCGGTGAGCGACAATCCCGACAAGATAAATCACGTGAAAGTACGTAAAATTGCGCAACTCGCCTATCGGGTTGCCTGGAAAATTGCCAATTCTAAAAATTATTATACAATAATCGAAAAATAATTATTCAACAATCAAAAGAACAGTTATGAATTTTAAGAAACTCATCCTTATTCCCGCGCTCGCCATCGCGTTTGCCGCCACAGCGCAAGAAGCTGACATGACCATGAAACCGGTTGCAAAATCGAAGTACAACGTGGATATAGAAATGCAAATGGATTTGGTACAAACCGTACAGGGCATGGAAATGAAAGTGAACTCCAACTCAACCGGAAAAGCGGTTATGGTGATTGAAAGTGTTGCCGACAACGGTGACTTTACCGTCCTCACGGAGTGGAAAAACCTTCGGGCACACTCATCGGCAATGGGACAGGACACCACCATGAATTTCGATGATCTGAACCTGAAAATGAGAACCGTTTACGACCCAACCGGAACAATCATCAAAAACGAATTAGTAGACTCAGTTTCATCGCAAAATCCGGGTGCTGCCATGATTGAGCAAATGGCAACCGGGATGAAATTTCACATACTTCCGGCGAAGAAAGTGAAGAAAGGCGAAACATGGAATTCGAAAACCAGCGAAGACATGCAGCCCGCCGGATCTCCCCTCGCCATGAAAGTCGAGTCTGACCAGAACCTCACCTACACCGGAAACGAAACGAAAAACGGCAACGAGTATCACCGAATAACTGCTTCCGGACCTATCACCATCACGGGCGAAGGCACACAAATGGGCATGAACATGAGCGTTGAGGGAACCGGCATGAACGAAGGTTTTTCGTTGCTCGACAAAGCATCCCGAATGCCGATGTACACCGAAGTGAAATTGGGATTGGATATGAACATTATGGTCGCGGGACCTCAAACGATGGCTATTCCGATGACACAGAATATGTTGTCCACAATAACCTTGACGGAAGTCAAGTAAAACAAGACACTTTTCAGCATAAAAGCGTCGCCCCGATTTTGGAGCGACGCTTTTTTATGTCCGTTTATTTCGTAAATAATTTACCGAATAATAGTTTGCGCCCGATTAGGACCTACCGAGACAATGGCGATGGGAACACCCAGCTCCTCTTCCAGAAACGAAAGATAGTTGTTGAACTCTTCGGGAAATTCGTCTTCCGACTGCATTTTCGTCATGTCGGTTTGCCAGCCCGGCAATTCCACATAAACCGGTTCAATGTCTCCGGAAAGTTCAAATGGGAAGTCCTCGGTTTCTTCTCCATTTACTTTGTAAGCCACGCAGGTTTTTATGGTTTCAAAAGCATCCAGCACATCGCTTTTCATCATCACCAGTTTGGTAACTCCGTTAATCATAACGGTATAACGCAGCGCTACCAAGTCTATCCAGCCGCAACGGCGCGGACGACCGGTAACCGAGCCGTATTCGCGTCCCACATCGCGCATTTTCTGGCCGTCTTCATCGAACAACTCCGTAGGAAACGGGCCGCTGCCCACGCGGGTGCAATAGGCTTTAAATATGCCGAACACATCGCCGATTTTGTGGGGCGAAACGGCTAATCCGGTGCAAGCTCCGGCACAAACCGTGTTGGAGGAAGTAACAAAAGGATAGGTTCCGAAATCGATATCGAGCAGCGAACCTTGCGCCCCTTCGGCGAGAACACCTTTGCCCGACGCAAGCGTTTTGTTGATGTAATGTTCCGAATCGATGATGTTGAAAGTTTTCAGTTTTTTCACGCCTTCAAACCATTCGGCTTCAATCTCTTCCAAATCAAACTCGAAATCGTAGTGCGAAAGCATTTCGATATGCCTTTTCCGCACTTTTTCGTATTTATTCTCAAAATCATGAAATAAATCCCCCACTCTTAGTCCGTTACGGCTTATTTTATCGGTGTATGTGGGGCCGATTCCTTTTCCGGTAGTCCCGATTTTTGAATCGCCTTTCGCCTGTTCCATAGCTGCGTCCAGCAAACGATGCGTGGGCAGAATAAGGTGAGCTTTTTTAGAAATATACAGTCGGTCGGTCAACGAATGTCCGGATGCCTCCAGCCCTTCTATTTCACCTTTGAACAGCGCCGGGTCTATTACTACCCCATTTCCGATAATGTTTACTTTGCCTTGCTGGAAAATTCCCGACGGAATCGATCTCAGTACGTATTTCTGATTTTCAAACTCCAGTGTGTGTCCGGCGTTGGGGCCTCCCTGAAAGCGGGCGACAACCTCGTAATTGGGCGTTAACACATCTACAATTTTTCCTTTTCCTTCATCGCCCCATTGAAGGCCTAAAATTACATCTACTTTCATCTCTTTTTTATTAGAGCCAAGAACCAAGATAAAAGAATCAAGACTTGTTAAGCACCGACACTTGGTATTTGCTTCGGCACTTCTTTATTTCTTAACTTCTTAACTTCTTATTTCTATTGCTATTTTGTTTCTTTATTCAGTTTCCTCAACGCAATTTTTTTCGCGTGGCTGCATTTGCTGCACGTCCCGTAAATATACATGCTGTAATAACTTACGGTAAATTTTTTGATTTTTCGTTGCTGCGCGGGCGTAAACAAATTGCTGTTTTTGGTTTCCCATACTTCGCCGCAACTGGTACAGATGATATGGTCGTGATTTTCGTTGCCGTAGGCACGTTCGTATTTCGAAATATTTCCGCCGAATTGATGTTTTACCACCAAGCCGCAATCGAGCAACAACTCAATGGTGTTGTAAAGTGTGGCACGGCTGACACGAAAGTTGACATCGATCATGGATTTGTACAACGAATCCATATCGAAATGGCCTTTCGTGTTGTAAATATGGTCGAGAATGGCAAATCGCTCTGGCGTTTTACGATGTTTCCGCTCAGAAAGATATTGCATAAACTCATCTTTTACCTGTTTTCTCAATTTTTGGCTGTTGTCCATAGTACAAAAATATTTCTTTTTTCAATCGCTTGAACTTTTTTCTTGATAATTTTTTAAAGATACGAATATAAACTCACTTGACCAGTTGAGAATGCACAAAAAATGCCGGATGGCAAATTTCGCTCTCGTTGTTGTATGAGTCTGAAACCGTTACAAAATAATAATATGCTTTTTCATCAATAGGAGCCGAAAACTCGAAAACGGGCTTACGCAAGCCTGTGGCGAGAATATTTTCGGCTTTATTTATATCAAAATCTTCCGATTCGCTCCTGTAAACGTTGTAGGTTACACGTGCTTTGGGTTCTGTTATTTTCCATTCCAAACGAAGTTTTTCGTTTACCTTTTCCGCCGTTAAATCCAGCGGCGAGTTGGGAATTTCAGTCGATAGCCAGGTCATGGCAGGCAGTTTTGCCGGATGTCGGTAATAGTGGTCAATGGTATTTAAAACTCCTTTGGTATTCGACAGCACATTATCGACTCTGAAATAAGCCTGTCCGGCCGATTCGCTTTTCCGTGTATAATCAATCTGATTTACAATATCTTGCCGGCTCCACCCCAACTCTATCATCTGATACGCTCCCAAACCGGGAACCACAATTCGGTTGTTTCCATTCTCAATCCAATCGTCCACGAACGGATAAAAGAGATGATCTTTGTAATACATCATCGGATAAAGCGCGTCGTGTTTGCCCATTTTCATCCACCTTGCCGCATCCTGAAAAACCGTTTCCAGCGCCGTCCATCCTCTGCCGGTATTTCCCAACGCACGATATCGGCCCAACGGAGCGCTGCTTACCTGCACCCATTTTTTTTGACTTTTAATCCAATCGTACGCCTTAGTAACGAACCGGGTAATATTTTCTCTCCGCCAATCGTAGAGCGATTTTCCTTTTCCGTAAAGCCGATAGGTTCCGGCATCGGGAAATCGGCCGGTGTTGTCGGGATAACGAATATAATCGAAATGAATGCCGTCCACATCGTATCCGGTAACTATCTCTTTTACAATAGACAGCAAATAATCATCGGTTCTCGGATTACCCGGATCCAGAAACCACTCGCCTTTGTATTTTTTGGCGATGGATGGGTTTTTCTTCGTTACCGACCTTACCCCCAAACTACGAACATGTTTGTCTACTCCCAACGGGTAAGTTACCACCCAGGCGTGCAATTCCATGCCTCGTTTGTGTGCCTCTTCGATAGCGAATGCCAGCGGGTCGAATTTAGGTTTACCATACTCGCTTGCAATCACAATAGACGCCATAGGCTCTATTTTTGAATGATAAAACACCTCTCCCCGCGCACGAACCTGAAAAAGGACGGTATTGAAATTGTGCTTTTGTAAATTATCGAAAATAGAGATAAGCTCCCGTTTTTGTGCCTCCTGACTTGTTTTATTTCTCGGCCAATCCAATCCGTAATTGGTTGTTAACCAAACAGCCCTGACTTCAGTGGCCGGAGGTTGGGCAGAAAAAATTCTCATCGAGGAAATAAAAACGATGAGAAGCAGGTATATCTTGTTCATTAATTATAATCGTTCTAAATTTAGCGATACAAATTTAAAACAAAATTGCAGTGCTACGGCTATTTTTTTTGAATGTTAACATTTAGAATCGAAAAAATGACATATTCTGCCGCTAATCGGTATGTTTCGGGCCCTTTTGTTAGATAAACGCCAGATTATCTTTTTAAATATCACTTTCGGGTTCGTTTTTACAAAACTTTATCTTAATATTATTGTGAGGTTTAATAATTAATTCTATTTTTGTACAGCTATAATGTTCGTAAACAATTAACAAATTAATAAATAAAACTTATGAATCCGCTGCTTATAAACCTAAACGGGTGGGAAATTCCAATCATCATATTAGTTATCTTAATCCTTTTTGGCGGGAAAAAAATCCCCGAATTCATGAAGGGGCTTGGAAAAGGCATTAACAGCTTCAAAAGAGGATTGAACGATATTGAAGAAGATATTAAGGCTGATCCTTCCGATAAAAAAACATCGACTACGAGCAATCAATAACCAAACTTTTAAGTTGTTGTAAAACGTCTGTTCTCGGGATTAATTCACGATTTCGTGGGTTTTTTCCGAGATTAAATTCTATAATCTATTGGTTGCATGAAAGAGAAAGAAATGTCCTTTTGGGACCATCTCGAAGAATTCCGCTGGACTTTGATAAGAATAATCGGCGCATTGCTTATTTTATCCATCGCGGGATTTATTCTTATTCCTTATATCTTCGACGCCGTAATTCTTGCACCCAAGTCTTCCGACTTTATCACTTACCGCTTTTTTGAAAAGGCCGGAGAGTACATCCCTTTTCTGCCCGATTTTTCTGCCGATGCTTTTGATGTTGATTTACTGAATATCAACATGACCACGCAGTTTATGACCTATATCTCTACCTCTTTCGCGTTCGCTTTTCTTATGCTTATTCCCTATATCTTGTATGAGCTATGGCGTTTCATCAGTCCGGCATTGTACGAAAACGAAACAAGAGGTGTGAAAAGAGCTTTCGGTTTCGGAGGCATCATGTTTGTTATTGGGTGCTTAGTGGGATATTTTATGGTTTTTCCGCTCATTTTCAGGTTCCTGATTACCTTCGAGCTGAGCGATGCCATTCAAAATACCATATCGTTGGATTCGTACATGAATAACTTTTACACCCTTATCCTAATCATGGGTGTTGTATTTGAATTACCGCTTGTGTTCTGGCTTTTATCCAATTTAGGGCTTATTCACCGTTCTTTCTTCCGAAAATTCCGCAGACACGCGGTAGTCGGCTCCATGTTTTTAGCGGCGATAATTACCCCGTCTGGCGACCCGTTTTCGCTTATCGTGGTTACCATACCGCTTTATATGCTTTGGGAAATAAGCGCGTTTGTGGTGAAAAAAGATCCCCCGGAAGAGGAGGAAGAAGAGAGTTTGCCGGCAGTTTTTGAGTAAAAACAAAAAGGACACGATACTTTTCTTAGTACGTGTCCTTTTTTTGTTTTATTGATGTAAGGGAAGATTACATTTTTACTTTCTCATAAGTAATAATTACATCAGTAAGCCTATATTGATTGATTGAAAAATCGAATAAGTTTAATGATAAAGAGAGGGTGAATATATCCGTATTTACTCTTTTCATTTCTTTTAATTTATTGAAAGGAAAGCGTGAATCGCCTTTAATATTTTTCAGAATTACATTACCTTCAGCATCAAACTCGTAAAGACAGTCCGTATGTGAACTCGAATAGCCGCCTAACTTCATCCTTGAAGTTCCGCCTAACTCTTCCTCAACTATTGGCATCGGAAAGAAAAAAACTGCAAAAGGAATATCCTGCTGCCCCCAACCATTGATTGGACGTATTTCAGAGAGCGCATTCGCAGGTCCCGTAACAGGATAACTTATTGTACCCTTCTCTCTATCAATATATTTTGGCTCAAACATTTGCCGATATAAATTGGTGGACGAAACGCCATCACCTTTCAAGTCGATTAGTTGTGCCGATTGAATAGCGGTAATTACATATTTGCCAGGTAAATCGCGATATTTCAGTTCGTGAGGAAGATTGGTGTCATCTTTTTGACATGACGTAAAAGCAACTAAGCCCAATAATAGTAGCAGGGCAACTGTTTGAATTTGTTTCATTGTGTGGTTTTTATTTTTTGAGGCGCAAAGGTAAAAAAAGTTTTCAAAAAAAATCTTTCTTCTCTAAAAAAAATCTATGAATTACCTTTTCACAATCACTTTCCCAAACGGCACAAACGCCAGTTTCATCAGTTTAAAATGCTGGTTTCCGAACGGAATACCGATGATGGTGATGTAAAACAGCACGCCGAAAAACAGGTGCGTGAGCGCGATGGGCAATCCGCCGATAAAAAACCAAATAATATTCATTATCAGCGAAATGCAGCCGGAAGAAGCAGGGCTGCTCACCGCTTTTTTATCGAACGGCAGCAGCGCCATTTCCGCCAATTTAAGCGATTGCAAACCAAAAGGAATACCAATGATGGTAATCATCAGCCCTATGCTGGCAAGAACGTATTCGATGGCAATGAAAATGCCACCGAATACAATCCAGATAATGTTGCCTAACGTTCTCACCTTACAGCAATTGATTCAATTTCCACCATGCAGTTTTTGGGCAAACCTTTCACGGCAACGGCAGAGCGCGCGGGAAAAGCGCCTTCGAAATGCGACGCGTACACTTCGTTCATTTCGGCAAAATAGGACATATCGCCCAAGAAAACCGTTGTTTTCACAATGTTGGAAGTGGTGAGTTTTGCCTCGTCCAAAATAGCTTTGATGTTTTTGAAACATTGTTCGGCTTGCTCTTTTACTCCGCCGGGAACCAATTCTCCGGTTTTGGGATCGATGGGTGTTTGTCCCGAAATAAAAATCATTCCGTTTACTTCAATTGCCTGACTGTACGGACCAATTGCCGCAGGCGCGTTTGTGGTTGAGATTACTTTTTTCATAATAAAATTGTTTTAGCCCCTCCAACCTCCCCAAAGATATAGTCAAATGACTTTGCAAGGGAGAAAGTA
>CAZKZB010000018.1:0-56032 GCA_964557135.1 uncultured Petrimonas sp. | reverse complement strand
GAATTGTAGGCATTTTTCTACTTTCTTTTTGTCTTTTATTTTATTGATAAATTTATTTTCTATGCGCAACATCGCCTAATTATAATTTCAATATAATCAGATGATTAGCATCAAAAACCACCTTTTTTGGGGTTAAAAACGGCACAAAATTACAAAGAATCAACAAGATATGCAAGTAATTGGGAGTGTTTTTTTGAATAATTTCACAAAATGAAGAGAATCAATATTTTTAAGGAAATGGATTTTTTTGTGAACAAAAAATGGCAAGTTGAGTTTTTTAAACATAGGGCAAAAATATTGAGGCATCCTGCTTTATTGAAAAGTCAAAAGATTACAACTCTGTTTTGACCCGATAAATCAACAAAAAATTCTCAAAAAACAAAAAAAATCAAATATTTTTGCAATTTACTGTAACTTTTTCAACCCTCAACCGTCATCTTAATAATGAGTCACGATAAATTCCATCGGATTATTTTACCGCTAAAGGATAAACTCTTCCGGCTTGCGTGGAGTATTGTGAGGAATTCCGCCGATGCGGAAGACATTGTGCAAGACGTGTTTCTGAAACTTTGGACAAAAAACGACGAGTGGGACGATATTGAAAACATCGAAGCGTACTGCTTTCGCGCAACCAAAAACCTGGCGTTCGACAGAGCGGAGGCTTTATCGATAAGAAAAACGGAAAATATGACTTCCGATTCAGAAGACAAAGCTTTTGTTGACAACATAACGCCGTTTTTCAAATTAGTTGAAACCGAAAGAAACACATTAATATATAGATGTATCAACGAGTTGTCGGAAAATCAGAAAATGGTGTTTCAACTTCGCGAAATAGAAGGGATGAGCTACAAGGAAATAGCCGAGACCCTGAATATCAGTGAAGATTTGGTTAAAGTAAGCCTCTTCAGGGCAAGAAACAAGATGAAAGAATTATTATCGGGAAAAGAATAATATGAATATCGAAAGAATAGATACGTTGCTGGAAAAATACTGGAATTGCGAAACATCTGTTTCGGAAGAACAGGAGTTGCAGGCATTTTTCAATTCGGACAATGTTCCTGACAATTTGCGCCGGTTTATTCCCGTTTTTGCTTATAAACAAAATCAGCAAGCGGTTTCGCTGAGCGATGATTTTGAAGAAAAACTCAACGCAGCCATTCGCAAAGCCGACAAGCAGAAGAAGTATATCACCATAAAAATATTCGAGCCTTTTTTGCGCATTGCCGCATCAGTGATTCTTATCGCGGGAATCGGGGTTTCGGTGTATCTTTTCGCGAAACAAAACAATCGGGTTTTCGCCGAAACATACAATGACCCAAACGCCGCCCTGCAGCAAGCAACACTTGCTCTCGAAAAGCTCTCCATGGCTTTACAGGCAACAGAGGAGGCTTCTATGAAATCGTTGGAGCAATTGGATAATTTAAACGTAGATTGGTCGGAAATAGACTCGCTGAGTTCCGTGATTCCGCCGTATAATCCCGATGCAACAAGCAGCATCGAAACCGAAAATTTATGAAAAAAACTCTTTTATTATCATTGTCTTTGCTTTTAACGACATCGATTTTCGCAAGCGATTTCGTAACGAAATTTCTGAAAGAGTGTGTCGAAACCGAGCGTCCGGTCAACAATGTGAATATCGGAAACGCGATGTTGAATAAAATGGCATCCAACACGAGCGACGAAGAACTGAAAACTACGTTTCGCGAACTGAACAGCATCCGCATCATTACAACGGAAGACAAAACCGACTCGAAATATTACTTCGAAAAAGCCAAAGAGTTGGCTCTAAACGAATTTACCGATTTCAAAGAAGTGGTTTCGGTAAATGAAAGAAGATCGAAAGTAAATATCCTGTTCAAAAAAATCGACGAAAAATCGCAAGAACTCATTCTTATTGCTTTAGACGACGATAACAAACTGACGATAATAACCGTTTCAGGAAACATAGATTTCAACTCGATATCGAAACTTGCCGGCTCATTGCGGGAAAGTGAAACGGTAGAATCGGTTACGGAAGAGGAAACGCAACAAAAAAACTGACCCGATCAGGTAAACTCGGGAATATACAAATAACTTTTTTCTTTTTTATATTTAAACGATAAGCAGGCGGCGGAACGTGAGTTTAGCCGCTTGTTGCTTTTATTGCCTATGCTGTTGCCACAGCAACGAACTATCGCCATAACTCAAAAACCGATACTCGTTTTTCAACGCATAATCGTAAACCTGCGACCAGTTTTTCCCGATAAATGCCGCGATTAACAACAACAGCGTGCTTTGCGGCTGATGAAAATTGGTAACAATCGCTTGTGGATAATGAAACTCATAACCGGGAACGATGATAATTTGCGTGGCTGTGAGCAGTTGCTCTTGCCCGTTTTTATCGAGATAATCTAAAATGGCTTTCAGCGCGAGTTTAGGCGATACCGGATTTTCTTCGTCGTAAGGTTCCCATTGCTGAACCGATAAGTCTTCCACCGCGATTTCGGGATTTTTCATTATTTTTCGCCCTACATAATATAAACTTTCCACCGTGCGCATCGAAGTGGTTCCCACAACAATTAAATCGTGTTCGTTTTCATACAAAGTCTGAATTGTTTCTTTAGAAACGGAAATAAATTCGGTGTGCATATCGTGACCGCCAATGGTTTCCGATTTTACGGGCTTAAATGTTCCGGCGCCAACGTGCAACGTAACATGGGCGGTTTTAATTCCTCGTTCTTCAATCGTTCGCATCACATCGGGCGTAAAATGCAGACCGGCCGTGGGAGCCGCAACCGAACCCTCCACCGCGGAATAAATCGTTTGATACGTTTCATCATCTTTGGCCTCCGATGCGCGATTCAAATACGGTGGAATGGGCAGCTTTCCGGCAACTTCCAACAATTCCGAAAACGTAAAGGTCGAGCTATCCCACGAAAACTCCACCACTACGTCGTTTTCGGTTTTCATTATTTTTCGGGCAGAAAGTTGTACATTTTCGCCATTTATCGGGACTTGCATTTGCAATTTCTCGTCTTTCCAACGCTTGGCGTTGCCAATCATGCAGTGCCACGAACATTTTTGACGTTGCTGAAAATTTATCGCGTAATCTTTTGGTTCGTGAGGCGAAAGACAAAATACCTCGATAACGGCGCCGGTATTTTTTTCGAAAATTAAGCGAGCGTGAATAACACGCGTATCGTTGAAAATCAGCAGACTATCCGGCGGAAGCTGCGTGACTATTTCCGAAAAGCGAGTTGTTGACAATTCGTTGTTTTCAAAAATCAGCAACTTCGACGAATCTCGTTTCAACAACGGATATTTGGCTATTTTCTCATCGGGGAGCCTATAATTGTAATCGGAAATTCGGATATTCTCAACGTCGTTTTTTCTCATTTTTACGAAAATTAGTCTTTTTTTTGCGCTATTTTCTGCTAATAATCCGACAAAATTAGGCAACTTTGCAGTTGCATCAAAAAATGCGACAAAAAATTATATGAAAAAGTTACAAACAGGTGATAAAGTCAGGTTTCTGAACAGCGTGGGCGGCGGAAAAGTAAAAGGTTTTCTG
Source organism: uncultured Petrimonas sp. (assembly GCA_964557135.1). Taxonomy (GTDB): domain Bacteria; phylum Bacteroidota; class Bacteroidia; order Bacteroidales; family Dysgonomonadaceae; genus Petrimonas. Next base: position 52,482 of record CAZKZB010000018.1, on the reverse strand, counting down.
AACAAGCAATTGGTTATTATCGAAGACGAAAACGGATTTGACGTTCCTATCCTTGTTTCGGAATGTGTGGTGGTAGAGGCTGCCGGAAACGAAAAATTAGGACAGGTTGAAGCTGAAATTCCCGAAAAAGAACCGAAAAAAACAGCCGCAGACTCGAAACCCTCTGCCGAAATAGAAGATACAATCTTGATTTCCGAAACCTCGGAAGGCGAAAAGATAACCACCTGCTTGGTTTACCTGCCTACGGACGCCAAGAACATGACACAAACCTCGTTTGAATGTTATTTCGTAAACGACAGCAATTATTACCTGTTTTTCAACTATATGAGCCGCGTGAACAACTCGTGGAAGAGTCGTTTCAACGGCATTGTGGAGCCAAACACACAAATCTTCATCGAAGAATTCGACAAATCGCAACTCAACGATTTAGAGAAAATATGTGTCCAATTTGTAGCGTTCAAACACAACAAAACATTCCGTTTCAAAAATCCCGTTTCAGTTGAGCTACGCGTTGATACCGTGAAATTCTACAAACTTCACTCTTTTACGGAAAACGACTATTTTGACGACAACGCGTTGGTGTATTACATCACCCGAAACGATATCCCCGAACGGGAAATGCTGGTTTCGGCAGGCGATATCCAACGTGCCATGCAAGAGAAATCCGCGTCAGAAGCTCGTCCGCGTGTACAAAGAGTGGCAAAAAAAGAAAAAAACCCCATTATTGAAGTGGATTTGCATATCAATCAACTGCTTGACACCTCGACAGGTATGGAAAATGCCGAGATACTTGAATATCAGTTAGCGAAATTCAACGAAGTCATGCAGCAAAATCTTAAACGAAAAGGCCAAAAAATAGTCTTTATTCATGGGAAGGGCGATGGCGTGTTGAAAAGCGCACTGCTCAAAGAACTTAAAAACAAATACAGAAGTTGCTATTTTCAAGACGCTTCGTTTCGCGAATACGGATTTGGAGCAACCATGGTAACTATTAGGTAGCTGTTGGCTATTGGCTGTTGGCCAAACAGTTGCAAATTATATCAATCGCTAAAAAATTCAAAAAACATAGAGAAATGAAAAAAACTATTTTACTTTCGATGTTGATTTTCGCGCTCGCGAGCTGTGATGTGCTGAACCAGATTGGCGGAGCCATTAAGTTGTCGCAATGCGATTACAAGTACAACTCCATCGGCAATATGCAGTTGGCCGGAATAAATTTGGGCGACGGCACATCGATTTCGCTGTCCAACTTCGCCTCATTATCGAGTATTCTTACCGGTGGAAACCTGCAAACCATCCCTTTCAGCATGACACTGAAAATGGATGTTACCAATCCCAATCAGGCAGCAGCGTTTCTCAATGCGTTGGAATATGCCATCGAAATCAATGAAATGGAGTTTACCACAGGAAAAATGGATGTTCCTATTCGTGTTGAACCGGGACAGACAACTGTTTTGCCGCTTTCTATCGGTGTTGATTTAAAAAACCTGATGAACCGATATTCCCGCGACCGGGTAGCCCGTGAAATGAGTGGTTTTCTGGGTCTTTCGTCCGATGAAACAAAAGTAACGGTGAAGCTTTGGCCGAAAGTAATGGTTGGAAATACGCCCATAAAAGTTCCGGCGGCTATTCCCGTAGTTTTTAATTTCGGTGGAAAATCCAATTAATGAGAAAACCCGGTAAAACAGAACGCCAAGAAGCCATTGCGGAGATTTTGAGCAAAATTTCCATCGAAAGTCAGGAAGAACTGTTGACTCGGCTTGCGGAAAAAGGATTTGAATTGACGCAAGCCACCTTGTCGCGCGATTTTCGAGAGATGAAGGTGGCCAAAACGCCCGATGTTTCAGGCAATTATTACTACCGGATGCCCGGTATCAAGCTGCCGCAGCCCAAAGCCGATAAATTTGGAATGACTTCGCCGTTTTCTCGGCACGGAATCATCAATATTGAATTTTCGGGACAGATTGCCGTTATAAAAACGCCGGGCGGATATGCTCGCGGAGTGGCTCAGGATATCGATATCAACAACATTCCGGGAATTATGGCTACCATTGCCGGAAACGATACCGTGCTCGTTATTCTTCGCGAAAACAGCAACAAAGCCGATATTATCAACTCATTAAAATTGTTGTTTGCAAGAGAATAAGTTCGGTGGTTATTCAATTGTTATTCAGTGGTTATTCAATCGTAAAACTTGTCCGCCCACCGGCGGATCCCAAATCCCAAATCAAAACATGTTCACAATCGGTATTGCCGGAGGTTCCGGTTCAGGAAAAACAACGTTGGTAAACTCAATTCTCGAAAGAGTTCCATACGACCAAATAGCGCTACTCACGCAAGATTCATACTACAAAGACAGCGGACACCTGCCCATCGAACAGCGTCGTGCGCTGAATTTCGATCACCCCGATTCCATCGAATGGAGTTTGCTGTTGAGCGATATGCAGAAACTAAAATCGGGACAGGAAGTCGATGCTCCCACATACTCTTATCTCACCTGTACCCGTCAGCCTGAAACAATCCGTGTAAAACCCAAAAAGATTTTATTAGTAGAAGGGATTTTGATTTTCACGCAGCCCGAACTCTGCAACGAGATGGACATGCGCATTTATTTGGAAGTAGAGTCTGATTACCGGCTTTCGCGCATTATCGAACGCGATATGGAGTCGCGCAACAGAACGGCTCAAGAGGTAATTGCCCGATACTACAAAACCGTGCGTCCGATGCACGAAGAATTCATTAAACCATCGCGCGAACGCGCCGACATGTTGGTAATGGGCGGTGGATTGAACACAAAAGCGGCTGATTTTATCTCATCGGCAATTTTAGGGAAACTGGGAGAAATACACTGATTCACTTCCCCACCCTTTCGGCGGAAACTACAAATTTAAACGTAAAGTGCATTCATTTCCCTTTACCGTACTCGCTTTTTCTCAGAAAAAAATACCTTTGTAAAATACAATCTAATTTTGAAACAAATTATTATGAAAAAGTTCCATTTTTTTGGCCTTTTGGCATTAATCTGCGTTATGCCTTTGCAAGCGCAACAGTATGAAAACTACGACATCGGCAAATACATTACACCCGATATAAAACGCAATAAACTTGATTTGGAGTTTGGCGGCAGCGGACGATACAACGACGATAAGATTAATTCTAACAACACAAATAGTATTAATGGAAAAATAAACACGAAACTAAATCACTACCTGCATACACGCAAGCGCTTTTCTGAGCTTGGAACAGAAATAAATATAGAGGGTTACTCCGACAAAAATCACACAAGTTCGTATGATTCAAAAGCATCAAACTTTTTGCCTAAATTTAGGATATACTCCAACAACAGATTCTACAATCCGTCAAACCTTTTCCTCTCATTGGGCGCCGGAGCAGAAGCCGATTTTAGAAAAGACTATACCTCTCGTGAAAATTTCAATACAAATGAAAACGTAAAAAAAGATGACAAAGCTCACTCTTATCGCCTTAGCGTGTCTTTGGGCGCGGGTAAAGGAAGATTAGAGTCGGTTGAAGACGCACGACAAGCTATTTATATATTGGAAAATCTGTCAAAACAGGGAGTACTTACCCGAAAGCTCTCGGATGATGAAATATGGACACTTGCCCAACTTATTTCGACCGTTAAAAACAAACGATTCTTCGATTCCCGATTTCACTTAATCGACGAAATGTCACAAATAGACTCCTTCTTTACAGAAAACGGTTTGCTGGAAAAGAACAACGCGCCTTATTTCACCACCTTGTACGATTATTGGCAAAACGGCGCTCTGTTCGAAAGATTGTCAGGTAAACTTTTCCAGTCCTCTTTCAACGGAGCCATCTCGCAATCGACAAATGAAATAGAAGCAAGCAATCTTACCGACATTTATAAGCATGAGTATCTACACAACTTCTTATCCTGGACAAACAGTTTCTCTTATGAAAATCCTAAAAACTTGTTTTGGCAAAACTCAGCAGGCGCTTCATTCGACATTATATATCTAACTGGAAATTCTAAATATTCTGCGTATGAAGACAAGCAGAAATCAATGAATTATATATTATCGGGACATTACGGATGGAGTTATTATCCCAACTCCAGAACAAACTTTTCGGCATCTGCACGCCAAACATTCCAATTAACTCAGTCGTTATTACCCGAAGATGAAGAACATACTTTTGACAATGGAGGAAAATATTTCACCTCCACGTCATCTATAAACGGAAATGTTTATTATTATTTCTCTCCCCAGTTGCGGTTGTCTGCCAATATTTCTTTTACGGGGCAATTTCAAAAAGGCAGAGCAAGCATGCAGGATGAAAACATAAATTACTTCAACAAAGGCATTAACGGAGGCGTTACGCTGACATACTCCATTTATTAAAAAAATCGCTCAAACAGAAAACACAATATCTGAAGCAACTCAATAACACTAAAAATTATGAAACGATTAATTTTCATTGCACTCATTACCGGATTAATTACACTATTCGGTTGCGATGACGAACACGGAAAAAACCTGTTAAAACTTAACACAGACCTAATTACGCTCAATCACAAAGATGATGTCGGAAAAGTGCAGCTCACTTCCGGTGCAACCTGGGAAGTATCGGGTGTGCCGGATTGGATACAATTAAGTCCGGAGAGTGGCGATAATTCTACGGAAATCTCCATCACTGCCGATGAAAACCATACATTCGAACAACGAATCGCAAAATTAATATTCACCAACGGGCACATAAGCAAAACATTAACGGTAAAACAACTCAGTCTTCAGGAAGCCGACCCGTTTATCGAACTATCTGAAAAAGAATTGCAAGTTGGTCTTACGACAAACGAAATTCATGTAAAATTGACCACTAATCGTCCGTGGAAAATACAAAACATCCCCGATTGGCTATCGGTAGCGCCTGTGTCGGGCGAAAAATCGGCTTTACTTACCATTAGAAACATTGAAAATCGCGGACTCGATAGTCGCAGCGCTCAACTCACCATAAGCGCGGAAAACGTAACGAGTAACCTGAATGTTAATCAATACGGAATGAAAAGTTTAGTGGCAAGTCCCTATTTGCCTATTTTTAAATTTGAAAAATTGGGAAGTACATACAAAACTCAGCCTCAAAGCACATTGATAAGTTTCAACGTAAAAAGCGATTATATGTTTATTAATCCGGCTATTAAAGATAAAATATATTTGGGAAACCTTGTTTGCCACAACATAGGCCAAGGAGCAAACATTCCCGAATACACCGGATACACGTTCAAACCAATCGCCGTTTCTACATCTGCTCCCGTATATAGCAGAACGTTCCAGCCCTCTCTTGCCGAGCAAAGCAACTACGCAGAATATATTTTATCTCAGAATCCCAAGCAAATTCTCTCTTTTACCGGTGATAACGGAACGGTGGAGTTTTACAGCTATCGCCAATTACACGCTGTTGGGATGGCAAACTTAGGCATAAAGTTAGATGAAATTGTATCGGGAAGTTCATATGCTGAAAAAGAAATGCAAGACAAGTACGGATTGATTTTCAGTTTCAGATATTCTCTCTTTTCGTTGAATATGGATATCCCTGAAGACGGAACGGTTATTCACGAAAAATTAAAGGAGAGCGATGAAAGCAAGGGTGTATCGTACATCAACTCCGTGAATTACGGTAAATTAGGATTACTGGTCGTACAGTCCGGAATTGATTCGCGTGAAGTAAGAATAGCGATAAACAATCTCATACAAGATAAAGCGTTATCGTCTGATGAAAGAGCGTTGATAGAGTCTTCCGAAATTTGTTATGTTTATTTCGACAATAACAACCAAGTGAAAACGGTAAAAGGCACCATTAACGCGGTGGAAGCGTATAAAAACGCGATAAGCCCCTTTAGTCTTGACAACATTTATCCCATCACTTTCTCCGTATCCGATTTCGCAACGCACGCTGCAAACACGATTACCTATTCAGAGGATTTACGGTAAATCGTATCGTAAAAAGAAACAAAAAACTTCCGCCCTTGAAAAGAGCGGAAGTTTTTTACCTTTAATCTATTTACGTTTACTGCACCGGTTCAAGATACTGCGCGTAGCAATAGCCTTCTTCGCCATCGTTGTCGCGAACTAACCACCATTGGTCGTTAGCCTTGCTAATAAGCGTAATAATATCTCCATGAGCGGCTTTTCCAACAATCGGCTGGTCTGTTCCCGGACCTTTGCGGATGTTCAAGTTGCTCGATTGGGTAACCACTTTCACTTTTCCTCCTTCGGTGGCATTCACGTTTACGTTGAGAATTAAATCGTTGCTTTTGAAATTGGGATCAATTCTATCGTAAATTTCCCACATTTTGTCTTTCAGGTTACCCGACGGCACTTCCCCGCTCACTCTCAACACTTTACCTTCATCGTTAACCGTTGCTCCGTATTGCTTGGCAAGGTCAATCAGTTCTTTGTACTTTTCTGTTAAAGCCATAATCTCGATGTTATTTTACGGTAATGTTATTTATTACTTCTATCGGATTCAAGGCGTTAACCTTTTGCATCAGCGTTTGTAAATCTTTTTTACGGATGTCGCCGGTCAACGTAACCACTCCGTCTTTCACTTCCGCTTGCACGGTTTTGTGGTCTTTCAACGCATCTGCCAAACCGGTATTAAGAGCGGCGTCCAACTCTGAATAATCGGGTGCGGGCGGCACAACCTCAATATTGTTTACAACCGATTTTACGTTTTGAACTGCTTGTGCGGTACTTTCGGCATACGCTTTTGTGGCATCGTCTGCAACAATTCCGGTTAATGTGGCCACTTGCTCCTGCACAGCTACCGAAACACCTGCTAAGTCGGGATTGGCAGCCAATGCGGTTTGAACCGCTGTTTGTACATCAGCGTCTTTCACTTTTTTACAGGAAGTTGTTGCAACTCCAACTGCGAGTATCAATGCGAACATCGACACTAAACGAAATGTTTTCATAATTTCCTTTTGTTTTTTAATTAGTTAAACTTTTTGATGTTTATTTTTATATTTAAACAAATACAATATATAAACACATCGTTAAGTGAAATGTTTAGTAAAAAGGTTTTTTTTTTAGAAGCAAGAAACACCAAATGTCAGACGTGCCTCTCATTGAGGCATTATCTCCCGAAGTTTTTTATCTACATAGAAAAACGGAAAAGTCTTGTCACACTTTTTTATACTGACATCTTTGTATTTGGCACCTTTCAAAATATTTTGGTGTACTTGTGACAATAGGGCTTTGTGCCTTTGTATGCATAGTACTGCTGATGATAATTCTCTGCTTTCCAGAAAGTTGACACAGGCTTCAACATCGTTGCCACTTTGTAGCCTTTATCCGTAAGTATGGCAATGTATTTTTCTGCGATTTCTTTTTCCTGCGGAGTTGAGTAAAAAATACAAGATAAATACTGCGGTCCTATATCGGGGCCTTGTCCGTTGGTTTGAGTAAAATCGTGTGTTTCAAAGAAGAGTTTTACCATCTCTTCGTAGGTAGTCTCTGCCGGATTGAAAACCACTTCGGTAGTTTCCAAATGGCCGGTATTTTTCTGACACACCTGCTCATAAGTCGGATTATCCACGTGTCCGCCCATAAAACCGACGGCCGTTTCTTTTACTCCCTTGGCTTTCATAAAGAAATATTCCGTTCCCCAGAAACACCCCGATGCAAAATAGCCTTTTTTCAATTCAGAATTGTCTGCCGGAATAAATTTCATGGAAATGGAATTCACGCAATGACGCGTCTGTTTTGCCGTAAAGCCTTCTCCCAGAAAAACGTGCCCCAAATGTGCTCCGCAGTTGTTGCAAAGAATTTCGGTACGACGGCCATCGGCATCGCGAACGCGTTTTACGGCGCCCTCAATTTCATCGTCAAACGACGGCCAGCCGCAATGCGACTCAAACTTATCTTCGGAACGATACAACGGAGTATCGCAACGTTTACACACGTAGGTACCGGCGGCTTTATTGTTTAACAACTCACCGGTAAACGGTCGCTCGGTTCCTTTGTGTAAAATCACAAATTCCTCTTCAGGGGTTAATTGATTGTATCCCATAGTCATATATCGTTTTAAATTTATTCCTTCTTTGCTCTTTTGCGCACACATCGTAAAAGTTATATTCACGAGAAACAGCAAAGAAATTATTCGTAAATACCTCATTTTCTGTGATTTTTTAATTAAACATATTTTCGTCACTAAACGTAACTTGCAAAACCGTACCATTTCCGGTACTTCAAATAATCCAAATCTTCGTCGTTATCGTATGCTTCACGCTCAAAACCGATATTTCTATAAGCCAAAAACCGATCTTTATAAATAATCCACTTGATTATCCACTCTACGATATACCAAACATAAAACCCGATAACCATTAACTCCAACATCTGTCTGGTGTGAATCGACTCGTGATTGATAATCTGTCGGCTCAACTCCGCTTGTTCTTTTCTGGCGAAAACAACCCCAAACAGGTTGATGGCTCGAAATCCTTTCACGGGCAAAAATTTTGAGTAGATTATCTTCACAATATATCAATTCTTGATGTTATTCGCTTCGCGTAATTCGTTGCGGTGAAAACAATTCAACGCAACTATAAATATCAACGGAATATCAATAGAATTACAGTTGAATATCTGTTGATTTGCAACTAACTTACCGATTATTCGGTATTCAAAGTTAGTAACAATCTGTTTATTTTGTAACTTTGTAGCCTTAAAAATAAATAAAACAAAATGGATACAAACTTTTCATCAAATTTACCTTATAAAGTGGCAGACATTTCGTTAGCCGATTTCGGACGAAAAGAGATAGATATTGCCGAACACGAAATGCCGGGACTAATGGCAATTCGGAAAAAATACGCGTTGGAAAAACCGCTGAAAGGCGCTCGCGTAACGGGCTCTCTACACATGACGATACAAACTGCCGTGCTTATTGAAACGCTCGTAGAATTGGGCGCCGATGTTCGCTGGGCAAGCTGCAACATATTTTCCACACAAGACCACGCCGCCGCAGCCATTGCCGCCGCGGGGGTTCCGGTTTTCGCGTGGAAAGGCGAAACGCTGGAAGAGTATTGGTGGTGCACCGAAATGGCGCTACGCTTTCCCGACGGAAAAGGTCCGAACCTGATTGTGGACGACGGAGGCGATGCGTCGTTGCTTGTGCATTTGGGCTACCAAGCGGAAAACGATGCCAAAACCATCGACCGAAAAGGCGCCAATCGTGAAGAGCAAGTAATTTTAGACACGCTCCACCGCATTCTAAAAGAAGATAACCAGCGCTGGCACCGCACCATTGCCGAACTGAAAGGTATTTCGGAAGAGACCACAACGGGCGTTCACCGTTTGTATCAGATGATGGAACGCGGCGAATTGCTGGTTCCCGCCATCAACGTGAACGACTCGGTAACCAAATCGAAATTCGATAACCTTTACGGCTGCCGCGAATCGCTTGCCGACGGCATCAAACGCGCTACCGATGTGATGATTGCCGGAAAAGTAGTTGTGGTACTCGGTTATGGCGACGTGGGCAAGGGTTGCGCCAAATCAATGCGTTCGTACGGCGCGCGCGTTATCGTTACCGAAATAGACCCCATTTGCGCGCTGCAAGCCGCTATGGAAGGCTTCGAGGTTACCACCATGGAGGACGCAGTGAAAGAAGGCAATATTTTTGTTACCACCACCGGAAACCGCGACGTGATTACCATTGAACACATGCAACAGATGAAAGATCAGTCCATTGTGTGCAATATCGGTCACTTCGACAACGAAATTCAAGTGGATAAATTGGTGAATTTCGCCGGAATTAAGCACCTGAACATCAAACCACAGGTAGATAAATATACTTTTCCGGAAGGAAATTCGATATTCCTACTTGCAGAAGGTCGCTTGGTAAATTTGGGTTGCGCTACGGGGCATCCGTCGTTTGTGATGAGCAATTCGTTTGCCAACCAAACATTGGCGCAAATAGAACTTTGGAAAAACAACTACGAAATTGGTGTTTATCGCCTCCCCAAACAGTTGGATGAGGAGGTTGCCAGACTTCATTTAGAGCAAATCGGAGTAAAACTCACAACACTTACTCCCGAACAAGCCGATTATATCGGTGTAAAAGTTGAAGGACCGTATAAACCGGAACATTATCGTTATTAATAAGTTAGCGAAAACTGTTTAAAAAAACTGCATTTTTTTCGCCACAAGTTTTGCTAATTAAAAAATTTTGATTTACCTTTGCACTCGCTTTTGAAAGAAAGCACTTAGGCTGATTCGCTAGCTCAGCAGGTAGAGCACATCCCTTTTAAGGATGGGGTCCTGGGTTCGAGCCCCAGGCGGATCACTTTTCAATTTTTCTTAGAGTTTCACTTAGTAACGCAAACTCAGATTCTTATAAAAGGAACACCGTAAAATTCAATGTTTTACGGTGTTTTTTTTGTTTAAAATGTTACTGTTTGGATACCTATTGGCAAGCTTTAGTATTCAAAAATATAACACAATTCTGCTACAAATTCTGCTACAGTAGAAAAATCGAAAAAAAATTGTAGCAGAATTTACCGGATGAATACCATTTGATTACCTGTAAATAATTCATAATTAAATTTTTATGTTGAACTTCGTGGATGATAAATCCGCCATTAAAATCAAAAATTATGAGATTATTATTCAAAATTTCGTATTACTTACGAACCAATCACAAAAACAAAGAAGGTAAGTGTTCGGTAATGATTCGTATCTCTTTAAACGGAGAAATGATTAACCTCGGCACAAGCGGCTTGGCTGTAGTTCCTGAAAAATGGGATAACAGAACAGGGAGAATGAAATCAAAAACTGCTGAAGCGCTAAAATTCAATTATGACCTAGATGCCATTACCACATCGTTAAATGCTATTTATCAAAAATTGGTGTATGAAGATAATGTTAGTTTGTTAAAAATAAAGCAATTATTTTTGGGAAATAACTCAACAAAAGTAACATTTCTGGAATTACTGGATGGGTACAACCAAGAGGCGAAAGAGACAATCGGAATAAATATCGTTCGGGCAACATATTTGAGATATCAACGGGTACACAAATATTTTCGTGAATTCTTGATGGAAAAACACAAAGTTAAAGACATTAAAATCAAAGAATTAAATCACGATATGCTGGATAAGTTTATCAATTATTTAAAAGTAAAGAAGCACTATTCATATAACTCTGCGGCTAAACTTGTACAACATATAAAAACAATTAGCGATAACGCGTATAAAAGAGAACTGATCGTTGTTGATCCAATAAAGGATTATAAATTCTCCTTGGAAGAGACCGATCGTGGTTTTTTATTGGAGAGTGAATTGAAAAAAATAATGAAAAAGAAATTCAGTTGTAAACGATTAGAGATTGTTCGTGATATTTTTATTTTTTCTTGTTTTACAGGTTTAGCTTATATAGATGTTGCCAACTTAACCCAGGAAAATCTAATCGAAAATGAAGGAAGATATTGGATAATGACCAAAAGGCAGAAAACCAAAACTGCTTCAAATATCTTACTGTTAGATATACCGTTGAAGATTTTGAAAAAATATAAAGGACAAGCTAATAACAACCGTTTATTACCTGTGTCTAGTAATCAAAAAGTAAATGCCTACTTGAAAGAAATTGCCGACATCTGCAAAATCAACAAGAATTTGACATTTCATCTTGCCAGACACACTTTTGCGACCACAGTTACTTTGGAAAAGGGTGTACCCATTGAGACTGTCAGCAAAATGCTCGGACACACCAATATCAAAACCACGCAAATATATGCCCGGATAACCACAAAAAAGATTCAGTCGGATATGCTTATTCTCGCAGGTAAATTAACAGACTACAAGGCTGTTTGATTTACAAATACCTGTCTCTCTTCCCCTTCAACAAATCTTTCAGATAAGTTGTAAGGGAAGTTTTATCGGATAGTGACGAAAAAAGGCAGACAAATAACACCCGACCGCCGTAGTCCGGATCGACTCTGTTCTTTGTCGGCCACTTTTCTATAAACTTTGCTATAAATTTTACTTTTTACGACAAAAGATAATACTATTTTACGTCATATCACACTTGACTTGACACTAGTACTTACATTAATAATAGGTATGTATATCAGGGTTATTATTCGAATATACAATGAGATCCCTGATATTTACCAAATATCCTTCAGGAAGATGTTTAGCCTTGAGAAGAATATCATGTATTCCTTCAGGAAGGTCGTACTTCCAAGCCACTTCAAGTCTTCGGGTAAGAAACGAAGTAGGCATTTTTATGGTTTCGATGAAACCGTTATCAACGTATAAATCTATCTTCAGAACGTCATCTTGCTGATTATTCTCTGCAACAGCACTACCGGTAATAATAAATCCCGAACCTGTAATATCGAATGAAATCTCTTTATTCTGGTTTGTTAGCTGGGTTCCTATTCTTCTTCTTTCGGTAGGATATATTCCTTCAAAAGCAATCTCTAAGGCAACCGTATGAGGCATTTGGTACTGGATAGTGAATGTATCATCGTTTTCAACGCCTCCGTTTCTTTTAATCATTTCTATGGCATGGCGCAATCCCACATCGTACACTTTGGTAAGCGACATTTCGGTGTAGGCGAAGTTTGTTTCTTCTACTTTTTCAATTCCCTGCTTCCAATAATCGGGAATATTGCTGTATCCTATCATCGTGCCTAAAATACCACCAGCGTTGGCCGGATTGCAATCCGAATCATACCCGCATCGTGTGCTGATATCAATAGTCGCTCCGAAATCACCTTTTCCGTAAAGCAATCCTATCACGATGTATGCCGCATTGATTTTTGCATCGATATTGTAAGGTCTGAATACGCCGTCGGGACAACCTTTATCGTACGTCCATTTTTTCTGGGCTTCAAACCATGTAGCTTTCCAATCATCGGGGTATTGCCTGTACCATGCAATGATATCGGCAATACATTGGTAAAATCCGCTTTCTTGCGGGATTGTTTTCAAAGCTTCTTCTACAATGAACTCGATATCATAGTGAACAAACGCCAGTGAATACATCGATGCCACATATATTCCGCCATACAAGCCGTCCCCATAATTCATAATTCGTCCAATTCTATTGCAAATTCCCACTGCGGAATTGACCATACCGGGAGACATCAAGCCGGCAAAGTCGGCTTCGATCTGAAAATCGATGTCATCAGCGTGGGGATTGTTTTTCCAATAACCGGAGGCGGGAGGCATGATGCCGTTCAATATGTTGTAGCGTGCCGCTTGGTTGGCATGCCATAAAGGGTATTGTGCCCGTGCAAATGCCTGGGCGTGCAAAGAATCTGGAGCATCAATTCCGTGCTTTTCGAAAACATCCACGAAGGTCAAGTCCATATACACATCATCATATAGGCCGGGAAAATTTTCAAAGTACCACAACATACGGCTATCATCCCAAGGGATGGGAACGTGATCGCCAATCATGGTGCCGTTCCATTGAAATTCGGTAGGTCCGCCATAGGTACACCCGATTACTTGCCCGGCCCACCCGCCTTTGATTTTATCTGCCAGTACAGCTTTGGAAATGGTCACCTCCCTTATTGAGGGGTAGTTTACTCGGCAAGATGACACAATGATGATTATACTCAAAATTGAAAAGAGATTAAAAATATTCTTCATACATTTATTGTTCATTAGGTTGTTGTCTAATACTCAGTATTTCTATTTAGTCGGATAGTTCGATACAGTCTATGCCTATCTGGTTTTTATCTTCCGGTTTCAAATATACTATTTTCAGAAGGTTTTTCCCTTTATTAATCACCACATTTTTCAATGTATGCTCCCCAATCGTATCTTGTTCGGCGGAAGCCTCTATCACTGAAATATCGCTTTGATTTACAGACAGCTTAAAAGAACCGTACCGAACTCCTTTGGAGAATCTTACGGTAATATCCGATTTTCTTTCGGTATCTGATACAAAAAAGAGGGAAAGGGTGTCGTTTGGCTTCAGGTCGCTCCACAAGATCTGCATATTGTTGCTCCACCCTCGGTGCACATTATTGCTGTAACGAAAGTTACCGCCTGTTTTTCCCTCCAATACCATGTTTTCACCTTCTATTTTATTGTCTATTACAGCAGGAGAAATGATGTCTTCGCGTTTCATTGCTACCGTTAAGGCAGCATCCGATAGATCTGAGGAAGGAATAGATCTAGCATCTTGGGGATTGATATACCAAAAGGTGATAGGTGCAAAATGAATGACGGCTTTTGTCCAATGCCACATCTCCATATCAAATTTCAACGATTTTCTAAAAGGGATGGCATCGAGCGAACGAAACCGGAGATTGTGGGTGTAGCCCGGGTCAAAATTTCCACTTCCGTCGGGTTGAGCAATAAAAGGATGGCCGGTGAAGGGTTCAGGTCTGCACCAAGCGTATCCGTAATAATCTTCGGTTCCTGTTCCAAAATGCGATGGAAAAGTTTCGCCGTCGACATAAATTTTTTCGTCGCCCTCGCCCCACCACGCGTAAACCGTATTGAACAGGGTCAGACAATCGCCCACATATACTCCGCGACCCTTCAGGTTCACATAATTGATATCGAAAGGAAAGCCATCACCTTCATTATTTTTCATCTCGCCCGTTTCCAAAAAGCTGTATTGTTTCCAGTACGCACAAAAATACATTGTGTTAGCAGTCCATTTGTAAGGATGCGTAATAATTTGGGCTAGTTCAATGTTTACATCCTGATTTCCTCTATTTTCAAGCAAAATATTGCATTCCTTTTTAAAAGGCATTACCCAATAACATGACATGGTACCGTCGTCATCCACTTTCGTGTACCACGAATGGTTTTTTCTTATCTTATAACCCGTGCCAAAAAAATCGCCCACAGGAGCACTGATTGTCCTTACACCGTCGAATGAAATATGAAGGATGGTGCTGCGAAGGGCTTGTTCATCATTCTCGGCGTTCATTTTAAGAGTAATTTTGCGAATTGCAGAATAATCATCAATTATTGTCAAATCCAGATTTTTGCCAACGGAAATAGTTCCCTGCAGTGTTTTCTTTTTTATTTTTTGCGAAAGTGAAAAATCTTTCCGGGTTAATTGTTGTTGGGTTATTCGTAGGAGAGAGTTCAACTTTTGTAATTGATCTAATTCAAAAGTTTTTACCAACGCCTTATCTTCATACGTGCGATAGTTGATATGATAATAGACTGCCTCTCCTCCCGTTTTGGCACCCATATCTTTGATATGATCACTTTCATAGGTGATTTTGCATTTTTCGGCATAAGGTATGGGTAAGTAAAGATTGTGTCCGCGCCTATCGTAATCAGTAAGGTTTGACACGGATGCCGATAAAGGTTCTCCCGTTAATTTTCCTCCGCTGATAATATCCAGAGCGTCTCCTTCGATTATGGGGGTGGAATAATCATCGAGATATATCCTCAACACGCCTCGTCCCGAATTTTCGCCGGAGAATGTCATCCACATCCTTACGATAGCTCCCGGACCTTTAGCCTCCATCAGCACATACTCGTTTCTGCTGTGATTGGCTTCTTTTCTTATAAACATGCTTCTGTCCCAATTGGCGAACCAGCTTTTTTGACCAGATTCAACCGATGTCCGGTCGTAACTGCTAAACTGCTTACATATATAGCTGGGTGAGGGATATTCAACCAATGTCTCCCTATTTGTCATCTCGAGAAGAAGGCTCTCCAACGATATTTTTTGAGAATAAGCGACATTGAAACTTATTGCCAACGAAAAAATAATGATTTTTGTATTTTTAATTGTTAAGCTCATTTTTTCTTCTCCTGAATTGATTAAAACAATAGTCAAAATTAATTTATACATTCAGTTTAAAATGTGAATTTCATTTCACAAAATTATATTATCTTCTCATTTTGGACAATTTCATTTTATTATAATGTAAATATCAATGTAATTCTCGAAAAAACACTTACTTTAGTCATTTATTAATTTCAATTTTAATTTAAGATTATCTATGACATGAATAAAAGAATACCAAAAATAATGATTGCATTGTTCTGCTTGATCGGATTGTCTTTATCGTTTGAGTCTTTAGCTCAAACTTCTGATTATTATTTCAGGAATATGGCTGTAGAAGATGGGCTTTCACAAAATATGGTATACTCCATTTTACAAGATAAAACCGGTTTTATTTGGTTTGGTACGTTAGACGGATTGAACAGATATGACGGATTAAAGTTTAAGATTTTTAAAAAAGACAATAAAAACGACCAAAGTATTGGTTCCAATAAAATCTTCTCACTACTCCAAGACACCAATGACGAAATCTGGGTTGGAACAGCCAACGGCATATATATTTATAGTCCCCAACGTGAGAGTTTCTCTCGTTTCGAGATAACGACTATTAATGGAGAGAGGGTCCAAGGAGTAGTTAGGGATTTAAAAAAAGATAAAAAAGGGAATATCTGGATAGGTGTTCAAGATAAAGGTGTGTTTTGTTATTCTAATCAAGAAGAAATGAAAATGTATTCGTTGAAGAATACTAACATAAGAAAAATTGATTTCGATACTGACAATAATGTGTGGATTGCTACTTATGGTAAAGGATTGCTTAAACTTAATCCAGAATCTTCGGAAGTGAAAGAATTTTTAATAGATCAAGAAAAAAAGAATGTATTTGAGAACGACATTAACACCATTTTGTCATTCAACTCCAATTATCTGTTAGTTGGAACGGTAAACAAGGGCGTCTTAAGGTTCGATCTACACACAGAGAAGTTTACTCCGTTTTTGGAAAAGGGACAAGATGATTCTCCCTTTTTTGTACGGTGCATGATAAAAACTGAAAACCAAGAAATATGGATTGGCACCGAGGAAGGAATATTTATTTATGATCTCCGAAGCATGAAATATATTAATATCAGACACATTCACAACGATCCTTATTCCCTGTCGGACAATGCAATTCATAGCCTTTTTCAAGATAGGGAAGGTGGGATATGGATAGGCACTTTTTTTGGTGGGGTGAGCTATTTTAATTATTCGTTTTCACATTTTGAGAAGTATTATCCGATAATCGGCAAAAACTCAATAAGCGGAAAAAGCATCAGCGAATTTTGTAAAGATGATAAGGGAAACATTTGGATTGGAACGGAAGACGCTGGTCTTAATAAATTTAATCCTTTGACAAAAGTGTTTACTCAAAGTCCTGTCGCATCTAACAATATACATTCTTTATTGTATGACGACAATCAATTATGGGTAGGTACATTTTCTGACGGGCTGTATGTGATGGATCTTCAAACGCAAAAAATAGTGTCCTATAAAAATGGAGCATCAAGCAATTCAATAAAAGATGACAATATCTATTCGATATATAAAGATTCATCCGGAAGAATTTGGATCGGATCAATGACAGGATTACAATATTACAATGAAAAATCTGATAATTTTATAAGAGTGCGGGAGGATCTGATAAAAAATCAAGTGAACGATATACTTGAAGATTACAAGGGTATCTTATGGTTTGCGACCATTGGTAATGGAATTTTGTCATATGATAGGTTTTCTGAGAAGTGGCAACATTATCCTTCACCCGTAGATATTTCTAACGGTGATCCAGGGCAGTCCGTCATTTGCCTGCTACAAGATAAGAAAAATAGACTCTGGATAGGCACCGAAGGAGCTGGGATCAGTGTTTTTAATAGGGATACAAATTCATTTTCTACTGCTATCACCTCGAGCGGTGGATTACCTAACGATGTCATTTATAAGCTAATAGAAGATGAGAGGGGGTATATATGGGGGAGTACAAACAAAGGAATTTTCAGACTTGATCCGGAAAATAAAGATGTTGTTGTCTATTCACATTCGAATGGATTGCTGGGAGATCAATTTAATTATAAATCCGGATTTAAGGACTATACCGGCAAAATATATTTTGGGGGTGTCAAAGGATTTGTAGCTTTTATGCCTAATAACTTAGGAATTAACGAATATGTTCCGCCTATCGTATTAAATAGTTTTCAAATTCAGAATAAGGAGGTGTCGTTAACGGAAAAAAAATCGCCGTTAAACAGCTCCATTATGTATACCGGCAGTGTCAGCATCCCGTACAATACCTCGGTATTTAGCATAGGTTTTGCCGCTCTTAGTTATATATATCCCAACGGAAATAAGTATGCATATAAGTTGGAGGGACGCGACAGGGAGTGGATTCAAGCCGATCAGGTTCAACAGGTGAATTACGCCGATCTATCTCCCGGAAATTATGTCTTTAAAGTAATAGGGGCAAATAGCGACGGAGTATGGAACGAAGCGGGTGCATCGTTGCAAATAATTATTCTACCTCCTTGGTATAGGACTATTTGGGCTTACCTTCTTTACATTGGTGTAATAAGTTTTTTAGTCTATTACAGCATACATAACTTTGTGCGTAAAACCAAGCGCCGGAACGCTCGACTACTGAGAGAGCTTGAAAACACCAAAGAAAAAGAGTTGTACGCTGCCAAAATAGAGTTTTTCACGCATATTACGCACGAGATCAGAACCCCCTTAAGTTTGATTAAAATCCCACTGGAGGACGTCATGAAAGAAACCGACAGGTACAATCCCAATTGGGACAATTTCACCATCATCCGGCGAAATGTGAACAGATTGTTGAAGTTGGTGAATGAATTGATGGATTTCCGGAAAACAGAATCACAAGGGCTTAGTTTGAATTTCGTGAAAACCGATGTGGTAGATATTATAAAAAACACAATTAGGAGATTCAAGCCAAGTATTGACTCAAAGCACATCAAATTTGATGCTGTCTTTTCGATCGAAAGTTTGTATGCCGATATCGATCGTGAAGTATTTACCAAGATATTGAGTAATTTGTTCTCAAATGCTTTAAAATATTCTTTTCACGCAATAGAAGTGATATTTACCCATTCTGAAAAAAGTTTTGAGATACAAATAGGCAATGACGGCGACAAGATTCCCGACCAATTTGTAGAGAAAATATTCGAACCTTTCTTCAAATTAAATAAAAACATACAGGGTACCGGTATTGGGCTGGCATTTGTGAAATCGTTGGTAGAATTGCACAAAGGAAAAATATATTGCGACAATGCCAAAATGGACAGAACCGTTTTTGTGATGACTCTTCCCATCAATCAAGAATACAGCATTGGAATTGACCATGAGGAAGAACAAACGGATAGAATGGATAACACACAAGATGACCGATCCAAAAGTGAGGTATTACATACAAAAAAACCAACTCCTACCATTCTCACAGTAGAAGACAACGAAGAGTTTCAGCAACTTCTTTATAAACAACTGTCCAAAAAATTCCACGTACTGCAAGGACAAAACGGCTTGGAAGCATTAGACATAATGGACAAAGAAAACGTGGATGTCGTCATCTGTGACATTATGATGCCGGTAATGGACGGATTGGAATTCTGCAAGACACTCAAGGAAAATTTAAAATATAGCCACATACCTGTAATCCTGTTAACTGCTAAAACCAACATAGAATCTAAAATTGAAGGTATAAATTATGGAGCCGACGAATACATTGAAAAGCCGTACTCCATTGATTATCTGATTGCCCGCATAGATAATCTATTGGAAAATAGAAGAAAAATCAAAGAAGCGTTCCGCAATTCGCCCGAACTGGCTTATCAAAGCATTACGTACTCAAAAGCTGATGAGGCTTTTATACAAAAACTGATACATATTATCCACTCCAATTTGGATGAGCCTAATCTGAATATCGATAAATTGGCTGAAGAGATGGCTGTAAGCCGTTCAACCCTTTATCGTAAGGTGAACAATATATCGGAATTATCACCCAACGACTTTATATTACTCATCAGATTGAAAAAAGCCGCAGAACTTATTAAAGAAAACAAATACCAAATAAACGAAATTGCTTATATGGTGGGATTCAGCTCTCCAAACTACTTTTCAAAATGTTTTTTTAAACAGTTTGGTGTGTTGCCAAAGGATTTTTAAAGACTTTTTTAACCTTTACTCATTTGTTTTGATACAATTTTGCATTTTTCTGAAACAATATTACATCTCTTATATTTTAAAGTTGTACACCTTTGTGGTATGCAATGATCGCTCATAATATTTAATAATTTTAGTGCTTTTGGAAATATTTCTTTGAATGAATGATTTACTTTTAATTGATAATTTTTGCGCCTATGGAAAAAGTTCATCGTCCTTAATTGATTTGACAGGTAAAGTATAAAATGCAATGGCAATTAAAACGCAATGACAATTTAATTTGATACTTATGATAGAAAACATTTTTTAATAATTAATCACAAAATGCATGAAAAAAAATAGCTTTTTAAAAAATGATTATGATTCCAAGATATTTAATGGTTTTATCCTGTTAAAAGCTTTTGTTATTATAATTTTTGCAACTATTTCCTCCACAGCTATGCCCCTTAACCTTTCGGGAATCAAGAACATCGAGGAAAGGGAAAATGCCGTCATTAGCTCTAACAAAAATAAACATAGGAATATGACAGTCGTTCAACAGCAAAGCAGGATTATTATATCAGGAACTGTTACAGATGAAAATGGCGTGCCCTTACCTGGAGTAACCATCATGGTCAGGGGAACGACCAGAGGAACTACAACTGATAATGACGGAAATTTTGAGTTAAATTCTTCAATAGGAAGCACCTTGATATTTTCTTTTGTGGGATATGAATCTCAAGAATTATTGGTAAATAAAGACGCTTCCAGAGACCTTACCATCGTATTAAAAGAAGACGTAAGCCAACTGTCGGAAGTTGTTGTAACAGGTTATACAACCGAACACCGGCGAAATCTCTCTGCCTCCGTAGCACAAGTCAACATGGAGATTTTCAGAGAGAACCCCTCCTCCTCGTTATTGAATATTCTATCGGGCCAAGTGGCAGGAATGCAGGCTATCGTTAGAGGGGGCGTTCCCGGCGCCGCCGGTGGAGGATTGGTTATCCGAGGGAACACCTCTCTCTCTGCAGATGATGGCTTAGCCGGTATCAGCAATCCACTGTTTATTATGGATGGGGTACCTATGTCATTGCAAGATATTGCCGGGTTTGATGTATCACAAAATGATTTTTTGGCGAGTTTAAATCCTAATGATATCGAATCCATTAATATTTTGAAAGATGCAGCTGCTACCGCAATTTATGGATCTCGTGGAGCAAATGGAGTAATTATCATCAATACGAAGCGTGGCACAAGTGGAAGATCTCGTTTATCCGGCAGCATTTCACATGCCGTCACAGCTACTCCCAAAAAAATGGAAGTGTATATAGGTGAAGCAGAGAGAGAGCATAAATTAAATTTATATCAGAAGTCCCTTACCACACTATTTGGAGAACAGGCTTGGGTTGATGTGCGTAATGGACTCGAAGTGATGGGTTATATGCTACCCTCCGTGTTGACAGACAAGTACAACCCCGCATTTAACAATGCGTATGATTATCAATCCTTGTTTTATCAACAAGGACTTTCTCAAAATTATAATTTGACATTTGAAGGGGGAAGAGAAGAAAGTTCTTATCGGATTGGGTTGGATCATTATAATGAAACAGGGGTACTGGTTGGTTACGGATTCTCCCGGACGACGCTTAACGCAAGTTTAGTTAACGATATTAATAAAAGACTCAGGAACGACTTTTTGATTCGTTATAGCTTCATGGATAGAAAAGGAGGGTTCAACAGTTACATGATTGCACTACCTACGGCACCCACCGAACTACCCTCCTCACTCTATTACCGGACAGAGGATGAATTGAGTCGGTTTTCTGGTCAGTTGGGCGATGCATACAACAAAAATTATACGCACAATCTATCATTTAGTGAAGCATTAAGGATTCGTTTCAACGACAACTTCTCATTAAATAACCAAATCTCTTTATCGTTGATGTTTGGCTCTAATGATTATTTCATTCCCTCCACGGCAAGACCCGACGGTAAAGCATACGGACAGTCACAATCCAGTAAAGGAGCGATCCTGAATACAAACTCTGTGCTGAATTACACAAAAGAGTTTGGGATACATAGCGTAGTCGGTTTATTGGGTATGGAAATGAACATCGATCAGTCTCAATATTCCTGGATAGCAGCAGAAGCAGGTTCTTCCGACTACTTGAAAGTAATACAGGGCTATCAAAAAGATAATATTAACGCATTCTCCGATATGGTTAAGACAAATATGCTCTCCTATTTCGGCTCAGCAGCGTACGGACTATTAAGAAACAGATATAAATTTGAAGCTGTACTACGGAGAGATGCTTCATCCCGTTTTGGAGCAAATAACAGATGGGCTACTTTTCCCTCTATTAAGGCACACTGGGTGTTTTCGGATGAACCTTTTCTGAAGAATATCTTTGAAAACTGGATGAATTTCGGAAAGTTACGAGTATCTTATGGAAGTGCCGGGAGTATTGCGAGTGATCCATTGCTTCAATATAATTCGCTTATTTCCATTAATAATATTGGAGCAGGCTTGAATAATATACATAGCAACAAAATGGATGTGAAAACGTACGGCGGCAAATCATTGTTAGTATCTGACTTTAACAAGGTAGCAAATAGAAATTTGTCTTGGAGTAAATCGAATGAAATCAACTACGGAATCGATCTTGAGTTGTTTAACAAAAGACTGTTAATAACGGGTGATCTCTATTCAAAATATACTTCGGGGCTTATTTACCGATCTTACCTCCCCTCTTACGTTGGATTTAATTCATTGGAATCTAACCTAGTAGACATGATTAGCAACGGCTATGAAGTAAATATCACTTCCTATCTATTTCCCCACAATAGTGATTTTCAATGGAGCTGGACAATGAATTTTGCAAGCCATAAAACGGTTGTTGCCAAATTAGGGAATGGCGGACGTGATTACATTAGTGGCGATTATGCATTTGTTGTGGGTCGTCCGGCCTTTCAATATTATACGTATGAATATATTGGCACGCTTGACTCGTTTGATGACCTTCCGGTAAATCCAATGAATGGACAAGCACTAGAATATTTGTGGGCAGATGCTGGATTAGCACTGGGTCTTCAAGGAAGGATTTTCCCGGGTATGCCCCTCTTTACCGATGCCAATGGTGACTATCAGATTGATGGTGCAAATTATGGATATGATAAAAAGATTATTGATAATAAATCTCCCGAACCCAAAATGCTGGGAGGGCTCAGTACAAACATCCGATACAAAGATTTTTCACTGAGAGCTCACTCATCATTCGCTTTTGGACATTACATTTTCAATACAACTTTGCAACAGCAATTATCAAACTTTGATGATCAGCAAAGATTTTTTACGCTTGCTGCATATAAGTTCGATGAGTCGAAGTTCTGGCAAAAGCCGGGAGATGGTTCCTATTACCCGATGATGTATATATCTTATTCCGATGGAGGGTCGTCTCGTTCGTTCCGTCGTTCTTCCATGTTTATTGAAAAAGGTGACTATTGGAGCCTCGATAATGTAAGCTTATCGTACAATTTACCAAGTAAAATTACATCTTATCTGAAAATGAATAGAGCGAACCTTTATATCACGGTTAACAATGCTTTTATGTGGAAAAGATCACAGGTATTAGATCCACGAACAGTATCAAAAACCGGTTATTATAATGGTAACGGATACCCTATATCACGTAATTATATTTTTGGGTTACAGTTTCAATTTTAAACAAATCAGGAAATGAAAAAGATTTTTATAGCAGCTATAGCGTTTATTGTTATGTTTTGTGGTTGTGATGACCTATTGGATGTAAAACAAGTTAATTTGGTATACAACGAAGTATATTGGCAAAACGAGGGAGATGCAGAAAACGGTGTACTAGGAATATACGCGCTATATAGAGGGCTTATGATCCAACCTACAAACTGGTACCAACGCGCTGATGCCACCACCGGTTTTTTGAATAGGGGATGGAATGGCGGCTCTCCTGATGCGTTATATAAGGTGGGAAATTTTGAAGATTTGAATGCCCCAAAGTCTTGGGGAGAATTAGAAGGTTATGCAAATTGGGGACATTTTTA
Organism: uncultured Petrimonas sp.; assembly: GCA_964557135.1. Taxonomy (GTDB): domain Bacteria; phylum Bacteroidota; class Bacteroidia; order Bacteroidales; family Dysgonomonadaceae; genus Petrimonas. The sequence goes on along the minus strand of CAZKZB010000018.1, from coordinate 28,465 downwards.
CAAAGTAATTGCACAAGCAAATCTTGTTATCAAAAAAATAGAAGAGATTCCAGCCGGCAATATAACCGCAAAGAACAAGGAAAAACTTGTGGGAGAAGCATATTTTTTACGTGCGCTAACCTATTTCAATATATTACGCATATGGGGAAATGCCCCTTATATAAGTGAGGCTATAGAATCCTCTACACAATTAATCAATAATGATTTGACTCCCATAGTCATTCCCCGTACGACAGATATAGAAATAGGAAAAAGAGTACTTAATGATGTAAATACAGCTGTCGAGAAGTTGGATTATGGACTTTTCGGGGATGAAGAGTGGGGCATCCGTGCTAACCGCGGATCTGCTGAAGCGCTGGCCGGGCACGTAAACATGTGGATGTACTTTTTAGCAAACAGAGATGGGTTGGAGTCACAATCATACCTCACTGCGGCTGTCACTTCTTTGGAGAATGTCGTTGCAAAAGGGGGATATTCGCTTGTAGATTATAGCAATCCTAACATCCTCAAAACACTCTATGATGGGCAGTCGAGTGAGGCAGTATTTGAGCTAAACATCTCTTCGCAAGCGAACGAGTCATACAGAGTGGATCATGGAGGCATTGTACATTTGACCTGCAAAATACCTTCTCATGATGGCGATGTGACCAAAGACAGGGCTTCGAGTATTAACTTTGTTCCGAGATCCCAAAAGAGTTTGATATATCCCGAGTACAACATTGAAACCCATACGGGAGATATCAGAGCTAACCTTTTCTTTGCAGCATGGGAATCCCATTACGATGAGCCTTTTAACGATGTTAGTCCTGTTGCGAACAATAGAGATTTGGTTACGTGGATGAAAAAATATGCTATTATGACAGTGGATCCTATGCGCTCATGGAATGAATATAATGCCTATTTTGCAGAAGCGAACATTCCGGTATTCAGATATACTGATGTTTATTTATTGCTGGCGGAAGCATATCAAAAAAATAATCAGGCAAGTAAGGCCGTGGCGATAGTGAATAACATAAGAGCGCGTGCTGGATTGTCACCTTATGCAGGAAGTGACCTGTTAAATGAAATACTTCAGCAACGCGTGAGCGAACTAATCGGTGAAGGACAGATATATTATGATATGGTTCGTAATAACTGGTTTCCCAATCCGCAAGTGATGGAGTCTGACAGATACGTCCAGCAGGGATATTATTGGCCTGTCTCTGGATCGATACTCACGTCTAATAAGGAAGTAAAACAAACCCCTTATTGGGATGGAAAAACAAAATGGTAGTCACTCAAACAAAATTACGGAAACATGAAAATATATTTCAATTTTATAACTATTGTGATTGCTTCCTTCCTATTATTGTCCTGTAGTGACAGTGATTATATCATCGGTGGTGAAGCGAACAAAACAAATAAAGTGGATAAGTCTACTTTTGATCTGTTAAACCAAATGGAAGAAACGAAAATTGTAGCCCAGCTTTTTGAAAAAGCAGGAATGAAAGAGATAGTAAACGGTGATGTAACACTCGTGGCACCGAATGTGTGGTCGGTGAACCGTTATTTACGCCGACGCCACAACCAAGAGTTACGCGTTAACCCCAATGCTCCTGAGTTAACCATCAATGATATTTCTCAGGAAGAGTTGAAGAAAATGGGAATGTATGTCTTACCAGGAAAATGGTGGCGCGAAACTATACCGGAGAATGGCAAAATATTGAAAGCCCATGATGGAACCGAGGTCTTCCTCTCCGTCGACAAAGTAAATACCGATCCCGGTGCGGCATGGGATGGTGCCGGCAACCCGGGTAGTGGATATCAATATTCAAATTTTCTCCAAAAACTGCCTTATGTAATCCATGTTCACTTTAAAAGAGGAAGTAAGTGGGAGTGGAGCGCGTTGGAACGTACCGGATTATCCGATTATTATGATAATCCTGAATGCGACCACGTTTACAGAGTGTATGTATCTGATATTCTAACAAATAATGGAGTGGTTCACATCTTGTATCAAGGTGATTATAATTATACGGATCATTACTATTATCATTCACTATTCTTTTTTGGAACTAGGAAAGATGACAAACTGTAATTTAAAAAAACGAAATATGAATAAGCAAGTATACTTTATTATAACCATCATCCTGTCATCATTGATGTTGTGTCTCTCTTGCTATAAGCAACCTGAGAGCATCGGGTTCTTGAGTGATGATATATACCTAAGAGGAGGCGATACCATCTACATTCCCATCGGGGGAAAGGGCGCTACGAACTATGCTTGGACCGACTATTCGTCACAACCCTGTACTTTCAGTATTGAGGATGTTACCGATGTGTCGGGAGTACGCTCGGAGCAGTTTTTTAAAGAGTTCACCTACCGGACATGGAAAAAGCCATATGACTTCCTGACGGATAAGACCGAGGAACAGGTGTTGAGTAAACTGCAGGATACCATCTTGACTCCGTTGGTTATTAACCCGATCAACGGACAGTTGATCTATACGGAAGTAAGCAAAAACCTGTCTAATGCGAATGATATATTCCATGTGTCTGTACGAGTGACAAACTCTGCAGGGACAAAAGTGTTTCCAAAATACGCTACGATTAAGTTAACCTCTACTTCCAGACCTTTCACGGTCAACGAAGTAATTAATGGTATATCTGTAGTGAAGGACGGAGCAAATAACTTTGTGTTGTATGATCAAATCAATGACTCCCGTCCTGATTTTGTAACACGCCGAAACAATATATATGCAGATAACGGCAAAGAGTTCGTGCGCATTCACAAGTTATCCGATGAGCCGACTGTGGGCATTAAGGTCATTTTCAAATTAGTAGATGCCAAAGGGGCTCTGTTCAATCCCGCGGAATATGCAACTTATGCGACAGGCACTTATAGTTATATTGATCATTCGATAAACAGACAAAATACATCTGAAGGAATGATTCTTGAATTTCCCACCACTCCCTGGCCTACGGATGTGAATCTTAGGTCGTACTTGAAAGGACCCACTGCTACCGATTTCAAGTCTTTCAACATTGATAAATTGTATCAGGATTTCTTGGCAGGCAAAGTACCAAGCCTTATCGCCCCGGATAATTGGCCATCCAATAATTGGGCTGATGCAAATGCTTGGTTTGTGAGAATACGTTCGATTATCACATTTTATGAAAGTGGCACTTGGGAAGTGAGTTGTAAAATTCCTTATACTGCGATTGACGGAAATTTCAATTGAGTCGATTTATGCTTGGTCTTATGCATATATAAGGCCAAGCCATATTATTACTCCCTCATATTTATAAAAAGTTGAAAAATGAAATTAAAACACATATTATTAAGCCTTGTTTTTTTGGGAATCATTCCATGTGTATATTCCTGTGAGAAGTCGAACATGAAAGATTCGCAGAAACCACCTGAACAGGAGGAAGAAGTAAAGGTTGAGTCCGACTTGCAACTGGAAGTGAAAGTATTCGATAACAAAGATAAGCAAGTGATATCCCAAGCTGTGGTAGAAATATTTAAGAACGTGGAGGACCGGGCATTGGGAAAAAACATCATTGCGTCGCATAAAACATCGGATAATGGAGTTGCTGTTTTCAAGGCAAAGGAATTCAATAAAAACAACGTTTCTCTCTCTCAGTTAAACGGCGTTTACTACCTGAATATCTATTTTCACAACCTGAGGTTGCAAGCAGAAACGCCCAGCCTGAATTTCGAAAAAGACAAAATTATTCGGAAAGAGGCATTCCTGATAGATGAAAGAGCCGAGGTAATCACTGTAAAGGTAGCCGTATTGTATGATAATCCCGTCTACGAGGGCAAGTATTTTCACAACGGAGCATTGGGGGTTAACTGGTATGACCCCGTGAAATTGTCTCAGGATTATGAGAAAACACTAGAAGAAATATCTGGATACACAATAGATTATCAGGTGGTAATGGAAATAGAAGCAGACACTCTGTTCACCTATTTTCAGGATGATCCAGAGAAAAAGCATATATCCATTGCCGAGATGGTCTCTTATTTACGGGAACCGGGGTGGAATACCCTTAAGACGAGAGGTACAAAATATAACTATAATGAATCGGTCAAATTTTACGGTTTTGATAAAATGCGGGATAACGGCGAAATCCACGAAGTGTGGATTTGGTCATTCCCTTATGGGGGTATGTGGGAATCACATATGATGGGTAAAGATGCTTTTTGGATCAATTCTCCGCCCAATGAAAATCCCTCATGTAAAGAGTTACTTAGCATTATGGGGTTAAATTACGAACGAGATTTAGCCTGTGCGCTGGAGAGTTATGGGCACCGGTTCGAATCCACCATGATGCAGGTGTATGGATGGTGGGATTATGATAAAAAAACAAGTTTGTTTCAGCTTACTACTTGGGAAAAATACTCCGCCTACGGCTTAAAATACAATAAATTTGAGAACGGAAAAGCACAAGTAGGAAATGTGCACTTCCCGCCTAACGGAAAACAGGATTATGATTTCGGTAATGAAACTTACATATTGAGTTATGCGAATGAATGGTTAAATTATCCGTTTGTGCGAGGAACGGAAGCTAAACAGATGAATCGTACCGAATGGGGCAACCCCGAAGGTTCTTGGCATCTGGGTTGGATGAAATATTACTTTTCGCATCTACCTCATTATAAAGGAATTAATCCGACAGATGGGAAGCTAAATAATTGGTGGCATTACGTGGTAGATTATAATGCGGCGATCAAAAAACAAACGCTCGAATAAGATGAACAATCTAAGAAAACTGCTGAGCTTCGGTATGCTCTTTTGTGGTATATCTTTTCTTTATGCCCAATCGCTGAAATCGATACGGTTTGACAAAGAGAATAATTTGATGATCCGGTTTATTGAACCGAATATTGTACTGACAAAAGAGTTGCCACTTGTTTCTTATCAACTCGGTGAAAAAGAATACTCAACTGCTTTCCCTTCTAAAATAACCGAAATTTCATACTCAACCCAAGTATTTGCACACGGAATTAAAGGAATAATCAGCTTTAAGAATATTTCTATGGATACAATCGTGTTGCACAATATAGTGCCGTTGGGACGGAATCAAAAGCATGTCTATATTACCGGAAAAGGTTCGCATGGCCTCTCCCGCACGCATTTATTCCGTCCGGGCTATAACCCAGTAAATGTAATTGTACCCGATAACGCTTGGGAATTAGGATTTTCGTGCGTAGAAGTGAACAAAGAAGATAAAGTTGTCGCATTGACACGGCGTAACAATAACAGTTTGAAAAATGGAAGCCTAAGGCGGTTTGAGTCAATCCTCTATCCCGGCGGCATTATTGAGTATGACTTCTGGTTGGATGCTTATAAAGGAGATTGGCAAAACGGACTGAAATTAATGTTCCAAGACAGACTCCTACACGATGTCCCTGTCGGGACTTTTGATAACTCATTACTCGAAAGGGAAGACCAGCATTGGATTCGAAATGCTTATGCGGTTAACCTGATGATGGCATGGGATAAGCGCTTTTATGACTACACGGATCGTTCGTTTCACGTAGAAGAGTATCTCGAAAAGATGAAAAGCCTTATGGGAGGCTATGATGTATATGGTATTTGGCCTACGTGGCCTGCATTGGGTATGGATCAGAGAAATCAATGGGATATGTTTCGGGATTTACCCGGCGGGTACCAAAAACTAAAAGAAATATCCGATTTGTGTCACAAAATAGGAACTCGTTTTTTTATCTGCTATAATCCTTGGGACGAAAGTACTCGTGCAGATGAAGGACATTTTGACGGTATGACAAACATCACCAGAATCACTAATTTGGACGGATTTGTACTCGATACAAGAGGAAGTTCAAGCGTTGAGTTACAAAATGCAGTAGATGTTGCTCGTAAAGGAGTGGTTATGTACAGCGAGGGCATGGCGGTTCCACGTGATATGCAAAGAATTCCGTCCGGCCGCGTACACAATGCCCTTTACTATCCACCCGTTCTAAACTTGAATAAATTCATCAAACCCGATTTTGCCATTTTTAGGGTTGCCGAAGAAGCACGTGAGCCTATTAGGAGAGAGTTCAATCTTTCCTTTTTCAACGGATATGGAACGGAAATAAATAGTTTTCCTCCCGGAAGATTTGAATGGTCTGACGAACAGATGCGATACTGGGGGCAGCTGCTCTTCATCCAGAGAGAAAATAGCGAAAACTTCCTTCAATATGATTATCAGCCTCTTATCACTACTACAACGGATAGTATCTATGTGAATAAATGGCCCTCGAAAACAAAAACAATTTATACGATATTTAACTTACATCCATCGGGATTTAAAGGAAATTTGTTCCAAGTGGAAAATAATGACTCTGTTCATTTCGTTGACCTGTTTAAACACGAAGAAATAACGGTGAGCAAGGTGGAAGAAAAAGAGTATGCCCACGTAAAAATAGATGCATTTAATGCTTTCGATTTAGAGAGCAACAATGAAAGTTCGGTATCTGCAATTGCCCGATTCCGTAAATTGTTGTCTGTGGAACTGAAAGGAGATAAACTTTCTTTTTCTTCAAAAGAAGGCGATGAAATTAAGCTCTGGGCAGGCAATCCATCTTATCAGAATGTACCCCTTGTGTATGGCATTCAACCTCAAACCATTCAATTACTTGAAAAATTCCCCGGCAAAGAAGGAAAGTTTGTAATTCAGGCATTCGAAGGGAAAGAATTAATCGACGAAAGAGTATTAATAATAACGCCGGGTACGACACGGCTGGTATCTAAGGCAGAAATAACACCCAAAGCAAATAAAGCGCCTGAAGGAATGGTGTTAATTCCCTCGGGGATATTCCAGTGTGATCATTACCGCACCGGAGATTCGTTTATCCCTTATCCCGAAGATCTGACAGCGAAGGGAGAAAAAGTATCAATGCATAAGTTCTATATGGATAAATATCCGGTTACCAACAAACAATACAAAGAATTTTTAGAAGCAACCGGCTATCAACCAAATGATACGACAAATTTCCTAAAACATTGGATAAACAATCAAATTCCTCAAGGAGAAGAAAATTATCCCGTGATTTATGTAACGACCGAAGACGCAAGAGCCTATGCCAAGTGGGCAGGTAAGCGCCTCCCTACCGAAATGGAGTGGCAGTACGCGGCTCAGACCGAAAATGGTAATGAATGGCCATGGATGCAAAAAACTCCGGTGACGCGCAAAGAAGAATTTATTACCAATACTCTTTCGGTATGGAAACTGGAAGGAATAGATTCAACCCGATGTAATCTGGGAGACGGGATGCTATATCCTGTTGGAAAATATAAGGAAGGGAAAAATCCTTACGGCTTATATGATTTGGTGGGTTGTGTCTGGCAGTTGACAAATGATGTATATGACAATACCACCTATAGGTATATAATGGTTAAAGGCGGAAGCTATTTCTTGCCGACATCCAGTTTTTGGTATGTTCAGGGAGGCCCTAGAGAATTGAATTTCAGGCAGTATTTATTGCGGGTTTCTCCGTCATTCGAAAGAAAGGCAACCGTGGGGTTCCGTTGTGTGAAAGATGCTTTGTAAGACAAGAAAGTTTTAAGAATAAAATAATCGTATCCAACGAGCAGAAAATAAGCTCGCTTGAAATATTGCCGAGTGATAGTTATTTATCCAAACGAGCAAAGCCAAACTTGTTTGAGCTATGCCGCGGCGAATGAATATCTAACTTGTGAAAATAAAAGTTTTAATCATATGAAGAAAGTAAATTTAATCGTTTTGTTTTGTTTAATGATGATCCTACATACTCAAGCACAAAAACAATCGACAACAAACTTGTATCTAAATAATCGGGAGCCCTTGATCACAAAACCTTACATGGAACTTCCCATAGGAGCAGTACGCGCTGAAGGTTGGCTAAAAGAACAACTGTTACGGATGAAAAATGGGATGACAGGACACTTGGATTCACTGTATAGCCAAGTTATGGGACCTCGCAACGGTTGGCTGGGAGGCGATGGCGATGTATGGGAAAGAGGCCCTTACTGGATTGACGGTTTACTCCCCTTAGCCTATATTCTGGATGATGCTGCACTCAAAGCAAAAGTTCAGCCTTGGGTGGAATGGACATTGAAAAGCCAAAGAGCAGACGGTTATTTCGGCCCTGCCGTTGACAGGGAGTACGAAGAAGGATTGCAACGAAACAACGCCGAAGACTGGTGGCCTAAAATGGTTGTTTTAAAGTTTATGAAGCAATATTATGAGGCAACCGGAGATAAACGTGTTATTCCCTTTATGACCAATTATTTCAATTATCAATTAAAAGAGCTGCCTCAAAAGCCGTTAAACCATTGGACTCGGTGGGGACAACAACGTGGAGGTGACAATTTAATGGTGGTTTATTGGCTTTATAATATCACGGGAGAAAAATTTTTGCTGGAATTGGGAGATTTAATAACGGAACAAACCATCGACTGGACAAATTCGTTTTTAGAAGGTAAGATGTTAAATACACTCTTCAGCGTACATTGTGTAAACTTAGCTCAGGCTATGAAACAACCGGTTATTCGCTATCAGGCAACAAAAGACACAAAGCATATCGATGCAATCAACAAAGGATATAACGATTTGAAAAAAGCGCACGGATGGCCTAACGGTTTGTATGGGGCCGATGAATTACTTCATACCGGCAACCCCACACAAGGTTCAGAACTCTGTACTGCCGTGGAATTGATGTTTTCGCTGGAAAAAATGATAGAAATAACAGGAAATGTAGCATGGACGGATTGGCTGGAAAAAGTTGCGTTCAACGCTCTGCCAACACAGGTGACCGACGATTACGATGGACGGCAATATTATCAACAACTAAACCAAGTGGAGGTATCGCGTCAGCCACGAAATTTTGTGACCTGCTATCACGGCACAGACCAATTGTTTGGCTTATTAACCGGATATCCATGTTGCACTTCAAATCTACACCAGGGTTGGCCTAAATTTACCAAACACCTGTGGTATGCTTCAGAAGACAATGGATTAGCGGCACTTTTTTATTCACCCTGTATCGTAACGGCGAAAGTGGGAGAAGGAACTACCGTAAAAATAGAAGAAACAACAAATTATCCATTCGAAGAATCCATCCATTTTAAAATAGATATTTTAGATAAAAAAATAAAAAACGTAGAGTTCCCTTTGCATCTGCGGATACCCGAATGGTGTGAAGAAGCTACGATTAAAATCAACGACAAAATCTGGAAAAATGTAAAAGGAGGAAGTATTGAAAAAATATCCCGAAACTGGAAATCGGGAGATAAAATTGAGTTAATATTACCGATGAGAATTAGCATTTCCCGCTGGTACGAAGGTTCGGCAGCCGTTGAAAGAGGTCCTCTCCTATACGCTTTGCGAATGGAGGAAAAGTGGACAAAGGTAAAGGATGATCATCAGTTTGGCACTCGATACGGTAACTGGTATTACGAAGTTCACAGCGATACTCCGTGGAACTATTGCCTGATGGAAGAATCCATTAAGCCGGAAAATATTCAAAAAGATTTTCAGGTGATCAAAAAAGAGATGAACGGATATCCCTGGAATGTGGAGAACGCTCCGATAGAAATTAAAGCCAAAGGGAAGCGAATAAATGAATGGAAACTGTATAACGGCTCTGCCGGACCGTTGCCTTTTAGCGTTCAATATCAGGCAGAAACTTTGCCCGAAGAAGAAATAACGTTAATTCCCTACGGATGTACGACACTGAGAATCACAGAGTTTCCCATAACAAGAAAATAGAATTATCCAACTCATAATTTATCAACAATGAACAAATATCTAATTTTATTGTCTTTTCTTTTTTTCATTTTTAGCTGTACAGCAATAAAAAATGAAGATAGAAATGCATCTACTCCAAAGATAATCAATCAAATAGATTTTGCAAATGTAAAAATCACGGATAAATTTTGGTCGCCACGACTACAAAGCCACGTGATAACCACACTTCCCGTTTGTATCGACCAAATTGAATATAAAACAGGAAGAATCCGAAATTTTGAAAATGCAGCAAAAAATGCCGGTGAGCATTCGGGCATTTTTTACGATGACTCCGACGTATATAAGGCACTGGAAGGAATGGCATATAGCCTCATAAACAATCCGAACCCTGAGTTGGAAAAAAAATGCGACGAATGGATTGATAAATTCTCGGCCGCACAGCAACCCGACGGATACATCAATACATTTTACACACTGACCGGATTGGACAAGCGATGGACAAATATGGATAAACACGAAATGTATTGTGCCGGGCATATGATAGAAGCAGCAGTTGCATACTACAAAGCCACGGGGAAACGGAAATTGCTGGATGTATCCATTCGGATGGTTGAACATATGATGGATAAATTTGGCCCGGATAAACAACACTGGGTTCCAGGTCACGAAGAAATAGAGCTAGCGTTAGTAAAACTATACGAAGTGACCAAAGAAGAGAAGTATCTTGATTTCGCCTTTTGGCTACTCGAAGAACGTGGACACGGCAACGGGAGCAAAGGCTCTGAAGGAGAGTGGAATCCACTTTATTATCAGGATGTAGTACCTGTAAGAGATTTGGAAGAAATAACCGGACATGCCGTGCGTGCTATGTATCTTTTCTGCGGAATGGCGGATGTAGCCGCTCTGAAAAACGATTCCGGATATATTAATGCATTGAATCATTTGTGGAACGATGTTGTACTTCGAAAAATGTATGTTACCGGGGGTATCGGTTCATCGCGTCAGAACGAAGGTTTTACGAAACCTTACGATTTGCCCAATTACGAAGCATATTGTGAAACATGCGCCTCTGTAGGAATGGTATTTTGGAATTGCAGAATGAATGAGTTGACGGGTGACTCCAAGTATGCAGACGTGTTAGAACGCTCACTCTATAACGGTGCATTAGCCGGAATTTCTTTGTTGGGAGACCGTTTCTTTTACGTAAACCCACTGGCTTCACGTGGCAATCATCATCGCAGAGAATGGTACGGAACTGCCTGTTGTCCCAGTCAAATATCTCGCTTCTTACCCTCTATAGGGAGTTATATTTACGGGCAGTCCAAGAATGCTATTTGGGTCAATCTATACATCGGAAGTAGCGCAAATATCGATACCGGAAAAGAAAAAATCACGTTGCATCAAGAAACAAATTACCCCTGGGATGGCAAAGTAAAGCTGACCGTTGATTCACTTCGCAAGCCACTGCAAAAAGAAATCCGACTTCGAATTCCCGCTTGGTGTGAAAATTATTCCATCACCGTAAACGGCAACGCGGTTGAAAATGTACCGGTTGAGAAAGGATATGTCGTTATCGACAGGAAATGGACAACAGGCAATGAAATTTCGCTCACCATGGAGATGCCGGTGCAAATAGTCCAATCCGACTCACGGGTAAGGGAAAATGTCGGTAAGCGGGCTGTACAGCGCGGGCCCCTAGTATATTGTGTGGAAGAAGCCGATAACCCTTTATTTGATCAACTGACCCTGTCACCCGATACGCGACTTAATCCAATTTTCGCTCCCGGTCTACTTAACGGAGTAGTAGCCATCACTGCTGTTACAGGAGAAGAAGAGATGGTTTTCATTCCTTATTATGCTTGGGATAATCGTGACGCCGGACAAATGAAAGTATGGGTTGATTACATAGAATAAGGAAAGATGAAGACAGTAAAGTTAAAAAAATAAAGTATTCAATTTCAGTTTTTCTCTTACAGGGCTATTTTCAGGAGTTTTTTCTACCGTCTCCTTTTGCACGAATACGGTTTTCCGGAAATAATACACCTTGTTTTATTTCACTTAAAAATCTCATTTAATATTTCTACCAAAAAGTTGTCTTGTCGTAAGCCGTTTTCGACCTAAATAAAGTAAAAAAAGATAAAACGAACAATCCTTAGGCAGTCATCACTACCGTCATTCGCTGTTCAAAATTTCACCATATGGCCTTTCGGTATTACTCTTTGGCCATTTTACGGTAACCTGCCTGCCCAATTTAACACCTCGCGGGACACACATTCGTCACCACGGTTACTTTGGAAAAAGGTGTGCCCATTGACACTGTCGGCAAAATGCTGGGCACACCAATATCAAAACCACGCAAATATATGCCCGGATAACCACAAAAAAGATTCAGTCGGATATGCTTATTCTCGCAGGTAAATTAACAGACTACAAGGCTGTTTGATTTACAAATACCTGTCTCTCTTCCCCTTCAACAAATCTTTCAGATAAGTTGTAAGGGAAGTTTTATCGGATAGTGACGAAAAAAGGCAGACAAATAACACCCGACCGGCGTAGTCCGGATCGACTCGGTTCTTTGTCTGCCACTTTTCTATAAACTCTACGAAAGAACATTTATTCGTCTGCGGCACATCGTCCGATTTATTTGAAGCCGTTCAATCACTGCGTTTCAATCAGGTTCAAAAAATCAGCCGACAAGCCTCGCCAAATGCTATTGGAAAGGAGGAAAAAAAGCAAAAGCTAAAACCACAAACACGTTTGTAGTTTTAGCTTTTGCTTCTTTTCTATAAAAGTACAGATAGTCTTTTCTGAACTTAAAAAAATTGCCCTTTACGAACAATCTTCATTTATCGCAATTAGAAAAAGGAATTACTTGCCTGCCTCAATAGATGCTTTTCTAAATGCTTTCAATGATTTTTCAAGCTCCAACGACGCTTTTCTTGCACGTGCACCCGCTGCTTTGTTATTATTTTCTACTTGAAGCTTAGCATTTTCTTGAAAAACGGCAATCTGATCGTTGATAGTTGCTACTAATGTTTGCATAATTTTATATGTTTTAATCTTGTTAAAATTCCCGACAAAGATAGCTTTTTGAGAAAGCTTACGAAAAGAAATCGATTGTTTTTTACAAAAAACTTTACTGAAAACGCAAATTCATTACCTCCTCAAAACACACATTCATTTTCTCGACTATAATTTCTTCCCGTTTTCTTAGGGTGGAAAGGGTCCGGTATGTCGATTTATTTCAAGGGCAAAGGTAATGGGTGTATCGCCTGCTGAACAAGTTCAAGCCCACGGGTTTTTGAAAAAATCTCCACGCCTTCGGGTCGTATTTTTCCAAAAAATCTTGCATCTGGCGCTACACTACCTTTTTATAAGCCCTTGAAACAAAATCAACATACTCCGACCTTTGGACGCATCAAAAAAAAAGTCAGAAATTATGAAAACAGAAAATGCAAATAACGAATTGGTTTTGGGAAACAAAGATAACTCCTCCTCCCATTACCGCATCAAATTGGGCGGTGTGAAAATACAGCTAATATCAACGGTGAAAGATGAAAATGCACATCGGAAAAGCGAATTCCTTATGTGTCAAGTGGGTTTCAGACACGAGTTTGTGGTTGCCGTTTTACACGATTATAGGCACGTAAAGCTATACACGCTGAAAAATTACATTAAGTCAGAGTATGAAGGGCGGAATATGCCTTTTGTCAAAATCGCTTTTACCGAGTATATCAATCCCCAGCGCTTCACACGCGTATTGGAGCACAACTTCCTAAATATTCACCCTAAACAAAAAGTCGTATGAAACCGATAGCCGTAAAATTTGTATCGCACGAAATTCAGCCGTTGGAAACCTATTTCCACAGCAAAGCCTATCAATTGAGAGACAAACTCAACAAGGGCGAAAAAATGAACAGAGCCGAAAAGAATTGGCTTACCGAAAACGTGAGAAGTAACAGCTATTTTAGAACAGCCGTTCCGCTGATGGGTTATCGTTTCGACTTTTCGGACGTGTTGAAAAAGTTCGTGGTAAAGCAGTACGACCATTGGTTTGAGTACTACGCTCCCGACAAAACAAGTTTGCGAAGTGTCCTCTTCGGACGTATTCAAGAAATTGTGGAAGTACATCCGACTAAACACTAAACGCGATGAAATCAACTCCTTTACGGCTGAAAATAGCTTTAATTCTGATAATCGGAACGGTTTACGCCGTTTTGGTTATCGTAACCAAAGACGTTGCAACGCTTACAATGATTGTTGCGGCTATTGTCGTGGTTAAACTCATTATGAGGGCAACGCTTTACATTTTCTTCAACGTGTTGAAATGGGTGGTTATTATTGTCGTAATCGGGTTGATTTTGGCATCATTATTTTAGAAACAATATCCATAATCAAAAAAAGACAGAATATGAAAACAACATCAAACATCACAGATTACGTATTGGTAAAAGCCGATACCAATAGCGATTGGGATAAATGCCACTTCGCTTTAATCCATTGTACAGAAGAATGGAGAGAACAGATGCAACAACGGTTAAAATCACTTCAATTGGTTGAAAGCGGATACGGTTTTGTTTCTCTCAACTATTACGATACATCAGTCGATTTTTATCGCACGGATGAAAAAGGACAAGTCGACATCGACCAAATCTTGGTCGAAAAAGATTGGGCATTTGTAGAATTGGAAGAAAACGAGCAAGAATCGCTTCTCGTGCCAGAAAACCGATTAGATAGTTACCGTTTATCCCTTTACCAATATGGCACGGCAATCTACACCGCACACGGAAAGCATTCCGGCGAAGAATTTTATACGTCGGAGTTTTCTATATCGCAAATACTGAACTACAACCAAGAAACGATTAATATTGTGCGATTATTCTAACGAATAAACTCGTATTTATTCCATTTTCCGACAGTTTTTTAATTGTCCCCGAAACCTCTACACGTTTCGGGGACTTCTTTTTGACGAAAAGGCGGACAAAAAGAAGCAAAAATCCGCCCTTTACAAAATGATATTTAGGGCAAAGAGGCATACTTTGCCGATACATAGAAAAACTTTCAAGCACAATGTCCTACACATAACGCGCCACTAACTATACTTTTTCATTTTCAGGTTATTAAGAGTAATTTTTTATTCAATCACATTTTATTTGACGCTTGCCATTAAGCGAGAAACAAAATTTGGCAACTCCGCAAAACGTTAATATCTCCACAAAAAAGCCCAAAGAATGAGGAAAATTAATAAAAAAAACAGTAACTTTGTTATTGACGTAAAAATTCTGTTTTTCTGAAAAGGCTTTAAACGATACTTATTTATATGGAAGTCTCGTGCTATAATTATTCAACGCAATACACCTTAAACAACCAATATGAATAAACGCTACCTGCCATATATTATTTTCCTCATTTTTTCGATTGCAGTCGTAGCGTTACTCTTATTACCGGATAAAAAAATCACTACTAAAACAAAATTCGCAAACGAGAAAAAGACACTTGCTAACCTTGCCGAACAACTTGATACAGCCCTCTGGGAAAACACAGAAGAAAAACTGCTGCTTGCGGAACGAGGTATTCTCCTTTCAAAAGAAATAAAGGACAACAACCATCTTGCACTATTTTTGTATCTGAAAAGTAATCTTTTATTTCAGCTTGAAAAGTTTGACAGTCTGGAATACTATGCTCAATCAGCCATAGCACTTTCCGACAGTATCGGAAATAAATTATTGAAAGCTCGAACGCAAAATGTTATTGCAAGTTATTATGTACTTCATGCCGGAAATTATCACGAGGCTTTCCTTCATTTTTTGGATGTACTGAAGCTGAGTGAACAAGTGGGGTCTACAAAAGGGATGGCTTCTGCCAGCAATAATATTGGATTGATTTACAGAAGGTTGAATGAGCCCAAAAAAGCGCTTAAATATTTTCAAAACGCATTAGATTATTTCCAAAAAGAGGGCGATCAAAGAAATGCGGCGTTGGTCAACACAAACATAGGAACTTGCTACATTGATTTGCTACAATACGAAAATGCCATTAAGTACCACAACGATGCGCTGTATTTTTTTAGAGATATTAACGATTCGCTGCGTTTAGCCGGTGAGTTTGTTAATCTTGGCATAATATACAGGAAACTGAAACAATATCACAAAGCACTGGATTATTTGCAACAAGCCCGCGATTATTCACAATTTCACAATTTCTCTCTACTGAGCGAAAGTCTTATGAGTCTGGGCATTGTTTATTTGGAGTTGAATAACTTGGAATTAGCTAAAGCGAATCTAAACGAAAGTTTAAAACTATTAAGGAACGCGGGGCGTAAATTAAATGAAGCCGAAGTTTTATATCATTTGTCTATAATAGCTGAAAAAGAGGGAGATATTCCGTTGGCGTATAAATATTACAAAGCCTCCGTGGATATTCAGGAGAGTACAAAAGGTGCCGAAATTCAAAAAAAAATTGTTGAAACACAAGCCATGTACAATTTACAAAAACAGGAGTATGAAACCGAAATAATTCAAAATAAATACCAGCTCAAAGTAAAACAAAACACCATATTGACCCTAATACTTTTCTCATCACTCATCATAATTGTTTTGTTTGCCTTGGTTTTGCGATTAAAAAACAGAGACATTAAAAAAACCGCAAAGCTCGCCGAAATGGAAAAAAAACAGCATCAAGCCGAAATGGAAGCACGAAATAAGGAGTTGGTAACTGCTTCTTTACAACTGGCTGTAAAAAACGATATCCTTCAGGATATTGCAAATGTTTCCGAAAAAATTAACGCCCGTTCGCAAACCGGCGTGATGGAACTCAAAAGGTCGTTAAACACTATTCTTAAACAGAATTATAACTTTGATAACGACTGGAACAATTTTAAAAATATGTTCGAACAGGTTCACATCGATTTTTTCGATAATATTAAAAACCTCGACCTGAATCTTTCTGAAAGTGAACTGCGGGTATGTGCATTTATCAAAATCAATCTTCAAAATAAAGAAATTGCGAAAATCATGCACATTAATCCCGAATCTGTATTAAAATCTCGGTACCGCATCCGTAAAAAATTAAACCTTGATAAAGAGGAAAGCCTCGACGATTTTATCCGAAATATGTAGATTCATCTCCTATACCCTCCTCCAATGAGCGAATAAAGGCTCAACAAAAAACAGTTTTTTCACATCAAAAAAAAGTATCCGGCTATTTTTTTTGACCAATTCGGCAAATGCAAGCATCTATATAAAAACAACTTACACTTTGTCCATTATTTGTCCATACCGTTTATTTGGTATTTATTTTGTTTTTAGCCTAATTTGTCGATGAAAAGAATATTATAAAAAGAAATTTAAAATTCACTATTAACTTAATTGTTTTCATCATGAAAAAAAACCTGTTGTTACTGCTGATGTTGCTAAGTTTTCTGCTTGCGGCATCATGCTCAAAAGATGAGGTGGAGACACCCACGTTGACGCTGTCGGAAAGTGAGGTTCATTTTTCGAAAATTGCGGCAGAGAAAAGCATTTCCATCACCACCAATCAGAAGGATTGGAAGGCGATGGAAAATGTAGATTGGATAAGTATTGCTGAAGCCGACAACAACCTTGTGGTTAAAGTGAGCACAAACACAATGGCTTCTTCGAGAAAGGGTAAGGTTGCCGTCTTTGCCGGTGGTATCAGCGTAACGTTGAATGTTGAACAAAGTGCATCGGAAGCTACAATTGTGGCGCTACCCGATAAAATGGAAGTGAGTCGGTACGAAGGCACCTATAAATTCTACGTGGATACCAATACCGACAACTGGAGCGTTGCTACCGATGCCGATTGGCTAACCATACAGGCTAACCCGCACCGAGGCGAAATAGGCGTTACGGTTGCCGAAAACAAAGAGAAAGAAAAACGCCAAGCCATATTGACACTTACGGCGGGAGAGGCAACCCAAACGTTTACAGTAGTGCAAGACGGAATTTTATATTACATTCTACCCTATACGGAATTCCACCTGCCACAACGAGAAACCATGCGTTTTGAACTGAACAGAGGAAGCTTGCTGGTAAAACATGCTGAGTATTGGCCCTATATTCGTTTCAGAACGGCAAGCCCCATCTTTCCGGTTACCGAATATGGAATTTTTAATGATTTAACATACGATGTCATTATGTGGGGACCGGATGAAAAGGTGTTGTTCGACAAGGATTTTCTTAAATTGATGGACGAGGAGAGATTCACTTATTTGGGAACCGGAGGAGATTATGCGTTTGGAGGAAGAGAGTATGAATCGGAACGAGAGAACTTTCTGTTGTGGGCAATATTAAGATCTTCCGGTTTAAAAGACGCAGCCGTTGTTTTTAAGGCTATTGAAAAACAACCGCAACCCTATCCCACTTTCGAAAAATTCCCTTACGGGTTTATCGATTTCAAAGCGGATACCGCCGACGTAATCCGGTGGGAACGTCAAAACCGGGGTACATTAAAGAGCGCTTCCGGCAATGTTTACACAAAACAATATACTATAGAATTTAATGTGGAAAATGGACCGGCATTAACCCGGGTTTACACATTCGGGTATATAAACAACAAAATTACCAATTTATTAGAGATAACCCAATATTATCCGCCAAAAAAACATCACCTGTTTGCTTACCCGTGTAGCAAGTCCCTGTATGGAGATATCAGCTGTACGCAAGAGTTTAAAGCTTTAATGCAGGCGGAGGGATTCAACCGGTTTGGATGGGTAGATTTTGAACATCCGGAGAAAAAGATAAAAGTTTTTGTACAAGTAGCAAACGTAAATATGACAAGCGGAAGAGCGTATATATTAATTCGACCGATAGAACAACAGCCATCTGAGAGTGCTGTTCTTCCTGAATCGATAACAAAACGCGAATCGATATTAAAACAACGTATAGACGATATGCGAAAGACAATGACCCCGTAATTGCTTTGTTAGATAGGGCAAAGGGCGAAGAGCGGAGAGCATAGAGCAAAGAGGAAAGACAAATAGCCGACCGCCAATAACTTGTTTACATAAATATTAAAATTCAAACACTTTCTTAATTGTAGAAAAAAATACCTATGAAGATAAAAACAGCATTTACAGTAATGGTTTGTATCCTGTTTCTGGGTACGTCGTGTACCGAAGAAGCGGCGGATAAAGCAACGTTGGCGTTATCCGAAACAGCCTTGCAGTTCACAAAAGAGACAGGTGAAAAAACCATTGAAGTTACAACAAATCAGGAACAATGGGTTACAATACCCAATATGGATTGGATAGATTGCACACGAGCGGGAAATTCGCTGACGATAAAAGTTACCCGAAACGAAACCAATCGGCAGCGCAGCGGAAAAATTGCGGTTGTTGCCGGCGATGCCGTACAAATGATTGAGATTAGGCAAAACGAAACGGAGATGGAAGCTACCGATTTACCCGAAAAGTTGGTTGTTGACCAATGGGGAGGAGAATACGTCTATTATATTCAATCCGGAGGAAAAGATTGGTCCATACAAACCGATGCCCAATGGTTAAGCGTTACCTCCCTGCCGTTCAGCAACAAGGTAGTGATTCGGATTCCCGAAAACAGCCAGATAGAAGAGAGAGAGGCAACACTACTCCTTTCGGCGGGAACTCTCACCAAAAAGTACACGGTTTTTCAAGCCGGCGCCATGCACCTTATCTTGCCTTTGTTAGATTTTGGCGCTTCCGTAATACAGATTGACGATTTTGAAAAGGCAAGAAAAAGTGATTTTGTTGGCAGTCGCAATATTTTCCCCTTTGTCTATTTAACGAAAAGCGCTGCTTTTCCTCAAGTCGATTACAACTTCGGAAAAGATTTTGAATATGTAAACAGTACGATACATGCCTCGTCGAGAGAGGTCGTTGCTGACGGCAAACTGAATACGATGCTGGAAGAAAAAGGATTTGTATTAAAAAACAGTTACGACAAGTTTTGCCGGTATTTCGAACTAAAAAATGAGGCGCACGTGGTTGAGGTAAATGTGGTTGACGGAAAATTTGGAGTTTCAAAGAATAAATCGGGCATTTTTTTCAGGAATACTCCACGTCAAAAAGAGAGCCACAAAACATTCGACTCTTTTCCTGAATTATATCCCAATATGCACGAACAAGTGGCAGATATCGAAAAAATAAAAAAATGGGAAGTCGCCAACGGAGGAACTTTTAACGAAGAGAAATCTTATGAATATGTATTATATTTCGATGTAAATGATCCGTTGATCAAAGAACGATACTACAAAATTCAAGAATGGGACAATAAATTAAATCACATTGGAATTCATACAAGGGATAATACCTCACATGTCTTCGAACACGAGGAGTCTTTTTGGTTTACGGAAGAGTTTAAAAACCTGATGCAAAAAGAGGGTTTTTCGTACTATTTTTTCGGTGCAACCGCTGCAAATAGTAGTGGCACAGACAGTTATGACGTGTTTTATAACGAAACCAAAGAATGTTTTATACTATTTAGTTCTGCTAACTTCAATTACACGGGTGTAATTCCGCTTATTGTTGTAGCGCGTAACTATAAGTCGAAATAACCTGTTGACCGGAAAACTCAAATTATTATTCATCCAAGATAAAAACAACAAAAAATATGATATACAGAACAAAATCAAACATCTTTATTCTGCTTCTCGTGTTAGGCATTGCTTGCATGGCATCGTGCGCGGAGGATGTTTACGAACCTCCCGTGTTGGTTTTATCGGAAACCGACTTGCAATTTTCAAAAGCGGTTTCCGAAAAATCGATAACGGTAGAGACCAATCTGGAGAAGTGGAGCGCTGTATCCAACGCGGAGTGGATTGAGTGCACAACGTCAGGAAATAAACTCAACGTGAAAGTATCGGAAAACACTCTTACCGCCACCCGCCACGGAAAAATAGTGGTCTTGGCGGGCGGTACAGGGAAAACGGTTGAGGTACAACAAACCGCAACCTCCGTAGCCGTTTCTTTGCCCGAAGAAATAACCATTGATCAGTGGGGAGGGGAATACCTCTTCCGGATTGATGCCAACACACAAGAGTGGAGCGTTTCCTGCGAGACAGAATGGATAACCATAGATACGTGGCAGTACAGGGGAGAGGTAGCCATTAATGTGTTGGAAAACAAAGAACGCGAAGCCAGAACAACCAAGCTGACTTTCACGACGGGTAAAACGGTAAAAGAAGTTACGGTTACCCAAAGCGGTATTTTATATTATATAGCGCCGTGCCTGAAATTCGGTATCCATATTAACGAAATTGCCAAATTTGAATCAGCAAGGAAAAGTTTACTGATTAAACTCATTGACAAACCCACGCCAGATAATTATATTTTTTTAACGGCAAGCCCTGCATTTCCTCAAATTACTTATTTTGTGACCAAACATAGCCCCTTAGAGGAATATGCTATAGCGACAGTACTATCGGCCACCAATGCCGGAGTAATGCTTGACCCGCAGTTTGAAACAATGATGAAAGAGAACCACTTTACACTCAAAGAAAGTTCATTCGACAGAGTACGTCGGCTATATGTATCGGAGCAAGAACAATACGATATTGTGGCACAAGCTATCGCAGAAGATAACGGCGCGGGCGTTATTTTTGAAATGCGTCCCAAGCAGACACGGCCCTACCCTACACTCGAAAAGCTAATGTATGGATACCTTGATTTCGGCACCTCCGTCGAGCAGGTAAAAAAGTGGGAAGCCGCCAACGGAGGAATATACAACGCGACACTATCTGAAACAGAATACGACAATTTTTTTACTTTCGATGTTAACACCTCACCCTATATTCATCGTCAATATTGGTTTTCATCGTCTGCTCATGACAATTTAAAAGAAGTTATGTATTTTATTTCCGATCCCGATTTGGCTTTTTTTGAGTTTGCCGGGTTATATTACCCCACTCGGGAATTTATGGCGCTGATGAAGAAAGAGGGGTTTAGTTATTTAGGTTCGTTGGGGAGTATGCAAGTCTTCCAAAACGAGAACAAGGGTTTGCTGTTTGGGGCTGCCGTGAGGGGACATAGCATGTTTAACAATGCCAAGCCCTACTTGCAGTTTAATTTTGCGGATATAAATATTTTGGGCGGTAGCAAAGCGATAATTAACCGAATGTTGAAAAATTATTCCGGCATGCCTGCTTCTGTAAATATGCCTGTTGCAGATTCTATTCCCTCTTTATATAAGATAGGACTTTTACCGCGAGATTAAAAAAAGAGTGGGCGAATGGGTGAGCAGAAAGCTTGGGTGAAGTAACGGGAAACTTACTTGTCCCAAAAAATCTCGCAACCCTTAACAATAAAAAATTTTAAACAGATGAAAAATTTTAAATTTATACTTTATATTCTCATATCCCTTTTATGGGGGTGTAAATCGGAAGAAATAGAATTGACCAATCTCGAAGAAAATAAGCCGGTATCAGAAACCTCGGTTGAAAAAAAATCGCACGTGATAAAAGGACTTATTCGGGTAAAATTAAAACCGGAAACGGGAGATTCGTTCTCCGCAACGCGCTCTACTTCGGGAGAATTGCGTAGCGACAACAACGAAATTGACGCCTTTTTACATCAAATAGGCGCGGAAACCATGCAGCGCGTTTTTCCGTATGCGGGAAAATATGAAGAGCGTACGCGCCGCGAGGGGTTGCACCTTTGGTACGATATTGTTTTCGACAAATCTAAACCGGTTACACGCGCGGCATCAGATGCCCGAAACATTCCCGGAGTAGATATAGTGGAAGAGGTTTATAATCCCGTTATACCACCTTATACCATAACAAGTATAACTCCGTCACAAACACGTTCGACAGCAATTCCGGTAAACGACCCTCTTTTAAAATGGCAATGGCACTACAATAACACTGGAGCATTAGGTGATGATTTTGTTCCGGGCGCCGATATCAACCTGTTTCGGGCTTGGGAGAAAGAAACCGGAAAACCCGATGTGGTTGTAGCCATCGTGGACGGGGGAATAGAAACCACCCACGAAGACTTAGCAGAGAGCCTGTACGTAAATGTTGCCGAATTGAACGGCACTCCCGGGGTGGACGACGACAACAACGGATTTGTGGACGATATTTACGGCTACAATTTTGTTTCTAAAACCGGCAAAATTGTTCCCCACGATCACGGAACACATGTGGCGGGAACCGTTGCCGCCCGCAACAACAACGGAGTGGGTGTTTGCGGCGTTGCCGGCGGCAACGGCAGTGCCGATAGCGGGGTAAGGCTGTTGAGTTGTCAGATTTTTGAAAATGACAAGGGCGGTAATCCGTCTGCGGCAATAAAATATGCTGCGGATAACGGCGCCGTTATAGCCCAAAACTCGTGGGGATATCCCTTTGGAACGGGAATCAGAGTTTTACCGGAGTCGGACAAGGCAGCCATCGACTACTTTATTAAATATGCCGGCTGCGATAACGACGGGAAGCAACTTCCCGACTCGCCCATGAGAGGGGGAGTTCTTATTTTTGCCGCCGGTAACGATGGGACAGATTTCACCGCGCAACCGGCGTCGTACGAGCCCATTGTTTCGGTATCTGCTATGGCGTCCGATTTCAAAAAAGCCTACTACACCACCATGGGAGATTGGGTTGACGTTATGGCGCCGGGTGGCGATGAAAACTACGGCTGGGAGGGCCTTGTTGCCAGCACATATCTCTATAACGGTTATGCAAGTATGCAAGGCACTTCCATGGCTTGTCCGCATGTTTCGGGTATTGCCGCGTTGGTGGTTTCTAAATTCGGTGGTCCGGGTTTTGAAAACGAAGAGCTGAAGAAACGAATTACATCCGCATTCCGTCCGTACGATATAAACGAATACAATCCCAAATATAAAGGAAGATTGGGCGGAGGCTATATAGATGCCGACAAGGCGTTATCTACCAACGAAAACAAGGTACCGGGCAAAGTAGGTTCAGTTTCGGTTGAAGAAGATTTCACTTCGCTTAAACTTGAATGGAAAGCCGTTTCTGACGAAGATGACGGTACCGCGAATATGTATAAATTGTATTATTCCGACAAAGAAAAACTGACTGAAAACAATTACAAGAACGCCCATTTGGTGAATGTGAGAGGAGCTTCTTACAAACCCGGCGACAACATTGTTTATACATTGGAAAATTTATCGCTGCACACCCGTTTCTATTTCGCTATGTTGGCAGAAGACCGATGGGGTTTACAATCGGCACCCATTTTCTTTGAAGCAGAAACCAAAGAGAATCATCCGCCTGTTCTTGAAAGAGTTGGTCCCGAAAAAATCTACCTGACCGGCGATGAGGCAGCGGAGGTGACGATTTTGGTTCAAGAACCGGATAAAC
Source organism: uncultured Petrimonas sp. (assembly GCA_964557135.1). Taxonomy (GTDB): domain Bacteria; phylum Bacteroidota; class Bacteroidia; order Bacteroidales; family Dysgonomonadaceae; genus Petrimonas. The sequence goes on along the minus strand of CAZKZB010000018.1, from coordinate 4,426 downwards.
AGGTTTGGACATATACAATTGACGGGGAGGTCAAAGGAGTAACAATTTCAAAAAAAGAAGATGGACTCACACTTAAATTCAGAGCTGTTGCTCCCGCCGGAAAATACAATATTTCGGTTCGAGTTGCCGATATTTTTGACGCTGCAGCCACTATCGACATTCCTTTCGAGGTTTATGAGAATCATCCGCCCAAACAAATCAAAGATTTCCAAAAACTGTTTATTCCGATAAATAAAAGTGATTATGAAATTAACCTCAGTGAATATTTTTCAGACGAAGACGGGCATGCCATTACCTATTCGGCACGATCGAATGATCCTTCCGTTGTCGGTATTCGATTAACGGGTGAAAAATTGAACTTTTCTCCCGTAAAAACAGGGCCTGCGTCCATTAAAATCATCGCTACCGATTCACAAGATGCGGTAATCCAAACAACCGTTCATGTGCAAATCGTACACGACGGATTGGTTTATCTGGTGTATCCAATTCCCACATCCAAAATATTGCATATCAGACTGAGCGATGAAGTATTGAGCGCCTCTTTGTCTGTATTAACCACTATCGGGCAAAAAGTGCTCAGTAAAAATGTTACGGTATCGGATGAAAACCGCATGGTTGACCTCGATGTATCGAAACTGGTGGGAGGAAGTTATATGCTGCAAGTTGAAGCGAACGGGAAAACATTCAAAAAAACTTTTGTAAAATATTAAATCAGAGATACTATGACAAAAAAAACAATTGGCACATTAGGACTTTTGATGGGCATTTCGTTTATGCTCTCCGCTCAAAGTCGGGCGCTTCCCATATTGGAATTAAATGCTGATATTCGTACTGCCGCAATGGGCGATGCTTTTATGGCTACAACCAAAAGTATGTATCTGTATTCAAACCCCACATCGTTGCTGAATGAAGAGGGAAAATTTTACACCTCTTATTCACTTGGGTTGTATCCTAAATTTGAAAACAGTTCCAAGGCTTTTCATGCCGTTTCTGCGGGCTATAAGTTTGATAAACAAGCTCTGATGATAGGGTTTCGTTACTTAAACGATTATCCGATTCGTCCTATCGGAGAAGACTTGGTTGAGCAAAATGAAGTACATCCGATGGATTGGACTGTGGACATTGCATATTCCCACAGTTTCAGCGAAAGAGTTTCCGCATTTTTGGGAGGAAGCGTTATTCAATCGCATAAGTTCAAAACAGTTTACACGGGTGCTATTAATGGAGGAGTTTATTATCAAAACGAAATGACGGAAAAAGCTAATGGAGGAAAATACACGCTCGGACTCTCATTTTTAAATGTTGGCGGCAAAATAAAGTATAGAAAAAACGACAGTAATGCCACAAGCCTTCCCTCTTCTATCGCATTAGGAGGTTCAATGGATATGCCACTTTCTGAAGGACACAATATTAGCGCGGCATTAACAGCTCATTATTTTATACTACCCACCGATGCTGCCGAATTTACTGTCGGAGCTGGAGGAGAATACGAATTATTTCGCTTGGTGGCATTTAGAGCCGGATATCATTATGGAAAAACACTAAGTTTCGCAACATTTGGAACAGGTGTTTCTTATAAATTCTTCAAAATTGATGCCGCATATCAAACCGGCAATTACAAATTATTCAGAATAGGATTCAGCGCCCTATTCTGAATGATTTCTTTTTTTCATTCTCTCAGAACCTGACTAACAATTATCTTGTGGAAGTTAGTCAGGTTCTTTTTATTGACTTTCCGGATTAAGTATTGTGGAAAAAATAAGCTGGTCTTTTTTATGATAAATAGTGAAAATATGACTTGCGCAACTGTCCCCTTAGATTAAGGGGACGAGCAATCCGACAGCTATCGAGAGAGCGGAGGGGTTATGATTTTAAAATCAAAGCATTCACTCATACCCCTCCCCGCCTTCGGCGATACTCCCACCCCCTTCTAACTTCCCCCTACAAAGGGGAAGGATAGTGGCTAAGAATCATTTACCGCTGCCCGTGCTCCCCTCTCTTGTGGGAGAGGGGTTAGGGGTGAGTTGCGGGCTAATTTACTTCAACATACTGTATTATTTTTACCAACTTATTTTTCACACGTTACTAAACGAAAACTCCAATTTCACCTCTCTCCCTGCCGAATTTTCCACTACCACCTCAAACTGCTGACTTTCGGCAGACCTTGACGTATAGTATAGCCTAAACTCCTTTTCCGACAATGGATAGCGGTCGTTGGGCAGGAAAACTTCGCCGTCTTTGCCCAAACGAAGTTCGCCGTAGCCCTCACTTTGAAAAAATCTTATCGTGTAACGATTATCGGCAAACGTCCCTTTCTCGATTAGAGAACAGCGGATTTCGATGGTTTCGTTTTGTTTGATTTCCTTACGCACCGGCATTGTTTGAATATCAAATTCATAAGCCTGTTGAATGTCCAGCCCGCTATTGCAAGCAGATAGACAAAACCCGGCAACGAGCAGCACTCCCACTACCCATAAATTGTTGATTGTTTTACGTTTCATAGTTGTTTTATTGTTCGTTTTCATTGTTAAAAAATTAATTTTATTCCCATTCCAACTTGCGGACGTAACATTTCCACACCGCTTCCCCACAACACATTGCATTTTCCTTTCACGAAAAGCACGAGATTGTCCGTTGCAAAAATATCCAATGCCAAATGATACGCTCCGCCGTAAACAAATTTGTCTTTTGTCAATAAAGTTGCACCGTCGGGCAGTAGCTTTACGCCTCGATTAACGGTTTCGTATCCGGCAACAGCCGTAATTCCCGTGTTGAGTAGCACGTTCTTTCCGGCATCGGAAAAAAGATTGAACAGGTAGCCACCCTCGAATGTGAAAGTTTCGGACGGTATGTGTATTTCCCGATAAGCAAAATGCTTTTTCGTATATTCCAATCCGAACAGCCAATGGTTGGCACGTTTATGATTTACCGTCATTGCCATTTCACACACAAAATTTCCATTCTCAAACAATTTGTTTTCGGTAATCGGAATGCCGACAGAAAGCTGCAATCCCCGCTGTCCGGGAATAAGCCGTTGGGCGTGTGCGCCCGTTGCTATCGCAACGAGGCACACAAATAGAATAATGGACTTTTTCATCAGAATTTAAGTTTAAGATTGTCAATGTTTTTAGCACGGATGATGTCTTCATTTTCCACTACAAACGTTTGGTGACGACCGCCGTTGCGCTCAAAGAGCGTTACTTCCAATACTTTGTCATCAGGCAAAGTGAATTGTTCCAAAGCGAAAACCGAGCGTTGCGTTTGCAGTCCGCCGATTTGGGTTACGTTGTTGTATGTGCGCAAGGGTTGCAGGATTTGTTCCTGAATGGCGGTGCGTTTGGCTACTTTTTTATCTACAACTTTGAACGTGATAAAATCAATATTGTACGGCATTTGAGTTTGGTTTTTGGTCTGCAAATGAAAGTACAGAAGTCCGTTATGTGAATACAATCCTCTCAACAGGAACTGAACACCGAACTTTTTACTGCCGATATGTTTGATTTCCCTGCGGTCGTTCTGCCAAATGGTTTTCATTATCAGCTTGACCAACACGGGCGATTGACTGCCCAATTCTTTGAAATAAATATCGGCTTTGTTGCTCGGTAAATTCATTCCGCCCGAATGCAAAAAATCCTGCATTTCGATGTTCAGCCGTTCCGGTTCTTCGGCATATTTCACGTTGAAAGCGTAAAAACTGCCGTCTTCACAAATGACACTCAGATTGGTTTCGGTTTCAAAATCGCGCACGGCGGCTTTTACCCGAAGTACGTTGTCGGCATCTTCCGCTTTTCCGGCTATCAGGTTGGAACTTCCCAAATCCACGTATCGGATTTGCGAGGGAAAGATTAAATGAACGGTTTTCTCGTAAGTAACATCCAAGCCGTAAGGCAGTACTACGCGACCATTGGGAATTGTTCGGCTCATTCCTTGATATAGGTCGCCCGAACCGATTTGGGCGTTGGTTGCAATTGCTCCAAAAAGCAAAACAGCTGCTAAAAATAGTTGCTTGATTTTCATTTTGTTGATATTTTTTGAGTTATAAAATTGATTATTTGTTTGCTTTAAGGAAAAGTAGATGTCCCGCTTTAAGCGTGATTTTCACTTCCCGCATTTTCTTGTTCAGGTATTGCGACGCACCCTGCATCACACCCTTTCCGGCATCGGCGGCAAGCTGTTGTCCGGCAGAAGAGTTGAAAGTGAAACTCGTTCCTGCCGATTGTCCCATTCCGGCAACGACCTCTTTCACGGCGTTCATTTCTTCGGAATTGGGAATAAAGATGCCCGCTTGTCCGTCCAAGTCATACGCCGAGAGATTGACCGAAATTATCCGCTCTTGTTGTTCGATATGGGTTACCGAAAGCGTCAAACGACTGCCTTGAATTTTGGCTGTGGCAGTCAGGATTTTGTTTTTCGGAAGGTGCAGATT
>CAZKZB010000017.1:0-58846 GCA_964557135.1 uncultured Petrimonas sp. | reverse complement strand
AGAACTATTTTTACTTTTCCCTATTAAATGTCAGATGGCACAAATATAGGGGGAAAATACTAAGCTGTAAATTTTCAAAATAATCACATATAAAAAACCGTTCCCCTCACGGTTCTCCCCTTTTGGGAGAGTTAGAGGGGGCTTATAATGGAAAAATTCAACACTCTTACATCAACCTACGTGCCGCTTCCGATTGAGAACGTGGACACCGACCAAATAATTCCCGCCCGATTCCTCAAAGCTACTACCCGAGAAGGATTTGGCGACAACCTTTTCGCCGACTGGCGGTATGAAAAATTAGGCGAGCCGAAAACCGATTTCGTCCTGAACAACCCCACGTACAGTGGCGATATTTTGGTTGCCGGAAAGAATTTCGGCAGCGGCTCCAGTCGCGAACACGCTGCCTGGGCAATTGTGGGCTACGGATTTAAAGTAGTGGTATCGAGTTTCTTTGCCGATATTTTTCGAAACAACGCGCTCAACAACGGATTGCTGCCCGTAATCGTAAGCGAAACATTTTTGGCGGAACTGTTCGATTGTGTTGCCAAAAACCCGAAAGCCACACTGACGGTAAATTTGGAAGAACAAGTTATTAAAAACAACGAAAACGGAAAAACGGAGTCGTTCGAGATAAATCCGTATAAAAAAGAATGCCTGCTGAAAGGACTCGACGATATCGATTTCCTGCTGTCGAATAAAAACAAAATAGAAGAGTACGAAAACAATCGCGCTTATGTTTACTGATTAGAAAACAGTGTTTTAGGTTATTAAGAAAACAATATGGAAAAGCGGAAAATAGAAATAATGGACACCACGCTGCGCGACGGAGAACAAACTTCGGGGGTATCGTTTGCTGCCGAGGAAAAAGTGAGCGTCGTCCGCTTGCTCATTGAAGAACTGAACGTCGATAGAGTTGAAGTCGCTTCGGCGCGCGTATCGGAAGGAGAGTTTAAGTCGGTAAGAAAAATCGCACAATGGGCAAATGCTCACGGGCATATCGATAAAATCGAAATTCTCGGTTTCGTGGACGGAAACGCTTCACTCGACTGGATTACCGGCGCGGGATGCAAGGTGATAAACCTGCTCTGCAAAGGCTCCGAAAATCACTGCACGCACCAACTCCGAAAATCGGTTCGGGAGCATCTCGCCGATATAAAATCGGTTATCGCGGAAGCAAAAAAACGAGGAATGACCGTAAATATTTACCTCGAAGACTGGTCGAACGGGATGCGCGATTCGCGGGGATATGTTTTCGAGATGATGGACGAGCTTCAACACCAACCCATTACCCGATTTATGTTGCCCGATACGCTCGGCATCTTAAATCCTTCCGAAACCCGCGAGTTTTGCAAAACAATGATTCGCCGGTATCCCAATTTGCATTTCGATTTTCACGCGCACAACGATTACGATTTGGCTGTCGCCAACGTTTTCGAAGCCATAAACGCCGGTGTAAAAGGCGTTCACGTAACCATCAACGGATTGGGAGAGCGTGCCGGCAACGCACCGGTTACAAGCATCGTGGCGCTTATTCACGACCAGTTGAAACTCTCCACAAACATTGCCGAAGATAAACTTTACAGTGTAAGCAAAGTCGTGGAAAGCTACTCCGGCGTTCGCATTCCCAACAACAAACCGCTTATCGGCGACAATGTCTTTACGCAGGTTGCGGGCGTGCACGCCGATGGCGACAAAAAGAAGAATCTCTATTTCAACGACCTCATTCCCGAACGTTTCGGTCGTTCGCGGGAGTACGCGTTGGGAAAAAATTCCGGTAAAGCTAACATCTTAAAAAATCTGGAAGCGCTCGGAATTGAAGTAGACGATGAATCGGCGAAAAAAATAACGGCACGCATTATCGAGTTGGGCGACAAAAAAGAGTTGGTCAGTCCCGATGAACTTCCGTACATTGTTTCCGATATCCTGAAAAACGGAATCGATAATCAGGATATCCAAATTCTCAACTATTCGCTGAATCTTACTGACGGAATGCGTCCCACGGCCACCGTGAAAATATCCATCCGAGGCGAAGTGTATCAACAATCGGCGGCGGGCGACGGACAGTATCACGCGTTTTCGAAAGCGATGTACAAAATTTACAAAAGCCTCGATAAACCGACACCCGAATTGGTAGATTACGTGGTGGTTATCCCGCCCGGCGGAAAGACCAACGCCTACGTGCAAACCATTATTACGTGGAAATTCGATGGCAAAATCTTCAAAACCCGCGGATTGGATATCGACCAAACCGCCGCGGCCATAAAAGCCACCCTGAAAATGCTCAATATGATTGAGAATGGAAATATTCCGGCATTGAGATCTATGCAGTTGCCGTAAAATTCCACCCCGTCTGACCGATTACCGGTCTGATGGATAAAATAAGAAAAAAGAAATCAGAAATTAGAAATTAGAATAAATGAACAACGTTCCTAAAGAAAATAATTCACAGCCCGCAAAAGCCCCCTTTAGGGGGTTGGGGGTTGCCGTATTACCCGGCGACGGCATCGGCCCCGAAATTATGGAGCAAGCGCTGAAAGTTACGCGCGCCGTTTGCGAGAAATTCAATCACGCCGTTACCTTCAAAGAAGGCATTGTGGGCGCGTGTGCCATCGACGCGGTGGGCGACCCGTATCCTGCCGAAACGCACGAACTCTGTATGCAATCCGACGCGGTGCTTTTCGGCGCCATCGGACACCCCAAATACGATAACAACCCCAACGCCAAAGTACGTCCCGAACAAGGATTGCTGCGTATGCGCAAACAGTTGGGATTGTATGGAAATATCCGTCCGGTAATGACTTTCCCGTCACTCATTCACAAATCGCCGCTTCGTGCCGATTTGGTTGAAGGCGCCGATTTTGTTTGCATCCGAGAACTTACCGGCGGAATGTATTTCGGCCGTCCACAAGGACGGAGCGAAGACGGAAATACCGCTTACGACACGTGCGTGTACACGCGCGAAGAAATCGAGCGCATCCTCCATTTGGCGTATAAATTTGCCGGACAACGCCGCAAAAAACTCACTGTGGTGGACAAGGCCAACGTTATTGCCACCTCGCGCCTGTGGCGTCAAATCGCGCAGGAAATCGCGCTGCTATATCCCGATATCGAAACCGATTATCTGTTTGTGGACAATGCCGCGATGCGCATCATTCAATGGCCCAAAAGTTTCGATGTGCTGGTAACCGAAAACCTTTTCGGCGACATCCTCACCGACGAAGCTTCGGTCATCACCGGCTCGTTGGGAATGCTGCCTTCGGCATCAATAGGCATTCACACCTCGCTGTTCGAACCCATTCACGGGTCGTATCCACAGGCTGCCGGAAAAAATATCGCCAATCCCGTAGCGATGATTCTGTCCGCCGCGCTGATGTTCGAATACGGTTTTAATCTGCAAGAGGAAGGCGCGGCAATTCGCCGAGCCGTGAATGCCAGCCTCGAAGCCGGTATCGTTACCGAAGATATCGCCGAAGGCGGAAAAGCGTACAGCACAAGTGAGGTTGGGGATTGGGTTATGAATTTTATAAAGAACCAAGAATAAAGAACCAAGAACAAAGACGTATAACCCTATCCTTCTCTGAAAAGAAAAGTTACGGACTGAAAATTTCAGCTCAAAGAAAAATATACAATCTGCGCAACTCTCCCCTTTGACAAAGGGGAGTACCGCCGACAGGCGGGGAGGGGTTCTATCACGAGCGATAGCGAGTCTATCGTTTCGATTTCATCGAAACCTATCATTCACACAGTGAATCTATCCGCGCAGCGCTATCAGCCGCAGGCTCTATCAATTAGAAAAAGTAATTATGAACAACAAAAATAAAAAACAGCATTCCTCATCAAAATCCCCTTTAGGGGATTTAGGGGTAGTACTTAGGAGTTACACTTCCACCGGCGGCCGCCTGATGGCGGGCGCCCGCGCCCTTTGGCGCGCCAACGGAATGACACGCGAACAAATGGGAAGACCCATTATCGCCGTGGTGAATTCGTTCACGCAATTTGTACCAGGACACACGCACCTGCACGAAATCGGACAACGGGTAAAAGCCGAAATTGAGAAGCAAGGCTGTTTCGCCGCCGAATTTAACACCATTGCCGTGGACGACGGAATCGCTATGGGACACGACGGAATGCTCTACTCGCTGCCGTCGCGCGACCTCATTGCCGATTCGGTGGAATATATGATAAACGCGCACAAAGCCGACGCGATGATTTGCATCAGCAATTGCGACAAAATAACGCCCGGAATGCTGATGGCGGCAATGCGGTTGAATATTCCCACAATTTTCGTATCGGGCGGGCCGATGGAAGCGGGAAAAATAGGCGAAGAACAAATCGATTTGGTGGACGCGATGATTGAAGCGGCCGATGAAACCGTGAGCGATGAGCGTGTGGCGCAGCTCGAAGAACTGGCCTGTCCCACGTGCGGCTCCTGCTCGGGAATGTTTACCGCCAACTCGATGAACTGCCTCAACGAAGCCATCGGGTTGGCGCTTCCCGGCAACGGAACCATTGTGGCCACGCACGCCAATCGCACCGAGCTGTTTACGCAAGCGGCAAAACAAATTGTGCAAAACGCGCATCGTTATTATTTCGATGGCGACGACACCGTTTTGCCTCGAAACATCGCCACACGCGACGCGTTTCTGAACGCGATGACACTCGATATCGCTATGGGCGGCTCCACCAACACCATTTTGCACCTGCTCGCCATCGCGCGCGAAGCGGAAGTCGATTTTTCGATGGACGATATCGATGCGCTTTCTCGCCGTGTGCCCTGCGTGTGTAAAGTGGCGCCCAATACCAAAAAATATCATATTCAGGACGTGAATCGCGCCGGCGGAATTTTGAGCATTATGAACGAACTGGCAAAAGGCGGATTGGTAAACACCGACGTGCATCGCGCCGACGGACTAACGCTTGCCCAAGCCATCGAGAAATACGCGGTTACGGTAGAAAATCCGTCGCCGGAGGCGGTCGAAATTTATTCTTCCGCGCCCGGAAACAGGCGAAACATCGTGATGGGTTCGCAAAACGCACGGTTCAAAGAACTCGATACCGACCGCCAAAACGGCTGCATTCGGAGCGTTGAAAACGCGTACACTAAAGACGGCGGATTGGCCATTCTCAAAGGCAATATCGCCGAAAACGGCTGCGTGGTAAAAACCGCCGGTGTGGACGAAAGTATCTGGAGATTTTCGGGACGGGCAAAAGTATTTCATTCGCAAGACGACGCCTGCAACGGCATCTTAAACGGCGACGTAGAAGCCGGCGATGTGGTGGTTATCGCCTACGAAGGGCCCAAAGGCGGGCCAGGAATGCAGGAAATGCTTTATCCTACCTCGTATCTCAAAGCCAAACAATTGGGAAAAGCGTGCGCTCTAATTACCGACGGACGATTTTCGGGCGGTACATCGGGATTGTCCATCGGGCACATTTCGCCCGAGGCGGCTGCCGGCGGAGCCATCGGATTGGTACGTGACGGTGATACCATCGAAATAGATATCCCGAACCGAAGCATCCACCTGAAAATTTCGGACGCGGAACTTTCGGATAGAAGGAAACTGGAGGAATCAAAAGGCAACAACGCTTTCACACCCAATCGCGACAGGCACGTATCCAAAGCGTTGCAAGTGTACGCGCGCTTTGTAAGCTCTGCCGATTTGGGAGCCATCAGAATTATTTAAATCAGAAAATTACATCTTCCAAAGGGATATCGCAAGAGAGACTTTTGGGCAATATACACAACTATGAGTAGCAACAATCAACCTCAAACAGAAGTTACAACAGGAATAAGAGGGGCGGAAGCGCTCATTCGCGCACTGCTTGCCGAAGGCGTTGACACGATGTTCGGCTATCCGGGCGGGGCAATTATGCCCGTATTCGACGCGTTGTACGACCACAAAAACGAAATTCGTCACATTCTGGTGCGACACGAGCAGGGCGCCATTCACGCCGCGCAGGGATACGCCCGTGTGTCGCGAAAACCGGGCGTGGCGTTGGTTACATCGGGCCCCGGCGCCACAAACGCCGTTACCGGCATTACCGATGCAATGATGGACAGCACGCCTATGGTAGTGATTTCGGGGCAAGTGGTTTCGGGCTTGCTCGGCTCCGACGCGTTTCAGGAAGCCGACGTTATCGGCATCACACAACCCGTTACCAAATGGGCGTATCAGGTGCGCCGTGCTGAAGATATTCCGTGGGCAGTATCGCGCGCTTTTTACATCGCGCAAAGCGGTCGTCCCGGTCCGGTAGTACTCGATATTACCAAAGACGCGCAAGTGAACGCGCTTGATTTTTCGTATCAGCAAACCAACTATTTGCGCAGCTATCAACCTGTTCCGGAAGTGGAAGAAGACAGAATAAAAATGGCGGCAGCCATAATCAACGATGCACAAAAGCCGTTCGCGCTGGTGGGACAAGGCGTTATCCTCGGAAACGCGGAAGAGGAATTGCTCACGTTTCTCGAAAAAGGCGATATTCCGTTCGCGTCCACCATTTTGGGGTTATCGGCCGTGCCGTCGGAACATCCGCTCAACCACGGAATGCTGGGAATGCACGGCAACGTGTCACCCAATATTAAAACCAACGACTGCGATGTGCTTATCGCCATCGGAATGCGTTTCGACGACCGCGTTACGGGCGATTTAAAAACGTATGCCAAGCAGGCAAAAATTATTCATTTCGATATTGATATCGCCGAAATGGACAAGAACGTGAAAACCGCCGTGAAAGTGCTGGGCGATGCCAAACAAACACTTCCGGAGATTACAAAATATATTGAGGAAAGAGACCACACGCATTGGAAAAACAGTTTCAAGCCGTTGGAAGAGCAAGAGCTCGAATGCATCATCAACAAAGAACTTTATCCCACCAACGGCGGCGAAATAAAAATGGGCGAGGTGGTGCATAAAGTAACCGAAGCCACCGGCAACAGAGCCGTTTGCGTTACCGATGTGGGTCAACATCAGATGATGGCAACACGCTATTTCAAATACACGCAATCGCGCAGTATGGTTACGTCGGGCGGATTGGGAACAATGGGGTTCGGCCTTCCGGCGGGAATCGGAGCCAAATACGGCGCGCCCGATCGGACGGTGTGCATTTTTGTGGGCGACGGCGGTTTGCAGATGACTATGCAGGAATTCGGCACCATTATGGAATACGGTATCGATGTGAAAATCATTTTGCTGAACAACAATTATCTGGGAATGGTACGTCAGTGGCAGGAGCTGTTTTTCGAGGAACGCTATTCGGAAACGCACCTGAAAAATCCCGATTTCATCAAAATTGCCGACGCTTACGAAATAAAGGGAAGAAAAATTACCAAACGCGCCGATTTAGACGACGCCGTGGCCGAAATGCTTTCGCACGACGGCGCGTACTTACTCGAAGTGCAGGTGGAAACCAAAGGAATGGTGTACCCGATGATTCCTTCGGGCGGATGCGTAACGGATATTATGCTGGGGAACGGATATACGCTAAAGCGATAGGCGCAGAGCGCGATAGGTTCGCGTTGGACGCTCACGATAGATACTTCGTACGATAGATTCACTTCGTGAATGATAGGTTTCGATTTCATCGAAACGATAGACTCACTATCGCTCGTGATAGAGCGTTTCCCCGACGTTGAAACTAATTTATCGCACGAAGTGCATTATCACGCGAAGCGTATATCAGGCGAAGCCTCTATCATTCACTCCGTGAATCTATCGCACATCGTGCCTATCTTTTACAAAAACATATTTAAAAAACTCCATATTATGAATGAAAGTACATTATACACCATCACCATTTTTTCGGAAAACGCGGTGGGAGTGCTCAATCAGGTAACAACGATTTTCACGCGTCGGCAGTTGAATATCGAAACGCTTTCCGTGTCTCCATCAGCGATTGAGGGCATTCACAAGTTTACCATTACCACTTATTGCGACGATGAAGAAGTGATGAAAAAATTGGTGCGCCAAATCGATAAACGCGTAGATATTCTGAAGGCGTTTTACAACGTGGACAGCGAGTTGGTGTATCAGGAATTGGCTCTTTACAAACTTTCTACCGAAAAAGTAATGGAACACGGTTCTGTGGAATACCTGATTCGCAAGTACAACGTCCGCGTGCTGGAAATATCCAAAGACAACGTGGTGTTCCTTAAAGCCGGACATTATGCCGAAACGCAAGGACTGTTCGATGAACTGGCGGAAAAAATCGGTGTGCTGCAATTTATCCGTTCCGGACGAATTGCTATTACCCGCTCGCCCGTAGAGCGGTTGAGCGATATGCTGGCGGAGAGGGAGAAGAAAAACAAAATAAACAATTAATAATTACTGATTACAAATTAAATAACCGGAGCTAAAATCTTGCACTTAACTGTCTTGATTCTTTGTTCTTGGTTCTAAAAGTCTAAAGAAAATGGCAAAAATGAATTTTGGCGGGATAGAAGAAAATGTAGTTACCCGCGACGAGTTCCCGCTGGAAAAAGCGCGGGAGGTATTAAAAAACGAAACCATCGCCGTTATCGGATACGGTGTTCAAGGGCCGGGACAATCGCTCAACTTGCGCGACAACGGCTTCAACGTGATAGTGGGACAGCGAAAAAACAGCAAATCGTGGGACAAAGCCGTTTCCGACGGTTGGGTTCCGGGCGAAACGCTTTTCGAAATAGAAGAAGCCTGTAAACGCGGAACTATCATTCAGTATCTGTTGTCCGACGCGGCTCAAATCGCTTTGTGGAACACCATTAAGCAGCATCTCACCGCCGGAAAGGCGCTCTATTTCTCGCACGGATTCGGCATAACCTACAAAGAGCGCACCGGAATTGTTCCGCCTGCCGATGTGGATGTTATCCTCGTGGCGCCCAAAGGTTCGGGAACTTCTCTCAGAAGAATGTTTTTGGAAGGGCGCGGCTTGAACTCGTCTTACGCCATTTTTCAAGACGCGACGGGGCGCGCTTTCGAGCGGGTAGTGGCGTTGGGAATCGGCGTTGGGTCGGGTTATCTGTTCGAAACCGATTTCAAACGCGAAGTCTATTCCGACCTTACCGGCGAGCGCGGCACGCTGATGGGCGCTATTCAGGGCTTGCTTTTGGCACAGTACGAAGTGCTTCGCGAAAACGGACATACGCCATCGGAAGCGTTTAACGAAACAGTGGAAGAGCTTACCCAATCGCTGATGCCTCTTTTTGCCGAAAACGGAATGGATTGGATGTACGCCAACTGCTCCACCACGGCGCAGCGCGGCGCGCTGGACTGGATGACGCCTTTTCACGACGCCACCAAACCCGTTTTCGAAAAATTGTACAAAGAAGTGGCGAGCGGAAACGAAGCGCAACGCTCCATCGACAGCAATTCGCAACCCGATTATCGCGAAAAACTGGAAGCGGAACTTAAAGCCCTGCGCGAAAGCGAAATGTGGCAAACGGGAGCAGTGGTAAGAAAACTGAGGCCGGAGAATAATTGATTTTGTGGGGTGTTGGGTGACCGATGACCGAAAGCCTGCTCGCGCCGATTTATAAATCGGTGTGTGTCGAGACAAAAAAACAACTGTCGCCCCCGTCCGGACGCTCAAAGCGGCCTAACGGATTTTTTTAACGTACACGGATAACGCCGATAAAACCGACTTAACTCGGAGAATCAGCATTGTCCGTGTACTTTTTTTTAGAAGATAAACTTGTGTAATTCAATCAAAAAAAATACCTTTGTTTCGAAATTCTAAATAAAAAACCAACAAATGGGCTGTTCTGGTATGTTCGTTATTAACTTCAGATTAAGATTATCCTGACAGGACTGCTTAACTTAATGCTCCTTCCTCTGTTCCTTTTTTCCTAAGGAATAGCTTTATCTCTTTTTATACATCAAGGTAAAGTTATCGCTCCGAAAACATTCGAGGCAGATAAAAAAGTGCGCCATTTTTCAGATAGGCTGTTCTGTTGATTATCAATTAAATAAATCAACAACTTATCATCTGAAAAATAATGAAACATCATAAACTGCCCGTAAGAATTACGGGGCAACATTTTACCGTAGATGCGGCTCTCATAAAATATACCATAGAATTAGCCGAGTTGCGACATTGCGATTTGGTTTACGATTTGGGTGGAGGAAAAGGATACATTACAGATCAGCTGCTGAAAAGCACGGATAATGTAATTGTTATTGAGAATGACAAAGCTCTGCTCAACTATTTACGACGGAAATTTAGTCCTGTTAAAGGAGTCAAAATTATTGAAACAGACATTTTGGATTATACATTTCCAAATTCGGCATTCAAAGTGGTGTCAAATATTCCCTACTCAATCACATCGCATATCTTCAAAAAGCTAATGTACAACAACTTGTGTAACTTTCAGGGCGGATGTATTGTTACACAATTAGAGCCGGCGATGAAAATCGTATCGGACTGCAATTATAATCCGTACTCCATTTTTTACAAAACATTCTACGATATTTCACTGGTACGAGAAATAAGCCCGTCGAGTTTTAATCCGCCGCCAACCGTGAAATCCGCGTTGTTATACATCAAAAGAAAAGAAGAAATAATTCCGATAGAGTCTTCGGCAGCTTATCTGCGGTTTCTCTTTTTCTTGTTGAGAAAACCCGACTTAGCGGCATTCACTGCTTTAAAAACAATTTTCAGGAAGAAGCAACTTCGGTTTTTAATGGAGAAATATCATATGAAGTTGGATAAAACAATAACTTGTCTGACGGTTGAAGAATGGATTAACTGCTTTGTGGAAATGAGAAGAACAGTACCCAGCTCTCACCAGCCGTAAAACTTTCGCCCCGTCCGGACGCTCAAAGTGGCCTGACGGATTATAGAAAAAAGAGTTGGTAAAAACAATACAGTATGTTGAGGTAAATTAGCCCGCGACTCTCCCCTTGACCTCACCCCCAACCCCTCTCCCACAAGAGAGGGGAGCATGGGCAGTGGTAAATAATTCTTAGCCCGCCATCCTTCCCCTTTGTGGGGGAAGTTAGAAGGGGGCAGGAGTACCCCGTTTGGCGGGGGGAGGGGTTATGAGTGAATTTTAAAATCAGAACCCCTCCGCTCTCCCGATAGCTATCGGGGTCGCTCGTCCCCTTAACTTAAGGGGACAGTTGCGCAGGTCGTATTTTCACTATTTATCATAAAATCACCAACATATTTTTCACGTATTACTTAGAAAAAACCCTAATGTAATTATCAAGTTCTACTTCGCCCGAAGGGCGACATTTTCATAACCGTAGGTCATCGACCTACGGTAGAAGCATCCACACACCAACCCAACCCGAGGTGGTCGAACTTAAAAGACCACATTTTGTTCCGCCACTTATGGAATTTAACCCCAAAATGCATCCATATAACAAGACACAAAAATATTTGCAAACAATAAACCATTTTTTCTATGAAAACTAAAACAATTTCTTTTGTTAAAGCGGGGGCATTTATCGCTTTCCTGTTATTACTGAGTTCTTTAAGGGTAAAAGCTCAGAGCTCACGTGAAATCGTGCTAAAATCTCCGGTTTCGGAAGTTACCGTTTATCTGAAAGGCGCGCAGGTAAGCCGCAATATCACGACCAACGTACCATCCGGTAAATCTACATTGAAAATTACCGACCTTTCTCCTTACATCGACACCAAAAGCATTCAGTTAAAAGTCAAGAACAATCAGATTACGGTACTCTCTGTCAACCATCGATTTAATCATATGAACAGTTTGGAATCGAGTCAGGAAGTAAAAAACTTAAAGCGGCAGTTGGACAAGGTAAATGAGGATATTGCCAAAGAAAACAACAAATTGAAAGGAATTGACGATGAACTCGATTTCCTGAAGCAAAATCGTAACATCGGCGGCAGCAACGCGGGCATAAGTCTTACGAACCTGAAAGAAATCGGGAATTATTATCGTCAACAAAACGCGTCGCTCTATAATCAGCAGATCGAGATAAACAAAACCATCAAAAATCTGACCGAAAAAAGAGATGATATCGCGAAAGAATTAACGCAACAGGGCGCGCGCGATAAAAATCCGATGGGAGAAATCGTTGTTCAAATTGAAGCGCGGCAAGCCACAACTTGTCCCATCGAATTGAGTTATTACGTGGATAACGCGAGCTGGTTTCCCTCGTACGATATCCGTTCTATCGGCGTGGCGCACCCGATTGAACTTGCCTACAAAGCCAATATTCAGCAAAATACGCGAGAAGATTGGAAAAATGTTCGATTGAAAGTGAGCTCGCTAAATCCGAAGCTTTCGAACACGCTTCCCGAGCAAAAAGTTTACTTTCTCAACTATTATACGGCACCTCCACGCTACAATATTCACTTCAACGACCAAGCGGCGGGGCGTGTTTTGGACACGCAGAACGAGCCAATTATCGGCGCCAGCATTCAGATTGCGGGTACGAGCATAGGAACCGTCAGTGATATTAACGGCAATTTCACGTTGACCGTTCCTCCCGCCGGAGGAGTGTTGCAAATATCTTACGTGGGGATGAAGTCTCAAAACATACCCATCTCAAACAGGTTTATGACCGTTGTTATGCAGGAAGACACCCAAATGTTAGATGAAGTAGTGGTGGTTGGCTACGGCACACAGGTAAAAAGTCAATTGACCGGCGCTGTACGGGGAATAAGCGCGATTCCCTCCAAACGAAAATCGGAGGAGAAGAGCGCGCCTCTGCCTACCGTGCAGTTTGAAAGGCAAACAGCGGTTGAATTTGAAATAAAGACACCATATACCGTGCCTTCCGATGGAAAAACGCTTACCGTAAATATAGAAAACTATTCGCTGAAAGCCGATTATGAGCATTTTTGCATCCCAAAAGCCGATACGGACGCTTTCTTGCAGGCTTACATTACCGATTGGGAAAAACTTAATTTAATGGAAGGTGAAGCCAATATTTTTTACGAGAACAGTTTCGTGGGTAAAACCATTTTGGACACGCGCTCCTTATCGGATTCGTTGAATATTTCGCTCGGACGAGATAAGAGCATTCAGGTAAATCGGGAAAAGCTGAAAGATGTGAGCACGCAGAAGTTTTTCGGGACGAAAAAAGAAGATACCCGCGTGTGGAAAACTACAATCCGAAACACTAAGCAACAAGCGGTTAAAATGGTTTTATTAGACCAGATTCCCGTATCCACAACGAGCGAAATTGATGTTTCGGCCGATGAATTATCGAAAGGTATGTTGAATAAAGAAACAGGAGAGGTGAAATGGCAGTTTACGTTATCGCCCTCTGAAAAGAAAGAAGTTGAGTTGAAATATACCGTTAAGTATCCGAAAAACAGGAGTTTGGTGGTTGAGTAGATATGTTGGGTGACCGATGACGGGTGACGGAAGCGAGTGTGAGCAGACAAATATTCACCAATCCCGTCTGGACGCTCATAGCGGCCTGACGGATTATTAGCGTACGATTGAAACACCATTATTTCACCACATGTGAAACCGGGACTCCCACCCCATCTTCGATATCGAGCATGGAATTAATCAGATACACGTGGTCGAATTCGTGCAGGTTGTCGAGAGTGATTTCGGCTTCATAAATGACGGATTCCCGAAGCAGGTTCTGTCGTTTGGTTCCGTTCAAAAGAAAGGTGTCGGGCGTAAAAAAACGATTGTTCTTTTCAAAAACCACGTTGCTGTAACTGGTATCGGTAATGCAACCGTCGCGGACGATAAGAATTTCGTCGCAGTCGTTTTTTTTCGCGGCAAGCGCGTTGAGCAGCGTTCTATCGGAAAACTTGAACGAGTAATCGATATCGTCGACGTGAACAAGTTGGAGCGAGCGAATGGTTTTCGGCGTATAGGCGGCAAACTCAACGGCTAAAATTTCGCGCGCGTACTCGATTCGGCACTTCACTTTCGATTTTTGCAAATTCGCGGGCAAAAGCGACTCGATATCGGGCATGGTGGGGGCAATGAATCCAAAATGCGCCGCCGTTTGCCGCATCCGATTGAGATGTGCCGACAGGTTTTTAGCCTTGCCGTTTTCTATACAAATGGTTTCTAAAAACATGGTGCTGGTAATGCTGGATGACCGATGACGGGTGACGGATGTTTAAAACGGTACATATACTTTCTGTATCACTTCGCGGTACTCGCTTTCGCAGCGGCTGTTGATGGTGATTCCTCCGCCGCTTCTGAAAAACAACCGATTGCCGGTTTGCTCGATATATCGAATTAACACGCCCGAATCGAAGTTTTCCCCATCGAAATATCCGACTATGCCCGTGTAAAATCCACGCGGTTCTTGTTCCGCTTCGCGGATGATATCGAGCGTAGCTTCTTTGGGAGCGCCCGAAATTGAACCTGCCGGAAGCAACTCGAAAAGCAACGTACCGAGGTTCGAGCGCCAATCGTCGGGCAATGTTCCTTCAATTTCGGAACTTACTTGCAGAATTGCCCCTTTGTGGGTTTCGAGGCGGTCGATATACCGAAAGCGATTCACTTTCACGTGTGTAGCGATGCGGCTCAAATCGTTTCGAAGCAAATCGACAGCGGTACTGTGTTCGGCGGTTTCTTTGTAATCGTTCAAAATGATTTCGGCCGCGTTTTCAATTGTCGCGTCGATAGTTCCCTTCATGGGATGCGTAACAATTTTCCCGTCCGCGATGTGCACAAAGCGTTCGGGAGAGAAACAGACAAACCTATTAGGAACAAAAACACGATACATGGCGCGGCTGCGCAAGAAAATCTCTTTGAGCGACAAATCGGTCTCCACCGGCGTTTTAATCGTCAGGTTGGTGAGAAACGAATTTCCGCGGCGCAAGCCGTTCATGACGGTGGCAAAACGTCGAGAGTAAGTCTCTTCGGATTCGGGAAAAGATTCGAAACGAAACGGTTTCTCAGCGATGGTTTCATTGCAGTTTCCCGCGCCGTTTATATCGAAAAGAATATCGTTCTGCCGCAAAGGATTTTCCACGAAAAATCCCTCGCTCAACTCAAAATCCACGCCGAATAAAAAAGGTGTTTCAGACCGTCCGGCGACGTTTATTTTACTTATTACCTCGTTGCATTTACTAAACATGGTGCAAAATTAGTGGAATCCGATGTTTTTCCGCTATTTTTGTATAAAAAAAAGAGGAAAAATAAAATACCGATGTCCGAATTCAGGTATCTATTTGTCTAAAGTCTTGATTGAAAACCTATAAACAAATGAATAAAAAAGATTTACGTATCGTTTTTCTGGGAACTCCCGATTTTGCGGTGGAGTCGCTAAAAGCGTTAGTGGAAGGTGAATATAACGTGGTGGGCGTTATCACCGCGCCCGATAAGCCTGCCGGCAGGGGATACAAGTTCCAGCCATCGGCCGTAAAAACGTACGCGCTATCGAAAGGATTGCACGTTTTGCAACCCGAAAACTTGAAAAATGAAGCTTTCTTAAACGAGTTGAAACGCCTTGAAGCCGATATTCAGGTGGTTGTGGCTTTTCGCATGCTTCCCGAAGCGGTTTGGAATATGCCGCCTCGAGGCACGTTCAATCTGCACGCGTCGTTATTACCGCAATATCGCGGTGCTGCGCCCATAAATTGGGCAATTATCAACGGCGAGAAAGAAACAGGCGTAACTACGTTCTTTCTGAAACACGAAATTGATACCGGCGAAATTATTTTTCAGGAGAAAATAACTATCGAAGAGAACGATAACGTTGAAACCGTACACGATAAACTGATGACTTTGGGTGCGAAGTTAGTTGTGAAAACCATCGATGTCGTTATCGAGGGAACCGTTCAATCGCGTCCGCAAAGTTCATTTATCGAGAACGAAAAAGAATTGAAGCCGGCACCTAAAATATTCAAGGAAACCTGTCAAATAGATTGGAACAAACCGGCAAAAGAAATTCATGATTTCGTTCGCGGACTATCGCCCTACCCTGCCGCCTGGACAGAATTTGAGGTGAACGGCGAGAAACAGACTTTCAAAATATTCGAAACGAAGGTAATCAGCACAGCACATCAATATCCTGTCGGAGAAATCGTTACCGATAATAAAACGTTCCTGCAAGTTGCCGTACAAGACGGTCTTGTGGAGATTTTAGACCTTCAGCTATCGGGAAAAAAACGGATGAAAGTGCGGGATTTTTTGAATGGGTTTTCTTTTTAATACCCCTCCCCTGCCCTCCCCAACAAGGGAGGGAGACAACTGAGATTTACCGGTCTATAATATTGGTCGGCTTGGGAGTGTCAACTTAACCAAGACATGTTTCCAACACCCCACATCGGTCATCGATCATCGGTCACCCGGTTTCCCACATTCCTCACCCGTCACCATTTATAATTCAATCCAAAACTAAGGAGTTGCGTCACCTGTAAATGCTTAAACTTCGGATCGGGCGGGACGCTGTCGTCGTAGCGAAGATTCAGGAAAAATCTGGTAGAAAACGCATTCGTTAGCGCCATATTCAGCGTGTTTTCGAATTCCGCTTCCACTTTGTTGTAGCTGGTAAAGTATTTCAGTCGCGAATTCCACGAAATATATCGGTTGAAGTCGTAAATCAGGTTAGCCGTAATGGTGGAACCCAAATCTATTTTCGTTTTTTTGCCCTCTTCAATACCGTAACGGGTAACTTTCACCTTGTCGTTTCCAACATACCTGAGGTTGTAGCTTATGGGCGCCAGGTGCAGATCGAGTCGTGTTCTGCGTCCTCTTACTTTTTGCGATTTTTTATCTAAATTATACTTTAACCCCACCCCCACGTTTACATACAACGGCGCTAAAAATGCCGATCGCAACTCGTTGGAATTTGTGGGATAATTATTAAAAAGTTGCGATCTCGCATCTAAGTTGGTTGAATACGACCAGCTCTTATGGAACGCGTCCACTCCAAAATCACCGTAATATCGAATCAGGTCGTCCCCGATTCTA
Source organism: uncultured Petrimonas sp. (assembly GCA_964557135.1). Lineage (GTDB taxonomy): Bacteria > Bacteroidota > Bacteroidia > Bacteroidales > Dysgonomonadaceae > Petrimonas. The sequence continues at coordinate 42,000 of CAZKZB010000017.1, read as the reverse complement.
TATTTTCTAATCGTATCATCGGGGGCAGTAAAAAGAGAAAGTCGCCACTCTATCGTGTTATTAAACCTGACTTTGTTTTTTCGGTAATTCATCTTCAAGGCATGGGTATTCACAAAAGTAAAACTGCTTGTCCCCCCCTTGTGCCAGTTAGGCGAGAAATAGCTCTGCGACAATTGAAAGGCATGGTTGCCGCTATGCACCCAGTACTTGCGCTTTATGGTAGCACCATCAACCTGAGGAGCATCTAAAGAAAAACTTGTTTGTGTGGAAATAAGCTCCTTAAATGGATTAAAACTTTCTTTTATTTCCGCATCCTTGCTGGAAGTTGGCAGCGAATCGAGATACAAAGCAGAAAGTTTAACACGATCGGGGTATTTTCTGTAAAAATCCCTACGCGTTTTATTGACAAACTCATCGTGTGCGAGGTTCGGAGCGAATGTCTTATCGGGAGAGATGAGCATCCCTTTGAACCCATCTTCCTCTTTCGGCGGATAAAAAGACAAATCGGCAGGCAGAATCTTCCCGGTAAATATCATCGGAAGAAACAACGGATTATAGAAAATCGTATCCCTGAATGTCAAACCGCTTAACGAGCTAAGGCTATATAAATTATCGGGCAATTGCAAAGTCCCGCTAGCGCTTCGTCGATACAGAGAGTCTAATGAAACCCTTGCCGGAGTTATAGTTGGTGTTACCATTACTCTCTTAACAGTATCTTTCTGTTGTGGAGTGGAGGCAACGGACATAACAGTGGCAGAAGGACTCTGTGTCTGTTCTTGCTGAATTAACCTCTCAATATCGGTTATTTGTTCGAAAATTTTCAAGCTATCGATCTGTTGAGCCGTTGTTTTCGATAATAAAAACGGTGTTATTAAAAAAAAGAGAAACAAACCAATCTGTTTCATAATTGTATTATTTGATATTCTTTTTCTGTTTTAAAGGGCAAAGATAAAAATAAATGTTTAATTACGGGGTATTCTTAAACGCCAACCCAAGCAGAACAGACGTATATTTCAACATTTTGTCATTTTATTTTACTACTTTTGTGAATCATTATAAATACTTTAATTAAAATTATATGAAAGGCATTGTTCTTGCCGGAGGCTCCGGCACCCGACTTTATCCTATCACTAAAGGAATTTCCAAGCAACTTATTCCCATTTATGATAAGCCCATGGTATATTATCCGATTTCCGCTTTAATGCTTGCCGGAATAAGGGATATACTGATTATTTCTACGCCGCACGATTTACCCGGATTTAAAAGGTTGCTTGGAGACGGATCAGATTATGGGGTGAGTTTCACTTATGCCGAACAACCCAGTCCCGATGGATTGGCTCAGGCGTTTATTATCGGCGAAGAATTTATCGGTGATGATTGTGCCTGTTTAGTGCTGGGCGATAATATTTTTTACGGACACGGTTTTCCGACCTTGTTAAGGCAAGCCGTAAAAGATGCCAAAGAAAGCAACAAAGCGACCGTTTTCGGGTACCGGGTAAACGACCCGGAACGATACGGCGTAGCCGAGTTTGATGCTCACGGGAACGTGTTAAGCATAGAGGAAAAACCTAAACAACCCAAATCGAATTATGCGGTTGTAGGACTGTATTTTTATCCGAACAAAGTGGTGGAAGTTGCCAAAAACATCAAGCCGTCGGCAAGAGGTGAGTTGGAGATAACAACCGTAAATCAGGCTTTTTTAAAAGAAAAACAGCTGAAAGTGCAACTCTTCGGACGCGGTTTTGCTTGGTTAGATACCGGTACTTTCGGCTCGTTGTCCGAAGCGTCCACCTTTATCGAAGTGTTGGAAAAACGTCAAGGGCTGAAAATTTCTTGTCTCGAAGAAATTGCTTGGCGCAACGGATGGATCGACGATGAAGGGCTTCGAAAATTAGCAGAGCCGATGTCGAAAAACGAATACGGACAATACCTTACAAAGTTAATTCAAAATGCATAATTCATAATGCATAATTATCGCAACATGAATGTAATAAAAACCGAAATAGAGGGAGTGGTGATTATCGAGCCGAAAATATTTGGCGATGAACGAGGTTACTTTTTCGAATCGTTTTCGCAACGCGAATTCGAAGAAAAAGTGTGTAAAACAGTTTTTGTACAAGACAATGAATCGAAATCCGGTTACGGCGTTTTGCGCGGACTCCATTTTCAAAAACCACCTTATGCACAATCCAAGTTAGTGCGTGTTGTGAAAGGGCGAGTGTTAGATGTAGCTGTGGATATTCGAGAGAATTCACCAACGTTCGGCAAGCATATTTCGGTTGAATTATCCGGTGAAAACAAACGCCAGTTTTTCATACCTCGAGGGTTCGCACACGGTTTTGTGGTTCTAAGCGAAGAAGCCGTTTTTCAGTACAAGTGCGACAATTATTACGCACCCGATTACGAAGGCGGAATATTATGGAACGATCCGGCATTGAATATCGATTGGCAAATTCCCGAAGGAGATATAATCTTGTCGGAAAAAGATAGCCGACTTGGAACGCTGATGAGTGGTGAATGGTGAGTGGTAAGTTATGAGTTATGAGTTATGAGTTATGAGACAATGGCATAAAACTTACCCGTTGCAACGATTTTAAAAGAATCATAGTTACCGGATAAAAATATGAGAAGGTTTCAAAAGTGTTTGCTGTAGTCATTCCCGAAACTATCAAATTTTGCAAACCCTGCTTTTAGCAAAGGATTGCAAATGTGCTACAAAGCGGTTAAACAATAATAGCGGCTGTCTCAAAAACAAAATCTACCACCAAATTGTCATTTTGAACGTAGTTTTGCGGAGTGAAAAATCTACGTTTTCTTATCAAAAAGATGTTTCGCTTCGTTCAACATGACAAAACGAAACAATGCGTTGCTTTTGGCTCTGCCGATTTTCAATTCAAGCCATTAGGTAAAAGTGCGGTATTCATTCAATAAAATAATCAAAATACTGATAATACAGATGACATCTAAAATTAATGACTCCGATTTACGCAGTAATTCTCAATTTATAAAAACGTACATATCAATCTCATCCGTATTATCTGCATTCAAAACAATACAACTATGAATTACAAAAAAAACATTCTAATCACCGGTGGTGCCGGTTTCAACCCGTGAAATGATGGCAAATATTTTGAACACATATTATTATGTATACGTGTTGCTTTCGTTAAAGGATGGCAAAAAATATACAGGCTACACATCTGATTTGCCATCAAGATTTGAGGCACACCAAGCCGGACAAGTTGTTTCAACAAAACACAGACGTCCATTTGAGTTAATTTACTTTGAAGCTTGCTTAAATGAGCAAGACGCACTCAAAAGAGAAAAATATTTAAAGACACATTACGGGAAAATGTTTTTGGGCAATCGCCTCAAATCCTATTTCACAGGTCAAGTCAAAAAAATAAAAGACAATTAAATCTATTGAAAATGAATAAAAGAAATATCCTTATCACAGGTGGTGCAGGGTTCATCGGCTCGCACGTTGTGCGTCGATTTGTAAACAACTATCCCGATTATCGAATCGTGAATCTCGATGTCCTCACCTATGCCGGTAATCTGGCAAACCTGCACGATATCGCGGAAAAGCCAAATTACGCTTTCGTGAAAGCCGATATCTGCGATTTCGATCAGATTCAGCAAATTTTCAACGAATATCACATCGATAATGTAATTCATTTAGCAGCGGAAAGCCATGTCGATCGCTCCATCACCGATCCTTTTTTATTTGCTCGAACCAATGTGATGGGAACCTTGAACTTGTTGGAAGCCGCCCGCCGGGTGTGGCAAGTCCGAAATCCGAAATCCGAAATCCGAAATTTATTTTACCACGTTTCAACCGACGAAGTTTACGGCGAATTAGCATTCGACGATACCCTTTTCACCGAAGAGACCCCCTACGACCCGCATTCGCCCTATTCAGCGTCCAAAGCCGCTTCCGATCATTTCGTGCGTGCCTATCACGACACTTACGGCTTGCCGATTGTCGTTTCCAACTGCTCCAATAACTACGGGCCATACCAGTTCCCGGAAAAGCTCATCCCCCTGTTTATCAACAATATCCGAAACAACAAATCGTTGCCGGTTTACGGAAAAGGCGAAAACGTGCGCGACTGGCTTTACGTGGAGGATCATGCCCGCGCCATCGACCTCATCTTTCACGAAGGAAAAACGGGCGACACCTACAACATCGGCGGCTTCAACGAGTGGAAAAACATCGATCTCATTAAGGTGATGATTAAAACCGTAGATCGCCTGCTTGGACGGGCAGAAGGAGAATCGGAAAAACTTATCACTTACGTCACCGACCGCGCCGGACACGATTTGCGCTACGCTATCGACTCCACAAAGCTAAAAAACGAACTCGGTTGGGAACCCTCCCTCCAGTTTGAAGAAGGAATCGAAAAAACCGTTCGCTGGTATTTAGAAAATCAAGATTGGTTGGATAACGTTACCAGCGGCGATTATCAAAAGTATTACAAGGAGATGTACGGAGAGTGAAGGGAGATGGGGAGATGGGGAGATGGGGAGACGGGGAGAAAAGGTGACAGGGAGAAGACATCCGTCATCGGTCATCCATCATCCGCCACCCGTCATCGGTCACCCAACATCTGCTATCCAACATTTTTCTTTATCTTTGTCGGCAAAAAATCAAAAACAGAATAAAAAATTATGATCATAGCTGTAGATTTCGACGGTACCATCGTTGAACATGAATATCCTGCCATTGGCAAGCCCATCCCCTTTGCCATTGAAACCCTTTTGCAGTTGCAAAAAGATCAGCACAGACTGATTTTATGGACCGTGCGCGAAGGAAAACTACTTCAGGAGGCTATCGACTATTGCGCGGAACGCGGACTTTATTTCTATGCCGCAAACGCCAATTATCCGGAGGAAGACAGGGAGAAAGCGTCACGAAAATTGAGTGCAGACCTGTTTATCGATGATCGTAACTTAGGTGGACTTCCCGACTGGGGAGTAATCTACAACGTGGTGAAAGCTACCCGAAACAAACAGCGTGCGTTGCATCTGATGGCAGACCAATCGGCAATGCCGGAACCAAAAAAACGGAGGAGATTGTTTAGGTTTTAGGCAATGGGCGTAGAGCGTTGGGCAATGGGCGATGGGCATTGGGTGTGGGGCGATGGGCAAAGTGTAAATTTTCGTTTTGCTGTAAATCCTCACCGAACAGCGACAGAGCAAACTTCGATTGAAGGCTCACTGAATGCTTAATTGAACATCATGCTCCGGCTACTGCAACTACCGGGTAAACGGACATTCCTGTCTGTTTCTTCCAAATAACAAAAAATCACTGTGCCAAAATCCCTCTCAGATTACCCGCAAACGAATAACTTCGTCTAAAAAAGAACAACTCTCCAAATATTTTCGTAATTTTGCAAAAAGTTGCATAATAATAAATAGAACTTATTCTGAATAAAAATGATATAAACTTAATGTTTCTAATTTTACTCGAAAGGTAGCATCTCTCAGGTGTAATATTGCTGTAAATTAAATACATAATAAACTATCAATACAATCGCTAACGAGTAAAAAAACGGACATTTTGCGGTGTTTTAGTCAATTTTCGAGCAAAGATTCGCGAAAAAATTGTACTTTTGCACCCCAATTCGAAACTGATATGGATAAGATTTTAGTCACCGGAGGCGTGGGGGTTCAACCCGTGAAATTTTACAGGTCAGGAGACGTTGAGGAAAGATTATAAAGATACAGTAAATGAATAAAGAAAATAAGATATTAGTTACGGGTGGGGCGGGGTTCAACCCGTGAAATGATGGCAAATATTTTCGACTCATATTATTACGTTTATGTACTGCGTTCCTTAACCGATGGGAATAAGTACACAGGGTACACTCAGAATTTGCCATCAAGATTTGAGGCACATCAGGCCGGGCTTGTACGTTCTACAAAACACAGAAGGCCGCTCGAGTTAATTTACTTCGAGGCCTGTTTGAATCGGGAAGATGCATTGAAAAGAGAGAAATACCTTAAAACTCATTATGGAAAGATGTTTTTAGGTAATCGCCTCAAATCCTATTTCACAGGTCAGGAGAAGATACAGAGAGATTGTAAAAACAGAGAAAATGAATAATAAAAGTGTGTTAGTTACAGGCGGTGCAGGATTTATAGGCTCCAATCTTTGTGAAGAGCTATTGAAAAGAGGCAACAAGGTTATCTGTCTCGATAATTTTGCGACCGGCAAGATAGAAAACCTGCTTTCGTTACTTAATGAGTACTCCGGCACATTTACACTTCAAGTGGGCGATATTCGCAATTTAGAAGATTGCCAAAAAGCGACTGAAGGTGTGGATGTGGTATTTCATGAGGCAGCGTTAGGCTCTGTACCCCGTTCCATCAAAGACCCCATAACGTCCAACGAAGTAAATATCTCGGGATTCCTGAATATGCTGGTTGCCGCGCGCGATGCCGGAGTAAAACGGTTTATCTACGCCGCCAGCTCGTCCACCTACGGCGACAGCAAGTCGCTGCCCAAAGTAGAAGACGTTATCGGCAAACCTTTGTCGCCCTACGCCATCACCAAGTATGTAAACGAACTCTACGCCGATGTGTTTGCCAAAACCTACGATATGGAGTGTATAGGACTGCGGTATTTCAACGTGTTTGGCAGACGACAAGACCCAAACGGAGCATACGCAGCCGTTATTCCGCTATTCGTTAAAAAACTGATTGCACACGAATCGCCCGTAATCAACGGCGATGGAGAATATAGCCGCGACTTCACTTATATCGATAATGTTATCCAGATGAATTTGTTGGCAATGGCAACAGAAAATTCCGATGCCGTCAACAAAGTCTACAACACCGCCTACGGCGAAAGGACAACCCTCAATCAATTAGTTGGATATTTAAAAGAATTTCTCAGCGAATTCGACCCCGAAATAAAAAACGTCAAAGTAATTCACGGCCCCAATCGCGCGGGAGATATTCCTCACTCGTTAGCAAATGTAGATAAAGCAAAGGAACTGTTGAACTACAATCCGCAATACAGTATGAAAGAAGGGTTGCAAGAAGCAGTGAAATGGTATTGGGAGAATTTGTAGTTCTCAACGAATTACGCGAATTAACGCGAATATAATTTAATGACAAGTAAATTTATCAAAAAATGATTGAACTTATCTATAAAACTGAAGCATATAACATTATTGGATGCGCAATGGAAGTTCACAGGGAATTAGGACCGGGGTTTAGTGAAGGTGTATATCAGGAAGCCCTGGCGATTGAATTAAAAATCAATGGAATTGAGTTTAACAGAGAAAAAGAGTTGCATATTAACTACAAAGGACATCTATTGAGTAAGAAGTTTATACCTGACTTTATTTGTTACGATAAAATCATATTGGAACTAAAGGCTCTATCTGAATTAACGGGAGATCATAGATCTCAAGTAATCAACTACTTGAAGGCTACTAATCACAAGTTAGGCCTTTTAGTTAACTTCGGAGCTTCCAGTTTGGAATACGAGCGCATCGTTAATTTCTTTCCTGAAAGATAGAATATCGACCTTTTAAAATTGCACCATAAATTATTTGTAAACAGATTGATAAATTAGAGAAATTAGAGAAATTCGTTGATTAAAGAAACTTGTTGATTAAAGAAATTAGTTAAATTTTAGAATGAAAGAACAAAAAATCGCCGTCATCGGCCTCGGCTACGTGGGACTACCCTTAGCACGCCTTTTAGCGACAAAATATCCTGTGGTAGGATTCGACATTAATCAGGCTCGGATAAACGAACTGATGAGCGGACACGACTCTACCTTAGAAGTGGAAGATGATGTACTGCAATCGGTTTTGCTCACCTCCAATCCGATTAAACAGACATCAGACGACAGACACCAGACTCCCGCTTTCCATAACGAAGGTAAAGCCATAGTCGCCCCCTCGCCGAGTCGCCAAGTCACCAAGTCGCCAAGCCACCCCGACATCGGTCTTTACTGCTCCTCCAACATCCAAGATATTGCCGATGCTAATTTTTACGTGGTTACCGTTCCCACTCCGGTTGACCGCAACAACAACCCCGACCTCACCCCCCTTTACAAAGCCAGTGAAACCGTTGGAAAAGTGATTGCGAAAGGCGATATTGTGGTATATGAATCCACTGTTTATCCCGGTGTTACCGAAGACGAATGTATTCCGGTGGTGGAACGAGTGAGCGGATTAAAATATAACGTAGATTTCTTTGCCGGATACAGTCCGGAGCGGATTAACCCGGGAGATAAAGAGCGCACGGTCGAAAAAATAACGAAAGTAACCTCCGGTTCCACACCCGAAATTGGGGAGAAAGTGAACACTATTTATGCTTCCGTTATATACGCCGGCACTCACCTGTCCCCCTCCATCAAGGTGGCCGAAGCGGCAAAGGTAATCGAAAATGCACAACGCGATATCAACATTGCTTTTGTGAACGAATTGGCTAAGATTTTCAACAAAATGGGTATCGATACACAGGATGTGTTGAAAGCAGCCCGTACCAAGTGGAATTTCCTCCCTTTTACACCCGGATTAGTGGGGGGACATTGCATTGGAGTGGATCCTTATTACTTGGCACAGGCAGCGCAACGGGCGGGTTATAATCCCGAAATTATCCTTTCAGGGCGTCGCATGAACGACAGCATGGGCGAATACGTAGCCGAGCAAGTGGTAAAGCTGATGCTGAAAAAAGGCATTCAGGTATTGGGTGCCCATCTGTTGGTTTTGGGATTTACATTTAAAGAAAATTGCCCCGATGTGCGCAACACCAAAGTGATTGACATCGTTAAAACGCTGCAAGAGTACAATGTGGAGGTAACCATCCACGACCCGTGGGCAAATCCCGAAATAGCTATGCACGAATACGGCGTGGAGATTACCAATACCCTACCGAACGAGAAATTCGACGCGGTTGTTTTAGCCGTGGCGCACAAGGAGTTCCAAAAAATAGATATTTCCTCCATAACAAGCGAAAAAAGCGTGGTGTATGATGTAAAGGGTGTGTTAAAAGGAAAGATAGACGGTAAATTGTAAATTATGGACATACTCAAATTAATAGGCAGGAATAGCGAACTGTTTGGCTTAGATATCTCGAATCACGAAAAAGAGTTGAAAGAAATTGTTTCGTCGTCATCATTTCTCGTGATTGGCGGTGCCGGCTCCATCGGACAAGCTGTTACGAAAGAAATATTCAAAAGAAATCCAAGAAAACTGCATGTGGTTGATATCAGCGAAAACAACTTGGTAGAGTTGGTAAGAGATGTCAGAAGTTCTTTGGGATATATCGACGGAGATTTTCAAACATTTGCGTTAGATGTCGGCTCAGATATTTTTGACGCCTTTATTGAGTCCGACGGAAAATACGACTATGTACTCAATCTGTCAGCGTTAAAACATGTCAGAAGCGAAAAAGACCCCTATACGCTGATGCGGATGATCGATGTAAATGTATTCAATACCGATAAAACCATACTACAATCGATTCAAAAAGGAGCGAAAAAGTATTTTTGTGTCTCTACCGACAAGGCGGCGAATCCCGTTAATATGATGGGAGCCTCCAAGCGGATTATGGAGATGTTTTTGATGCGCAGGAGTCAAGATATAAACATTTCTACTGCCCGATTCGCCAACGTTGCATTTTCAGATGGTTCGCTTTTGCACGGATTTAATCAGCGCATTCAGAAAAGGCAGCCCATCGTTGCCCCTAACGATATAAAAAGATACTTTGTGATTCCAAAAGAATCCGGCGATCTATGTTTAATGTCCACTATTTTTGGCGAAAACAGAGATGTTTTCTTTCCTAAACTGAGTGAAAGCTTACATTTAATTACTTTTGCCGAAATAGCGGAAAAATATTTATGGCAATTAGGATATACTCCCTATCTTTGTCAAAGTGAAGATGAAGCTCGAAGCAAAGTTCAAGAGTTAGTTGTTCAGAAAAAATGGCCCTGTCTGTTTACAAAATCCGACACTACGGGAGAAAAGGACTTCGAGGAATTCTTTACCGATAAGGAAACACTCGATATGCTTAGGTTCCAAAATTTAGGTATCATAAAAAATGAACTCCAGATTGAAACTGCTAAAATTGAAAAATTCGAAAGCCGTATCGCGGATATGAGGAGAAGAGGAGTGTGGAAAAAAGAAGAAATAGTGCAACTATTTAACGAGCTGATACCTAACTTTAATCACAAAGAAACGGGTAAGTACTTAGATGCAAAAATGTAGTCATGGATTATCTTAAAAAAACAGTAGAATTTGTCCATAAACTATACGGAGAAAAGGATTTTATTCCTTTACACGTACCCGTGTTCAACGGTAACGAGAAAAAATACCTGAACGAATGCATCGATACGACGTATGTTTCCAGTGTAGGCAAATTTGTCGATCGTTTTGAAGAGATGGTTGCGGAATACACCGGCGCTGCCAAAGCAGTTGTTTGTGTAAATGGTACAAACGCTTTGCATATGGCGATGATGCTTGCCGGAGTTGAGCGCAACGATGAAGTTATCACGCAAGCACTCACGTTTGTAGCCACTTGCAATGCGATAAGCTATATCGGTGCGCATCCTGTTTTTATAGATGTGGACAGAGACACCATGGGGTTGTCTCCCGTGGCAATGGAAGCCTGGCTATCCGAAAATGCAGAGATAAAAGATGCCACCTGCTACAACAAAAAAACAGGGCGAAGAATAAAAGCCTGCGTTCCGATGCACACTTTCGGGCATCCGGTTCATTTAGATGAATTGGTGGATGTTTGCAATCGCTACCACATAGAATTAATTGAAGATGCTGCCGAAAGTTTAGGCAGTTTCTATAAAGGAAAACATACTGGTACTTTCGGGAAAGTGGGGGCAATCAGTTTCAACGGCAACAAAACCATTACCACCGGTGGAGGGGGTATGATGCTGTTTCAAGATGAAGAATTAGGCAAGTCAGCCAAGCACCTGACCACACAAGCGAAAGTGCCGCACCGTTGGGAATTTGTTCACGACCATATTGGTTATAATTTTCGCATGCCAAACATCAACGCGGCATTGGGCTGTGCACAGATGGAGCAATTGGCTGATGTTTTGAAGAATAAACGTGAGACGGCAGAAAAATACAAAGTATTTTTCAACCAAATTCCAGAAATAGAGTTTTTTGTTGAACCTGCCAATTGCCGTTCCAACTATTGGCTAAACGCGGTGATGTTGAAAGATAAACCAGCGCAGCAAGAATTTTTACAATATACTAACGATAACGGCATAATGACCCGCCCTATTTGGGAACTGATGAACCGATTACCAATGTTTCAACATTGTGAAGCCGATGGGCTAAAAAATACGGAATGGTTTGCGGACAGGGTGGTGAATATTCCAAGTAGTGTAAGATAAATGAAAGAAAAAAACCTCATATTGGTGGGTGGTGGCGGTCATTGTAAATCGGTTATTGAAGTAGCTGAGAGTGCAGGATATTCGATTAAAGGCATTTTAGATCTCCCCGAAAATATTGGCAAAACAATATTGGGTTATCCAATCATTGGAACAGACGATAAGATTGCCGAATATGTGAATGAATGTGTTTTTATGGTTACAGTTGGACAAATAAGAAATGCTGATTTACGTATTAAACTGCATAAAAATATTGAAGAAGCAGGAGGCAAGTTAGCGACTATAATTGCAAGTTCTTCTATAGTTTCAAAATATGCAACTCTTAAAGAAGGCACCGTAGTAATGCACCAAGCTGTAGTGAATGCGGGAGCCAATATTGGCAAAGGCTGTATTATTAACACATTTGTCAATATTGAGCACGATGCTGTTATCGGTAACTATTGTCATATATCAACAGGTGCAATGGTAAATGGAAATTGCGATGTTGGAAGTCGAACCTTCATAGGTAGTCAATCTGTAATTGCCAATGGCGTAAAAGTTGCAGATGATTGTTTGATAGCTGCCGGTGCAGTTGTTAGAAAAAGTCTTGCAAAAAAAGGTGTTTATTCAGGCAATCCAGCCATTTTAATGATTAAAAAGTAATGCAAATGAAGCCTGTACTAATTATTGCCGAAGCCGGAGTAAATCATAACGGAAGCATTGAAAATGCTTTTCGGCTTGTTGATGCTGCTTCGGTTGCAGGTGTGGATTACGTAAAGTTCCAAACATTTAAATCTGAAAACTTGGTTTCAAAATCTGCACAAAAGGCAGAATATCAAGCTATAAACACAAATAATGCAGAAGAAACTCAATTGCAAATGCTGAAAAAACTTGAATTAAGTCCTGAACAGCACGAACAATTAATTGCTTATTGTAAACAGAAAAAAATTAAATTTTTATCAACAGGATTTGATTTTGAATCTTTGATTTTTTTGTCTGAAATAGGTGTTACAATAGCAAAAATCCCTTCGGGTGAAATTACCAATCTTCCCTATTTGCGCAAAGCGGCTTCTCTTTTTTCAGAAGTGATTCTTTCTACTGGAATGGCTACGATTGATGAAATTCGAGCAGCTTTAAATGTGTTTCTTGAAGCGGGAATTAAAAAAGAGAATATAACCATATTGCATTGCAATACGGAATATCCAACACCGATGGAAGATGTTAACCTCAAAGCGATGCTGCACATTCAAAAGGAATTCGGCACTTCTGTCGGGTATTCTGACCATACGTTGGGAGTAGAAATTCCCATTGCAGCGGTAGCATTAGGTGCAAGTGTGATTGAAAAACATTTTACGCTGGATAAAACGATGGATGGACCTGACCATAAAGCTTCTCTTGAACCCGATGAACTCAAGGCAATGGTAACTGCCATTAGAAATATAGAAAAAGCCATATCGGGAAGTGGAATCAAGGAAGTTTCCGCTTCCGAACGAAAAAATATGGAAATTGCCCGTAAGAGCATTGTAGCAAAACAAGTTATTAAAAAAGGGGAGTTGTTTACGGAAAATAATATAGCTGTAAAACGCCCCGGCAATGGAATTTCCCCTATGAAATGGGACGATGTGATGGGACAAAAAGCGATAAGAGACTTTGAAACAGATGAATTGATTGTATTATGAAAATTTGTGTAGCTACAGGAACTCGAGCAGAGTATGGCTTGTTGAAACCGTTGATTGAAAAAATCAACGCCGATTCTTATTTCACGCTTCAACTGTTGGTTACAGGTGCGCACCTTTCGCCCGAATTCGGATTAACGTATCAACAAATAGAGAGCGATGGGTATAAAATTGATGCTAAAATAGAGATGTTGCTCTCGTCAGATATCGCCGAAGGAATAACAAAATCAATGGGATTGGGAATGATAGGTTTTGCTGACGCCTTAAAACAACTGCAACCTGATTTATTGGTAATTTTGGGAGATAGATACGAAATGTTGGCCATGGCTTCTACAGCATTGATATTTCGTATTCCAATAGCGCATATTCATGGCGGCGAAGTTACAGAAGGGGCTTATGACGATGCTATTCGTCATTCCATTACAAAAATGAGCGCGTTGCATTTTACTTCTACCGAATCTTATCGAAATCGGGTTATTCAGTTAGGAGAAAATCCGGAGCGAGTGTTTAATGTTGGCGCAATCGGATTGGATAATTTCAAGTCATTATCGTTGCTATCAAAAAAAGAACTTGAACAAGAACTCAATATCAGATTTAAAAAATATAACTATCTGGTAGGTTTCCACCCGGAAACTCTCTCCGACCAATCGGTTGAAAAACAATTCAACGAGCTGCTACAAGCAATAGATAATCAGCCGGATAGTTTTTTTGTCTTTACCAAAGCCAATGCCGATACAAACGGGCGAATAATTAATCGAATGATGGAGAAATACGTTCAAAGAAACCCTGAAAAAGCCGCGTTATTCGCTTCTTTGGGCTCATTACGTTATCTATCTATCATGAAGCAGGTTACAGCTATCGTGGGAAATAGTTCCAGCGGAATTGTAGAAGCGCCATCTGCCAACACCGTAACAATTAATATTGGTGATAGGCAAAAAGGGCGTATCCAAGCGAATAGCACGTTGAACTGCAAAACAAACCAGCAAGAAATAGAGGATGCATTTAACAAAGCGAGATCCGAAGAACTTCAACAAATTGCTGCCAATGTAATAAATCCATACGGACAAGGGAATGCCTCTTCACAAATTTTCGATGTATTAACAGCAACAGATGTTCAACTGTTTCGTACAAAATCATTTTATGATATAAACCAATGAAAGATATTACACGATATATATTACCGGATACAGCTACCATTAAGGATGCGCTTGTAGCATTAAATAATTTATCGAGCGATATCCAAACACTTTTTGTGGTAAATGAAAACGAGCAGCTAATCGGCACACTGACAGATGGAGATGTGCGACGAGGATTAATTGGTGGAGTGAACATTACTGATAATATTCAAAAAATCATTTTCACTAAGTTCAGGTTTATTTTTGAAGGACACAAAGATGTAGCAGTCATACAAGAGTTCCGAAAGAAAAATATCGAACTTTTACCCTGCCTGAATGAGGAGATGCAGATTGTGAAAGTGTATAATTTGAAAAAAACAAAATCCATACTCCCCATCGATGCCGTATTGATGGCAGGCGGAAAAGGAGAAAGATTAAAACCACTGACCGAAAAAACACCCAAACCTTTGCTAAAAGTAGGCGAGAAGGCCATCATCGATTACAATGTAGAAGCTTTAATAAGCTATGGAGTGGAAAACATTCATGTAACCACCAATTATTTAGCGGAACAACTTGAAACTCATTTTGAAAACCCCATTCAAAACGTTGAAGTAAAGTGTGTGCGTGAACCCCGATATTTAGGCACGATTGCTTCGTTAAAATTTATTGAAAGTTTTGATAATGACACTGTATTAGTCATGAACTCTGACCTTTTTACCAATATCAATTACGAGGATTTCTACCTACACTTTATGAAAAACAATGCCGACATGTCGGTAGCTGCTGTACCCTATTCCATCTCAATCCCTTACGGCATATTTGAACTGGAAGGAAGAGAAATACGGGGCATTACTGAAAAACCGGTAAATAACTACTACGCCAACGCCGGGATTTATTTAATTAAAAAAACACTTTTAGACTTAATTCCTCGGGATACTTTCTTCGATGCTACCGATTTTATTGAGTTGCTTATTTCTAATGGACATAAAGTAATCCGCTTCCCTCTATTAGGTTACTGGATAGATATTGGTAAACACGAAGATTATCGGAAAGCACAAGATTTTGTAAAACATACATAATTTTAGCTATATGATAAAAGATAAATTAATTAACCTCGAAAGATATAAAGAACTTTTTTCTGAAATAATAAAACAGATTAACTCAACAAATTTGGACTCATTATCTACGGGGAGGTACGACATATCAGATAATCTGTACTTTTTAGTTCTGGATTATAAAACCACATCCAACGACATTAACATCTTGGAAAACCACAAGAAATATATTGATTTTCAGCTAATTATAAGAGGAGCAGAAAAAATTGCAATATCCGATACTTTCATAAAAAAACATAAAGAGTACAGCGAGGAGTCTGATTATGAATTAGTAATCTCAAATCCTGAATTCATTGAATTGAAAGAGGAAGAATTTATTGTTTTTTACCCCGGAGAATATCATCGTCCGGGAGTTATCAATGAGCAATCTCAAGATATAAAAAAAATAGTTTTTAAAATAAAAATATAAGCTATGCACAAAACAAACAAACCTTACTTTATTTTAGAAACGGCGGCTCATCACGAAGGAGATATCGAGTTTTTGAAAACCCTAATTGATTCATTTTCAGTAATAGATGCTAACGCAATCAAATTTCATTTTCTATTTGATGTAGATGACTATATGGTGCCCAATCATCCGGCAAAAGAGGTAGTCAATAATCTGAGTATTCACCAATCGTGCTACGACGAGATATTTAATGCTGTTGAAAGACAAAACAAAAGTATTATTGCTCTTTGCAACGATGTTGAAAGTCTGCGGTGGATTAACTCCCTTCAAAATGAGCATGACATTGTTGGTGTGGAACTCCACTCCACCGGGCTTAACGACCTGTTTTTGTTACAAGAGGCGGTAAATTTTAATAAAACCATTATTTTGGGCGTAGGAGGCTCTACATTCGACGAGATACAATATGCGGTGGATTTTTTAAAGAATAATAGCAAACACGATATTTTGCTCGTTCACGGTTTCCAGAGCTACCCGACAGATTACTCCGACATCAATTTCAAAAGAGTAGCTTTACTGAAACAGGCATTCGGGTTGCCGGTTGCCTATGCCGATCATACCGACCCGGCAGATAACAACAATATTCTGGTGAGCGTACTGCCACAAGTTTTGGGCGTAAACATTTTGGAAAAACACGTTACCAATGTATTCGGACAAAAACGGATAGACAGCCAGGCAGCCGTATCGGTCGAAACCATGAAAGAGATTATTTCCTTGGCGCGTCAAGTGCATAAGACTGTGGGCAATAACTCCATGCAGTTCTCGGATGCCGAGAAAAGTTATGGCGATACCGGACCGATGAAAAAAGCGATTGTGGCACGGCACGATATTGAAGAGGGTACAGAAATTACGTTAGCGGATATTGCGTTCAAAAGGACACCTGTATCTTCACCGATCGCGCAAAAAGACATTCTCAAAATTGTGGGATGTAAAGCTGCTAAGAATATCGCTAAAAATGAATTTATAACCTATGGAAATATTCATTACGAATTTAAAAAATCCGATTTTTCGCAATTTTACGCGTCATCAAAAGATTGATAAAAGAAACTTATAAAATACAACAGATGAATACAGGATACTTAATTACCGCCCGCTTAAAAAGTAGCCGTTTAAAGCGAAAAATCCTCTTGGATATTGATGGAGAAACCGTTCTCGACAAAGTAATAAAACGGTGTAAAGCGGTGAAAGGTGCCGGTAAAGTGGTGTTGTGCACCTCTACAAACGATCAAGACGCGGAGTTGCAGTTATATGCCGAAAAGCACGGCATCGCTTTTTTCAGAGGGAGCCAGGATGATGTTTTGCAAAGATTGCTGGATGCTGCCGAGCAAGAAAATATTGACCGCTTCCTGAGCATTACCGCCGATAATCCCTTGCACTCGATTTCCATTGCGGATAAAATACTGGAGTTTGACCATAAAAACAATTGCGATTTTATTTTCACACAAAACGCGCCGGTGGGCATTGCGCCCTATTTCATTCGTACGAAAGCATTGTATGTAGCTGTGTTTATGAAAAAAGAGAGCGATACCGAGATTTGGGGCCCTTTTGTTGAACAACCCGATTTTTTCAAAATTGGTTATCTCAACGTAAAAAACTACGCATTGCCGGCGAGCCAACGGATTACGTGCGACTATGAGATTGATTATGAGATGATAAAAGCTATATTCGATAAAATAGACGTTGAGATGCCTGATTTGGATGAATTGAAAATACTATACAAAACAAATAAAGATATTTTTGAGATCAATAGCGGCATTGTTCAAAGAGAATTAGATTATGCTACGTTAGAAAAAATTCAAACCGATTTTAACAACAGGCGAAGCGAAGGTATGGAATACAGCCGGAAAATGGGCTTCAAATTTTCTCCCTCTACTGTTGAAGAGGATTTTGTGGTCGGTTTGTAATTGTTACATCAAAGGTGAAAGTTTTTGTTATATCATACAAAAAAACTATTTTTTTATTAGAGATTATTTTGATTAGTTTATTATATGCTTAATTTACAACAGTATTACACCTGAAAGGTGTTATTTACATAACCGTAGGTCAGCGACCTGCGGTAGAAGTATCACCTCTCAATCCGACCCGAAGTGGTCGAACATTTTGTGCCGCCTTTCAGGCGGAAGATTTAGAGGGTTATTTCTTCCGTAAGCTGCACTCGTCCCTCGTTTGCATACGGTTATGAAAATATTACCCTTCAGGTAAAATCTTGAACATCAAACTTATAGTATTTTATTCAGAATAAACTCTATTGTAAAAATGAGTTCACAAAATAATGACGTTACTAAGTAAACTGAAACTTATCTTCAAGAACGGGCCTATCGGCTACTTGGCAAGCCGATACGCCACCTATTTTATCCAGTTTATCAACTCGCTTTTTATCGCGGTTTATTTAGGTCCCTACTATTTGGGAATTTGGGGTTTTATAGTTCTTGTTATCGATTATATCAGCCAGTTAAATTTAGGCATTCAGCACTCGGTAAACGTAATTATTTCTATAAATAAGGAAAAAGAGGAGTATGTTCAGAAAATAATCGGCAACGGGATATCCATGTTTATCGGCTTATCGTTCATGGTTATTCTGTTCTTCGTTGTGAACGCGGTTACAGGGTTAAAGATAGGAGAAAAATACAGTATGAGCAGTTACGTCATACCCATTTGCCTGATTGGTATTTTGACCCATTTTAATGGAATTTTTTCCAATGTTTTTCGCGTTTACGGCAAATTGTTCGCTATCGCGCTCAATCAATCACTCTATCCGCTGTTAATACTGTTTCTCATTCCGTTTTTTAGGGAGCAAAACCTGTTGTGGGCAATGGTGTTTGCCAATTGTGCGGCTGTAACCGTTTGTTTCGTATTGTTTATCGCAACAACACCGGTAAAATTCAAGCCACTGTTTAACCTCCGTTTGATGAAAAAAATTCAAATCAAAGGATGGCACTTGTTTATTTACAACACGGCGACCTATTTTATTTTACTGACAACCCGAACGTTTATCAGCGACAACTACAGTGTGAAGCAGTTTGGTTATTTCTCCTTTTCTTTTGCATTAGCCAACGCCATTCTGCTGCTTTTTCGGTCTGTGCAATACCTTATTACTCCCAAACTGCTAAACCGATTTGCAACCTCCACCACAGAACATATTTTATCTATCCTGGATTGGTTGAGAACGGCTTATATCACATTTCCGCATGTGGTGGTACATCTGGCAATTGCGGTATTTCCGCTTTTTCTCCGTTTTTTCCCCCAATATCAGCCTGCTTCAACGGTTTTTAAGTTAATTGCACTTACGGTTGTGGTTAGTGTAAACGCTTCCGGATATATTGACCTGAATACGGCAAGAGGCAAAGAGAAACAATTGGGGAAAGTGGCCTTTGCTGTCCTTTTGTTGAATATTTCCTTATCTGCGCTGTTTATTCTTTGGCTGTCCATTCACTTCGATTGGGCCATAGTTTCCACACTGTTAAGCTATGTAGTGTATGTGTATGTGATGGGGTACTTGGGCAGAAAAGAGTTGGGATTACCCACCTCGTTCTTTAAAGTAGCTGCAGATATATTTCCGGTCAAAATGCTTGTGCCTTTTGTATGTAGTCTGTTGCTTATTGCCTTTTCCGCACAAGACATCTATTTTGTAATTCCGCTGATTCTCTCCCTCTTTATGAATAGAGAGGAAATTCGGAGAATAAAAGGGATTGCTAAAGAGATGATTCACAATCCCAATTTCATCAATATATAAAAAAGAAACGGGTTTTTTCAAGTTACATCAACAATCAAAAAAAACAAAAATGATTATCCGCAATAGTTTCTAACGCCACAAAGTGGCAACTAAATTGACTCCGCCCAACGTTGTTCCAGCCCGATGCAAAGCGAAGCGTCGCGTTGAGTTACGAAAAGAAATATCGTTATTCGCTCTGAATTCGAAGAATCGACGTAGCAAAGCGTGGTCAAATTGCAGATTAAGAATTAATTCAGGCTTTCAGCCCTCTAACCGATGGTCGAATCTTTAACCCTACCTGTTGGGTAGGGCTGAAATAAATTGGGCATTCAGCCCGCTTAGGAAGTAATACAGATATACATTAAAACAAATTTTCATGGTCGCTTTTTTTTGTGCCACTCCCTATCAGATTCTTCTCGCGTCTCACCTTGCCTACACCGAGTTGAAAGAGAAGAAGGTGGACATATATGTACTCAACCATTTTAACAACGCTAAAGAGATTTTGGAGAGGCTCTCGCGCTTTTCTCTGTTTCACAAGGTGGTTTATGTGGATTGCGTGGAGTTTACCCGCTCGTTTTCAACAAACCGCCTTATCCGGTTTATGCAGAAAATAGGCGCCTATGTATCCTACAAAAAAGTGGCAAAAAATGTACTCCACTACCAACAAGAGGCGTATGGCGATGTTTATTTTTCGTTTCCCGATGTGATTATTCAACTCGGACTGAAAGCGATATACGACAACAATAAACAAGTAAAAATCCACCTGTTTGAAGACGGGCTGGGGGGATACACTCCTAATAATCAACGAGTATCATCTTTTAAGACTGTTTTTAACGCCATCACACAATCGAGCAATATTCTCGACCGATATGATTTTTTACATGTTTTTAAGCCGGAATTGATGTATGAAACCAATATCCCAATCCGAAAAATTGAACCGATAGATAGGAGCGATACCAAATTCAGAGAGATTGTCAACCATGTTTTCGGCTATTCAGATAGCGACAAGATAAAAGAGAGAATCGTCTTTTTTGAACAACCCATGCCATTCTTTACCGGTATGGACGAAGCAGTGGCGAATATAGTGTGCCCGCTGTTGAAAAGCGACTATACTGTAAAGTTGCATCCGCGATCACTATCCGAGAGATACAATGCGTGCAACATATACAAGAACAACGGCATACCTTGGGAAGTAATTTGCATGAATTGCGAAATAGAAAACAAAGTGCTTATCGCCTACAGTTCAACAGCGGTTATTTCCGCGAAAATGCTGTTTGACAAAGAGCCTACGATTATCTATCTATTCAACCTGCCCGAAATTTTGCGGTATGGAGATATTAACAACCATATGCGAGCCTTTATCAATAAATTTAAACAGACCTATTCCCAACCGGAAAAAGTAATGACGCCGAAAACCGTGGAAGAGATACAATCGATTATCACCTTTGAAAAAGAGTAAAGTGATGGAAAAAAAAATTATTCAAGAAATTGTCATATTACGTCCACTACTTATTTTTTGCATTGTAGTTGGACACTCATTTTCATACTACAAAGTTGCTATTGCACCCATTGAAGTGTATAATTGGGTTAACCCATTTTTTATTAGCTTTCAATTGGCAGCATTTGTTTTCATTTCTGGTTATTTATTTGGAATTTCATCGTTGGCTGGATTTAAGTCGTCGGTATTGGGTTACATTGGGGATAAATTTAAACGACTCTATTTGCCGGCGTTAATTTTTGGAGTCGTATACTTTTTTCTTTTTGATTTTAAGGGAAGTTTGCGGGAATTTATATCTCCCGAGTTATTTTATAAATTTTTGAACGGATACTCTCACCTCTGGTTTTTACCCATGCTTTTTCTCTGTTATACATTTCATAGGATATTTTATAAAATTGAAATAAAACACCTTAGAATTACAGTAATTATTTTGTTGATCGCTTGTTTTGCAGCTACTTTAATTCCTGTTACACACAAAGCTATTCAAAGCTTTATGTATCACAATATTTGTTTCTTCCTCGGAGTTTTGTCGTACAAATATCGTCTTTTTGAGAAATCCAATAAAATTTTATATCCAATATCGGCTATTGGTCTATTTATAATTCTTTTTTTAGTTTATCATAATCTCTCCAACAGTGATTCCGTCATTGTTCGTGGAACGGTATTCATTACAACATTAGCAGCTTATGTCTCAGCCATTTATGGTTTCTTCAAGTTAACAAGTTTATTGTTAATCAAGGACAAAGACTACAATTATGGAATTCTGAAAAAATTAAATAAACTATCATTTTCTATCTACGTAATTCATCAGTTTGTACTTATTTTCATCATTAAATTCACAAATTTGGATGAAACTATATCCTCTCTCCAATATCCGTTTGCATTATTGGCGATAACAACTATTGCCAGTTTATTAATAGCTGACGCAAACAAGGAACTACTTAGATAACAAGTAAAAGCAACGCTACTGAATATGAAAAAGATACTACATATTGTTCCCAGTATGTCTGCCGGCGGAATTGAGTCGCTGCTTGCCGATGTGTATGAAAATGTAAACAGGGAGGAGTGCCGGTTCGACTTTGCCGCGCTCAACCCCAACAATCCTATACACAAAGAGCGGATGGAAAAGCTGGGGGCTCGGGTATTTTTTATTGCCGATGCGGGAGGTTCATCATCGATTCTCTCAAAATTTAATTGGCGCCTGAAGGCGATAAGAAACTACCGTAAATTACTGAAAGAAACCGGATACGATGCCATACATTGTCATCAATATGCCGAATTTGGTATATTTATTCTGTTTTCCGCGCTCAAAAAAATACCGGTAAGAATTGTTCACGTTCATGCCGCGGGTATTGCCGGTGAAAAAAGATGGAAGGGTGCAGCGCGACGCTTGTGGAACTTTTTAAATTTCGATTTTTTGATTACCCATCGGGTTGCCTGCTCCGACGCTGCCGCCAAATGGCTGTTTGGAAAAAAGTTGTTTGAAAAGGGATGTGTCAAAACCATTTTAAACGGTATAGATATGACGCGTTTTAAAAATGTGTTAGTGAGTCGTTGTCAAGAAATGGTTGCAATACCAAAAGGCGATGGAATAATTAACTTTGCTCATATCGGACGCTTTGCAACAGCAAAAAACCAGCTGTTTATGTTAGACTGTTTTCACCAAATGACTTTGATGCGAAAAAACATCCGGCTGCATATAGTGGGATTTGGAGAGTTGGAGCACCCTTTGAAACAAAAAGTTAACGAGTTACAGTTAGAAAACCACGTGTTTTTCTATCCTTACAATACCAATATTCCCGCTTTTTTATCTCAGATGGATTATTTTTTGCTTCCCTCCATCTTCGAAGGATTCGGTATTGTTTTGGTAGAGGCGCAGGTTTCTGGTGTATATTGTTTCGCGTCGAAAGTAGTAATCAAAGATGTGGATATGGGGTTGATAACATACCTCCCCCTTGAGCGGGGACCGAAGTATTGGGCAGAACGAATTGTTGAATTTATGGACAGCAACAACGAAGTTAGAACTCCCGACCCGCGGAAAGTGGAACTGTTTGATATAAAGAATGTAGCGAAGCAGTTTGAAGGGCTCTATGGAGTGTGAACAAGTTCGATATAGAGTTGTTAATTGCCAACAAGCCATTAACCTCTTAGTTGGTTAACACAATCGAAACAGACCGGGAAGTTAAGTGAAATTTCACCGTAGAAGAAACAAAAAACATTACAACTATGAACGATTATTTAAGCAAAAAAATAGATGTTATCAAGTTTTTTTCAATTCTTATGATTGTATTCTGGCACGCCAACAATACAAGTTTTATTAACCCCGATGCCGTAGGATACAGTTTTTTTATTCAGGAATTTATTTCACGTGGAATTGTCAGGGTTGCTGTTCCTCTTTTTTTTGCTTTATCGGGTTACCTTTTTTTTCTCAATTTTAAAGGGAAGCGGCAAGACTTTTGGACTAAGTATAAAAAACGGTTCAAGACATTGCTTATACCTTATCTTTTTTGGTCGGCAATGGGACTGGTACTGTTTTTCTGCTTACAGAAGATGCTGCCACAATACCAACATTACTTTGGCTCACTTTTAGTAACGAACCTGTCGTTTAAGGAATTACTGAACAAATTGTTTATAAACCCTATTCCTTTTCAGTTTTGGTTTATCAGGGATTTAATCGTTTTAGTCATCCTGTCTCCACTCATATATTTTTTAATTCAACGGTTGAAAATTGTTTTTATTTCGGTGTTGGCAATCATTTGGTTGTTAGATATTAATCTGTATGTGATTGCACCAAACGCACTGCTGTTTTTTTCAACCGGCGCTTACTTGAGTATTTCCAACAGCGATGCTCTGATTAAAATAAGTTCAAAAAAAAAGTCGTATATATTCATGGCTCTTTGGTTTATGATTGTATTGATTAAAACAGTGCTAAGCATACTACATAACGGCTCTTTCGCAACAGAGTCTTTTATGCTTAAAGCAAGTATTGTTGTGGGTATGGTGGCTGTTTGGGATGGATATGACGCCGTTATGACATCCAAAAACGTTGAAAATTTTAAATTTTATCCATTTGTGGTTTTTTCTTTTTTTATTTTTGCGTTTCACGAGCCGGTTCAAACTTCTGTAAAACAGGGGTTAATGGTTTTAAGCGGAGGGAGAGAGATACTGTCGCTGCTTATCTATTTTTTTTCTGCCTGTTTTACCGTTGCTTTAAGTATAGCCGTTGGCTCGATACTTAAACGGATTGTTCCCATATTTTACAATACCATTACCGGTAACCGGTAAAGACCGAGCCGAGTACCGGAAATTAATATTTGAAAAGTTCAGTAGTCAAAACTTTGGAGAAATTGTACTATCTTTGGGGCAAAATTTAAGGACAGTTTACCGAGTTCTTGTTTTTTTTTACAAATCAGGCTGTCAGGTTTAGTATCAAAGCAAACTTGGCCAAGAATAGTTTAACTTTCAACATACAACCAATGGATATAATTGTAATTGCGGCAAGTATTGTTCTCGGTTTCGGTGCTGCTTACTACTACAACAAAAAGAGCAGCTATCCCAACAATTACTTCGTATATTTGCTGTGGATTTTTCATATTGTGATGGGAGTAGCCTATTATCAATTCTCCCTTACGAATCCTGCCGATGCCATTGGTTACTGGTTCAAACCCAAGAACTATTCAATGGAGGATATTCTGTTTTTTTTTAAGCGAGGCAGCGGCACCTCTTTTATGTACGTGGTGAACTATTTTCCATCGAAAATATTAGGGCTTTCCTATTTGGCGGGAACTTTTATCTACACCCTCTTCGGGTTTATCGGACTGTTGCTGTTCGTACGCGTTGCCGATAAGTATGTTCCTTACAACACCTCGTTGTGGGGTGTAAAATTGTTCCCCCTGCTTTTTTTCCTGCCCAACCTGCACTTCTGGTCGGTAGCCGTGGGTAAAGACACTATTTCGTTTTTCTGTATCGCGTTGTTTGTCTTCTCGATGCAAAACATAAAAAAGAACTGGTATTTTTTGCTCTTTGCCATTCCTTTCTTATATATGACCCGCCCCCACGTGGCGTTTATTCTGCTGATATCGTATGGTGTGATATATCTTTTTTCCGGAAAAATTAAAACGAGTTACAAAGTGTTGATATCCGCCGTACTAATTAGCGGCGTTATCTACATCTTACCCGATGTAATGGAGTATGTTAAGTTAAAAGATATCACTTTAGAGGATTTTGAAGAACGCACGGAGCAGCAGGCAGGATTTCTTAGGGAAGGTGGCTCTGCTATAGATTTATCAAATTCTTCGATTCCGGTAAAATTATTCAGTTTTCTATATCGGCCCAACATTACCGATATTAACAGCGCGTTGAGTTTGGTTGCCGCCGTAGAGAACATTCTGTTGCTAATTCTTACTTTCTTGGCGTTCAGGCGCAGGCGGATAAAAACATTTAAAGCCGCGCCAATCCCGATACAGGCTCTGTTTATTTTCTTGCTGCTGGGAATTGTTGTCTTTTCTCAATCGTTGGGCAACTTGGGGATTATGCTTCGCATGAGAAATATGCTGCTGCCCGGCATGCTTATCTATTTCCTGTGGGCGCTTTCGTTTCAATCTGAAGAGAAATATCGTAAGGCTTTGCTTGTGCGTAAACGCATAGAATTGGAAGAACGGGAATAAAAATCTGGTTGTAAACACCAAAAAACTAAACATTTATTAAAATGAGGATATTACAAGTGATAAGCAGCTTAGGTTCGGGAGGCGCCGAAAAATTAGTAGTAGAAATGTGCAACTACCTCTCAAAGACTGGGAGCAGAGTCGATCTGTTTACATTTATCTCAGAGGATAACTTCTTCGAGAGTAAATTGGAGAAACAAGTAACCTATCATAAAAACTACAATAAAAAATTTCTCAGTTTAAAAAAGATCAGGCGGTTAATTTATGTTATCAAACAGTATGATATTGTACATGTCCACCTGTTTCCACCCTTCTATATATTGGCTTTTCTCTCATTTTTATTCCCGGGTAAAAAATTTATTTATACTGAGCACAATACCTACAACAACCGGAGGAAAAAAAAATATAAGTTGTTAGAAAAAATTATTTACTCGCGCTACTCCGGCGTAACCTGCATCAGTTCGGGAGTGAAAGAGGCGTTGGAACAATGGATTCCGATACAAAATACTATTCTAATAAATAACTTTATTATGATCAGCGATATTTATCGGACAGAACCGATCGACAGAACTTCAATATATCTTTCCGAATCTGACAAAGCCATTGTAATGGTAGGGAGTTTTAGAGACAATCAAAAAGACCAAAGTACCCTTATAAGGGCGATGAAACTGCTACCCAAAGCGTTTAAATTGTTGTTAGTTGGCGACGGAGCACTGCGTGAGGAGAAAGAAAAAATTGCGATGGAAGAAAAGGTAGCAGACAGGGTTTTTTTCTTGGGTAATCGCCAAGATGTTTACGCGGTAGTCAAATCTTGCGACTACGGCGTACTCTCATCCAATTGGGAGGGTTTCGGGATAGTCGCGCTGGAGTATATGGCATGCGGCATACCCGCCATCGGTTCTAATGTGGGAGGACTCAACGAAGTAATTACGGAAAAAGAGTGCCTTTTTGAAGTTGGTAACGAAAAGCAACTCGCGGATACAATTTCAAGGTTCGATCGAGACCCTGAGTTAAAACAACACGTGCTTGACAGTCAGCAAACAAGACTGAAAGAGTACGATATTTCAAAAGTTATGAGCAGCTTTACTCAGTTCTATCAATCACTTTTGAGATAAAACGAGGATTGGTTGTTTTTCAAATCAGCGGTGTTTGTTTTTCAATGGCTGAGCCACATCAATGCTTGATTACGAATATAATGATAAAATGAATATCCGTTTCGTCACCTAATCGCCCGTCGCAAATCCCGCTATGCGGGGAATGGGCGGTATTTTCATAACCGTAGGCGATTTATTCGCCTGAGGTAAGGAATATCTCCCAAGGCTCCGCCTGGAGTAGCGGCACATAAACCATTTCACAAGTACCGCCTTACAGGCGGAGAGTGAAGTGTGTACTCTTACCGCAAGTCGCCGTTTTGCTCTGACTTACGGTCATGAACATATGGCTTTTGGCTTCGCCGATTTTCAATTCAAGCCATTAGGCAAAAATGTGGAAACTCATATATTATAATTACCCTTTTTCTCTACGATAGTTGTTTGGGTATTTTAACACCTTCTGTGGGTAACGATTAATGTATAATATAGCGTCGATCTAATGAAAAAGTGCTCATCGCAAAAACAAAAATAGCTTCTTGTTAATGCTGCGTGTCGCGACAGAATAAAAACAGAGCAAATGAATAAGCTAACAAAAAAAATAACATGTGCGCAATAAACGGAATATATAAACTGAAACATCGCGAAAAAACATCTGCACAAGCCATTCTTGAGCGGATGAACAACGTGGTGATTCATCGTGGTCCGGATGATGTGGGTTTTTTTATTTCAGAAAACAACAACGAATATATCGTTGGCATGGCACACCGTCGATTGTCAATTATTGATCTTCAGAATGGCAGTCAACCAATTTTCTCCCACGACAAACAAAAAGTTATTGTCTATAATGGAGAAGTTTACAACTATCAGGAGCTAAAAGAAAAATATTTCACCCAAGAAGATGTTTTCTCAACCACTACAGATACCGAAGTGGTGTTGAAACTTTATGAAAAATATGGCGTACATGCTTTTGGTATGCTGGAAGGGATGTTTGCTTTTTCCATCTATGACACGGATAAACAAAAATTATTTATCGCTCGCGATTTTTTTGGCGAAAAACCGCTCTATTACACTCAACAAGAAGACGGGCTTTATTGGGCATCAGAGCTAAAGTCAATTATCACTGCTCTTCCCGAAAAGCCGGAAATTGATTGTATGGGACTGAACCTTTTTTTTCGATTAAGCTATATCCCGGCCCCTTATACCATCTACTCTGATATTCACAAATTGGAGGCGAATCATTATCTTGAATTGGATTGCCTTTCGGGAGATATTTTTATTAATCCAATCAAATCTGAATCAACAAAATTTGAAATCAGCGGGTTTGAAGAGGCAAAGAAACTGACTCGACAAATGGTGTCAAACTCCGTTGCAAGCCGTTTGATTTCGGATGTTCCGGTTGGCGCGTTCCTTTCAGGCGGTGTAGATTCATCTATCGTTTCACTTTGTGCAGCCCGTCAACTATCCACTCCCCTTGATACATTTTCGATTGGATTTGAAAAAAGATCGTTCAACGAAACCGAAAAATCGCAGGTGGTTGCAAAGTTAATCGGCAGTCACCATCACGAATTCATCGTGAAAGAACAAGATATTTTCGACTCCGTTGAAAAAGTGATTCTCAACTTTGATGAACCATTTGCAGATTCATCGGCATTACCATCGTATATGGTGGCGTTAAATACCTCCAAACATGCCACGGTTGCCTTAACAGGTGATGGTGGAGATGAGGTTTTCGGGGGCTACAACAAATATTACATGGGCAGCCTCAACAGAACTTATACGGTATGGGTTCCTCAACCTCTTCACAAAGGCATTTTGAAGCTGTCAAAATCATTGCTGAATGTGAAAGAGGATAATAGAGGGATGAAGTTTAAATTAAACCGCCTGTTAAAAGGGATTGATTACAACAACGATTATTATTACAACATTGTTTCGCTCGGATTTATGGAGAATGAATCAGAATCATTGCTGAATGCCAGCTTTTACGAAAAAGACCCGTTGTTTGTTTACAAGCAGAAAATAAAAAATACGTCCAACTCTCTTCACAGCTTCCGCGAGATCGACCGTTTATTGAGTTTAGAAGGAGATTCGTGCGTAAAGGTGGACAGAACAGCCATGCTCGCTTCCATAGAAACACGTGCGCCTTTTCTTAACAAAGAACTTTGGAATCTCGCGTCTCAACTACCCGAAAATTACTTAATGAAAGGAATGAACAAAAAGTATATTCTCAAAAAAGCTTTCGAAAAGGAATTTCCGAAAGGTTTTTTAGATAAATCCAAAAAAGGATTTGGAGTACCTGTAGGAGATTGGCTGAGCGGCAGTTTAAAAGATGAACTAACAAAATATATTGATAAAGATTTATTGAAAAAGCAAGACATTTTTAATCCCGAATATATTATTCCTTTGGTGCAAAATCACATTCAAGGTATTTCTGATAACACTTTCCGGGTATGGGCTTTCTTTTGTTTTCAAAAATGGTATTCTGTAACATATGACAAATAAACCCAAACTTATCCGCATCACTACTGTTCCTCTGTCGTTACACAAATTGTTGAAAGGACAAATGAAATTTATGTCTCAATATTTTGATGTTACGGGAGTGTCCAGTCCGGGCAAATTATTAGAGACAGTGGCGCGCGAAGAAGGTATACAAACCGTTGGTATAGAAATGACACGCCAAATAACTCCAATGAAAGATCTGATGTCATTGGTAAAAATGTACCGTTTTTTAAAGAAAGAAAAACCGTATATTGTACACACGCATACTCCCAAAGCCGGAATTGTAGGACTATTAGCGGCTTTTCTTGCTCGCGTTCCCAATCGGCTGCACACAGTGGCGGGGATGCCGTTGATGGAAGTTACCGGATTTAAACTGAAGATTTTGCGATTTGTTGAAAAGTTCACGTATAGTTGTGCCACAACTGTTTACGTGAACTCCAAAGGTTTGCTCGACTTCATTCTCGAAAACAGATTTTGTAGTCCGGCAAAACTAAAAATATTAGGACAAGGCAGCTCTAACGGTATAGACACTGCCTATTTCGATCCTTCGCACTACTCGGAACAAGAAAAAGCGAATTTACGCCACAATCTCAATATAGATTCGGATGATTTCGTATTTATCTTTATTGGGCGAATAGTTGCCGACAAAGGGATAAATGAATTGGTGGCGGCTTTCAAACAAGTTGCGAGTTGCAAGCTTGTCCGCCGTGGCGGATTACAAGTTCAACGTTCAAGGTTCAACGTTCAAGGTTCAGAGCCAGTCGCCCTGTCCCCCAGTAGCCTTGTCTCCCCGTCACCCAATCTCCCCCTCTCCCCCTCGTCCCCTCTCCCCCTCGCCCAGTCTAATGATTCAAAACTCAAAACTCAAAACTCAAAACTATTACTCGTCGGCCCTTTTGAGCAGGAATTAGACCCGCTTTTACCGGAAACTATAAGTAAAATAGATAACAATCCATCTATTATTCACGTAGGTTATCAAGACGATGTTCGTCCCTATCTCGCCATTGCCGACGCGTTGGTTTTCCCCAGCTATCGAGAGGGGTTTCCGAACGTAGTGATGCAAGCGGGAGCCATGGGGCTGCCAAGTATCGTAAGCGACATTAACGGTTGCAACGAAATTATTGTGGAAGGAGAAAATGGTGTGATAATTCCGCCTAAAGATGAAGAAGCACTGCTAAAAGCGATGCAAAGCTTTCTTATGGATATGGAGCAAGTGAAGAGTATGGCACTCAGTGCCCGCCCGATGATAGAAAGCCGATACGAACAAAAAGTGGTATGGGAAGCATTGTTGGAGGAGTATAGAGAATTAGAGAATAGGTATGAGGTATGAGGTATAGGACAATATTGTCTTATGAATGTACGATAATTTTATTACTTTATTTGTTAGTTTATTACCATAGAGTTTTTTTTGAATAAAATATATGGATTTGATGCTTCGAGTTTTACCCGAAGGGTAATACCCGGCCGCCGGCAGGCAGAGCGGCTTACAGCAGAATATACCCATTGTTCTACCACCTGAATTGAAAATCGGCGGCGCCAAAGGCGGCACATTTACAGACCTACGCAAATTAGATATTTCACTGCGTTCAATATGACAGAATGAAACTATAGCCGGACTTTTGAAACAGCCTCAATATTGTTACAAATTAAACTTATAATAAACTAATCAAAATAATCTCTAATGTAAAAAACGATTTTCACATATAGAACTTGCTTAAAAATAAACTTCTGCAAAAACTTAACATACAATTTAGATGAATTTGCTATCTTGTGAAGATGTTTAATAAATTCAATAAACGGAAAACTATGATTGATTGGTTACCTAAAGGGAAAAAAGCTGCGATTTGCTTCAGTATAGACGATGTACATCCTGCAAAAAGCACCGACGACTTTGAAGCCGGCGGTGACTTGGAAAAAGGAGCATTGGGATTGGTACTTAATTTAATAAAGAAACACCCGGAACTGAGGGCTACGCTCTTTGTTACTGCCGATTGGCGAGAAACAACTCCACTTCCGAAAAAAAAACTATTAGCAAGCATACCGAGAGTTAGAGATCACTTTTATTTGGCTAAACGGTTGAAAAGAGGAACAATGTCATTGGAAAATCATCCCGAATTTGTCAATTTTTTAAACAAAGAACCCGGATTTGAGGTTGCACTACATGGGCTTACCCACACACACAAAGGTCTGAAAATACCTGTTGAGTTTCAAAATCAAACCGAGGAAGAGTTCGAGGAAATATTGTCCGAAATGTTGAAGATTTTCAATGCATCAGGAATAGATTACGTGAAAGGAATTTGCCCCCCCGGGTGGAATGCTCCCGACTCTTTACTTAAACAACTGGTTAATAAGGACATTAAATTTGTTGCTTCGGCAAGAGATGTCAAAACGAAAATATCGCGCGAATCTCTTACAAATATGAGCGGACTGTCGGGATTGCCCTTACTGTATCCGACACTAATTGAAGATAATAAGTTGGTGCATTTTCCCGTCAACTTCCAAGCTACATCAACCATGGAACGTGCAATGCAAATTATAGAGAATAACGGTTTGCTTTCCATAAAAGCCCACATCATTAAAAACCTGAAAGGCTTCATTGCACTGGATGGAGTTGACCAATTATATATGAACTATTTAGACGTACTGTTCAATACTATTAAAAACAAATATGGAGACGCGATATGGTGGACTTCAATGGGCGAAATGACAGATTACGTCTTTTCAAATAACTAAAGAAAAATGACGGAGATAAAACGCAACCCCCAAAATGGCCGTGCAGCATATATCAATCGTTTGAATACCTGCTTCAATGGCTGGGGGGGAAATGAACGATATGAATGGCTGTTTGAGCGCGAAGTGGGCGGTTTAAAAGCTGACATCTTTATTTTTGGAGAGTGCCCGGAAAAATCTGTCGCCGGCTCCGCCATTAGTTACCGAAAACTTATTAATAGGAACGGAGAAACAGCAGATATAGGCATTATGACGGGGTCGTGGACTTTACCCGAATCAAGGGGACAGGGCTATTTCACAAAAATAATTGAAGTTTCGAGAAAAATTTGTTGTGAAAAAGGCATTCCGTATCTGGCCGCCTTTGTTATGGAAACCAATGCAAGTTTCAGACGATTAAGAGATGCCGGTTCCGTATTAATTCCTTCTTATACTCTTTTCTCTCCTGTGGAGCCTTACAACGATGTATCGGGCGGTGCTATATCGATTGTGGAAGATTCCGAAAGTTTTGCCGGAAGCTGCTATGCAACTTTTGTGGAAAACAGCCTGCAAGCTACCACATTTCACTACTCCTTGACAGATTTTAGCAGACAGTATATCTATAGACCATCCAATACCGATTTGATTGAAATTGACAATGAAAAATTCATCCTTGAAGAATCTCATAACGCTTCAATCGTTCTGCTTCTGAATACCGGAAGCAACAGTCTGGTTGATAAACTTAAGACACTAGCCAATTGGAGTTTACAGCATAAAAAAAAGCCGCTTTTATTATATACAACACAAAAAACAGTAGCTTTGTCGTTAGAATCTGAAGGATTTAAATGTTTAAACGGTTACTTTACGGTTGTCGGCAGTTGCGCTAACGAGAGTGTTCCGAAAGAGTTTTTCAACAATGTCAATATCAATATGGGGGATAAAGTTTAATTTAAAAAAACAAACTCGTATTTGTTGAATTTATCTATTCATTTTGAATTATGTTATATAAAAAATTCTTTAAACGTTTTTTTGATTTATTATTTTCATTAGCAGGATTTATTATTTTAAGTCCGATATTTATCTTGATTATTGTTCTTTTACTGATTTCCAACAAGCGAAGCGGAGTGTTTTTTACCCAGCAACGTCCCGGTCTGAACGGAAAAATATTTAAAATGATTAAGTTTAAAACAATGACTGATGGACGAAACCCCGATGGAAGTATGTTACCCGACGAGAAACGTTTAACAAAAGTAGGTCGCATTTTGCGCTCAACTTCGTTGGACGAAATTCCTCAATTGATTAATGCCATAAAAGGCGATATGAGTATAGTGGGTCCGCGACCACTTTTGCCGGAATACATTTCGCTTTATAACGAATTTCAAGCTAGAAGACACGAAGTACGTCCGGGAATCACCGGTTGGACACAAGTAAACGGTCGTAATTCATTGTCTTGGCAACAGAAATTTGAATATGATGTTTGGTATGTAGATAACATTTCACTTGGGGTGGATATGAAGATTATTATTAAAACCGTACAAAAAGTATTAAAACGAGAAGGAATCAATGAGCAAGGAAGAGCAACCGTCAACAATTTCACAGGCAATGATTAAAACAGAACTAAAACGGAACATTGTACGCTCTCAAAAGGCATACGAATTGTATTGTGAGAACAAAAAATACATATGCGCATTAAGAATATATAAAGCAAACATCAAAGTTTATGACTTGTTAGAGGCTTTTTTAACTGTAGCGGACGATAATATTATACATGAAATCATCAATTATTTATTCCATCTCGAAGATTGGTTTGCGCAGTTCAACGAAGAACAAGAAAGACTGAAACCAAAATTAGACGATGTGTTTGCATTTAATAGGTTACAACTTTCCATTCCTTTTCCAAAGAATTTTTTAAATAAACTATGATATGAGGTATGCTTTTTGCGGAGATCGCCAAATCAGCGTGAATATTTTAAAGTTTATGATCGATAAAGGATATCGTCCTTTATTTTTAATTGTGAATGACAGCCGAACTTCAACTCACAGTGAAGAATTGATTAATACTTCAAAATTGGAGGAAAAGGCAATTATTTTTTCTTCCGACATAAAAAAAGAAAAAACAGTAGCACTGCTGAAAGAAGCGAACTTAGATTACATTATTGGAATTCACTTTCCTACAATAATTCCTGATAGTGTATTGAAAATACCTAAAGTAGGCTTTTTGAATTTACACCCGGCATATTTACCGTATAATAAGGGTTGGCACACGCCTTCATGGGCAATTATCGATGAAACTCCCTATGGCGCTACACTACATTTTATGTCAGAAGTATTAGACGGGGGGGACATTATACATCAAAAGCAAATTGAAGTTCTTCCTAATGATACTGCAAACAGCCTTTATAGGCGTGTGTTAAAACTGGAAGAAGAGGTTTTTGTAGAAGCATTCGACGATCTTTTGACTCTATCGCCCAATAGGACTAAACAAATAACAGTCGGAACTTCGCATAAAAAAAGCGACTTATCCAAGATAAGTGAAATTGAACTCGGAAAACAATATACTGCCTCCGATTTAATTAATAAGATGAGGGCATTAACAACGAATAATATTCAAGAAGCTGCATATTATGTAGAAAATGATGAAAAATATTTACTGCAAATAATTATATCAAAAGATACTAAAGAATAATTGAGAATACGTGCTATAATTTGAAAATGACCTCCTTTACACATTATCAAGAGTATTTGCAAAGCAACACAACAATTAAAATTGACGTCATTATATGAAAAAAATCTGGCTTTCTCTCGCTCAAATGGGCGGACAGGAGCAAAAATTTATACAAGAAGCCTTCGATACCAATTGGGTCGTTCCATTGGGCCCCAACGTAAACGGTTTCGAAGATGATTTAAGAGAATTTCTGGAACAGGACGTTCACGTAGTGGCGTTAAGTTCGGGGACTGCCGCCATTCATTTGGCTTTGGTGCAATTGGGCGTACAACGCGACGATGAAGTTATCTGTCAAAGTTTCACCTTTGCGGCATCGGCAAATCCGATTACCTATTTGGGCGCTACGCCAGTTTTTGTCGATAGCGAACCCGATACGTGGAATATATCTCCGGAATTTCTTCGGGAGGCGATAGAAGATCGTATAGCTAAAACCGGCAAAAAACCCAAAGCCATTATTCCGATACACCTTTACGGTATGCCCGCCAACATGGATGAGATTATGGCAATAGCCAACGAATACGAAATACCGGTATTGGAAGATGCCGCCGAAGCGTTGGGTTCGGAATACAACGGTCAAAAATGCGGTACGTTCGGTGAATTTGCCTGCCTGTCGTTCAACGGCAATAAAATGATTACCACATCGGGCGGTGGCGCGTTGGTTTGTCGAACCGAGGAAGAAGCCCGGCGCACGATGTTCTACGCCACGCAGGCGCGCGACAACGCTCCGCACTATCAACATTCAGAAATCGGCTATAACTACCGCATGAGTAATATTTGCGCCGGTATCGGCCGCGGACAGATGATAGTATTGGAAGATCATATAGCTCGCCGAAGAGCCATTCATCAACTGTACAAAACAGAATTACAGCATATCGACGGAATCGAAGTGTTTGATAATCCTTCATCGGATTTTGACTCAAACCATTGGCTCACTTGCATTTTGGTGGATAAGAAACGTACCGGTTTCAATCGCGAAGAGTTGCGGTTGGCAATGGATGCGGCGAACATAGAAACACGTCCGCTCTGGAAGCCGATGCACCTGCAACCCGTTTTCGCCAATTGCCCATTTTATGGAGATGGCGTGAGCGAAAAGTTGTTCGACAAGGGATTGTGCCTGCCCAGCGGTTCATCGCTGACAGACGAGGATATTTTTCGGGTGGTAAAAGTGGTAAAAGAAGTTGCGTTCGGAGGATGACAGGGAGTTCAATTTCGCTCATATCGGTATAATTTTGTCCTACACGATTATAAAAATCGATTGTTGGCCGATAAAAACAGAGTGTATTCTAAACAAAATGGTATAAATTTGATATTTAGAATTTTACCCGAAAGGTGATACTTGACCGCCGGTAAGCGGGTTTTCATAACCGTATGCAAGTGCTAAGTTAATAACGTGAGTTCGATATAAGAAGTCATTTTTCGGGCAACGTAATATGCAGACAAATAAGGCAATAAGTTATTTTGAGTTTTATGCCGTATTTCTACTAAGGTTGGAAAACAAAATACCGCGTTCGACTATCGGCGGAAGGTTTGTCAAAATATAACAACCTTATTTTTCCCTTTAACCTTAGTAAAAAAGGAAATGCAAATTAAAAAGACCTTATTACATTATTTATAATCAGTCATTTAAATGATTAATATATATGATTATCCGCAATTGTTCCTAAACGCCGCGAAGTGGCATAAGCATATAGCGTAGGGCAACGCCCTATGTAAGGTAAGGCTATAAGCTCCAAACGGAAGCTCTGAAAGAGCGAAAGCAGATATTCTTACGCGCTTTCAGCGCTTAGGATTGGTATGCCGCCCAATTCGCAGGGCGTTGCCCTACGCTATGGTATGGTAGGCTTTCAGCCTATGGATTAAGACAAAGCGAAAAAAGATTTCCTTTCGTCGTGTACACAAAAAATAGCGTTGTTCCCTTTTTAGGAAGGATTGCGGATAATCATATAAAGTTTTATAAAAGACTTTCAATTTGATGCAGTTGTCCCGAAGGGACTAAATATGAATAACCCCGTACGAAGTGCGGGGACTGGCAAGCCCGACCCGGCAACAGCCCCGAAGCGGGCTGGACTTTAATCCGCATGCCGGCGGAGACAGGATAAGGGGTGTTGCTAAAAGCTGTCTCAAAAATATACCTGCGTTCATTTAGTTACTTCGAGACATTTTTATCGGACAACAGTGACATTTTTTTTATTTATCGGTTACTTATTACACTAAAATGAACAATTAAACAGAATTGCAGGTGGAGTTTTCGAAGATTTGTATTATTTTTGCGTTTTAAATATAAAATTGAGAGCTATAAGTTAGATATTGGAAGTTAGAACCCACCTGCCCGTCTGTCCGCCGCAGTGGATAAATTGGCAAACGAGGAAACTAAAAGGCAAAAGTCCGTTACCGATAATTCTACTCTAAAAAAAATCTTGGTTCTTATGTCTTTGCTCTTGGTTCTTGGTTCTTGGTTCTTATGTCTTGACTCTTTGCTCTTTGCTCTTGATTCTTATGTCTAAAGTCTTGGTTCCTGACCCTAAAATTACAAAACAGATGAGAAAATTATTATTTCTTTTTTCAGTAACGTTAGCCACGCTATCGTTTATTGGATGCGGATCGTCAAAAAATGTCGCTTATTTACAAGGTTCCGAAAAGTTATCATCGCACGATTACCTTAAACAGGTAGCTCCCATGTACGATGCACGAATTATGCCAAAAGATATACTAACCATTACGGTAACCACCGAAGACCCGGAAGCGTCGAGGCCATTTAACGTCACCGTGCCGGTAGCAAGTTCCTCTACAGAAAATACAGCTTTAAATACTCAAGCGCGGCTTAACACCTATTTAGTTGATAATAAGGGACAAGTTAGTTTCCCTGTTATTGGGATGATCACCTTAAAAGGCCTTACCAACAGGGAAGCGGAAGAAAAAATAAAAGGATTGCTGAAGCCCTATATTAAAGAGGAGCCGTTGGTAGTTGTAAAGTTCGGGAATTATAAAATAGCCGTTTTGGGAGAAGTTGCCAGTCCGGGTACATTTACAGTTACGCAGGAAAAAATAAATATTTTGGAGGCATTAGCCATGGCAGGCGATATGACCATTTACGGAAAAAGAGATAACGTAAAAGTTATTCGGGAAGACGCGGAAGGGAACAAAAAGATTTTTCAATTAAATATGAACGATCCGTATATTATCTTCCAGCCCGATTATTACCTGCAACAAAACGATGTGGTGTATGTTGAGCCCAATAAAGTAAAGGCTCAAAATGCACAAATCGGGAATATTACGTCATTGTGGATGAGCGGGATTTCCATTACCGTTTCAGTTGCGGCTTTAGTTATGAATATTTTAAGACTCTCCAGGTAATTTTTTTGATAATATGATAGACAATCCCTTAGACAATAAACTGAGTGCATTTACTGAGACGGAAACCAACTCTATACAGATACTGGAGTTAATCGGGAGATTTATAAAGTATTGGTATTGGTTCGTGTTGTGTATTATTTTAGCGTTGGGAGCTGCGTTTGTTTACCTTCGCTATTCAACACCGGTTTATAATATCGCATCGAGCGTTAAGCTAAAAGACGTGCGCTCCGCCAGGAATACGGCTCCTTATACTATGGAAGAGATTTCAATGATCGGGGCCGTGGATAACGTGAACGATGAAACGGAAGTGATGAAGTCCAGAAACATTGTTCGCTCCACGATCAACAGATTGAATCTTCACACATCTTACATCGCGGAAGGAAGAATTAAAGATACAGACCTTTATACCGGCAGTCCGGTTGTTGTGAGTATGGAGCAGGGAGACTTGGATGATTTACCGCAAAACATCAATTTCAGCATGCAACTCACGGCAAGCAATGTTTTGCAAGTGAACGGAATTATCGGAGGCGTACCTGTGGATACAACTTTTAAAGGTCTCCCGGCGTTGCTGAGTACGAAGTTTGGGAACATTAGCTTTACCCGCAGAGACAGTAGAGGCACCCTTAGCCAGCCTCTGAACGTAACAATTCAAAGACCCGATGATGTAATTGGTCATTATCGCGGCAGCCTAAAAATTGAACCTAAGGAAATGAGATCGTCAGTTCTACAACTCTCCTTTAAAACTCCATATCCCGAGAAAGGGAAAGATTTTTTAAGAATGCTTGTTGACGTGTATAACAACGAGATGATAGAAGACAAGAACATGGAAGCGCGGAATACGCAGGAATTTATCAACGAGCGTATCGCCATTATAGATAAAGAATTGAGTGCAGCCGATGAAAGCGTACAGCGATATAAGCAATCTCAACGATTGACCGATATGCAAGCGGATTTGCAGAAAAACATTCAAATGGGAAGCCAATACGAACAACAATTAGTTCAGGTAGAGACCCAATTAAACGTAGTACGATCGTTGGATGGATACGTAAATGACCCCTCTAATGAGAACAAACCTATCCCAAGCAACATCGGCATTAACGACCCTACGTTGGTTGCAACGGCAAACGAGTACAATCGGCTATTGATAGAAAGAGAGCGGATGTCGCAAAGCATGACCGATGAAAACCCGGCAATGAAAAGAATAGACGAACAAATATCGGGACTGCGCTCCAATATAAACTCGTCCATCAGCAGTGTTCAGCAAGGGTTGGCCATTCAGCGGAGAGATGCCCGCAACCAAGCAAATATTTACGGCGGAAGATTAGGCAGTATGCCGACTCAAGAACGTGAATTCGTGGATTTAACCCGTGAACAGCAAATTAAACAAAACCTGTTTCTGTTGTTGCTCCAAAAACGCGAAGAAAACGCTTTGGCCTTAGCAGCTACTTCAAACACGGCTAAGGTGCTGAACGAGCCTATGATGGCGGGAAAGGTGTTTCCAAATACCCAACTGATTCTTTTAGCCGCTCTTTTGATTGGCTTAGCAATTCCTGCCGCGTTTATATTCTTGCTCGAGTTACTCCAATTCAGAATCAGAACGCTGGCAGACGTCAAGAGGTTATCGAAAGTGCCTCTTTTAGGCGAAATTCCTTCGCATCCGGAAGGAGAAAATATTGCCGTAAATGAGAACGACACATCCGAAGTGAATGAAGCATTTAGAATGTTGCGAACGAACCTGATGCTTACGTTAGGCGCCGAGAATAAGGTGGTTATTTTAACTTCCACTGTTTCGGGAGAAGGAAAGACGTTTGTTGCCATCAATACAGCCATCAGTTTGTCGTTATTGAATAAAAGGGTATTGTTAGTAGGTATGGACCTTCGAATTCCCCGCATAAGGGAATATATGAATATTGAAACCAAGAATGGGCTGACAAACTTCCTGTCGGGATTCGAGAAGGATATCGACAATCTTATTTTTCCGTCCAAAATCTCCGACAACTTGTTTGTTCTTCCGGCCGGACCTATTCCGCCCAATCCGGCTGAATTGTTAGCAAGACCCACATTAGACAAAGCTATAGCACGGCTCAGAGAAGAGTTCGACTTTATAATCATCGACTCTGCTCCGGTCAGTCAGGTAACCGACACCTTGGTTATCAACCGAATATCTGATGCTACGATGTATATGGTGCGTTCCAACTACTCGGGTAAAAGTAACTTGATGTATGCTAACGACTTGATGAAAAACAATAAACTAAACAACATGCTTTTAGTGGTGAATGATGTGAAAGATTTTCAACGTGGTTATGGCTATGGACA
This sequence comes from uncultured Petrimonas sp., assembly GCA_964557135.1. Classification (GTDB taxonomy): domain Bacteria; phylum Bacteroidota; class Bacteroidia; order Bacteroidales; family Dysgonomonadaceae; genus Petrimonas. Next base: position 1,731 of record CAZKZB010000017.1, on the reverse strand, counting down.
TAGTTACGGATACGGTTACGGTTATGGAAAGAAAAAATCGGGTAAGAAAAAAAGCAGATCGTTGAAATTGAGTAGAAAATCATAATAAGGCTGTCTCAAAAGCAAAGCCTACTATCAAATTGTCATGCTGAATGGATCCGCCGATTGGCGGAGAAATGAAGTATCTATAATTGTGACGAATAGATTCTTCTCTGCGTTCAGAAATCGAAGATTCGCCCTTAGGCAATGACAAAATGAAACTGCAGGAATACTTTTGATACAACCACACTTGCGAATGAAAGTGAGAGTATCAAAACGACGGTATTCTCACTTTTTTGTTTTACTTTGCAAATGAAAACCCGACAGGCTTGGATTAGAAATGGAACAACAGAGTAAAATTAGTGTAAAAAAAGTATTCGTTTCCGGTTGCTACGATATGCTGCACAGCGGACACGTGGCATTTTTTGAAGAAGCCGCTACATATGGTGATTTATATGTAGGAATTGGCTCCGACAAGACCATTGCCGAGTTGAAGGCACGAAAGACGGTCAATTCCGATGCCGAACGGCTCTATATGGTCAAAGCGTTGAAAGCGGTAAAAGATGCTTGGATAAATTCGGGCAACGGATTGCTGGACTTTGAAAATGAACTGAGACAACTTAAACCTGATATCTTCTTCGTAAACACCGATGGACATACGCCCGCCAAAGAAGAATTGTGCAAGGAATTGAGCATTGAATATGTTGTGAGCCAGCGTATTCCTCACGGAAACCTTCCTGCACGCTCCACCACCGCTCTACGCAAAGAGTGCAACATCCCTTACCGCATCGATTTGGCAGGCGGCTGGCTCGATCAACCTTATGTCAGCAAACACGCTTCGGGGGCAGTGCTTACTGTATGTATCGAACCCGATTATGAGTTTAATCATCGCAGCGGAATGGCAACCAGCAGCCGCAACAGAGCCGTTGAGCTTTGGCAAACCAGTATCCCTGAGGGAGATAAAGAAAAATTAGCAAAAACGCTGTTTTGTTTCGAGAATCCTCCGGGAACAAAATACGTGAGTGGTTCGCAAGACGCGCTGGGAATAACTATTCCCGGACTTAATCGGTTTTATTACGAAGGCGATTTTTGGCCCTCTTCCATCGAAAATATATTGGATGAAGATATACTCCAATGGATTGAGAAAAATCTGTGGGTTGTTCCGCTTTTGCCGCGCAAGAAATCATACGACGTACTGGCTGCTACAAAGATTACACCAACAGATGCTCAACGTTTGAGCACGGCAGCAGATAAATGCTGGGAAGCGATTAAAAAGAAAGACATCGTCAACGCGGGAAGAGCGATGGTAGATAGTTTTGAAGCACAAATCGCGATGTTCCCCAATATGTTAACTCCTGAAATATTGGAGCAGATAGAAATTTATAAAAATAGGGTTAATGGATGGAAGCTCAGCGGCGCCGGTGGCGGAGGTTATCTGATTTTGCTGAGCGAAAAGCCGATTGAAAACGCACTGCAAATCAGAATCAGAAGGTAAATGCTAAAATTCAATTAGCAATTAACAACGTGATTTTAGGGTTAAAGCTGCGCTTTACTTCTGATCGACGAAACGGCACAAGAAATAACGTGTCGCAAAAAACAGCGGAAAAACTGTCCATCTGTGGGTGCAAACGACAAAATAATTCTAATATTATTTTTCAAGAATAGAGATTATCTTGAACAGTTTATTATATGCTTAATTTACAGCAACATCAC
>CAZKZB010000016.1:0-63020 GCA_964557135.1 uncultured Petrimonas sp. | reverse complement strand
AACCAAATAGTGCAATGGACAGAACAAGAGTGGTATAAATCTGCCACAGCTAAAAAGGATAACCAAGATTTGTATTCAAATCACATCAAGCAGGCAGAAGAAATATTGTTTCAGGACATACCCGAAGAAATAATTGCAGTTGAGTTTGTGAACGAAAACAAGAGTATGTTGAATTTTGTGAAGGATAAGCGAAAATTTGGATTCTTCAATTATTCTGGCAATTTGATTAAACCACAAATTGGCGACCTTCTAAATGTTCGCTTTAATGGAGACGGACAAAATGGTTTTTATAAAATCCTGACTGCTAAAAAAGCCGCCTCAAATGAGAAATCTGATGCAATAAAAGATTTTGAAGGAACAATAAAGATAATTTCTCCACAGAACTTTGGATTTATGGAGGATATCTTTCTTGAACCTAAAATTGTTGAAGAAAGTAAGCTCACTGACGGTCAGCCGGTAAAGGGAAGAGCAATACTATCTTTCAACAAAAAGAAAAATGAATGGGGATGGAAAGCAATAGAAGTCAAATAGCTTACACTCGATAGAGCAATAAAAGACAGAAGGAATTAAAATCACAATGCTATAACATCGTGTATGAGACAATATAGATTGAAGGTAGGTGTTTCTATTTTACTACTAAAAGAACATTACCACCTTCAAAGAAGGCGGGTTTTTCAAGATAAACTAAACAGCTTCGTTTGGGCCTTTGTGCTAAAATCAACAAGTTTTCGCATTTTCTAACCTGCTACATACGACTCTGACCTCTCACCCCTCAATCATCAACCCCAACAAACATGAAATCCCCAACAACCCAAAACATCCTGAATCAAATAAACGACAGCACCAAATTAGGTGACCTAAGAAAAGTTGCGAAGGATATTAAGAAAGACCATGGTTTAGCTCTGGAACTATGGGCAACAGGCAAATACTTAGCCCGCCAGTTAGCCATTCTGATTATGGACAAAAAGCAGCTTTCGCAAGAGTTTATAGACAAATTAGATAAAGACATAAAACAACACAAAGAAAACGAAAGACTTCAATTAATCGATTGGCTGATGGCCAATCAACTGTCCAAAGACAAGAAAACGATGGCTCTGATGGAGTCTTGGGAAAACAGTTCCTCATCGCTTCAAAGAAGAATTTTCTGGTATTATCAAGGTCGGTTGCGCTGGGTGGGACAGACTCCACCGTCAAACAATGGAGAGTTGTTGTCTAAAATCGAAAACCGAATCGAAAAAGAAGAGCCGGAAGTGCAATGGGCCATGAATTTTACCGCGGGCTGGATTGGCGTTTACGACAAAAAATACCGCGAGCGTTGTGTCGCGCTTGGAGAAAAAACCGGTCTTTACAAAGGGAAATTGGTATCGGAAGGATGTACTTCCGAATATTTACCGGAGTTCATAGCCATTGAAGGCAACAAGCGAAAACTATAATCAATAACGCCGCGCTTACGGTATTTACTAAACTTAAACTCATAGAATATGCAATCAAACATCGGACTTATTATTGAAGAAAGAGCAGCCGATATCGGTAATTTCATGGTTGGCAGGATTCTTCCGTTTCGCCAAAAAAGAGCGGTTGGTCCCTTCTTATTTATCGACCACATGGGGCCGGCTCGTCTTGAAGGACATCAAAACTTAGACGTTCCGCCGCATCCGCACATCGGACTCTCCACGCTTACCTATCTCTTTGATGGCGCCATATTTCATAGAGACAGCTTAGGAAATGCCATAGAAATTAAGCCCGGCGAAGTCAATTGGATGACGGCTGGCAAAGGCATTGTGCATTCCGAGAGAACTCCTGAGTATTTAAGAAAACAGGAGAAGAGCCTGCACGGATTTCAGATTTGGGTGGGAATGCCCAAAGAGTTGGAACAAAGCGACCCCTCTTTTTATCATTTCGGCAAAAACGATATTCCGACTTGGACGGAAAACGACGTGACGTACAAACTGATTGCCGGTGAAATCGACGGAAAAAAGTCGCCTGTCCCTGTCTTCAGTCCTTTATACTTTGTTGAAATTAAGACTCAAACGGCTAAAAAGATAAACATTGGCGACAAGCTTTTCGGTGAAGTGGGAATGTATGTTTTAGAAGGCAGCGTAAAAATTGAGGATAACAACTACGGCGGCAAACAAATGCTGATAGCGAAGAACGCTTCACTGTGCGAGTTTGAAACCAACGGCGAAACTACACTTTATCTTTTTGGAGGCGAGCCTTTTGAAGAAGAGCGTTATATGTTTTGGAATTTCGCCCATTCCGATAAAAATGTATTGGAAAAAGCCAAAGAGAATTGGAAAAATCAGAATTTGGATGCTTTCCCTAAAATTCCAAACGATGACAAAGAGTTTGTTCCGCTACCCGAACCTAAAAATTTAAGGATAAAGTGATATCCGCAGTGTTCTACACCCAAATATCTTCCGGATAACTTACTTCGTGCAGAAACAGCGCGTGTCCCGGGGCGGATGTACCGGCAAGCCCGCGGTTTTTGGCTTCGATAATGCGGCGCAGCCCGCGTTCGTCCAATTTTCCGCGACCGGCTTCGAGGAGCGTGCCCACAATGGCGCGTACCATATTCCGAAGGAAACGATCGGCAGTAATGGTAAAAGTGAAGCGAGTGCCGTCTTGTTCCCAACAGGCCTGATGGATACGGCAGTTGTTGGTTTTCACATCGGTATGCAGTTTGCTGAAACTGGTAAAATCTTCGTACTCTTTCAACACATCGCAAAGAGCGTTCATGGCATCGATATCGGGTTGAAAAAACACCCGGCAACTGAAATCGTGCAAAAACGGGTCTTTCTCCGTTGTCACGTAATATTTGTAAGTGCGCATAGTTGCCGAGAATCGGGCATGCGCATCGGGCGTAACTTGGCGAATGGAATGAACGGCAATATCCTTGGGCAGAAAACCGTTTAGTTTTTTGGTCAATTCTTCGTTATCAAAACCTGCTCCCGAAAAATCGAAATGCGCCGTCATTTCACGGGCGTGAACGCCGGCATCCGTTCTCCCCGCTCCCACCACTTCAATTTGCTCACGCAAAATAGTCGACAGCGCCTCCTGCAATACTTGCTGCACACTAATGCCGTTGGGCTGAATTTGCCAACCCACGTAGTTTTTTCCGTTGTATGCGAGAGTGATAAAAAATCGCTTCATAGTGTGTCAGTTAATAAGAAATATCTTCAACAATTTCAGCTTCGCCCAGTGCTATTGCACCCACAACCGTCGCAATTCCAACAGCTGTCCAACCCAACAACCTGGCTGTTTCGTTCGTCTCCGAGAAATAATAGATATCGCCCCGCTGTTTTACATTTCTCATTAAAACGGCATTCGAACTTGTTGTCCGATAGGCACGCGACACGTAAAAAATATCTTCGAAAACAGTCTCCGATTTATCTTTGTCGTTAACTACCGTAAGGTAAGTTCGAAACATAAGCGGTGAATTTTCGGGGGAGAACAAAGCCGCCCGAACTTCACTCTCTCCGACTCTCACTTTTTCATAAATCTGCTTTGGCAAACGCATATTATAGAGGTCGTATAACGAAACCGGCGAAAAATTGGTTCTCGAATGAGGCGGGATAAACAATTTGCCTTGCGACTGAGTAGTTTTCCCGAAAAAGTCACCGGCAGAAGTCAGGGATGTATCGGTTGAGATTTCATCCGCGATGTTTTCGATAAACTCTTCCGGTTCGTTGAAACTCAAAGTGTTTTCGGAATGCTGAACGGCATAGTCTTCGGCAATTAGCGTAGACTTGCTCAAATCGATAAACAGCGGGTCATCGGAAGCATTGTACACATCGTAAATTACTTTACCTCCCAACTCCTTAAAAGAGTACGTAACAACAATATCGTTCTTCTCTGTCGAAAAATATCCGTTTTCAGTCGATCGAATGCGATTCTGGTATGAATCTACTGTCGAAAAATAATAAGTAGTGCAGCTTGATGTGAGCAATCCGAAGCCAATGAGCAGAAGAGCGATTGCATTTTTCATAATTGAGTCGTTTAAACGATTACAAACGAATTTATATTTTTCACCGCACCGTTATATGAAAGTACGCCTGTTTGCGTTCATGCTTCACGTAACAGCGGTCTTGCTTTCGTAAATCGAAGAGTACTTGCGCCAGAACCAATTTCAAGCGTTCGGGTGGAACTTGGCGAAGGGTATCGGGGATTACTTGGTCGAAGCGCTTCCACGACACATCAAAAGTGGTTCCGTAACGATGGGTGGAATTTTCACTCGCGTTGATATTTCTTTTGGTCAGCGTAGAAAGGTCATCATCGGTGCGAAGGATGCTGGTTAAATAGAGCCGGTAAAGCGGCAGTTCTTTGCTGTAAAGCGAATCGCGAAAGTTTTGGGCAATATCGATAAAAAGCTGCGCCGCCGATGGAACCAAAAAAGGAATGGAGTGCGTGATGTCGTGCATTTTGTAGAGTTCCAACGCATCGGGCAGGCGCACTAATTCATTTTTCAACTTCAACGTATCGCTGCGCGATGACATGGGCGAAATTCCATTGGCAATGGCTGCCGGAAGGTGTGCATCCTGCAAATCGTTGAACTCCCTGTTGTAATTTCCCGTGAAACGCTGTTTGCGCACAAGCGGAACACCGTGCGCGATTTTTACCGTTTCGGTTGTTTCGGCTTTTCCTTTTCCGCAGAAAGAGAAAAGAAAAGGAATCGATAATAATAAAAGCCAGTAGTGGAATTTCATAAAGTGGAGTAAGCAGTTGAAAAAGAACAAAGAACAAAGAACAAAGAACAAAGAACAAGGAACAAGGAACAAGGAACAAGGAGCAAAGAACCTCTAATTAGTAATTATCATTTACTAATTACCTCCGGCTACCCATTCATTTCCCGAAGCCTGATTTTCGTAAGCGCCTGCTTGGTATTGAGCGGAAAATCGCCATCCATCATCCAACTGTAATAGCTGGGCTCATCGCGAAGCACCTGAGAAACAGGTTTACCCTTGTGTTTACCAAAATTGAACACTTCAACGCCCTTTTCATCGAAAATCATACGGCCGGCAAAATCCACATTGTTGTTGAAACTGGAAAACTCTTTCGACAAAAATTCGATATCGTTTTCCAAATCGTCATAATGTTTCAGTTGCGATTTCAACACCTCGTATGTGGCGCGGGTATCGGCTTCGGCAGAGTGAGCGTCTTCCAACTCTTTATCGCAATAGAACCTATAGGCTGCTTCGAGTGTGCGCGGCTCCTTTTTGTGGAAAATAATCTGCACATCCACAAATTTGCGCTTGCTGGGGTCGAAATCCACTCCGGCGCGCAAAAATTCTTCCGAAAGCATCGGCACATCGAATCGGCTGGAGTTAAATCCCGCGATATCGCACCCTTCCAAAATATCGGCCAGCGATTTTGCCACTTGCCTGAATGTAGGACAATCTTTCACGTCCTCATCGGTAATTCCGTGAATAGCAGTCGACTGCGGCGGAATGGGCATTTCGGGATTGATGCGTCTTGTTTTTATCTCTTCTTTACCGTTTGGATGAACTTTCAGCAGCGAAATTTCAACAATTCTGTCTTTGGAAATATTTATTCCCGTGGTTTCCAAATCGAAGAAAACCAAGGGATTTTTGAGGTTTAGAGTCATTTTTTTATTGTTATTAAATACCAGGCATTCCAGAACGGGTTTGCGTTCAAAAAATATTAAGAAACATAACCCATCCGTTATCTTAAAATAAGAGGAGTACCGCCGAAGCGGTGAGGAGTTATGAAAATATAATTATTCGTCAAAACTTATCTTTTAGAGAGCTAAGATTCTAATAGCAAGGCATTTAGGCAAAAAGATTAGTCTTCCGTCATCGGTCATCGGTCACCGATCACCGGTCATCCGTCACCCAACATCCCACATCTCCATCAATCATTCAGCATCATCGGCATCAGCAGCGTGAGCATATCTTCGTTTTCCTCGTTTTCTACCGGAACGATAATTCCTGCACGTGAGGGATCGGAAAGCTCTATCTTGACGTCGGTGGAAGGGATGTTGTTTAGTATATCTATCAGAAAAACGGCTTTAAAGCCAATGCTCATAACGTTTCCGTTGTATTGACAAGGAATAATTTCTTCGGCCGAGGTCAGGAAATCGATATCTTGTGCCGAAACCACAATTTTGTCTTCCGACATTTGGAGTTTCACCAAACTGCTGGCAGGATTTGAAAATACGCTCACGCGTTTCAGGGCGTTGAGCAGCGCCAGTCTGTCGAGCGTAACATTGTTGGGGTTGTTTTGCGGAATTACCGAGTTGTAGTTGGGGTAACGTCCTTCCACGAAACGACAAATCATCACGAAATTCGACATGGTAATATAAGCATTGTTTTCGTCGAATTTCACTTCAACCGTTCCGCTTTCCCTTGGAAGAAGCGATTTGAGCAGATTGGCCGGTTTTTTCGGCAAAATAAACGATGATCTACCGTCGCCTTTCACATCCGTGTGTGTCATTCGCACCAGCTTATGTCCGTCGGAAGCCACGAAAGTTAAATCATCGGCAGTGATATCGAAATAGATACCGTTCATCACCGGACGAAGTTCGTCGTCGGCGGTAGCAAAAACGGTTCTGTTGATTCCGTTATACAGTGTTTCAGCCGGAATGCTAAGCCCCATTGCCGACTCTTTCAGTTCCTTGGGTTGGGGATATTCATCGCTTTTAAGGCCCACAAAGTTATACTTCCCGTTGTGGTAGTAAATATAGACTTCCAGCGTTTCGTCGTTCACATCAAACGTGAGCGGCTGGTCGGGAAGTTCGCGCAGCGGATCCAGTAGGTTTTTGGCGTTAATGGCCAGACTGCCCGAACCTTCGGAGCTATTTACTTCAACTTTCGTTTCCAATCGGGTTTCATTGTCGGCGGCTGTAAGAGTCAATACATTGCCGTCTAAATCCAGAAGGAAACAATCCAAGATAGGTAAAGTGTTTTTGGAATTGATAACACGGCTGATTGCTTGCAGGTGGTTCAACAATGTTGCACTTGATACTACAAATTTCATAGGGCGTGAATTTATTTATTTTTTATATGTTTCGGATTAATTAGCAAATATACAAAAATATCTGTTTCGAAAGGACTTGACCCTTCAAATTTTAAAGGTTTTGTTGAAAAAACCACAGAGACTTGACACGCCTCGTATCTACATTTTATTCCTTGGATGATGCTCTATGATTTCTTGCCGCAGGAAGCTTCGGTCGATGTGCGTATAAATTTCGGTGGTCGTTATTTTTTCATGTCCCAGCATCTCTTGAATTACCCGAATATTGGCTCCACGCTCCAACAGATGCGTGGCAAACGAGTGGCGGAAAACGTGCGGACTAATCTCTTTGTTTATTCCTGCGTCCTCGGCATATTGTCGTGTAATGTTAAAAACCATTGTTCTGGAAATACCACGCCCGATGCCCTTTCCTTTTGTGCTGAGAAAAACAATGTCTTCGTTGCCTTTTTTTACGATTTGCTGACTGCGATACTGCAAATAGTTCTTTATTTTTCGGATTGCCGTATCGGATATCGGAACTAAACGCTGCTTGCTGCCTTTGCCTTGCACGCGAATAAATCCCTCGTCGAAAAAAAGATCTGAGAATTTCAGGTTCGTGAGTTCCGATACGCGCAGCCCGCAACTGTAAAGCGTTTCTATGATGGCGTAATTGCGCGTGCCTTCGGCTGTGGAAACATCGATTGCGCTTAAAATGGAATCAATTTCTTCCACGGAAAGCACTATCGGAAGTTTTAGTCCGATTTTAGGAGCTTCCAAAAGTTGCGCCGGATTTTCTTTGATAAAATCATCAAGAACAAGAAAATGAAAAAACGATTTTATTCCTGAAATAACCCGCGCCATTGACCGTGCTTTCAATCCTTGGTCGTGCAAATGAGCAAGAAACTCTTCGAGATGCGAAAGTTTTATCTGTTTTTCATTTAAATTTCTGCTTTCGGCGAAATCAACTAACTTCTGTAAATCGGTCATATAGGCGTTGATGCTGTTTGCCGACAACCCTCTCTCCAATAGCAGGTAACGCTTATACTTTGCAATCTTTTCCGGTTTCATCGGATTAGGTGTTTTCTATTTCGGTTATTAGTATTTTTGCCTCCTTAACGTAACGATGTATTTCTTCGACGGCTCTGTTTTTCTCGTCTTCCGTAACCGGTTTTTTGTGGTCTAATCTTAGCAAAATATCCGATAATTCTTCATCACCCATCATTTTAAAAAGCGGCAGCATTTTGTGGGCGAAATGCGATGCACTGTCTAAATCATTTTTCTCAAAACTCTTTTGCATCTCATGGTTGGTTTTCTGTGTATCTCGCACAAACGCTTTCAATATTTCCAGCGAGCTTGTTTTATCGTCTTTTACAACATGAATGAGCGCGGAAACACCTTTAGGCTTTCCGGATTTGCTCTTAGCGGCAGCCGGTTTAAGTCTTAAATACTTGTTTACTAAGCTAAAAAGTTCTTCGGAAGTAAAAGGTTTATTCAGGAAATCAGTAAACCCCGATTTTTGAAAATCCAGCGACGATAAACCCGATTTTGCCGACAGAGCAATTATAGGAGTCGATTTCGATTGGAGCAATCCCGAATCCAACATACGTTTCACAAGCGTGAATCCATTCATACGAGGCATTTGAATGTCGAGAAATATCACATCGAAAAAGTTGTTTTTTAGAATGTTTAATACGTTTTCGGGATTAACTTCCGTAACAACATTTATTTTTTTCAGCTTAAACATCTCCTTCATCATTGTCAGCTGGATGGGATCATCGTCCACGGCAAGTACAGATATGTTTTTAATATCAAAATCGGGATAATCTTCTTTCGGGCTCACAGCTTCCATCGACCGGGATGTTTCGAGCGGAATTTCAACAAAGAATTCAGAGCCTTTTCTTTCCTCGGACTGTAATCTTATTTTTCCGCCCAATTCATCAATCAAACCCTTTGTTATGGCCAAGCCAAGTCCGCTTCCTTCTGTGTGCTGTTCTATTTTCTCCGGTTTTATCTGCGTGAATTCCTGAAAAATATACTCCCGATGCTCTTTACTAATGCCTAATCCCGTATCTTTTACGGAGAATTTTAGAATCGTATTATTTCTTTCGGTTACCGACTCCACAAAAACATCAATGCTCCCCCGCGGAGTGTATTTTATGGCATTCGAAATGAGATTAGAATATATTTCACGAATCATGAACGGATCGCCAAAAGCAAAAAGTTTATCGGAAACCCGATTGAACACCCGATACGTAAGTTGCTTCTTTTCAGCTATCGGCTTGAAACTGTTTGCCGTACTTTCGACCAATTCAAACACGTTGAAATTCATCTCTTTGCGCGACCAGTTGCCGGATTCTATCTTTTGGTAATCGAGCAAATTGGTCACTAATTGCAAGATATGGTCGCTCGATTTTTTCATGTTCGTCAGGTACATTTCCCGACTGTTTTCATCTGCTCCGGACTCCATCAATTCTATGTAACCCAAAATAGAACTCATAGGCGCCTTTATATCGTGCGAAATGGATAACATCAGCTTTTCGCGCGACTTCAATAACTGCTTAATTCGCTTGTTGGATTCCTCTAAGCGTTTTCTGTATTTTTGACTTCGGTTAATATCTATCAAGAATAATAACCCGAAAATCAATGCGATTAATATCGCTAACAAAGAAACACCGAACACAATTCTGGAAGACCTGTTGAGTGTAGCGTCTTTTTCTTCGATGAGTTTTATAGACTTGTCAATTTCCTCCTTCTCAATAGATTTCAACAAATCATCTATTCTGGCAGTCAGCAAATGATTGGTATTACTCATCGACGATTGTCGCTCAAGCAATGCAGCTTGAAATTTACGTTGGTTCTCGAGATTAATTCGCTCGGAATATCTCACCATGTTGACGACCGTATCAATCACTAATTTTATATTGTCGCGCGAAACGGCTGTCACACCGGGGCGGTTTTGAATGATAACGGTTGAATCCTCTCTTCCCCTTATGGCGTCTCCAATTCTCCTGAAAAGTCCCCGTTGTTCACCTTTTATAACCGTGGTGTCACTCTCGTCAACCGGCTCGTTTCCAAGACTTTTCTCCTGCAAGTACTTCTCAATCTGAGCGTTCAAATTTCTGGGAACAAACGTACTAACAGTTTCACGTGTAATTCCGGGAGCTCGGCTAATTGAATCTAACAACACCGCAATCGCACGAAGATTCTCTTCTTTTTCGGTCAATAAAACTTCAATACTGTCGAGTTTTATTATCCGTAATGAATCTTTTGACAGCTGTTTTAATGAGTCGAGCTTAAAGGTGATTTCAGGACGTATGGAGTTGTAACGGGTGAAGTAGTCTATTGCACTTTCTGGGGTAAATAAATTTTGTGTACCTTCAACCTCGTATAACCGATTAATGACATTGCCCACAATGATGAGTTCTGTTAAATCCTCATTATGAATTCTTGCTTCCGAAAATTTAACAAGATTTCGATTAAGGGCCAACAATCCCACAATCATTATGGCTACAACCAATATATAGCCTATAAATACCACATATTTTACTGCAGAGCGTGATTCGGATAACTCCATTCAATTAAAATGAGATGTTTAGTGAAATTGAAATATTAAGTTACTCTTTGTGCAATTAGCGATTGGCAAATAGCCTATGAATCAATGTTGGGCGAATTTTCCTCAAGCTTTACTTAATTTACCTCTACGTTATAAAGTTTTATTTTGTTGTATAAGGTTTTTCTATCAATATTGAGTATTGAGGCGGCCAAGGTTTTGTTTCCTTTGGCGATTTCAAGTGCTTCGGTTATTTTTTCTTTTTCGTAATTTTCTTTTTTTAACCCTTCAATATCTTGTTTCTGCGGCTGTATCGACTCAACCTCCTCTTCGGTAAGATTCTTGAACAGTATGGGGAGAATTGCACTTGAAACCGTATTGCCTTCCGACAAAAGTATGGCTTTGAAAATCATGTTCTTCAGTTCCTGAATGTTTCCGTTCCACGGATGTCTGAAAAAATCTTCCAGTACTTCGTCGTCTATTTTTTTTATTTTCTTGTCCAACTCTTTATTCGCCATTTCGAGAAAATGTTGGGCGTAAAACAAAATCACCTCTTTATTTCCTTGCAAAGTGGGGAGCTCAATATAAGACTTCAAGAGTAAATCGGCTAATTTAGGAAGAAGAATCGAACTCAGTTGCTCCTTTTTCTCTCTGGTGGTTATGATAATCTGAATAAAATCATCGTCTTTTTTTTGCGTCGAAAGAGCTTTTATCAACAGGGTCTGGAAGTTTATATCGGTCTTCTGAAGATTTTTAATCAGCAGCAATCCACCTTTAGCTTTTTCAAGCGCATTTAAAAAAAACTGCTCATATGTTCCGCGACCACCGTTCACATTCACCGATTGAGGTTCTAAATCGATTGTTATAAGTGGCCTCGAGTCTATCCCGCTTCTGTTGAAAATATGATGGGCAACGGAAGTTTTTCCTGTTCCGTGCTCACCGATAACAAGCAAATGGGAGTCGTTGTGAATAACCTCATTCAACTTGCTGAAAATATTCATGTAAACCTCACCTCGGGGCTTGATTAACGATTCTCTAATTTTTTCAGACTTTTTCTGATTTTCATGGCTTTTTAAAGCATCGGCAATCTTTTTGTATAAGCTCTCTTCTTCAATAGGTTTGGCAATATAATCCACCGCTCCCGATTTCATAGACTCTACAGCCGTTTCAATATCGGCGTACCCTGTCATCATGATGACCAAAATATCGGAATCAAACTTTTGAATCCACGACAAGAAAGAAAAACCGTCCGCTTCGGGCATCCTGATATCAGAAAGTATCAAATCGTAGGCTTCACTTTTAACTTTTTGCTTTGCTTCCTCAACGCTTGTAGCTGTATCTACATTGTAATTTTGCTTCACCAGCCACGACTTAAGCATCAGGCAAATTGTTAAGTTATCATCTAAGATTAATAATCTTTTCATATTTCCAACCAATAATTATCTATTTTTTCCCTTTCGACTCTCTTTTTCAAGCTCTTTGGGAATCATTATTCCTGAATAAAGCAAAAGAAATGCTCCAATAACCATCGATAACGCCCACAAATTGTTGTTTCCAAACATTAGGTAAGTAGAAACTACCATCAACACGCAAGAAAAAACCTGAAAACTAAATAACCTTTTTCCGCGAATACTTTTTCCGGGATAAGGAGACAATACTGTGACTACACTGAATACAAGTACTGAGATTGCCATAATCCATGGTGCAATTGTGGGGATAAAAAGATACAATACAGATGATATTAAAATTAAAACACCCGAAATTTGATAAATAATCTCCTTTGAATTACGCATTTTTCGTTTAACTGCTAAACAACAAAATATCGTTGATTGGTTTTTTGTACAAATTTAATAAAATAAATGAAGTAGTATCCTTTTTTACGGAAAACTTTTGCAGCACACAAAGTTTTGCTATTCGATAACAAAAATCTCTTCGTTTTCTTTTTTCATCAGGTAGTTTTCGCGGGCGAATTTTTCAAGATTTTCTAAGTTAGATTGAAGTTCGTTTAACTTGGCTTTATCAATTTCAGTTTGATTTCGGTAATATTCGATTTGTGTTTTCAGGTCACGAATTTCATTCTCGTATTTTACCCGTTTCAAGATACTGCTGTCGCTGAAAAAAAACAACATGGCTATAAGAACTATCAAAATTGCTAATTGATAGACAGATAAGCTTAATACTCTCATCTTCATTATTTTCCTAAAATCCATAAACTCCGGCAAACTATAATTCTGTGCCACAAAAGTAAACGAAATTTTGTACTAATTCAAACGATTTCCTGAAATTAAGCGAAATATAACGGAAACAGTTTGGTTTTTTCTCGGTTTTTGAAGTATCTTTACGTTTTGTAAACTTTAAAATTCAATATGTAAGATGAAAAAAATCTTTTCCATTATCGCTATTTTTGCACTTGCGACAACTTTAACCTATCCCTGCACTAATTTTTTGGTAGGGAAAAAAGCATCGGCCGACGGCTCAACGCTAATTTCCTACTCTGCCGATTCGTATAATCTTTACGGCGAACTATATCATTGGCCTGCGGCAAAATATCCTGCCGGAACTTTGCTGAAAGTGTATGAATGGGACAGCGGAAAATATTTGGGCGAAATTCCGCAAGCGTTACAAACCTACAACGTAATCGGCAATATGAACGAATACCAGGTAGCTATTGGTGAAACCACTTTTGGAGGACGCCCTGAACTCAGCGATTCTACCGGAATAATGGATTACGGAAGTCTGATTTACATCACCTTGCAACGCGCAAAAACCGCCCGAGAAGCCATCAAGATAATGACCGATTTGGTTAAGAATCATGGTTATTACAGTTCGGGAGAATCTTTTTCCATTGCCGACCCCAACGAGGTTTGGGTAATGGAAATGATTGGCAAAGGAGTCGGCAATAAAGGCGCTGTTTGGGTAGCCGTACGCATTCCCGACGATTGTGTATCGGCACACGCCAATCAGGCTCGCATTCAGCAATTCCCGTTAAACGACCCCGAAAATTGCATATACTCTCCCGACGTGATTTCGTTTGCAAGACAGAAAGGCTATTTTTCCGGCAAAGATGCCGATTTTAGTTTTGCTCAGGCATACGCGCCGCTCGATTTTGGAGCGTTACGCTTTTGCGAAGCACGGGTTTGGTCATTTTTCAATCAAGTAAACAAAGATATGGGAAAATACGTGACTTACGCTCAGGGCAAAACAACCGACCCTATGCCGCTATACATTAAACCCGACAAAAAACTCAGCGCGCACGATATTCAAAGCATGATGCGTGACCACTACGAAGGTACAGAACTCGACTGGCGTTTCGATGTGGGCGCAGGCCCGTTCAATTCGCCCTATCGCTGGTCGCCGCTCACTTTTGAGGTTGACTCGGTTCAATATTGTAACGAGCGCCCGATTGCCACACAACAAACCGGGTTTTCGTTTATCGCACAAATGCGCTCGTGGCTTCCCAATCCGGTTGGCGGAATATTGTGGTTCGGTATCGACGACGCCGCGCAAACCGTTTATTATCCCATTTATTGCGGACACAACAACGTACCCGAAGAAATGGCAGTTGGCAACGGCGATTTGCTTACCTATTCCGAAACATCGGCTTTTTGGATACATAACTGGGTTTCGAACATGGTTTACACCCGATACAACGCTATGAGTGAAGATATGCACAAAGTGCAACAAACTTTGGAAAATAAATTCAAAGAATCACAACCCGAAATCGAAAAAAAAGCAGTAGATTTGTACAAGCAATCTCCCGCCGAAGCGGTTCATTTTTTGACCAATTACAGTAACTCATTGGTAAAAGACGGATTGCAGGAGTGGAAGAAACTGGGACAATATTTAATGGTTAAGTATCTGGATGGAGTAATTAAAAAAGAGGAAAACGGACAGTTCAAACGAAATCCGTACGGACAGCCGGCGTCGCCCACCCGTCCGGGTTATTCTGAAGAATTTTACCGAAAGGTTATTAATCAAACCGGCGATAAGTATAAAGTGCAGCCGGTTGAGTAAAATTTTTTGATTTTCGATATCTGATTTCAGATTTACAATTAGAAAACTTAACAATCAAAAACAATAAGCAAACGACAATCACTCAAACCTCGTTCAAGTTTCCTTATGGGGATTTAGGGGTTTAAATAATATTATCATAATGGACAACGAAACATTATTAGCTCAAGTTACCGATAAAGCCCAACAGTGGCTCGAAGGCAACTACGACGCGGAAACAAAACAAGAAGTGAGACAAATGCTCGAAAGCGAAGACAAACGCCAGCTTATCGACGCATTTTACCGTGATTTGGAATTTGGAACCGGTGGCCTTCGCGGCATTATGGGAGCGGGAACCAACCGGATGAATATTTATACTGTAGGCGCCGCAACTCAAGGCCTTGCGAATTATCTGTTGAAAGAATTTGCCGATTTGGAGCGAATTAAAGTGGTTATAGGGCACGATTGCCGAAACAACAGCCGCAAGTTTGCCGAAATTGCCGCCGAAATATTCAGTGCCAACGGTGTAAAAGTTTTCTTGTTCGAAGATTTACGCCCAACGCCCGAAGTGTCATACGCCATTCGCAAACTTGGCTGCCAGAGCGGGATTATGATTACCGCATCGCACAACCCCAAAGAGTACAACGGTTTTAAAGCCTATTGGGACGATGGCGCTCAAGTTCTCGGACCGCACGATAAAAATATCATTGCCGAAGTAAACAGAATCTCGGCCATCGAAGACATTAAATTCAAAGGCAATAAAGAGCTAATCGAAATTATCGGCAAAGACATGGACAAGGCCTTTATCGATAAAGTGAAAAGCTTTGTTCTTTCACCGGAAGCCATTGAAAATCAGAAAGATTTAAAAATAGTTTACACGCCAATCCACGGAACAGGCATAAAACTGATTCCCGATGCATTAAAAGCTATAGGATTCACCAACATTATTAATGTTCCGGAACAAGATGTCATCAGCGGCGATTTTCCCACGGTTATCTCACCCAATCCTGAAGAGCCGGCAGCGCTCGATTTGGCCATAAAAAAGGGAATAGAAACAGATGCCGATATTGTGTTGGCTACTGACCCCGACGCCGACAGGATTGGAGCTGCGGTTCGTGATGAAGAGGGAGATTTTATTCTTTTAAACGGCAATCAGATTATGCTCCTGCTTATTTATTACCTGATGGCACAGCGCAAAGAAAAGGGATTGCTGAAAGGCAAGGAGTTTATCGTAAAAACCATCGTTACAACTGAATTGGTGAAGAAAATTGCCGATAAATTGGGTATCGAAATGTTCGATTGCTACACCGGATTCAAGTGGATTGCCGAAATTATCCGCAAAAACGAGGGAGTAAAAAAATACATTGGTGGAGGTGAAGAAAGCTACGGATTCTTAGCCGATGATTTCGTGCGCGACAAAGATTCGGTATCGGCATGTACCCTGTTTGCGGAGGTTACCGCATGGGCAAAAGACAACGGAAAAACGTTGTACCAACTTCTGCAAGACATCTATGTAGAATACGGATATTTCAAAGAATTAGGTATCTCATTAGTTCGTAAGGGAAAAGAAGGAGCCGATGAAATTGAAGCCATGATGAGGAATTTCAGGGCAAACCCCATCAAAGAACTTGCCGGTTCGCCCGTGGTACTTTCAAAAGATTTCGTAAAATTAGAGAGCGTGGATTTTGTGAAAAACGAAGTTACTACACTTGAGATGCCCACTACATCTAACGTATTGCAATATTTTACCGAAGACGGCACCAAAGTTTCGATTCGCCCTTCGGGCACAGAACCGAAAATCAAATTTTACATCGAAGTACGAGGTGGCAATGTTGCGTCTCGCGAAGAAATTTCGCAAGCCGAAGCCGAAGCCGATAAAAAGATTTCGACCATCAAAGAATTTTTCGGAATTTAATTTTTGATAATTTCAGTTGAAAATAAATTCTTAGGCGAATGATGAACAACACGTCAGACGAACATAAAGTCGTTTGGCGTGTTCTAATTTATAACGGTTTGAAAAAATCGAAAAACAACAAATTACAATCAAAAAAACATTTACGACAAAATGAAAACAAAACTAACTATAGCCTTAGTCGCTCACGATCAGCGAAAAGCTGACATGGTGGACTGGGTAATCTTCAACTCCGATTTTTTAGCTAAACATCACTTGGTTTGTACAGGAACAACAGGCGGACTTGTCCGCGAAGCGTTGAATGCAGAGGGTGTTTTTCCCGATATTACCTGTATGAACTCCGGTCCCATGGGCGGTGATGCCCAGATTGCTGCTATGGTGGTGCGTAAGGAAATAGATTTGGCGGTATTTCTTATAGACGATCTGAATGCTCAACCGCACGAGGCCGACATAATGATGCTTCTGCGCCAATGCCGCATTCACAACGTGCCCATTGCTTGCAACCGCTACAGTGCCGACTTAATGATTACCAGCACGTTGTGGGACGACTCAGAGTATATTCCCATGGAGCCGCTATACAAAAAATTCGACAGGGAGGAACAGAAATCCTCACCAAGCAATTTATAATCACTTGGTGAGCGATAAGATTTCATAGACGGAGTAACAAAAATTTACTCCGTCTGTTATTTATAGGCTACCGGCACTTGCGAATAGTGACTTTAATCGGACTGTACTATTTCCCAATTTTTACCGACAGTTATCTTTTCTTGCTCGTTGGTAAGACTGTTTTGTGCTCCATCGTTGTACGATTCACTTACTATTAGTTTTCCCTGAGTACTCCCGTTGCGATTAGGAAGACTTTTAATCAAAGCAGTCATTTGCTTTCTTTGCATATTATTGCCCGAGCTAAATATCCACTCTATTGTATCTACTCCTCTCACGTTTAACGATGTAAGACGATTATAGGAACAGTCTAATCTTTCAAGCGCTTTAATTTTACCGATTTTCAGTGAAACAAGACGATTATTATTGCAAGCCAATTCTTTCAGTAGGTTGCAGCGACTTACATCTAAGACTTTAAGTTGATTGGAAGAACAGTCTATTTTTTCCAAAAAAGAAAAAGTGGATGTTGTAAACGCGGTCAGGTTATTTCCGGAGCAATTTAGTTCAGTAATTTTACCATAAACAGTAACCGATTGTGCTTGAATATCATAATTAACGCGCTCATTGTCGAGTCGGGTCACTTCTTCACCGGCATCCTTCCGTTTGTTGTTATTGAGATCTATCCACACATCGTCTTCGTAACCTTCGAGCGCTTGCAGGGAAAGTGCAATCGTTTCACCCGGAGTTTTCTCGGCGGTAAGAATCACATAGAACGCATCGTTAGCAATATTAATCGTACGCCCTCTCTTAATTTCTCGCGTCTTCACAGGAATTACGTCCGGATTCTCTTGGGCGTAAACGTGTCCGTTGTTACCGAGCGAAATAAAGCAAAGTACAAGGACGACTGTAACAAAAGTGATTTTAAAGTTTGCTTTCCGTTGCATATTGTTGTGTTGTTTAATTATTTATTGTTTTGAAAGAAGGAGATTACGTTTTCATTCTTTTAATCCGGTCAATATCATTTTACTTATCAATTTCCCGTTTTCGTCGTATGTTTCCGATTTAACCGTTCCCACGCCGGCGGATATCCATTGCACAAGACGTGTATATGACGTTACAACGGGATGCATTTCCAGTTCACATTCAACTTTATAACAATCGAATGTTCCGGCAGGAGTTGTAATGCTTTCCACTGTCATTACCTTACGATTTACCACAGAAATGGTTATTGGAGGTACGGGTAGATTGGCTACTTCAGCACCAATAGAAATCTCGGCATCGGGTAACGATTGCCCGGGTGACATCTGAACAGGCAACTGCAAATCCACACTCGACAGTTTCTTGTCACCGCCTTTATACATAGAAGTTTTGCTATCTAACAAACTGCGTACATCGGTATAAAAGACACCGTCTTCGCAACGCATTTCTATTTCGCCCGAAACAGTGTATTGTCCTTTCTGATCAACACGATCATTCTCATCAATACGCTCACTCCGGGCAGTTATTATCAGCCCGCTGCCGGAGTCAACCACGTCCAAAACTGTCTGTCGGATAGTACCTTTGTTGCTGTTTTTAATATCGTCAACGGCATATTCGAGCGTGGCTCCCACGGTGGTAGGGAAGTAAGCTTTGCAGTTATTGTTAGTCTGCTGAGCAGAAACAGCAAAAACTAACGCATTAGTATATAATAATATCGATAATACGGAAATGTTTTTTTGAGTTTTCATAACTTGTAAGATTTTTTTGAGTTGTTTATTCAATTTCTCGATGTAAGATTTTACTATATTCATGTAAGAATGAACACAAACATTTATCAAAAACCATCATCGTTACACAACTTAACTAAGCGATGCCGCATTTTGTTAGTTCAATATTCAATCTTTTTCTCATTCTGTAGCCATGCGTTGAAACTTTCCATCGCTTCATCGTGCAATAGGTGCTCAACCGGAAGTTGGCGTTCAGATTGAGGGCGGGCAAGTTCGTCGTAGATAAAGGAGTCGTCAAACCCTGCTTCGGCAGCGTCGTATTTGGTGCCCGCGAAATATAATTTGTCGATACGCGCCCAATAGATGGCGCTCAGGCACATGGGGCACGGCTCGCACGAACTGTATATTTCGCATCCGCGCAGATCGAATGTGTTCAACGTTTTGCAAGCGGCGCGTATGGCGCATACCTCAGCGTGAGCCGTGGGATCGAGTGAATCTGTTACCCGATTGACGCCGGTAGCAACTACTTCGCCGTTTTTCACAATTAGTGCTCCAAAAGGGCCGCCTTCTTTGGTTACGTTTTCTGTTGCCAAACGGATGGCTTGTCGCATAAATTGAATTTGATCTGAGTTTCGTTGTTTAGCTTTCATATTTTCATTTCTTTTTTTGTTTACTCTCTTTCCGCCGCGTATTATTCGATTGAGTTTCCAACCAACCTATTCGGCATTTTCATCCAATAACTTCTCTAATTTTTCATCGGATTGTCACATCCTATTTTTATAATCTCAGCTCTACGCCTATCGATCCGTAACTGTGAGGTTTTCTCTGACTATACGTATCTTTGGTCCTAAAATGAGCAGCAAACTTAACACCCCAGTTTTTGGCAGAAAAGGCAGCTCCAAATGTGGTCTCGTAAACAAAATTTTTCTTGGACATTGCATTCGGATCTCGACTACCGAACATCCTACCTTGAATAGTAGCATCGTAAGCCACGTAATCGAGTTGGGGCTTAACGTAAAAATAGTACTCATACCGACTTTTACCACTCTCTTCGCAAGCGAGATTTCCACCGGTATATATGGATGAATGATAGGGATTCAGCTGCCCTACCCTAAACAATGCGCCGGCACTTATTCCGCTAAATGTATTTCCCAATCTCACTTGTGCAGGCAATCCCACATCTACCATGCGGTTTTTTGAGTGATGCAACAACTTTAAATAATCGTAAACAACATTGATACCAAACTCATTTTTTAACTGATACTGCCAACCTCTCGGACGGAAAATACCGATGCTTTCATGATACATCAACTGTATCTCTTTACCCCTTGCGCTCGGCCCCATAATTCCCAACTGCACCGTTACCCGATGAAACGTTTCATTACTCTTGAACAGTCGCAACGAGCCGTTGGCGTGCAAATAAGCGGCAAATGGTCTGTCAACATCGGCGAGAGAATCAATCTGCGATTTGAAAGGGAGGTATATTTGATGACCTATCCCGATACTCCATACTTTTTTTTGATAGCTCTGAAGAAAATCTTTTTTTCCGGTCCACCGATAATTGATAAACAATCCGTTGGAATAATATCTGTCTTGTAAAATATTTGTGTACAGATCGTTGTCATTCACAAAGTCGAGTTGATACTTGGTAACAGTTTGCGCACGAAATTCAGCAGGCAGCAAACCCAAAACAACGGATACAAAAAGAATATGACTGAATTTAGTTTTTTGCGTTTTTACTAAAAAATGTTGCATTTTATACTTAAATCTATGTGTTAGATATTTTTCAAAGCTTTCAAGTGACGGCTTTATGCCTCTTTTCCTTAACACCTTAAACAACATTCCGCTTGCCGTTCTTAACGTCTCCGTCACGTGTTCCCAATCTAAATCGTATCTATGTCATGGGTATTCAGCGTGCGTGGTGCATGAATAAGTTACATCGAGGTGTATTTCGTGTTTGCAAAAATAGCAATAAAACAGGAATAAGTATATCGTGCCAATTGAATAATATTGTTTTGCTTCGCAATATTTGAGATAAGAGTCTTCGAAATTGGCTTTGCTTATTTTTATATTCTTTTTCCGGCGTTGTGTTTCACGCCTCTCACTACGATAGAAGACAAGTTTAGGTTTAGTCTTTTATGACGTTACCACGCTTTATTTTGAAACGGACGAGAGTGATGAACTTCGCGAACGAGGTTGGTCCAAAGACGGAAAACACGCACAGCCACAGGTTGTTTTGGGGCTTTTAGTAAGCCGTGACGGCTATCCGCTTGCTTATTCTCTGTTTAACGGTTCGAAGTACGAAGGGCGAACTATGATTCCGATTGTGAAAAACTTTGTGAAGCGTTTCAAATTGGACGATTATATGTACAGCGCTTGTAAATCTCTTGATTCTTCTAAATAGAAAAAGACACCTGCAATTTTCATCACAAGTGCCTTATTTTCAATTTGTCGGGATGACTAGATTCGAACTAGCGACCACTCGCCCCCCAGACGAGTACTCTAACCGGACTGAGCTACATCCCGAAAAAGTGAGTGCAAAGGTATAAGTTTTTTTTTATTCTACAAAACTTATCGCTAATAATCATTTTCTGCACACATAACTTTGTCTGTTAAAATTTTATTTGTTAATTTGCAGTCTTAAACCATAATAAAAAAACAGATGACCTTTACCGCCCAACAAATTGCAGATTATCTAAAGGGAGAAATTGTAGGCAATCCGAATGCAAAAGTCGAGAACTTCGCAAAAATAGAAGAGGGTAAACCGCGTACCATTGCTTTTCTTGCAAACCCTAAATATACACATTACATTTATGAAACCAAAGCTGAGATAGTTTTGGTAAACAACGACTTTGTTGCTGAAAAGCCCATCTCGGCAACCCTTATAAAAGTACCCGATGCCTATGCGGCTTTAGCATCGCTTTTAGATATGGTGAACAGTATGACGCCAAAAAAAACCGGAATCGAAGAGATGTCGTACGTTTCGTCATCGGCGAAAATCGGCAACGATGTTTATATCGGTGCATTCGCATATATCGGCGAAAAGGCACAAATTGGAGAAAACGTGAGAATTTATCCGCAGGCGTATATCGGCGATAATGTAAAAATAGGGAATAACGTCATCATCTATTCCGGAGTAAAGATCTACCAAAATTGTGTGATCGGCGACAACTGCATATTGCATTCCGGTGCTGTTATCGGTGCGGATGGTTTCGGATTCAGTCGTCAGGAAGGTGTTTACCACAAAATTCAGCAAATGGGTAACGTTGTTTTAGAGGAAGATGTAGAAGTAGGAGCCAACACAACCATAGACAGAGCGGTAATGGGTTCGACCATTATTCGTAAAGGTGTAAAATTAGACAACCTGATTCAAATCGCTCACAATTGCGAAATAGGCCAACATACGGCAATGGCTGCCCAAGTCGGTATTGCAGGCTCTACCAAAATCGAAGAGAACTGCGTTTTGGGAGGTCAGGTGGGTATTGGCGGACATATAACTATCGGAAAGAACTCACAAATAGGCGCTCAATCGGGCATCATCAGCAACACCAAAGAAGGCTCTGAAATTATGGGCTCACCCGCCTTTCCGGTAAAAAACTTTTTTAAATCGAGCATCATCGTGCCCAAGCTTCCCGATATGTACCGTCAAATCAACGCGTTGGAAAAAGAGCTTGCCCAACTGAAACAAAAATTAGAAAACGGACAATAAACAATCGTTTTCCGGGCAAACGGCGTAAACTTATTCAATAAATATATCAGATATTTATTTATTTGGATTATATTTGCACATAAATAGAGAAAATGTGTAATTAATTTTATTTTAAAGTGAAACAGAAAACATTACAAAATAGCTTTACATTAAGCGGAATCGGTCTGCACACAGGCTTAGACATTGTAGTAACCTTTCATCCCGCACCCGAAGACCACGGATACAAAATTAAAAGGATAGATCTCGAAGGCGAACCCGTTATCGACGCGTTGGCTGAGAATGTGGTGAATACGCAACGCGGCACAGTGTTGGGGAAAGGCGATGTAACAGTGAGTACCGTAGAGCACGGACTATCGGCGCTGTACGCGTTTGAAATAGACAACTGCCTTATTGAAGTAAACTCATCGGAGTTCCCCATTCTCGACGGCAGCGCCATTCAATACGTTGAAGCGATAAAGAAAGCAGGCATCGAAGAGCAGAAAAAAGACAAGGATTACTATATCGTTCGTAAAAAAATCGAGGTGTCCGATCCCGAAACCGGTTCCAAGCTTACCCTCCTACCCGATGATTGTTTCTGTATCAATTCATACATCGAATTCGATTCGAAATACATTCCCAACCAATCGGCAACAATGGAGTGCGTAACCGATTTTGAGAACCACATCGCATCGGCACGTACTTTCGTATTTGTTCGCGAAATTCAGGCGCTACGCAAAGCCGGACTTATTAAAGGTGGAAACTTGGACAATGCTATCGTTATTTACGAACAAAAACTTCCACAAGCAGAGTTAGATGAAATTGCCGATGAACTTCGCGTTCCACGTATGGATGCCAACGAATTGGGCTATTTGAACCACCGCGCTTTGTCGTTCCCCAACGAACCAGCGCGCCACAAACTGCTCGACATTGTCGGAGATATGGCACTGATTGGCAAACCGATAAAAGGCAGACTCATTGCCACACGCCCGGGACACAAAATAAACAACCAACTGGCGCGACTTATCCGAAGAGACATCAAACTAAACGAAGTACAACCGCCTATTTACGATATGAGCGTCGAGCCGCTGATTGACATCAATCGCGTGAAAGAGATTTTACCGCACCGATATCCGTTCTTATTGGTGGACAAAATTATCGAAAAAACCGACCGTTACATTGTAGGCGTAAAAAACATAACCACCAACGAACCGTTTTTTGCCGGCCATTTCCCGCAGGAACCCGTTATGCCGGGCGTTTTACAAGTAGAGGCAATGGCACAGGTAGGCGGAATTTTTGTATTGGCCGATTTGGAAGAAGCCGAGCGTTATTCCACTTATTTTTTAAAAATTGACAATGTAAAGTTCCGTCAGAAAATCGTACCCGGCGACACCCTCCTTATTCGCGTGGAACTCACGAGCGAAGTTCGTCGCGGAATTGCAACGATGCGAGGCTTAGTGTTTTCGGGCGACAAAGTGGCTTCAGAAGCCGATTTTACCGCACAGATTATTAAAAACAAATAATTCTCTTTTGGAATGAATACAGTATCCACATTGGCTTTTGTGCATCCGGAAGCAAAATTAGGCGATAACGTTACCGTGGAACCGTTTGCTTACGTGGACGCCAATACCGAAATCGGCGAAGGTACCCGCATTATGACGCAAGCAACGGTGCTTTCGGGTGCACGTATCGGTAGGAATTGCACCGTTTTCCCCCATTCCACCGTATCGGGAATCCCACAAGATCTCAAATTTAAAGGCGAAGACAGTTTAGCCATTATTGGCGATAATACTACCGTTCGCGAGTGTGTAACTGTCAATCGCGGAACAGCTTCAAAAGGCTACACCAAAGTCGGGAACAACTGCTTGCTTATGGCTTACAGTCACGTGGCACACGATTGCGACATAAAGGATTTCGTGATTTTAGGCAACGCCACGCAATTGGCCGGAGAAGTGGAAATTGACGATTACGCCATTTTAAGTGGAGGCACCTTAGTACACCAATTCACGCGTATCGGTGCACACGTAATGATACAAGGCGGATCGAAAGTGCCGAAAGATATTCCGCCTTTCATCATGGTAGGACGCGAGCCGATAACTTACGTGGGTTTAAATGTTGTAGGCCTCAGAAGAAGAGGATTCTCGAGCGAGCAAATTAACACCCTTCAGGATATTTACCGCCAACTCTACCTGTCGGGATACAACATATCACAAGCCATCGAAGTGATTGAAGCGGAACATCCGTCGTCGCAAGAACGCGATTATATCCTCGATTTTGTAAAAAGTTCCTCGCGGGGAGTTGTGCGCGGCAACATGTAAATTATCGTGGCAACAGTTTCATTTCCAGCCGAATGGTATCCGCAAAGCGGTGTGCAGCTTACCTGGCCGCACGCCGATACGGATTGGGCGGATATTTTGACGGAGGTAACCGAAT
The DNA here is from genome assembly GCA_964557135.1 of uncultured Petrimonas sp. GTDB lineage: Bacteria > Bacteroidota > Bacteroidia > Bacteroidales > Dysgonomonadaceae > Petrimonas. Next base: position 38,172 of record CAZKZB010000016.1, on the reverse strand, counting down.
GTTTTACTTCCATCGCGAAAGAAATTCTTCGTCGGGAAAAGCTGTTGATTGTTTGCCCTCATAAAGAAGATGTGCTGAAACACTTCTCTGCCGATGAGCAAAAAAACCTGATTCTATCGGAACAAAAGAGTAACGATACTTGGGCGCGCGACCACGGCGCCATTTCGGTTTTCGTGGACGGCAAACCCACCCTGCTCGATTTCGGTTTCAACGGCTGGGGATTGAAATTTGCCGCCAACTACGACAATCAGATCACGCAGAATCTTTTCAATTCCCGGATTTTCAATCCCGAAATCGCGTACGAAAGTAAAATCAACTTTATTTTCGAAGGCGGCTCCACAGAATCTGACGGACAAGGAACGCTGCTCACCACATCGCAATGCCTGTTTGCTCCCAACCGAAATCAGCCGATGAGCCAATCGGAAATAGAAGATTATCTGAAAAAGACACTGGGCGCCAATCGGGTGCTGTGGCTCAATCACGGTTATTTGGCTGGCGACGATACAGACAGCCACATCGACACGCTTGCCCGATTTTGCGACCCCAAAACCATTGCCTACGTGCAGTGCGACAACGAAAACGACGAGCATTTCCCCGAACTCAATCGAATGGAAGAGGAGTTGAAAGCGTTCAGAACTGCCGACGGGGAACCGTATCGCTTAATCGCGCTCCCGATGGCGGACGCGGTTTATTTCGATGGCGAAAGACTTCCCGCCACATACGCCAATTTCCTGATTATAAACGGTGCGGTTTTACTGCCCTTTTACAATTCAGAAAAAGACGCGGAAGCGAAAAAACAACTTCAAACCGCTTTCCCCAACCGCGAAATTATCGGCATCGACTGCCGTCCGCTCATCAAACAGCACGGCTCGCTGCATTGCGTAACGATGCAATTTCCGGAAGGATTTTTGTAATAACCCCTGAATCCCCTAAAGGGGACTAGGGAACAGCAATTTATCAAAATGAAGCCGCAAAAAGATTAAAAGATGAATAATATATCGACAAATAAAGATTCTCAGCCCGCAAAGTCCCCTTTAGGGGATTTAGGGGTGAAAATAGGAATCATCCAACAAGCCAACACGGCAAACAGAGAAGAGAACACCGCGCGTCTGCAAGCAAAAATCCGCCAATTGGCGAAAGACGGCGCGGAGCTTATCGTGATGCAGGAACTGCACAACGGACTCTATTTTTGCCAAACCGAAGACGTAAATACCTTTGACCAAGCCGAAACCATTCCCGGATTTTCCACCGATTTTTTCGGCGCGCTGGCAAAAGAGCTGAGCGTGGTTATCGTGCTTTCGCTTTTCGAGAAACGCGCTGCCGGACTCTATCACAACACTACCGTGGTGATGGAAAAAGACGGCACCATTGCCGGCACGTATCGCAAAATGCACATCCCCGACGACCCCGCCTATTACGAAAAATTCTACTTCACGCCCGGCGATTTGGGTTTTCATCCCATCCAGACTTCGGTTGGAAAACTGGGCGTTTTGGTCTGCTGGGACCAATGGTATCCCGAAGCCGCCCGGATGATGGCTCTGGCAGGCGCCGAACTGCTCATCTACCCCACCGCCATCGGTTACGAGTCGAGCGACACGGAAGAAGAAAAAAACCGCCAACGCGAAGCGTGGATTACCGTTCAACGCGGACACGCTGTGGCAAACGGCGTTCCGGTAATTGCGGTAAACCGTACGGGATACGAACCCGACCCGTCGGGACAAACCAACGGAATCACCTTTTGGGGAAATAGTTTCGTGTGCGGTCCGCAAGGCGAATTTCTGTATCAGGCACCTGAAAACGAAACCACCCAAATCATCGAAATAGATAAAACCCGCACCGAAAACGTCCGCCGTTGGTGGCCTTTCCTACGCGATAGAAGAATTGATGAGTACGGGGAGTTGACAAGAAGATATAGGGATTGAAATACTTCCAAAGGATTTTAACTAAAGCAAACGGCTCCGCGATTGTATTCCGCGTGAGCCGTTTTATTTGATAACCAGAAACGCAATTCTAAGAAGATAACACCTTTGTTGATAAGCGCTTCGCGCGATAGAACTACACTGATAATTGGAAAGTTGGTGAAATCTTTCAACGACACGACTTTATCACAAACGCAGTGAGTGTTATCACTCCCGAGAATCGGGAGAATTATCGCATAAGCATTATCTGAACATTTTGTTGCAAAATCAACTCAATTTCTTATCCAAATTTCGTTTCAACGCCGCCAAAAAATCCTGCGTATTTAGGTATTTCCCTTCCACATTGGGGCCATAAACCAGTAGCGCCAAATCTTTGGTCATTTCGCCGCCTTCGACGGTTTCGATGCACACCTGCTCCAATTTTTCACAGAAATCCACCAACTCACGGTTATTGTCGAGCTTCCCGCGATGTGCCAAACCTCGTGTCCACGCGAAAATGGAAGCAATGGGGTTGGTGCTGGTTTCTTTTCCCTGCTGGTGTTGGCGATAATGACGCGTAACCGTTCCGTGCGCTGCTTCGGCTTCCACGGTTTTTCCGTCGGGCGTTACCAACACCGACGACATCATTCCCAACGAACCGAATCCTTGCGCAACCGTATCGCTCTGAACATCACCGTCGTAATTCTTGCAAGCCCACACAAATCCGCCGTTCCATTTCATTGCCGAAGCAACCATATCGTCAATTAAACGATGTTCATACGTAATTCCGGCTTCGCGGAACAGCGATTCAAATTCTTTTTCGTACACCTCCTGAAAAATATCCTTGAAACGTCCGTCGTACGCTTTCAGAATGGTATTTTTAGTGGACATATAGAGCGGATATTTTTTACTGAGCGCCATTTGAAACGACGAGCGGGCAAAGCCGTAAATCGATTCATCGGTATTGAACATCGCCATTGCCACGCCATCGTCTTGAAAGTTGTAAACCTCCCATTCCTGTACGTCGCCGTTTTCGGCTGTAAAAGTCAGTTTTAGTTTACCTTTCCCTTTGATTACCTTGTCGGTAGCGCGATATTGGTCGCCAAAAGCGTGACGTCCGATAATAATCGGCTGCGTCCATCCTTGCACATAACGCGGAACGTTGGAACAAATAATCGGCTCGCGAAAAACCGTACCGCCCACAATGTTTCGGATGGTTCCGTTGGGCGATTTCCACATATTTTTCAGTCCGAATTCTTCCACACGCGCCTCGTCGGGCGTAATGGTGGCGCACTTTATGCCCACGTTGTACTTTTTAATGGCTTCGGCGGCATCAATGGTAATTTGGTCGTTGGTTTCGTCGCGCTTTTGGATGCTCAAATCGAAATATTTAATATCTAAATCGAGATAGGGCAAAATCAACTGCTCTTTGATGAACGACCAGATAATGCGCGTCATTTCATCGCCATCTAACTCTACAACAGGGTTTTGAACTTTTATTTTTTGCATTGGAATAGTATTGTTTAGCTGTTTAATTTTCTTAAAAAAACAAATCCCGCATCAGCGAAATGTGTCCGATGATGCGGGAAGATAAATGTTAAATTTTCAATGAATTATCTCTTCGCCATCGGTACAAACGGCTGTTTTTCGCGTACGTTTTTGTACGCCGGACGAATGATGCGTTTGCTGCTGAAGTTTACTTCCTCGATGCGATGCGCCGTCCAGCCGACGATACGCGCCATCGCGAACAGCGGCGTGAAAACTTCCTCGGGCAGTCCGATAGCATCGTACACGAAACCGGAATAAAAATCGACGTTGATACAGGTCTGCTTCGCACCCTTTCCCTTGAAATCCATAAACACTTTCAGGGCGCGTTTTTCCACGAGTTGCATCAGCGCGTACTCGTCTTCACGGCCTTTTTCTTTGGCCAAATCGCCCGCCATTTCTTTGAGTAGCACGGCGCGCGGATCGCTCACGGTGTACACGGCGTGCCCGATTCCGTAAATCAGTCCGTTTTTGTCAAACGCCTCGCCTTTAAGCAATTTCAGCAGGTAAGCGTCAATTTTTTCCACATCTTTCCAATCGTCCACGTTTCTCTTTAAATCCTCCAACATTCCCTTAACTTTGATGTTGGCACCCCCGTGAAGCGGTCCTTTCAGCGAGCCGATGCCCGCCGCGATAGCCGAATAGGTGTCCGTTTCGGACGAACTGGTTACGCGCACCGAAAACGTAGAGTTGTTACCTCCGCCGTGTTCGGCGTGCAGAATGAGTGCCAGGTCGAGAATCGCCACCTCAATATCGGTGTAATTGTCGCGGCCTTTCATCATATACAGGAAATTCTCGGCTATGGAGCGGTCTTCGTACGGATGACGCACGTGCAGCGAACGTTCTTGCTGGTCGTGGCGCAGCACATTGTAGGCGTACGCGATGATGGTCGGAAATTTCGCTATCAGGTTGATGGATTGGCGAATGAGATTATCTTTCGAAATATCGTCGGGATTTTCGTCGTAATTATACAATTCGAGCACACTACGCGCCAAGATATTCATAATGTTTCCGCCTTGCAGCGAGAGAATGTTCATCGTGGTGCGATGGTCGAGCGGCATTGTTTCCATTATGAATTTGCGGAAAGTTTCCAGTTCATCTTTCGTGGGAAGTGAGCCCGAAAGCAGCAGGAACGCGGTTTCTTCGAATCCGAGGCGTTTTTCGTCCTGAATACCGTGTACCAGCTCTTCCACGTCCATTCCGCGATAATAGAGTTTTCCGGGAATGGCTTTCAGTCCGTCGGGCGTTTTTTCGTACCCCTGCACGTCGCCCACACGGGTAAGTCCGGCGAGCACACCTGATCCGTCTTCGTTACGCAAGCCTCTTTTTACGCTTAACTTCACGAAAAGTTCCTTATCAATCTTGCTCGTTTGTTTTATGGAAGACGATAATTTTCTGATTAAATCTTTCTTGTTCATTCTGAGTTTTGTGTTTTATTTTGTTTGTTTTTCATTCGCAAATGTCTGATGCTGATTTAACATCAAATCGGGCTGTTTTGTTTCGTAAAAAACAGTTTTATAATGATTTTATTACTTTTTGAGCAAAATCGGTTGTGGATAACGGTTTTCCGTCTTCCATAAAGCGGGCTAAATCGGCTGTCGCGTATCCTTTTTCGAACAGATTTTCGAGCGATTGGGTGATGAGTTCGCCCGCCTTGCTCCAGCCGATATATTCCAGCATCATTACTCCCGAAAGCAGCATCGAACACGGATTTGCCTTGTTCTTGCCCGCGATGTCGGGCGCCGTGCCGTGCGTGGCTTCAAAAATAGCGTGCCCCGTTTTGTAATTGATGTTGGCTCCCGGCGCGATACCGATACCGCCCACCATCGCGGCGAGCTGGTCGGAAATATAATCGCCATTGAGGTTGAGCGTGGCAACCACGGAATATTCTTCGGGTTTGAGCAGCGTATTTTGCAGAAAAGCGTCGGCAATCACATCCTTGATAAAGACTTTGCCGTTTTTCACCGCGTTGTTATAGGCTTCCACCGCCGATTCCAGTCCTTTCTCCGATTTTATTTTGTTGAACTTGTTTTCGGTGAATGTTTCTTCCGAAAATTCGCGTTCGGCCAAGGCGTATCCCCATTTTTTGAAGCCTCCTTCGGTAAATTTCATAATATTTCCTTTGTGCACAAGCGTTACCGACGGCAGTTTATTGTCGATGGCATACTGTATGGCGGCGCGCACCAATCGCTCGGTTCCCTCCACCGATACGGGTTTTATGCCGATGGATGTGCTTTCGGGGAAACGGATCTTCGCCACGCCCATTTCCTCTTGGAGGAATTTAAGCACCTTTTGCAATTCCGATGTTCCGGCGTTCCACTCGATGCCGGCGTAGATATCTTCGGTATTTTCGCGAAAAATGGTTACGCTCACTTTTTCGGGATGCAGCAACGGCGTTGCCACTCCCTTGAACCAGCGCACGGGGCGCAGGCAAACGTACAAATCCAATTCCTGACGCAACGCCACGTTCAGCGAGCGGATTCCTTCGCCCACGGGCGTGGTGAGCGGCCCTTTTATGCCCACTTTGTGTTTTCGGAAGGCGTCCATGGTTTCTTCAGGGAGCCACGATCCGGTTTTGTTGTACGCTTTTTCGCCGGCAAGAACTTCCAGCCAGTCGATTTTGCGATTTCCGCCGTAGGCTTTTTCCACCGCTTTATCGATAATCTGTTTTACCGATTGGGTGATTTCTTTGCCGATTCCGTCGCCTTCGATGAAGGGGATGGTAAGGTTTTCGGGTACCGATAATCCATCGTTTTGTTTGGTGATATGGTTCATAAATATTTAATTCTTTTTTCGGTGTTTTATTCTCATTTTTGTCATCCGTTCGCTAAATCCTCCTTCTTTTAGGAAATCTCTTTCCAAGGCTTCCAATTGCTTAAACAGCAGATAATCATTTTGAAGTATTAAGCAGCGAACAATGTTTGCCACTGTTTCCGGAGGACGCGACTTTGCTAATTTCATAAAAAAAGTCGTGTCGGAATTATATTCTCGTCCGAGTTTTCGCATCGTTTCTATTTCTATCGAGCCATTTTCCCAAATCAGATGTCCGCGCGTTCTCAAATAATCCTCATAGTCAATCCGCAATTCCTTCAGACTCGATTTTGCCACATTTATCAAATTCATTTCAATTTTTTTTGATGTAGCAGAAAAAGCTGAGCCTTCGGCAATATTCTGTTTTCCCGAACGAGCCGCTTGCACCATTTGGTCTATTGTTCGGTCACCCTTTTCCAAATATTTGTGGCAAAAATAAAATGTTAAATCGTAAATTACCTCAGATTTTTGGTAAGTAAGCAACTTCTCAAAATGCCCCGTGCGTTGGATAAGGCGGTTTTTGTTGCTGTTTGGATTTTCCGGAGTATTTTCCTTGTTCATCTTTGGGTCATTTTTTAATGTCATTAAGGTCGTTAAGGCAAACTCGATGAAGAATGTTTTAGACCTTCATTGAGTTCAAAGCAGAGCCCGCCTTAAACCACTCAATTTGCTGCTCGTTATACGTGTGCGCGGCTTCAAAAGAGTCTTTGCTGCCATCGGGATGAAGCAGTTCAACGGTAAGATTTTTGCCGGGGGCGAAATCTTTTAATCCGATAATGCTTATTTTATCGCGCTCCTGCACTTTGTTGTAGTCGTCTTTGTTCACAAAAGTGAGCGCCAGCATTCCCTGTTTTTTCAGGTTAGTTTCGTGGATGCGGGCAAACGATTTTACCAGAATAACTCTCACGTTGAGGTGACGCGGTTCCATAGCGGCGTGTTCGCGGCTGCTGCCTTCGCCGTAGTTTTCTTCGGCAACCACAATGGAACCCACTCCGTTGGCTTTGAACTTGCGCGCCAGAGCGGGAACTTCGGAATATTGCAACGAAAGCGGGTCGAGAACACTGTTGGTTTTATCGTTGAAAGCGTTAACCGCGCCAATGAGCATATTGTCCGAAATATTGTCGAGATGTCCGCGGAAGCGAAGCCACGGTCCCGCCATAGAAATGTGATCGGTGGTACATTTTCCTTTCGCTTTGATAAGCAGTGGCAAATATAGATAATCTTTGCCGTCCCAGGCGGGGAAGGGTTCCAATTTCTGCAAACGTTTGGAATCGGGGTCGATGTTTATCTGCACTTTCGCGCCGTCAGCTGATGGAGCCAGATAACCGGCATCCTTTACTTCGTAACCGCGCGGCGGCATTTCGTAACCCACCGGTTCAACCAGTTTCACCTGCTCGCCTTTATCGTTTGTTAAGGCATCTTTCAGAGGATTGAAAGACAAATTGCCTGAAAATGCAAGCGCGGCAACCAACTCCGGCGAAGTAACAAAAGCGTGCGTATTAGGATTTCCGTCGTTGCGTTTGGCAAAATTTCGGTTGAATGAGTTTACTATTGAATTCGGACGATCTTTCACGTCATCATCGCGTCGCCACTGTCCGATACACGGCCCACAGGCATTTGCCATAATAATTGCACCCGCTTCTTCAAATACCTGAAGCACACCGTCTCGTTCGGCGGTGTAACGCACTTGTTCCGAACCGGGATTGATAATCATTTTAGTTTTCAAGCTTAATCCGTCTTTACGAGCATTTTCCACAATGTGAGCGGCGCGGGTTAAATCTTCATAAGATGAATTCGTACAAGAACCGATTAACGCTACTTCTAAGGGCGGAAATTGACTCTCATTTACCACTTTTCCGAATTCAGAAACGGTGTAAGCCGCGTCGGGCGTGAACGGCCCGTTGATGTGCGGTTCGAGTTCCGAGAGATTGATTTCGATAACCTGGTCGTAATATTTGTGTGGATTTTCAACCACTTCGGGGTCGGGCTGCAAGTGGCCGATGATGTTTCGAGCCAAATCGGCAACCTCTTTTCTGCCGGTAGCTTCGAGGTAAGCAGCCGATTTTTCGTCGAACGGGAAAATGGATGTGGTGGCTCCCACTTCGGCTCCCATATTGCAAATGGTTCCTTTACCCGTTGCCGAAAGCGTTTCAACACCTTCGCCAATGTATTCGATAATAGCGTTTGTGCCGCCTTTTACGGTAAGGATTCCGGCAACTTTTAAGATAACGTCTTTTGGCGCCGTCCATCCCGAAAGTTTTCCGGTGAGTTTCACTCCGATGATTTTCGGCATTTTCAGCTCCCACGGCAAATCTGCCATCACATCTACCGCGTCGGCGCCTCCCACGCCGATGGCAATCATTCCCAAACCGCCGGCGTTAGGCGTATGCGAATCGGTTCCCACCATCATTCCGCCGGGAAAAGCGTAGTTTTCCAACACAACTTGGTGGATAATTCCGGCGCCGGGCTTCCAAAACCCGATACCGTATTTATTGGAAACATCGCGCAGGAAATCAAACACTTCGCGATTGGTAATATTTGCCGTTTCCAAATCGGTATCGGCATTTTTATAGGCCTGAATCAGGTGGTCGCAATGCACGGTTGAGGGCACGGCAACACTGGTTCGTCCCGAATTCATCAGTTGCAGCAACGCCATTTGAGCGGTTGCATCCTGCATCGCCACCCGGTCGGGCGCGAAATCTACGTAATCTTCGGCGCGTTTGTAGTCTTTCAGCTCCACGCCGGGCGAAAGATGCGCGAAAAGTATCTTTTCGGTAAGTGTTAACGGACGTTTCAGTACGTTTTTGGCTTGTTTAATTTTATCGGGAAGTTGTGCGTAAACTTCGCGAATCATTTCTAGGTCGAAAATCATAGTGATTGAGGTATTTTTGTGATTTTATAATTTATTTGCTACGCTGTAATATACAGTTTTTTAACAACTACAACGCTATAAAGTTCGAAAATAGAACATAGGTTTTGTCGATATTTTATTTTTAATTTTCACAAAAAGAACATTGTGTCAAAAAGACTTTCGGGAATTCCATATTTTTTCGTAATTTCGGGGCTTCAAATCAATCTTAATCTAATTTAAGTCAATAAAAAATGAACGAAAACGAACTAAAAGTTAAAGAATTGCCCGAAAACGCGTATCGGGAATTAGAGAAAGGCGAAGAGTACAAACCGGTGTTGCCAACCGACCGCCCTGTGCCGGAGGTTACGTCATGGTCGGTAGGAATGGGTTTGCTGATGGCCGTTATTTTTTCGGCCGCCGCCGCTTACTCGGGATTGAAAATCGGACAGGTTTTTGAAGCCGCCATCCCTATTTCCATTATTGCCGTAGGCGCCTCGGCAGCGTTTCGAAAAAAAGGAGCTCTGGGACAAAACGTTATTATCCAATCCATTGGCGCGTCATCGGGCGTGATTGTCGCAGGAGCGGTTTTCACCATTCCGGGACTTTATATTCTGCAAGCGAAATATCCTGAAATGCAGATAAATTTCTGGCAGATTTTCTTTTCATCGTTGTTGGGCGGATTCTTGGGAATCCTTTTCCTGATACCGTTTCGAAAATATTTTGTAAAAGATATGCACGGCAAATTGCCGTTTCCTGAGGCTACGGCAACCACCGAAATTCTGATGACGGGCGAAAAAGGCGGCAATCAGGCTAAACTGCTTATCACAAGCGGATTGATTGGCGGATTGTTCGATTTCTGCTTCTCGGCTTTCCGTTTGTGGAGCGAAGAAATTACTACACGCATTATTCCCGCGGGCGAAATGCTTGCCGAGCGCTTTAAAATGGTGTTCAAATTTAATGTGAGCGCGCTTATTTTCAGTTTCGGCTATCTGGTTGGATTGAAATTTGCGGTGATAATTACCGTGGGTTCGTTGCTTTCGTGGTTGGTTTTAATTCCGTTGGTGAACGAAATTGGCGCGGTGGTAGCCGCTTCGGGCGGAGGCGTAAATCCGTTTGCAGCAATGAGCGCCGAACAGATTTTTGCCGCATACGTGCGTCCGATTGGTATTGGCGCCATCGCGATGGCCGGAATTATCGGAATTATTAAATCGTCGGGCGTTATCGGAAACGCGTTTAAGCTGGCAGTTAGCAAAAAGGGCGCTGCAAGTGGAACGGAAGCCGGCACAAAACGCACCGACCGCGATATGAAAATGTCTTTCGTGATGCTGTTTCTGTTTTTAACGCTTATCGCCGTCTTCATCTTCTTGATTATCGGAGTAAAAATCACGTTTTTCCAAGCCGTTGTAGCGCTGTTGACCATCACCATTATTTCTTTCCTTTTCACCACGGTTGCCGCCAATGCCATTGCCATTGTGGGCTCTAACCCGGTTTCGGGAATGACGCTGATGACACTGATTCTTTCGTCGGTAGTACTTGTTGCCGTTGGTTTGAGCGGATGGCAGGGAATGGTGAGCGGATTGATAATCGGCGGCGTTGTGTGTACGGCATTGTCGATGGCGGGCGGTTTTATTACCGACCTCAAAATTGGTTATTGGATTGGAACCACACCGGCAAAACAGCAAACCTATAAATTTTTGGGAACACTCGTTTCGGCGGCTACCGTGGGCGCGGTAATCTTTATTCTGAATCAGGCATACGGTTTTGTTGCCACAGAAACGCATCCCAACCCGATGGTCGCTCCGCAGGCAAACGCTATGGCGGCAATTATTGAACCGCTGATGTCGGGAGACGGCGCGCAATGGATGCTATTGGCAATTGGCGCCGTGATTGCTGTTTTGATTAACTGGCTAGGTATTTCGCCGTTGGCGTTCGCGTTGGGAATGTTTATTCCGCTACAACTGAACACGCCGCTTATCGTGGGCGGATTGCTGAATCATTGGATTAACAAAAGTACGAAGAACAAAACCCTCGCCAACGCTCGTCACCAACGTGCGATTTTGATTTCGTCGGGATTCATTGCTGGCGCCGCATTGTTTGGTGTGATTGGCGCGTTGATAATTTTCCTCACCGGAAAAGGCGATGTGCTGAATCTTGGCATTTGGGCTGATCCAAGCGGAACGGGCGCGCAAATTACCGCGCTAGTAGCATTTATCGCGTTGATTGGATTTTTCGTATGGGAGGCAATGAAGGCGAAAGAGAATGATTGAAACAGGTATTAATTACCACGCCTTTGAAGGCGTGGATACACAAAACAGATAAATAATTAGGCTTTAGCCAAAGTTTATAGTTTTAAATTTTGGCTAAAGCCATTTTTAGGTTCACAGCAATTATCCCACGCCTTGAAAGGCGTGGCAATTGAAAAAACAAACCAAATAATAATGAAAAAAACGCTCATCTTCGCGGCGCTCGCACTCATTTTTGCCGCTTGTACACAAAAACAAAACACGCCGTCGTCGGCAGAGGAAACCGATTTCACGAAATACGTCAATCCGTTTATCGGAACGGCGTTTACAGGGCACACGTTTCCCGGCGCAACCTATCCTTTGGGAATGATTCAGGCGGGACCGCAAACCGGAAACTTCACGTGGGAATATTGTTCGGGGTACTTTTACGCCGACTCGCTTATTCAGGGATTTACGCAAAACCGACTGAACGGCACGGGCTGCGTGGATTTGGGCGATTTGCTCGTACAGCCGTTTTCGGGCGACAAGCGCGATAATCTGGACAGCCGTTTCGACAAAGCCACCGAAAAAGCATCGCCCGGATACTACGCCGTGCAACTTGCCGACAACGATGTTCGGGTAGAAATTACGGCTTCGCCACACGTGGCGTTTCACAAATATGCTTTCCCCAAAGGAAAGAGCGCCAACCTGCTTGCCGATTTCCAAAGCGGATTGGTGTGGCAGAACGCTCGTTTCCACACGCACGTGTTAAACAACGAAGTCAATTTCGAGAACGACCGCGTAATTTCGGGCTTAACACGCCGAACCGAGTGGGTGGAGCGCGTTTATTACTTCGTTATCGAATTCGATAAGCCCATCATCGGCAAAGAAGAGCTTGCCAAGCGCAACGCGGCGGAAAAATCGTCGCGCTACATTCTCTCGTTCGATATGCAAGATGGCGAAGAGTTGAATATGAAAATCGGAATGTCGTCGGCAAGCATCGAAGGCGCGCGCGCCAATATGGCCGCAGAAGTGCCGGCGTGGGACTTTGCCGCCGTTCATCAAAACGCTGTTGATGAGTGGAACAGATACCTTTCGCGTGTAAAAATCGAAGGTTCGGAGGACGAAAAAATCAACTTCTACACATCTTTGTACCACTTGTACATTCAACCCAACAACATTGCCGATGTGGACGGAAAATATACCGGTCCCAACCGCGAAGTATCGCAATCGCCCAACGGAAAATATTACTCCACGTGGTCGCAGTGGGACACTTTCCGCGCAGCGTTCCCGATGTACACCATTCTCAGCCCCGAATTGATGGGCGATTTTGTGAATTCGATGCTCGATTACAGTGAGCAGCAAGGACATTTGCCCATCTGGTCGCTTTGGGGACAGGAAACGTATACGATGATTGGCAACCACTCCATTCCGATGATTGTGGACGCTTATCTGAAAGGTTTTACAGGTTTCGACGCCGAACGCGCGTACAACGAAATCAAGAAATCGATTACCCAAAGCAAGCACCCGAAATCGGATTGGGAAGTGTACGACCAGTTCGGATATTATCCCTACGATTTAATTTCTCTGGAATCGGTTTCGCGCACACTGGAGTGCGGTTTCGATGATTATTGTATGGCTGTTTTTGCCGAAAAATTAGGTAAAACGGAAGATGCGGCATTCTTCAAAAAACGTTCGGAATATTACAAAAATCTTTTCGACAAAGAGAGCAACGCGATGCGCCCCAAAAACGCGAAAGGCGAATGGCTGGCGCCCTTTGACCCGTACGAACTGGCGCACGCCGATTCGCAAGTGGGCGGACATTACACCGAAGGAAACGCCCTGCAATATACGTGGCACGTGCTTCAGGACGTTCCCGGATTGATTGAACTTTTGGGCGGAAAAGCCGAAGCCGGAAAAGTTCTCGACTATTTCTTCAACACCACAAAAGAGACCACCGGAACGCTTTCGGACGTTACCGGACTCATCGGTCAGTACGCGCACGGCAACGAACCGAGCCACCACGTGGCGTATATTTACGCTTATCTCGATCGTCCCGAAGAGACGCAACGCCTTGTGCGCCAAATCTGCACCGATTTCTACAAGAACAAACCCGACGGTCTTATCGGCAACGACGATTGCGGGCAGATGTCGGCTTGGTATATGTTCTCCACGCTCGGTTTTTATCCGATGAATCCCGTGAGCGGAGAATTTGTTTTGGGCGCGCCGCAAGTGTCTTCGGCAAAAATCGACGTAGGTAACGGTAAATGGTTTACGATGGAGGCCAAAAACCTCTCGAAAGAGAACCTGTATGTAGAAAAAGTGGAACTGAACGGCCAGCCGTACTCACAAAAAACCATATCGTACAAAGATGTGATGAACGGAAGTGCGTTGGTGTTTTATATGACGGATAAAGCGGAGAAGTAATTAGCAATTAACAATTATCAATTACTAATGATGATTACTCGCCTGACGGCTAAAAGCCGTCAGGCGGATTTTTCTTATAAGCTGTATCTCAAAAAGTAAAAGGAGCTCTGCACTCCTTTCTCATTTATCGCTATTCTTTTTTTGTAACGCTCTCGGCTTCGGCTCAATAAACGTAATCACAATTCCGGCAAGAATGAGCGAGCCGCCCATCGCTTTTTGCACGGTGATTTGTTCATCGAGAAAAATCCACGCCAGCAATCCCGCGAAAACCACTTGGCTGAGCAGCGACAACGAAACGCGTGTGGCGCGCATATATTTAGTGGCGTAACTAATGAGCAGCCAAGCCAACAATTGACAAACCAAACCTTGCACAGCCAACGCCAGCCACGCTTGCGACGAAAACCCCCAAAACTGTTCACCGAACCCGATGTTTACAATCAGCAAAAAAACCGCGCTGCTCAACGAACTCACGGCGATAAAGGGCATAACCTCCACCTTTTCCAATACGTTTTTGCTGAGCAAAATATAGAGCGCATAGAAAAATCCGGACAGATTGGCAAGAAAAAACGCGCGGTCGAAAGAGAGTTCCCGAAAAGTTTGCAGTCCGAAGAAAACCACCACGCCCGCCATCGCCACCGAAGCGCCCATCCAAAACGAACGACGCGGTTTGTTTTTCAGAAATAGAAACGAAATAATCCCTACCCACACGGGCGAGAGATTGGTGAGCAACGTTGCCTGCGTGGCCGTGGATTCCTGAATGGAGATGTTCCACACCGAAATATCGGACGCGAAAATAATGCCACACAAAACGGTTGGCAAAATAAATCGGCGGGGGAGTTTCAGTTTTCCGGTAAAATAGGCATACGGAACCAATATTGCGGCGGCAATCGCCATGCGATAAAACGCCGAAATGAGTCCCGAACTGAGTTGCAACCGAATAAGAACCGGAAAAATGGAAATGCTCAATATCCCGATAAAAAGGGCTAATCGAGGTTTATTCATTTAGTCTCACTAATTTCTAAAACAAATTGTTTTGAGTAAATCATAAAACCAACGTTTAAAATAGATAAGCTTGCGCGATAGTCCCGTTTGAACGGGAGATAGAGCTTCGCTGATAATCAGAAGGCTGGTCAAAACATTCAACACCGCAACTCTCCCCTTAGCCTCACCCCCAACCCCCTCTCCTAAAAGAGAGGGGAGCATGGGCAGCGGTAAATGATTCTTAGTCCGCCATCCTTCCCCTTTGTGGGGGAAGTTAGAAGGGGGCGGGAGTACCGCAAAGCGGGGAGGGGTTCTATCAGCGCAGCTCTATCACGCGTAGCGTCTATCGCCGAAGGTCTATCTATTTTAAACGTAACAACCAACCTATATCGTTACCCGCAAAAATCCGCCAAAATTATCTTTATACACTTTTTTCGGTCCGTAATAATCTAAATTGGCAGCCGCGCCAAAGGTAAACTGTTTCACGGTGAGGCCCAATCGGAAATAGTAGAAACTGCGGTCGTGCCCTTTCAGTGTAATATTGTGGTTGTACAACGCCATCGCGCGGGTATATAAACGCAGATTTTCGTTTAATGGCGGCTTAAACTCGATCGTCGCAACCGTTTCGGAATTTCGCTCGGGCAGGAAGTTCAAATACGGTGTCAGCAAAAACAACCACGTGGGATTGGCATACGACGTGTGAAAAGCTACATTGGGGACAAATCCTTTTCTAAAATGATACTGCATTCCGCCCGAAACGCCAAGATTGCGATGAAACTGATAGATAAACGAGTTAATCATCGTAAGTTCGGGAACGCCTTTTTTCAATTCATAATCGGCGGTAGCAATGGTGATATTGTTGTAGCGCAATTTACCTATAATAGGTTTATTTATTGATATTTGAAAATTCGCCCGGTTGTTTCCAAACATCATTTCTACGGGAATGGGGGGTTGTGGTTTTTCTTGCGCAAAAAGAATAAACGGGAGCAAAAAAAGCAAAGACAGTATTGTTTTTCTTATCATAACTTTTACAAAATTTTAAGGCGCAAAGGTACTAAAATTTTGGTTTTACAGATACAATCAACAACACATTTCGCTACGATTTTTTCAAGAACAATCTCCCATTCCGCAATCCTCATCTGGGGTTTCAAACTCGATGGTAGAGTGCTGCACTCCCAACGAAAGCAGTTTTTCGCGGATTTCGGTTTTCAAACCATGAAGTTTTTCCATCTGCAAAGGCGACGAAAGCACCACGTGAACCGTAAGCACATTGTACTCACCGTCAACCGACCAAAGATGCACATCGTGGATGTCGCCGACACCGTCAACGGCAAGAATCATCTTTTTCAACTCGTCGATATCAACCGATTCGGGACTTCCTTGCAAGATAATCCGAAGGCTCTCTTTGATGTTTCCGTACACGTTGAACAGCACGTACAGCGTGATGGCTATCGATAAAATAGGGTCTAAAACAGGTACATCGGCAAACATCATTACCACCGCGCCGATGAGTACCGCCACCCATCCCAGCACATCTTCCAACAGGTGCAGCGAAACCACACGCTCATTGATAGAACTTCCTCTGCGTAAACGCAATACGGCAGCGCCGTTAACCACAACACCTAGCACGGCGAGCCAAATCATACCGAGCGCGTCGGGCTGCTCGGGAGCGAAAAGCCGGGGAATGGATTTCGATAGAATTAACACGCTTCCCACCACTAAAATAAGTGAATTGATGATGGCGCCCAGCAACGAAAATCGTTTGTAACCGTAAGTGTAGTTTTTTGAACGCGGCCGTTTGGCAACTTTCTGAAAATACCACGACAAACCGAGCGAAAAACTGTCGCCCAAATCGTGCACGGCATCCGAAAGAATGGCCATACTGTTCGTCATAAAGCCGCCCACGAACTCGATTATCGTGAACGACAGATTCAGAAAAAAAGCCACTTTTATGTTTTTCACATCTTCATGGCCATGAGAATGAGAGTGCTTATGTGTGTGCATTGCGACAAGTAACTTCTAAATATAACATAATGACATTTTTTTTGTTCATTAACTTCAAATCTCGATAATAAATCATACATTTGTGTTTGGAAAATTCGTTTAGACACTCTTTTTTTCGTTCCGTGCTCCACATTTACCAAATGTAGATGGCAAAAAAATAACAAAAAGATGAAACTACTCAATTATTTTATTCTCACCTCGCTCATTTTCACGATGAGCGTTTGCAGCAACCAATCGGGCGGTGGCTCAAGCCGAGACATGGTGCTGGCTGAAAAATCGGCGCCGATGACAACCGAGCCGATGGATTACGACAAAACCGATGTAAACGAAGCCGATGACGCTGTTGTTTACGAGCGGAAACTCACCAAAAACGGCACTATCCGATTCGAGACGTCCGACCTCAACAAAACCAAACAGTTGATAATCGGCACCGTATTCTCGTTGAAAGGATATGTTTCCAACGACAATATTTCAGAATCGAACAACCGCACCGAAAATACCCTGACCATACGCGTACCCGCCGACAAAACCGATTCGCTTATCGCCGTTATTGAAAGTAACGCGTCGAAAATCGATTACAAAAGCATCGACGTACAGGATGTAACCGAACAATATATCGACCTCGACACGCGCGTAAAAACAAAAAAAGAGGTAGAAACGCGCTACCGCGAACTGCTTACCAAAGCCAATACGGTAGAAGAGATTTTAAGAATTGAAGAACAAATCGGCAACATCCGCGCCGAAATAGAATCGGCCGAAGGGCGGCTCAGGTATCTTTCCAATCAAGTGCAATTTAGCACACTAAATGTAACGTTTTACGAAAAATACTCCAATTTCGGATTCTGGGGAAAGATGGGCAAGGCGTTCAAAAACGGCTGGAACAGCCTGCTGTGGCTGTTGGTGGGTATTGCCAACCTATGGGCGATAATTCTTTTTATCGCACTGGTTGCGTGGCTCATAGTGTATGTAACTAAAAAATACAAAACAAGGAAACGACCTCCGCTTCCGAACAAATAAAAAATCATTTCACAACAAACAAACACATCTAAAATGAAAAACTTAACCTACATTATTTTATTAGCTGTTGCGGCGTTGATAACCGCCTGCACGCCAACTAAAAAAGAAACAAAAATTATGCATCAATCCGATTTTCCCGCGACACCCGTGGCGGAAGTAATTCCCGATACATTTACCAATTTCGGGCAAACGCGTATCGACAATTATTTTTGGCTGAAAGACAAGAGCAATCCGAAAGTAATTGATTACCTGAATGCTGAAAACGCTTATACCGAAACCGTTATGGCATCGACAAAAGCATTACAGCAAACCATTTACGACGAAATTCTCGGCCGAATGAAGGAAGACGACGAAACCTATCCTTCGTTTAGCGACGGGTATTACTATTACAGCCGCACCGAAAAAGGCAAGCAATACCGCACCTATTGCCGCCGAAAAGGCTCGATGGACGCACCCGAAGAAATTATTTTCGACGTCAATAAAATGGCCGAAGGAAAACCGGCGTTTATTTTCCGCGGATACAGCATCAGCCCCGATAACAGCAAGGCCGTCTATTTCTACAACGAAACCGGTTCATTTGCCGAATATACGATGAAAATAAAAGACTTAGCCTCCGGCGAAGATGTTGGTTTCAGCATTGAAGGCGCAACTTCCGTGGCGTGGGCAAACGACAACAAAACACTGTTTTACAGCACCATAGACAACACCTTGCGTTCGCACCGCATTCATCGCCGGATGCTGGACGCACCGAAAGCCGACGTGGTGTACGAGGAAACCGATGTGCGTTTCTCCACCTACGTTTCGGGCAGCAAAACCAAAGAATACATTTTCATCACTTCGGGCAGTTCCACCACATCCGAAGAGCGATACATTTCGGCAGACAAACCCGTGGACAAATTCAAGGTGTTTATGCCACGCGTTCAGGATGTGGAGTACTCCGTTTATCCGCACAAAGAAAAGTTTTTTGTTCGCTACAAGGACAAGGAAAATCTGAACGGAAAAATCTACGAAACACCGATCACCGGCTACGAAGACCGCAACACGTGGAAAGAATTTCAGGCGCACGCCCCGAACGTCCGTATCGAAGGAATTGATATTCTGAAAGATTACATCTCGATTGAATTACGCAGAAACGGATTAAGCGAGATTATCGTTAAACCCGTATCGCGGGAAAAAGATTTGACCATCGCTTTCCCGGAGCCGGTTTACTCGGCCAGTTTAGTCGGAAATCCCGAATACGACGGCACCACACTGCGTTATTCATACACATCGCTTAACCGTCCCACAACGCTTTTCGAGTACAACATCGTGAGCGGCGAAACCACCAAATTGAAAGAACAGGAAGTTCCTTCGGGTTTCAACCCCGACGATTACGAAGTTGAACGCCTTTGGGCAACCGCTGCCGACGGCGTGAAAGTACCAATGGCGATCGTCTATAAAAAGGGATTGAAAAAAGACGGCAACAACCCCGCGCTCATTTATTCCTACGGAAGTTACGGTGTGAGTTCCGATGTGGGCTTTATATCGAGCTTTTACAGCCTTGTGGATCGCGGTTTCGTGTTCGCCATTGCGCAAATTCGCGGCGGAAGCGACTTGGGAGAACAGTGGTACGAAGACGGAAAAATGTTGAAAAAGAAAAACACGTTTACCGATTTTACCGCGTGCAGCGAACTGCTGATTAACAACAAATACACATCGGCAGACAAATTGGCGGCTATGGGCGGAAGCGCCGGCGGATTGCTCGTGGGTGCCGTGGCGAATATGCGTCCCGACTTGTATCAAACCATCGTGGCGCAAGTACCTTTTATCGATGTTATCAACACCATGCTCGACGATACGCTGCCGCTTACCACGGGCGAATACGAGGAGTGGGGAAATCCCAACGAAGAGGAGTATTACAACTATATGCTCTCTTACTCGCCCTACGATAACATTACGGCACAAAACTATCCGAACATCCTCATCACCGGCGGATTGAACGACTCGCAAGTACTGTTTCACGAACCCGCCAAATACGCGGCAAAACTGCGTTCGCTCAAAACCGACGATAACATCGTGCTCCTGCACATGAACATGGACAGCGGACACGGCGGTGCAACCGGCAGATACGACGGAATTAAAGATCGCGCCTTTGAGTTCGCCTTTATTTTAGATAGGGTTGGGATAGATAAGTAGGAAGTTTTCTCGCGGATAAACGCGGATTGATTTAGCAGATTTACGCTGATTTTGACGTTGGAAACACGCCAATTTCAGCGTAAATTTTGCACTCTCCTCCATAAACTCTATCTTTGGAGAAATATAAACGCAAACAATATAGAAAAATGACACAAACTCCCACATGCATTAAGTGCCAAAGCACAGTAACTTATTTCGACGGCTCTCTTTTTCACTGCACCGAGTGTTTTCACGAATGGACGCAGGAAGATATGGACGCCGCCGAACAATCGGGTAAAGTGCTCGACAGCAACGGAAACGAACTCTTCGACGGCGACGATGTAACCGTAATAAAAGATTTGAAAGTAAAAGGCTCATCGATGGTGGTAAAACGCGGAACCCGGGCACGCGGAATTCGCCTCTCGACGGACGATCCCACGCACGTGCAGGCAAAGGTTGACGGACAAACCATCTTTATTCTTACCGAGTTTTTAAAGAAATAAATCGACGGTATCTCAAAAAATCGTATCAACCCTGAAACAGTCTAACCGATAATTTGTTATTATTTTATGATAAAAATAAAACGCATATACGACTCTTCGGATGATAACGATGGCTACCGAATTTTGGTCGACAGGCTCTGGCCACGCGGCATATCGAAAGAAGGGGCACGCATTGATGTGTGGATGAAAGAAATTGCGCCTTCCACCGATTTGAGAAAATGGTTCAACCACGACGCGGCAAAGTGGGACGAATTCACCCAACGTTACACCCAAGAGCTTGCCGATAACAAATCGATACTGCTTGAAATAAAAAACCTGGAAAAAGAGCACAAAACGATAACGCTTCTGTTCGGTGCAAAAGATACGGAACACAATCAGGCACAAGTTTTACTCAACATATTGAAAAACATAAAAGCAGGCGAATGAAAAAAATCGCCCTTCATTGGCAAATAGTTATAGGAATGGTTCTCGGCGTGCTGTTCGGCACGTTGATGAGTTTCGTTGCGGGCGGCAAGAACTTCGTTGTGGATTGGATTGCTCCGTTTGGTGTCATTTTCATCCGATTGCTCAAACTCATTGCCATTCCCCTTATTTTTGTTTCGTTAGTAAAGGGGATCGCCGATTTAAAAGACATTTCGAAATTCAAAAACATCGGAATCCGCAGCATTTTGGTCTATATTTCCACCACCGTGGTAGCCATTACCATAGGGCTGCTGCTGGTGAACACGCTCAAGCCCGGTGCCGGCGTTTCGCCCGAAACCATTGCCGAACTTACCTCCACCTACGCCAACGACGAAACCATTGCCACGCGCATTCTGCAAGCCGAACAGCAACGCGAAGTGGGGCCGTTGGACTTTTTAGTCAATATGGTTCCCGACAATATCTTCTCGGCAATGACCGACAATACGCTGATGCTGCAAGTGATATTTTTCTCTATCCTCTTCGGCATCTGCATGTTGCTGATTGGCGAAGAACAGCAGATTCCGCTCGCCAGAGTCATCGGGTCGCTCAACCACGTCGTACTCAAAATGATAGACCTGATCATGCTTTTGGCGCCTTTTGCGGTGTTCGCGCTATTGGCGCAAATTATCGTGAATACGGAGAACGTAGAAATCCTGCAAAAACTTCTCTTTTACGGACTTACCGTTCTGTTGGGACTTTTCCTGATGGTCTGTTTTTATGTGTTAATTGTTTTTGTGACCACGAAAAGAAATCCCCGATGGTTTCTCGGAGGTATCGCGCCCGCTCAATTGCTGGCGTTTTCCACCAGCTCCAGCGCGGCAACGCTGCCCGTAACCATGGAACGTGTAACCGAACATTTGGGTGTTGACAATGAAGTATCGAGTTTTGTGCTTCCCGTGGGCGCCACGATAAATATGGACGGAACAAGCCTGTATCAGGCGGTGGCGGCGGTTTTTATAGCGCAAGCGCTGCATATTCCCATCGATTTTACCGGACAATTAGCCATCGTGCTCACGGCACTTTTGGCATCTATCGGCACGGCTGCCGTTCCCGGCGTGGGTATTGTGATGCTCGTTATAGTACTGGAATCCATCGGTATTCCCGCCGATAAAATGGCGGTGGGTATCGCCCTCGTTTTCGCCATCGACCGCCCGTTAGATATGTGCCGCACCGTAATCAACATTACCGGCGATGCGATGGTTTCGGTGGTGGTTGGCAATTCGTTGGGGAAGTTGCATCCTCCCGTTCCTCAAAAACCGAGTGATCTTCACGTGTAAAACGTAACGAAAGACGAGATTCACGCTCCGTTCAGCAAATGCTCCAACAGAATTTTAACACCAATCGCAATCAGAATAATTCCTCCCGACATTTCGATATTCAAGCGAATCTTTCGGCCAAACCGTACCCCGATAAACATTCCCGAAAAGGCAAAAAGCAAAGTAACCCAACCTATGGTTATGGTGGCGGTTAGTATGGTTCCCGGATAGGAAACGAAAATCAATCCGGTAGCCATCGCGTCAACACTCGTAGCGAACGACAATGTCAACACATCTTTCCAGTTTATGGGGATGGTTCCGTTGCAGTCGCAGTTCACACAATCTTTTTCGGGTTTGGGCTGCCGACTTTCATAGATCATTTTCATTCCGATAAGGAAAAGAATGAAGAAAGCAAACCAATGATCGAAGCGCTGTATCCACAACGCAAAGCCAATCCCCAGACCGTATCCCACAAAAGGCATCAGTCCCTGAAACAATCCGAAAACAACGGCTATTTTAAACGAACGCCAAAAATAAAAGCGCGGCCTGCACATCCCTCGTCCAACACAAACAGCAAACGAGTCCATGGCAAGCCCGATGGCGATTATCATTATCGAAATTAAATCCACAGCTGTTAAAAAAATGCACAAAGATATAAGATTTTCAGGAAATAAATGAGACTAAAACGTTACATCGTTAAAATACTTGCGGAAAAGCCATCAATTACAAATTTTATGTTATTTTTGTTTTCTCTCGTCTTAATTGAGAAAAACTTGTCGTACAAAACGAATAGATGAGTAATCCGTATCTCGTAATCCGTAACAAAAAAACAGATGAAAAGTAGAAATTTATACCTATTATTGGGGTTAGCATTGATAACCGCTCAAGTTATTCACTCCTGCAAAAATATGCCCCGCACAGCTCAGGCACGCGACGCTGCAGCCAATTACCGCATGTATTGCGCCGGATGTCACGGCGATAATTTAGAGAAATTTGCAGCCAAGCAATGGATGGAAGAAGAAGGAACCGCGTCGGTGGAACGAAGCATCAGAGAGGGTATTTTGGATATCGGGATGCCCGCTTTTGCAAAAACTTTTTCCGATAAGGAGTTAAAGGAACTGGCCGTTTACGTTAAAAAGGGAATTCCGGCCGACAGAACCCTGTTGAAACCGGCTGTAACAGCGGATGGAATTGTAAAATCGGAAGAATACAATTTAGTTATCGATACGGTAGTTACCGGGCTGGAAGTACCTTGGGGACTGGCTTTCCTACCCAACGGAGATTTATTGATTTCGGAAAGAAAGGGAACACTGCACACTTTCTCCAACGGCAAACTATCCGCGCCAATCGAGGGACTGCCTCCGATTATGGCTTTCGGACAAGGCGGATTGATGGATTTGGCGCTTCATCCCGATTACGACAAAAACGGATGGATTTACTTCTCTTACTCGGCACTCGAGACCGAAAGCGACAAGCGAATGGGTAACACAGCCATCATGCGCGCCCGGTTGCAAGGGAACCGACTGATTGACCAGCAACTTCTGTTTCAGGGAACGCCTTTTACCGACCGTGGCCATCACTTCGGGTGCAAACTGGCGTTCGACGGCAAGGGTTATCTCTATTTCGGGATCGGCGACCGCGGACAACACTTCGATTTTCCGCAAAAACTCGATAACGCGAACGGAAAAATCCATCGTATTCACGACGATGGCAGAATTCCGGCCGATAATCCTTTCGTAAACACTCCCAACGCTATTAAAACCATCTACAGTTATGGACATCGAAATCCGCAGGGAACGGTTGTTCATCCGGTAACTGGCGATGTGTGGGAAACCGAACACGGCCCGATGGGCGGCGATGAGCTCAATCTGATAAAACCCGGATTAAACTACGGTTGGCCGGTGATTTCCTACGGAATCAATTACGACGGAACCATTCTCACCGAACTGACCGAGAAAGAAGGAATGGAACAGCCTGTGTTGCAATGGACTCCTTCGATTGCCGCCTGTGGTATGACTTTCGTAACAGGAAACCGATTCAAAAAGTGGGAAAACAATATTTTGGTCGGCTCACTCCGTTTCGATTACGTGGAACGGGTGGTGCTAAACGGTCAAAAAGTTGCGCGCACCGAAAAATTAGTCGAAGGAATCGGACGTGTCAGAAACGTGGTCATGAGTCCCGATGGATTGGTCTATATCGGCTTGGAAGAACCGGGAATGATTGTGCGATTGGTACCCGTGGAATAACTCCCTCCGTCTGACCGATTTCCGGTCTGACGGATAATACATATAATGCGTCAGACGTGAGTAAAAGCGTTTCTATGGACATAAAAAAAACAGTTTCTCTTGTTTTAGGATGCCTCATTTCGTTGTGTGTGAAATCTCAAGAAACCGACTCCACCATCCTTCTCAACGAAGTTATCGTAAACGCTTATCAGGTAAATACCCGGTTGCAGCGCGTGCCGGGGAGCATCTCGTTGCTTTCGGGAAAAGAAGTGCAGGTGGGCGACGGCAACTATTTTGCTTCCGCATTGCACGCGATGCCGGGAATTTATATGCACAGCGGAACGTACGCCACCAGCCGAATCGTGATACGCGGCGTGGGCAGCCGAACGCCGTACAATACCAACCGAATTAAAGCCTATTTAAACGATATTCCCATCACATCTTCCGACGGTATTTCTTCACCCGAAGATATTGATTTGCTCGGCATCGGACGGATGGAAGTAACCAAAGGGCCTGCTTCGGCGCTGTACGGTTCGGGACTTGGCGGAAACATCAATCTATTCACGCCGAATTTACACAAAAACTCAGCAAACGCTTTGCTGCAATACGGAAGTTTCAATACGCTGAAAGCGTCTGTCGGAGGCACCTATCATCACAATGATTTACAGATTTTCGGGAACGCCAATCACACCCGTTCTGATGGATATCGGGAAAACAACCGCTTCAGGCGGGCTTCGCTGCTATCGTCGGGAAGTTGGCGAAAACCGAATTATTCGATAGAATACACACTGTTATTGTTGGACTTGAACGCCCAAATTCCGAGTTCCATCGGCAAAACGCTGTATAAAACTAATCCCAAAGCGGCAGCTGCCAACTGGAAAGCAATCGAAGGATTCAAAAAATATCGCCGCGGGCTGGCGGGTGTTACGCTCGAAAACAAGTTGTCCGGCAGTTGGAATAATCGTTTTACAGTTTTCGGAAAGTGGGTGGATAGTTACGAAAAGCGGCCGTTCAACAACTTGACCGACGGCTCATCGGGCGGCGGAATCCGAAACAAGTTGAATTATCACGCCGAAAAGTTTGATGCCGTGCTCGGACTGGAATGGATTGCCGACAACTATCGATGGGAATTGGATTTAGACGATAAAATGATTAACAAAAACGCCGAGACCCGAAACAACCTGAACGTTTTTGCCATGACCTATTTTAGGCCGTCGCACAATTGGAATATTTCACTGGGCGGCGCAGTCAACAAAATAGGTTATAAGTTAACGGACAAATTTCCCGACAACGGCGACCAAAGCGGAAAAAGAGACTTTCCGGTTATCTTCTCGCCCCGATTGGGAGCTAATTTCGCACCTAACAACTTCATAGCCTTTTACGCGTCCATCGGACACGGATTTTCGATGCCTTCTCCCGAGGAAACTCTGCTGCCTGAAGGAGATATCAACAAAAACCTGCAACCCGAACAAGGCTGGCAATACGAAGCGGGCATTCGGTTAAATTTGCTTCGCAACGCTACGCAGATTGAAGCGACGGTTTACCAAATCAACTTAAACAACTTACTTGTTACCAAACGATTGACCGAAGACATTTTCACCGGCATCAACGCGGGGAAAACCGAGCATCGGGGCATTGAATTGTCGTGGAAACAGCGGATTTTCCAATTCCTGAATTTCCCCGGGAATCTCAACCTAAACGCTAACTATACCTATTCGCAAAACAAGTTTATCGATTTCATTGACGACGAAAAGACCTATAACGGCAACCGACTTCCGGGAATTCCATCGCATCTCTTTCAGGCAGCATGGGTGTGGAATCCGGTAAAATCATTCGTTTTAGATACGCGATTTCAATATACCGGAAAGCAATTTATCAACGATGCCAACACCGAAACCAACGCCGGCTACTTTTTATCGGATGCAAAAGCGAGCTATCTCATCAAAACGGCAAATCTTGGGAGTGTCACGTTATTCGTCGGCGTAAACAACATAGCCAACGCACACTATTCGCCCATGATTACCGTAAACGCGGTTGCCTTCGGCAATGCGGAACCGCGATATTATTATCCCGGCCTGCCAAGGCATTTTTACGGCGGCGTTGCGTGGAGTTTTTAGAAAAAGACAAAAGAATAAAGAGCAAAGACTTTTACCTGCTGCATCTGACCGCTTTAAGTCGGTCTGATGCATATAATTCATCCGTTAAACCGCAAATAGGTCTGACTGAAACTGAAAAATAAGTTGTATTGATTTTAAATTATATAAATATGCTACAAACAAGTAATACTACCGTTTACGTTGACCCGTTAGTTAACGTAAACTACGCCGGCTTTTATATTCACGGCTTTTACCAGATAGTTGGAGTGAAGAATGTGATTTTCACAAACAAACCTTTTTTGAGTTTAGAAAATCGCAAATACTGCCTGAATTTTGTCATGGACAATAAAAAATACTGCATCGACTTTGGCGAAACGAGTGACGTGAAACCTAAAGAGTACGCTTGGTGTGATGTTTACGGACATGTAAATGCGAATTTAAAGAATACACCGGCAGAGTTCCACGAAAAATTAGTTTCGCTTGCGCCGTCGTTCGGGATAAAACTTTGGAGCCATGCCGATTCTTTTATATACGCGTGGAAAAATATGTGGAAGACTTTTTACAAAGTGTTTCCTTTCAAGTTTATCGTGAACTACCGCAAGCAATGTCGCTACCGCGTGTACTATGAAGAATACGACAACTCCGCGCCGGTAGATAAAGACTATATTTTCCACCTGAGTTCCATTTGGCCAAACGACGACTGGGAGAGGAATGATCCGGGATTCAATGAAGCCAATTCCAACTTTATTAAAGCTTGCAATGCCGTTCAGGGGCTAAATTTTGATGGAGGATTAACATTTTCGGAAAAAGTAAGTTGCAGCCCCTCGCTAAACAAATTCAAGTGCGAAGGAAGTGTTTCTGTAAAGGAATATCTCGAAAAAACGCGCAAATCGATACTCGCTTTCAACACACCTTTTTCCAACGGAAGCCACGGCTGGAAACTGGGAGAATTTATGGCACTCGGCAAAGCTATTGTTTCACTACCGCTTGTCAACGATTTGCCGGAACCATTGGTGCATGGCGAAAACATCCATTTTGTCGAGAACAACGTAGAGGCCATCAAAGAAGCTATACTGAAAATCAAAAATGACGACGATTACAGAGCAAAACTGGAAAAAGGCGCTCGTGAATATTGGGAAAAGTACGGCACATCCACAAAATCGCTGGAGTTGTTGAGAACCTTCCATTTATCGACACAGGCCCAACTAACTGAAACGTTAAAATAATTTTTATCGCTCGTTGTTGATGCCGATATTTATTGGAATGTTGTCACAAAGCAGCCGTCGGGATTATCTAAAAAACTAAACTCTTCAAACAAAAGCGTCGGACGGGCAATCCGTCCGACGCGGTGCTGAATTTATCTAAAGTCTTTACTCTTTGCTCTTTTGTCTTTATTCTCTTAATACCCAAACAATTCTTCCTGCGAAACGCGCTCGATTTTTCCGTATTTTTCCAGCGCTTTCAGGTCTAAATCGGCCTCTTTACCCAAAATATAATAGGTGTACGTGCGATTTTTCACCCACTCTTCCTGAAACTTTTTAATATCGTTGAGTGTCATCGTTTGTGCTTTTTCGAAAAGCTCTTTGCGGCTGTCGACCGTCAATCCCAAATCTTGCGCGTTGATGTACGACCACAGGATGTTTTCTTTTATCACTCTGTCTGTACGCAAGCGGGTTATCAATGCTTCTTGTGCCAATTTGAAAGCATTTTCAGAAATCGGCATATCGTTGATAATCTGATTGAAAGCTTGCAGTGCATCGTCCATTTTGTCATTTTGGGTGGCTATAAAAGTACGCATCACATAAGGATATTTCAGTTTTGAAGGCGAAATCAGGTAAGCGTTTGCCGAATAGGCCAAGCCGCGTGCTTCGCGCATTTCCTGAAAAACAATGGCATTCATTCCGCCGCCAAAATATGCGTTATACATTTCGCGTGTTGGCTCAATTTCCGGAGCATATTTTTCACCTTTGTTCGAGAGCATGCCCAAATATATTTGTTTTGCATCGTATTCGGCAAGCAATACTTTGTTCTCCTGGGTTTCCACTTGTTTATACTTATCGTCAGAAGGAACGGGTTTTAGCTTCGCAGGTGTTTTATGCAGCGTGTTGAGCGTGTTGAGCAGCGTTTGCTCTTTGTCGGGTCCGTAATACATGATGCGGTGCTCGTAGCTGTTCAGGTTTTTGATTCTGTCGGTCAGCTCTTTCGGATTGAGCGACTTCAATTCCGCTTCCGATAAAATGTTTTTACCGGGAGAATTAGCACCCCAAATCGCGTATTGCGTTAATTGGCCGAAATTCGCTCCTTGATTGAGTTTAGCATCGGCTCGTTTTTTCAAAATATCCGCCGTCAGGTTCGTGTAAGCCTCTTGGTTTACCTGCGGGTCGGCTAACAACTCTTCGAATAGGGCAAGTGCTTTGTTCATGTTTTCAGCCAAACCGCCGAGCATGACGTATACCCTGTCAGATCCGGGAAATACGTTAAACGAACATGCCAAATTGTAAAATTCGGTTTTTATTTGCTCGGGAGTTTTTTTCGATGTGCCCAAGTATTTCATGTATTCGAAAGCCGTTCCCAGCATTTTGTCGTGCATGCTTCCCATATCAAAAACATAGAGCAGGCTGAAAACTCCGTTGGTCACGTTTTGCTTATACAGCACCGGAATGTTCGTCTTGGTTTTCAATATCGACATGTCTTTTTCGAAATCCAGAAAAACCGGCTCAATAGCAGTAACTTCCGCTGTTTGTATTTCACGTAAAAAATCGCTGCTCGCGTCGCGATTGGTTGCAATGGGTGTTATCTGCGGTTTGTCGATTTGCAACTCCGTCGGGTCTTTGCCTTCGCGTTTGTATATCACGGCGTAGTTGTCTTTGAACTTTTCGTTGGCAAAATCGGTGACTTGCTTTTTTGTGATTTTCGAAAGCCGATCGATGCGAGAAATTTCGTTAGCCCATTCCGTTCCGTTAATGAATGAGTTCACAAACCAGTTTGCTCTTCCGGAATTGCTTTCTATACGATACATTTCATTGAGTTTCATGTTGTTGATAGATGCCGATAGCAGTTGGTCTGAAAATTCGCCTTTTTTTAGTTTTTCAATCTCGCCAATCAACAGGTTTTTTGCCTCTTCCAGCGTTTGACCTTCTTTGGGCGTGGCACTCATCACAAACGCGCAATAATCTGCCATGCTGTACGACCCCGATGACGCCGACAATACTTTTTGCTGTTGCAGCAGGTTTAGGTCGATAAGTCCGGCTTGTCCGTTTCTCATAATCAGACCGATAACATCGAGCATATCTTTGTCGGGAGACGCAATTCCGCCAAATCTCCAACCGATATTCACGTTTTCGGCATCCAATCCAAGCACTTCAGTTTCGATGGGCTTGGTAATTTCCTTTTCCTGTGTGGTAGGCAGAACAGGCAGGTTTTTGTTCGGTTGCATTTTGCCGAAATACTTGTCGATAACGGCAATCATTTCATCGGGATTAAAATCTCCGGCCACACAAATTGCCATGTTGTTAGGCACATAATAGGTTTTGTGGTAGTTTTTGATGTTGATGATTGACGGGTTTTTCAAATGTTCCTGCGTCCCCAACACGGTTTGTTTTCCGTAGGGATGATGTGGAAACAGTGATGCCAGCATTTTTTCGTACACTTTTCTGCCATCGCGCGTAAGCGACATATTTTTTTCTTCATAAACGGTTTCCAATTCGGTATGAAATCCGCGGATAACGTTGTTGGCAAAGCGGTCTGCTTGAATTTTTGCCCAGTTTTCAATTTGGTTCGACGGGATGTTTTCGGTGTAAACCGTCATGTCGAAACCTGTGTAGGCATTGGTTCCGGTGGCTCCGATGGCTTTCATCAGCTTATCGTATTCATTGGGAATAGCCAGTTTCGAAGCTTCGTAAGAAACACTGTCGATGTTTTTATAGATAGCCCGGCGCGCCTCTTCGTCTTGCGTATTTCTGTACTTTTCAAAAAGAGTCTCAATTTCCTTCAGCATGGGTTCCTCTTTGGCATAATTCTGTGTGCCAAACTGCTTGGTTCCCTTAAACATCAAATGCTCAAAGTAATGCGCTAAGCCGGTGGTTTCGGCAGGGTCGTTTTTCCCGCCCACGCGCACAGCGATGTACGTTTGAATACGCGGCGTTTCCGGATTTACACTCATGTACACTTTCAATCCGTTGTCCAGCGTGTAAATTCTGGCATTCAGCGGGTCGTTGGGTACTGTCTGGTAGTTCTGATAATTGCTTTGAGAAAAAGCGCTCATGGATAGAAACGCGGTCAAAACAATTGTTGCGATTAGAGTTAAATTTTTCATAGGTTGCAAATTAGAAATGAATGAATTAAGTTTTTGTTTGTGTTTAGAAACTACGATTAGGTCGTACAAAGATAGACGCAATTTTGAAATGAGCAAAAGAATGGAGGTCGGAAGTTCTTTATTTAATATTCTTTAACCGCAATCACTGTTTTATGTATTTATTGCACAATATTTCCCCAAAAAATCAGTTATTAGGAAAAAGAATTCGGTTTGCAGACAAAGCAAAAAATACAGCTGTTTTTCTTATCGGCGATTTTGCTGTTGGCATCGTGCCAAACGGCGAAGTTAAGCCACGCGCGTGCGCAATTTCTCCGTGGCGAGTACTTTGCCGCCTCCGAAACCTATCGAAAAGTGTATCGCGATATTCAGCCTAACGAGCGTCCGCTTCGCGGTGTGGTGGCTTACGAAATGGCGGAATCTTACCGCCGATTGAATTACACAACTCGCACCGCAACCGCTTACGCCAACGCCATCCGATACGAATATCCCGACACGATGATGTATTTGCATTACGCGCAAATGCTGCACAAAGACGGACGATATGCGCCTGCGGAAAAGGCTTATCTCGATTTTCTGAAATATTATCCCGATAATTATTTGGCATTAAGCGGATTGCAAGGCGTTAAGCTGGCGCGGAAATGGCAGCAAAAACCGTCGCGATACGTGGTTCGGCGAATGGATTTATTCAATTCTAATCGGAGCGAATTTTCGCCGATGTTTGCCCAAAACGATGCCGTGCTTTACATAACTTCGTCGCGAAACGACGCGCGCGGCGATTCCGTGAGCAGCATTACGGGAATAAAAAACAACGATTTTTTCCTCGCTGCCAAAAACGACAAAGGTGAGTGGCAAAAACCGCAAATTCTTGAATCGGAGATAAATACGAAGTTCGACGAAGGAACGCCCACTTTTTCCGCCGACGGAAATTGGCTCTATTACACTTTCGCCCCCGAAAGCGATAATCGCCCTACGACCACCAAAATATACTATTCGCGCCGCGGCGGCGTAAACTGGAATGCGGGTCAGGAGTTGGTGATTTCCGCTAGCGACACCGTTTCGCTGTTCGCGCATCCGTCGGTTTCGCCGTCGGGCGTTTATCTCTATTTCGTTTCCGATATGCCCGGCGGACAGGGCGGAAAAGATATCTGGCGCGCCGGAATCGACGGAAATGTGGTGCTGTTTACCGAAAATTTGGGACCGGAAATAAATACGCCGGGCGACGAATTGTTTCCTTACGTGCGAAACGATTCCACACTCTATTTTTCGTCCGACGGACACCCCGGAATGGGCGGGCTGGATTTGTTTGTGGCAACCCGAAACCGCGACGGACAAACGTGGACGGTAGAAAATATGCAGTTTCCCGTCAATTCTTCGGGCGACGATTTCGGCATTACGTTTGAGAAGACGAAAGAGCGCGGGTTTTTTAGTTCCAATCGGGGCAACGCGCGCGGTCGCGACCATATTTTTTCGTTTGAATATCCCGATGTGAACACATTTGTGGAGGGTTTGGTGGTGGACAAAGACGACCGGTTTATTTCGGGAGCGGAGATTTCGGTTATCGGCGATAATGGCTCCCAACACTTTTACACTACAAAGAAAGACGGCGTTTATCGGTTTCGGGCGGAGCGCGGCGTAAACTATCTTTTTATGGCGCGCGCCGACGGTTTTCTGAATAGAAAAAAATCGTTGCGAACTGTAGTGCAGGAAAAGGATTCGACCTATTTTGTCGATTTCGAAATGTCGCCCTACAACAAACCCGTGATTTTGGAGAATATTTTCTACGATTTCGACCGTGCCACGCTTCGCCCCGAATCGAAAGAGGAGTTAGGCGGACTTGTCGCCCTGCTGAACGATAATCCCGAAATCGCCATCGAACTTTCCGCGCATACCGACCGCAAGGGCAGCGACGAATACAACCAGAACCTGTCGCTTCGTCGCGCGCAATCGGTGGTGGATTATCTTATCGCTCACGGAATCGATAAACGGCGACTATCGGCAGCCGGACGTGGGAAGTCGCAACCCAAAGAGGTAACCGAAACCGTGGCGGAGAAGTTCGATTTTTTGAAAAAAGGCGATGTCCTTTCCGAAGATTTTATTGAAAATCTTGCGCCCGAAGATCAAGAAATTGCCGACCAAATCAATCGCCGTACCGAATTTAAGGTTACAGATACCAATTTCGGACTTCATTGAGTATCAGGCATCAATCGCTTCAAAATCGGCAGATGCTTAGTTTGCCCTAATTTTGTTACAAGATTTCGATATTTTTACCCTAATTCTATTACACGGATTGGGTATATTTCCCCTAATTTTATTACAAATCGACAATTATTTTCCTTAAATTTGCATCAAACTTATTGCAAAATCAATGGCATACATAGATTATTACAACATATTGGGCGTGCAGAAAAACGCGTCGGCAGACGATATTAAGAAAGCCTATCGGCAAAAAGCGCGAAAATTGCACCCCGATTTGAACCCCAACGACAAAGACGCGCAAAAGCGTTTTCAGGAACTGAACGAAGCCAACGAGGTGTTGAGCGACCCTGAAAAGCGCGCCAAATACGATAAATACGGTGAAAATTGGAAACACGGCGAAGAGTATGAAAAAGCGCAACAGCAGTATCAGCAACAGCAGCGTCAGTGGACAGACCGACAGGGCGGACAGACGTTTTATACCGAAGGCGACTTTTCCGACGGCGATTTTTCCGATTTCTTCCATTCGATGTTCGGCAGCGGTTTTTCGCAACGCGCAGGTGGTCGCAGCACCCGAAAATACAAGGGTGGCGATTATCAGGCGGAATTGCAATTGTCGCTTCGGCAGGCAATGCACACGCACCAGCAAACGCTCGCCGTGGACGGAAAAAATATCCGCATAACCATTCCCGCGGGCGTTGCCGACGGACAAAAGATAAAACTTGCCGATTACGGACAACCCGGCGTAAACGGCGGTCCCAACGGCGATTTGTTTATCACTTTTTCCATTGCCGAAGACGCGCAGTTTAAACGCTTGGGCGACAATGTGTACACCAACGCCGATGTCGATTTATATACGGCGGTTCTCGGTGGCGAAGTTACCGTAAATACGCTGGACGGGCAGGTGAAAATGAACGTAAAAGCGGGCACGCAACCCGAATCGAAAGTGCGACTGAAAGGAAAAGGATTTCCGGTTTACAAAAAAGAGGGACAGTTTGGCGACCTCATCGTAACGCTTCGCGTGGAAATCCCGAAAAAACTTTCGCCCAAAGAGCAGGAACTATTTACCGAACTATCTAAATTGAGCAAATGATGAGCGAAAAAAGAATTTTATACAGCGAGTGCATCCGCATTTATCAAGTGGAAGAGTCGTTTATCGATTCGCTTTGCGATTTGGGGCTTCTTCGCCTGTCGGATGCCGAAAACGATAGGTTTTTGGAATACAATGAGTTGGAAGAATTGGAGCAATTCGTGCGTTGGCACAACGAAATGGATATCAACGTGGAAGGTATCGAAGCGCTTTATCATATGCTCGACCGAGTGAAATCGCTTCAAACCGAGTTGGAGCAGTTGAGAAACGAGTTGCGGTTTTATCGGTCGTTGTAGATTTGCGCATTGAGGCTCTGAGCCGCATTGCGCATTAAAAACAAGCTTTATCAAATTAAAAAAAAACAGAGAAATGGAAGCTATAAAAATAGAAATATTAAATCCCAAAGCGTTCCAATTAATTGAAGGAATGCAGGACTTGAATTTGATTAGAATCACCGACGATTCTGAGTCGAAATTACAGGCTTATCTGAAGAAGATGAGAAAGAAAGCAACATCCGCACCAAATTTAGACGAAATTGCAGAAATTGTAAATGAAGTAAGGTCTGAGCGATATTGAGGCACTTAACCGCATTGCGCTTTAGTCAATAGCCTGAAAGGCTTATTTATTTCAGCCCAACGTGATAACGTTGGGTTATCGATAAACTAAACCATAAAGCCCTGATAGGGAGGAATACAAGAAATATGGCACAATCATTATCTCAATTATTTGTACATATTATTTTTCATATCAAAACGTCCAGCGTGGTCATTCGAGAACAAGAAGCGGAAGAATTGTACGCATATATCGGCTCATTAATAAAAAGCAGGCAATCTATTCCCATCCAAATCAATGGTGTCGGAGACCATATTCACATCTTGTGTGTCCTTTCTAAAAATGTCGCTTTGGCCGACCTTTTAGAAGATGTGAAAAAATATAGTAGTCGTTGGATAAAGACTAAAAGCAGTTATTACAAAGATTTTGCATGGCAAGGAGGATATGCCGGTTTTTCGGTAAGCCCCTCTTTATGCAATAAAACGAAAAAATATATTGAAAATCAGAAAGAACATCACAAAAAAATGACTTTCAAAGAAGAATATTTGTTGTTTCTAAAAGAATATGGAATAGAATACGACGAAACATATCTATGGCGAGATTAAAACGTCCTTTCAGGACTACGCTCAAAAACGGTTCAGTTCAACATTACCCAACGTTTTACGTTGGGCTGAATTAAAATCAGGCTTTCAGCCCTAAATCGGTTTAATAAATTGATGAGGAAAAAAGCCTGAAGGGCTTATCTATTTTAGCCCAACGTGCAAACGTTGGGTAGGGGAGTTCATAAAAAGAAAGCCCTGAAAGGGCGAAATATTTTGACGCATCGCACACAAAAAAATTAGAATGAAAAAAATCACTTTAATCATACTTCTTTCTGCATTCACCTTTCCTTTTTTCGCGCAGGAACTGAACGCCACTGTAACCATTAATCACTCCAAAGTCCAGGGAACTCGCCAAGTATTCAATACGTTGGAAGAGCAATTGCGCACGTTTATCAACGACCGAAAATGGACGGAAACCGACTTCCTGCCGACCGAAAAAATAGATTGTTCTTTCACGCTCATTATCAACGAAGCTGTTTCGCCCACCTCGTTCAACGCCGAATTGCTTGTTCAGGCGCGCCGCCCCGTTTTCAACGCCACGTACACAACTACGTTGGTGAATTTTCGCGATGCCGCCGTGGCGTTCGATTACATTGAATATCAGCCGCTGGATTTCGACATCAACAACATTCAAAATAATCTTACCGCCACCATTGCCTTTTACGTGAACCTGATTCTGGGACTCGATTTCGATTCCATGTCGCCACTCGGCGGAACGCCCTATTTCCGACAAATGCAAATTATCGCCAACAACGTGCAGCCCAACAATTGGAAAGGTTGGGAAACTTTCGGCAGCGAGCGGAATAAATTTGCTCTGGCAGTCGCTTTCAACGAGCCCGCTTTTGAATCGTATCGCCAAATGTGGTACGATTATCATCGGTTGGGATTGGATAAAATGGCGGAAAATAGTGAAAAAGGTCGCGAAAAAGTGCTATCTTCGCTGTCCGAAATTTCATCGTTATACGGCAAACGCCTCAACTCGGTTTTAATAACGCTTTTCGGCGATGCAAAATTAGACGAATTGGCGGGCGCGCTTTCCGGCGCAACCGACCGTGAAAAACGCGAGTCGCGCGAAACGCTGCAACAAATATATCCGACAAGAACGGCGGAATTAGAAAGAATTAAATAATTCAAGAAATATTGCACTCTGTGCCGCCTCTGTGGTTCTCTGTGTAACAAACAAATGCTAAAATCGTTATCCATACAAAATTACGCCCTTATCGATTCGCTCGAAATAGATTTCGGCAGCGGTTTTTCGGTGATTACCGGAGAAACCGGCGCCGGAAAATCCATTATTTTGGGTGCGCTTTCGCTCATATTGGGGCAGCGCGCCGAAAGCCGATACATCAAGCAAAACGAGCAGAAATGCACCATCGAGGGCGTTTTCGATATTTCCAAATACAATCTTCAACCGCTTTTCGAAGAACACGATTGGGATTACCACTCCGATGAGTGCATCCTTCGCCGCGAAATTTGGACAAGCGGAAAATCGCGCGCTTTTGTAAACGATTCGCCCGTTTATCTGAACGATTTAAAAGCGCTGGGCGACAGGCTGATAGATGTGCATTCGCAACACCAAAACCTCTCGCTGAACGACAACCTGTTTCAACTGAATGTGCTGGATATTCTGGCAAAAACGCAGACGGAAAAAGAGGCGTTTCGGCAAGCGTTTCGGGCGTATCAGGTCGCGAAAAAGTCGTTGGAAACGCTGCAAGAGCAATCGCGAAAAAACAAGGAGGAAGAGGATTATCTGCAATTTCAATTTACCGCTTTGGCAGATGCCAAGCTGCAAATCGGAGAACAAGACGCCCTCGAAACCGAGCTGGAAACCATCACGCATGCCGAGGAGATAAAATCGTCGCTTTTTGGCGTAATCAGCATATTTACAGGCGATGGCGGAACGGTTGAACGCGAATTGAAATCGGCGGCAGATGCGTTGAAAAACATTCAGCGCGTATTTCCGCAAGCCGAAGAGTTGGCACAGCGCGCCGAGTCGGCGTATATCGAGTTGAAAGACATCAGAATTGGCGCCGAAAAATATTTCGAAGAGATAGAATTCAATGCCGAACGGCAGCAAACCGTTGAAGACCGATTGAGCGTGATTTACGATTTGCAGAAAAAACATTCGGTACAATCGGTAGACGAGTTGATTGATATTCAGCAGGAATTGGACGAAAAACTGCAAAAAATAACATCTCTCGACGAACAAATTGAGCAGTTGCAACAAGAGGTTTCGGAAAAATCGGAAGCCATGTTGCATAGCACCAGGCTGTTAACCGAAAAACGAACCTCGGCAACCTCGCATATGGAGAAACAGTTGACCGAAAAACTGGCTTACTTGGGAATGGCGAACGCCCGTTTTCGGTGCGAAATTTCCGCGAAGGAGCATCCCGATATTACCGGAAACGACAACGTGAATTTCCTCTTTTCGGCAAACAAAAACACCGATTTGCAGCCCGTTTCTCAAATCGCCTCCGGCGGAGAAATATCGCGGCTGATGCTCTGCCTCAAATCGATGATTGCCGGCGCAACCGCGCTGCCGACCATTATTTTCGATGAAATAGATACCGGAACTTCGGGCGAAATTGCCGATAAAATGGGAATTATTATGCGCGAAATGGCGCGTGATATGCAGGTAATCGCCATTACACACCTGCCGCAAATTGCCGCAAAAGGCGCGGAGCATTACAACGTTTTCAAAGACGATTCTGCCGAAACAACGGCAACGTATATACGAAAACTGTCCGACAATGAGCGAGTTATGGAAATTGCCCGTATGCTCAGCGGAGCGGAAACCACGGCGCAAGCGGTGGAGAACGCGAAGGTGATGCTGGCCCCCTCTAACTCCCCCAAAGGGAGAGGTGAGGAGCCACCTATAAAATTAAAGAAATAGATAAGATAACATCATACAAAAGCCTCCCCTATATTTGTGCCATCTGACATTTAATAGGGAAAAGTAAAAATAGTT
>CAZKZB010000015.1:0-63024 GCA_964557135.1 uncultured Petrimonas sp. | reverse complement strand
ATATTAATTATTTTATTGATTATAAAGAAATTATATATTTTTCAGCAGACCCTACATAAAGATATAATAAGTATAGGCGATGCAGCTTTTAGTTATTGTAATTTCAGAGGAGAATTGGTTTTACCAGAA
Source organism: uncultured Petrimonas sp. (assembly GCA_964557135.1). Taxonomy (GTDB): domain Bacteria; phylum Bacteroidota; class Bacteroidia; order Bacteroidales; family Dysgonomonadaceae; genus Petrimonas. Next base: position 62,895 of record CAZKZB010000015.1, on the reverse strand, counting down.
AATCTGGCTGTGATTGGCGCTAATGCTTTTGCTTATAATCAGTTCTCCGGTAACTTAGTCATACCGTCTTCCGTAGCAGCTATTGGTGGTGGCGCTTTTGCTTATAATTGGAGACTTTCGGGTATAGTGGAGATTCCGGAAGGCATTGTATCTATTGCCGAAGGTTTATTTGAATATTGTAGCCAAATTGAGGGAGTAGTTTTACCCAAAAGCATTGAGGCAGTTGGAAGCAACGCTTTCAAAAATTGTTTTCAACTAAACAATATTGTATCTAACGCCATATATCCACCGGCTGTTAATGCGAGTGCATTTGACGGTGTGGCTAAGGATAACTTTACACTGGAAGTTCCCGACGCGGCCGTGGCGTCGTATCAAACGGCTGCGGGATGGAAAGAGTTCAGGCGTATTTCGGCCTACCGCAATTTCTCGGTAAGCCGGAACCTGTTCCGCACATTAAATCCCTCAGAATCCAAAAAAGTAGTCATTCGTGCCTTAACCGGAGCAAATTGGAAAATAGAGAGCAAGCCCGACTGGGTAACTGTATCGCCATCATCCGGAACAGGGAAAGTGGAAGTGACCATTACAACTGCTCAATTGCCTAAAGGAAGTGCAACGCGTTCGGGAGAAGTTGTATTTATGTTGGATGGAGAAGAGTACCGGACAAGTACAACAGTAGAACAATACAATTATGAATATGCCGATGGTAGTGTACTCACCTTGCAAAAGTCAACGCGGGGGCAGGGGGTTAACCTTGTGTTTATGGGAGATTGCTTCGATGCCAAAGATATAAGCGAAGGAAAATACCTAAGTGGCATTAAGGAAGCTGTGGATTATTTCTTTGCTGTTGAGCCATACAAAACATACAAGGATTATTTCAACGTATATGTCGTTTTCGGACAATCTGCCGATAGCGGAGTGGGGTCGGTAAACACCATCCACGAAGCGAAATTCGGAACGTCGTATTTTATAGATGGCTTAATTTCGTCACAAGAAACATCGTTCGCGTACGCGTGCAAGGCTCCTATCAACAACAACGTGTCTAATACGCTGATAGTAATGGTTGTAAATACCGAAGAATATGCCGGTGTTACCTATATGTGGGGCGATGGTTCTGCCATTGCGCTATGTCCGATGAGCAGAGACCCCTATCCGTATGATTTTCGAGGAATTGTCCAGCACGAAGCCAACGGGCATGGATTTGGGAAGTTGGGTGACGAATATATTCTAGTAAACGACTTTATACAGACATGTATAGTATATGGTCATGGCCATATTAAAGAATTTGAAAATGCTAAAAGCTTGGGTTGGCACAAAAATCTTTCTCTTAGCGGAAATATGTATGAGGTTCCTTGGAGTCATTTTATTTTTCATCCAACGTATTCCGATAGAGTAGATGTTTATGAGGGTGCGTATTACCATACAAGGGGAGTATTTAGATCGGAAGCCAACAGTTGTATGAATAATAACATCCCTTACTTTAATGCCATATCCCGGCAGGCAATTGTGGAATACATTAAGAAATATGCCGGAGAGTCCTTTAATTTGGCGGATTTCTATGCCAAAGACGTATTGGATGCCTCCTCTGTTACACGCAGTTTAACCACCATTCCCGCGTTGGGTATAAGAGGAGAACAGCGTCCACCAAAATATATGGGAGATAAACCCAATTTCAAGTTATCTAATTAATAAAATATAGTTGTAATGAAAAAATATAGTTTCATCATTCTACTGGCAGTAATTATATTTCAAGCAGGATGCGAAAAAACGCCATCTGTTGAAAAAGAAGATATGTTGCAAATGAAGTTTTTGGCGCAACATCCGGCATCAACTACACGTGCAACGGCTACCAACTTTGAATCTAAGGATGTTATAGGTGTTTTTGTTGTAAAGGAGGTAAACAATACGAGTGTCCCGCTGCAGGTGTCCGGTAATCATGCTAATAATGTTTCGGTATCCTTTAACGGCACCGCCTGGATACCCCAAAAAGCAATTTATTGGCCTACAGAAAATGTAGATGTGTATGGGTATTATCCATACATGAACATTACATCGGTAGATAAACAACCTTTTAAAGTACAATTAGACCAGTTTGTTGCGAAAACTTCGACCGAGTTAAGCGGTTATGAAAAGAGTGACTTTCTTTGGGCGAAAACAATGTCCGTAGCATCATCTCAAACGCCGGTACCGTTAAAATTCAAACACAGCATGAGCAAATTGGTTATAAAACTGGTAAAAGGTGCGGGTTATGATGGGGCGCTACCCAACAATGCATTGTTGTATGTTCATAATACGGTTGCCGACTGCCATATTGATCTTTCAACCGGGGCTGCGGTAAAAGATTCATTTGGAAAGCCCGTAACAATTAAATGTCGGAAAGTGGCTAACGACCAATACGAGGCCATTATTGTGCCGCAGCGCCTTGAAACGCGACGACCGTTTATAGAAATTGTGGTGAACAATATTTCGTACTTGGTCGAAGATAATTTTCACTTTAAAGCGGGAATGCAGCATACCCTTAATTTAACAATGAACTCTTCACCCGATCAGATAATTGTAGATGTTGGAGGATCTACAGGTGACTGGAATTAGCGAAACTTAAACAATAGTTTTTCACAAATTAATATATTCCCCTTTCGTTGAGTGCCCGTTGGTAAGCAGCGGCGTTGCGCGCATGCTCTGCATGAGTAGTAGCGAAATTATGCCTTCCCGATAAATCGTCTTTGGCACACATAAACAGATAGTTATGGCTTTCGGGCGATAAAGTTCCGTCTATGGCTTTGATGGAAGGAATTCTAATCGGCCCGGGCGGTAACCCCGTATTTTTGTAGGTGTTATAAGGCGATTCCACTTCTAAGTGTCGGAAAAGAATGCGTCGCAGCGAAAAGTCACCGACTGCGAACTTTACCGTCGGATCGGCTTCCAATCGCATGCCCTTTTTTAGCCGGTTCAGGTAAAGTCCGGCAACAATAGGATATTCATCGGAATAGGTAGCCTCTTCTTCCACGATAGATGCGAGGACGGAAACCTGCATCGGTGTGAGACCAATTTTTTCAGCTTTTGCTTTGCGGTCGGCGTTCCAAAAAACATCATATTCGCGTTTCATCCGGTTAATGAAACTTTCTACGCCGGTATCCCAATAAACTTCGTATGTGTTTGGTATAAACATTGCCGGAATGGTGTTTTCATCGAAGCCAAGCGCATTTATTTTAGGCTCGTTGCTCACTGCTTCTAAAAGCGATAGGCTGTCTATCATAAGTTGTTGCGAAATGCGGCCAGCCAAGTTTTCCTTCGTCCGCATATTATTGAACGTGACTTTTACCGGTGATTGGTTTCCGGCGCGCAACATACGGATAACATCGGGCATCGTCATTCCGTTTTCTATGGCATATCTTCCCGTTTTTATCTTAGTCGGATAATTCATCCTTTCCGATAATATCCTGAACATCTTTTCGGAAGGAAGATTCGCTTTTTTTAATTGAGAAATTACATTCTCGTAATTCCTTTCCTTATCGATATAAATGTAAGCCGTTTCTTTTATGTTGAACGGTTTGAAAATAGTTCTTTTAGCTACAAAAGCGCCCGCTAATGCCATTATAAACAGCAAGAAAAGTGTCCAAAGGATAATTTTGCGGCCTCTCTTTTTTTGTTTTTGCGTCATAAATTCAAACAATAATTTTGAAAAACTACACAAATGTAAGAAGATTTAAATAGAAAACTTATGTTTTTTTTGACAAGATGAAAACAATCTTGTATCTTTGCATCCGATTTCATCCGAAATCCATATCGAGGAAGCGTGGGTGAGTGGCTGAAACCACCAGTTTGCTAAACTGACGTACGGGTAACTGTACCGCGAGTTCGAATCTCGCCGCTTCCGCGAGGGAAAACCTGTAAGGCGATGTCTTACGGGTTTTTTGTTTTTGTATCTTTCTCATTACAAGCCATAAAACGCAAAAGCAAAGGGCTGTATCAAAAGTATTTCTTCAGTTTCATTTTGTCATTTTTCTAGGCCAACTGGCGTAGAAAAATCTATTTTATCACAATTATAGATACTTCATTCCTCCGCCGTTTGGCGAATACATTTAGTATGACAATTTGATAGTAATTTTTACTTTTGATACAACACCTTGCCACAGTTGTCGGCGAAGTCACTATCGCGCGAAGCGCCTATCATGCGCAGCATCTATCATGAGCGTCAGCGAACCTATCTCGCTTTTAAGCGGATTATCGTGAGCGATAGCGAACTTATCTCGCCGCAGGCGAATTCACAACACCACTTCCGGCACCACTTTTCCGTCGAACAGGTTGATGGTGCGACCGGCGTAACCCGCATCGTGGCGGCTGTGCGTAACCATTACAATGGTTGTCCCCTCGCGATTGAGTTCGGAGAGAAGACTCATTACCTCGGCTCCGTTTTTACTGTCTAAGTTCCCGGTGGGTTCGTCGGCAAGGATGAGCTTGGGATTGGCAACCACGGCGCGCGCGATGGCGACGCGTTGCTGCTGACCGCCCGATAACTGCTGCGGAAAATGTTTCTCGCGATGCGAAATTGCCATCCGCTCCATCGCCTCTTTCACGCGCTGTTTACGCTCTGCGGCGGGAATTTTCATATACAGGAGCGGAAGCTCGATATTTTCATACACGTTGAGCTCTTCGATGAGATTGAAACTCTGAAAAACGAAACCGATAATGCCTTTACGAAGGTCGGTGCGTTCGTTTTCGGTAAATTTGGCAACATCGGTTCCGTTGAGGAAATAGTGCCCCGACGAGGGATTGTCTAACAAGCCCAAGATGTTGAGCAGCGTGGTTTTCCCACATCCCGACGGGCCCATAATGGCTACAAATTCACCTTCTTTGATGTTGATGTTTACATCGGCCAATGCCCACGTTTCTACTTCTTCCGTGCGGAAGATTTTTTGGAGGTTTTCTGTTTTAATCATTTTTTTTGAGATTTTAGAGCCAAGAACCAAGAGTCAAGACTTTTGGTGGAATTGTTGGCTGTTGTTAATATTATTTTGATTTTTTGTTTTTTGTTGCACAGAGTTCGCGGAGGTTGCACAGAGGGGCACGGAGAGAAAATCCGTATAAATCCTCGTCATTTTTTTACTGTCTTCTATCTATTTTCAATTGTTTATAAATTAATGAGATTCATCACCTCGCTTGTCTCCAAGTCTCCAAATCGCCATGTCGTATTTTTGTTGCCCGGTTGTTCGTAGAGACGCAATGCTTGCGTCTCATCCAACACGGAGACGCAAGCATTGCGTCTCTACGGGTTTATCATTCCGATTTCAAACTCTCCACCGGATTGGCTTTTGCCGTGCGCCACACGTGCCAGCCAACGGTTATAAATGTGATTGCCATTACAAGCAGCAGGGCCAGAACGAATGACACAACCGATACGTCCACCCGATAAACAAACTGTTGCAGCCATTTTTCGATAAGCAGCCACGATAGCGGCGCGGCAACGGCAAAGCCGGCGATAATCCACACGAACATCGGTTTCATCAACAGCCAAAGGATTTGTGGCGTTTTCGCGCCGTTTATTTTTCGGATACCTATTTCCTTGGTACGCTGCCTTACGGCATAAAACGTGATGCCGAACAGCCCGAAACAAGTGAGCAAAATGCTGATAAGCGAGTACATATTGAGCAGGCGCGACATTTCGAAAATTTTGTGGTTGCTCTTGGTAAAAACGTCATACGTGTCAATGTAAGTAAATCCGTTTTTTGGAAAGGTTTGCAGCCATGCTGATTTAATAGCGGAGAAGGTTTCGGAGTCATTTTTGTCTTTGAGCCCGATACGCAATGTGCTGCTGTATCTCGGATCATAAGCATATCGCCCTATTACAAACGACGTTGTTTTTTCTTCTAAGGAATTGAAGTGAAAATCTTCCACTACTCCGGCGATAACGGATACCGAATCTCCCACATCGAAATACTTGGATAAGGGCTCGTTCGTTAACTCCGTTTCCCGTTTGCCCAATATATCGACAAACGTCTTGTTCACCAGTACCGAATATGGATTGATTTGGAATGATGACCTCCAATCGTCTCCCGAAAGTTGCCGGAGATTAAGTATGTCTAATAATTCTTCATCTCCCGAGAGTTGCAGCACCGCCGTTTCAATTTCTTCCCCGGTTTCCTTCCGCAACGTACCGTGCATAATCCATGAGTTCATAATGGGCAGGTTTCCTATGGAAATACCGGATACACCGGAAATATTTTTTATCCGTGATGTTAGTTTTTGAAGTTCCTGAATCTCCATCACCCCGGATATCTCTATCAGATTCCGATACCGGTTGCCGTTTTGTTTCACGAGATTAACTTGTCGGTTTGCAGTTATCATCGCTATTATCAGGGCAATGGCAATAATAAACTGAACGGTAACCAATATGCTTATCCACCGGTTTTTGCGAGTAACGAAAAACATTCGGTAATCGCTTCCCGACAAGCGGCTGATTTTTCGGCTCAACAACCACGCCGGAACAATGGTGAGCAAGAGAATAAAGAGAATAAGCAGCGGGAAAAAGTCTTTACTGTAAAAATATTGCGCCGAAAAATCTACCGAAACCACCTGATTAAAAACGGGCAGCAGGTCGTGCATCATCAGCAAAGCCAACAGAAACGAGATGAAAACCGTGAGAAACGTATCTGAAAAAATCTGCAACCGCACATCCGTGGGTTTGGCGCCCATCAGCTTTTGCGTGTGTAGCGTTTTAACTTGCTGCAACACGCGCGAAAAACTCATATTCAAGTAATTGAAAACAGCGATTAGAAAAACCAGCATCGCGGCAATTAGTCCCACAATTAAGAGGTTGTTTTTTCGGTAGTGCCAATAGCTCAGGTCCTGCTGGTTGTAGGTGGACGAAATGGATTGCGCGAAAGTGAAGAAATAGTATTGTCCGCCCGCCAGCGTGGGAATTTTGTCTCTCTTTACTTTCTCCTCAAACTGGCTAAGGTTGTCGTTTCCCGTTATCATCAACAGCGTTGGTCCGCCCCAGTTGGCTTCGGGATTGCACACAAGCCCGTCGAAAGTAATTGCCGACCGATTGCGTGTTTTAGCAACCGCTCCAACCGTATAAACCCGCTGTTCGTCTCCGTTTACCACGATTTGTTTCCCCACGGCGTTTTCATCTCCAAACAGCCGCTCTGCCTGCTTTTGGCTGATAATTATCGATTGAGGATAGTTAAGCGTTTCCCACGAACCGTACAGCAACTCGAAAGGGAAAAACGCGGGAAAAGACGCGCTCACGTTCAGAATATCTATCGGCTCAAGCCGTTGATTGTTTACCTCGATATAGTTGACGCCAAAACTGTTGAGTTGCAGAAAATCCGTTACTTCGGGATATTTCTCTTTCAGTTGTTGAGGGGTGTTGCTGCTCATATACGCCACTTTTTCTCCGGGATAAGACGGCATATCCTGCATCACCCACACCAATTTATCGAGGTTGGGATTACTCTTTTCGATTCCGTACTCGTAGCTGACAAACGAAATCAACAACGCCGTGCAAGCGATACCCACGGTAAGGCTGAGAATGGAAATAAGGGTGAACGTTTTGTTTCGCCACCAATTTCTGAAAATGAGTTTTAGAGCTGTTTTGAACATAGGTTTTTTAATTACAAATTGTTAATTACCAATTACTAATTGTGTTTGATTTTTTGTTGCCCGTTGGTTTGTAGAGACGTTGCATGCAACGTCTCTACGGGTTTATCATTCCGATTTCAAACTCTCCACCGGATTGGCTTTTGCCGTGCGCCACACGTGCCAGCCAACGGTTATAAATGTGATTGTCATTACAAGCAGCAGCGCCAGAACGAACGACACAACCGATACATCTACCCGATAAACAAACTGTTGCAGCCATCTTTCGATAAGCAGCCACGACAGCGGCGCGGCAACAGCAAAGCCGACGACAATCCACACCAACATCGGTTTCATCAACAGCCAAAGGATTTGCGGCGTTTTCGCGCCGTTTATTTTTCGGATCCCTATTTCCTTGGTACGTTGCCTTACGGCATAAAACGTGATGCCGAACAACCCGAAACAGGTGAGCAAAATGCTGATAAGCGAATACATGTTGAGCAGACGCGACATTTCGAAAATTTTGCGGTTACTTTTTGTAAATTTATGGTATACATCTGTATACGTAAAATATTCTCCGGGAAAAGTTTGTAGCCAAGCCGATTTTATGGCGGCTATGGTTTCGGAATTGTTTTTTCCATCCATTCTTATCTCCATTGTAGTTAACGGTTTGGTGTCGGACGATTTCCGAATTATTGCCGCATTTACTTTTTCTTCCAATGAAGAGAAATGAAAATCATCTACAATTCCCGTAATGACGGATAGCGAGTCATTCGAAATAAAATACTTGTGCATAGGCTCCCCTATCAATTCTGTTCCTGTTTTCCCCAACCTATCGGCAAACGATTTATTGATTAACACGGAATTTGGTTGATTTTCCGATACAGTCTCCCACGCTTCGCCTGCAACTTGATGTAGTTTCAATACACGCAGTAAATTATTATCGCCTACTAATTGAAGAATCAAAGTTTGAATTTCTTCTCCGTTTTCTTTTCGTAAATTGCCGTACATAATCATTGCGTCCATTAGCGCCATATTTCCCAACGATATATCCGAAACGCCGGAAATATTTGTTATTTGGGGTTTTAATTTTCGCAGGTCGTGCTTTTTCTCTAAACTGCCGAGCTCGATAAGATTTTTGTAGCGTTCGCCGTTTTGTTCTACCAGGTTAACCTGTCGGTATGCCGTAATGGTGGCGATAATCAGCGCGATGGCAATGATAAATTGTACGGTTACCAACGAGCCAATCCACCGGTTTTTGCGAGTAACGAAAAACATACGGTAATCGCTCCCCGACAAGCGGCTGATTTTTCGACTCAACAGCCACGCCGGAACAATGGTGAGCAAGAGAATAAAGAGAATAAGCAGCGGGAAAAAGTCTTTACTGTAAAAATATTGCGCCGAAAAATCTACCGAAACCACCTGATTAAAAACGGGCAGCAGGTCGTGCATCATCAGCAAAGCCAACAGAAACGAGATGAAAACCGTGAGAAACGTATCTGAAAAAATCTGCAACCGCACATCCGTGGGTTTGGCGCCCATCAGCTTTTGCGTATGCAGCGTTTTTACTTGTTGCAACACGCGCGAAAAACTCATATTCACGTAGTTGAAAATGGCGATTAGAAATACCAATACGGCAGAAACCAGTCCCACCATCAACAAGTTTTCTTTGCGGTAATGCCAATAACCCAACCCTTTTTGGTTGTATTCGGAAGAAATAGCTTGCTTGAACGTTGAAAAATAATATTGTCCGCCCGCTAATGTCGGAATTTGGTCTTTTTTTACTTTTTCTGCAAATTTCTGCAAGTCGGTTTTTGGTGAAATCATTAGCAGCGTGGGACCTCCCCATTTGTTGTTGGGTTCGGAAATCAATCCGTCGAATATAACTGCCGATTGGGAGCGTGTTTTAGTAACCGCGCCAACCGTATAAACCTGCTGTTCGTTTCCGCTTACCGTAATTTGTTTCCCTACGGCGTTTTTATCGCCAAACAGCCGCTCTGCCTGTTTTTCGCTGATGATGATGGATTGTGGTTTGTTGAGTGCGCTCCACGAACCATACAGCAGTTCAAACGGAAAAAACTTGGGAAAGGATGTCTCTACATTGAGAATTTCAATCGGGTCGAACCGTTGATTATTTACTTCGATGTATTGTGTATAAAGGCTGCTCAATTGAAGAAAATCTTCAACCTCCGGGTATTTTTCTTTCATTTGTTCGGGAATGCCGTTTTCCATATATCCCACTATTACGCCCGGATTAGACGGCATATCCTGCATTACCCACACCAATTTATCGAGGTTGGGATTACTCTTTTCAATTCCGTACTCATAACTGACAAACGAAATCAACAACGCCGTGCAGGCAATGCCCACCGTGAGGCTGAGAATGGAAATGAGGGTGAACGTTTTGTTTCGCCACCAATTTCGGAAAATGAGTTTTAGAGCTGTTTGGAACATTTCCTTTAGATTTTAGAGCCAAGAACCAAGAGCCAAGACTTTTGGTGGGATTATTGGCTGTTGTTTGTATTATTTTGTCTGATAGTGTTTTGTTGTTCGGTGCTTTGTAGAGGCGTTGCATGCAACGTCTCTACCGCAGGTTTTATATCGGCTGATGCGTTTTTCCGATTAAGGCATTACCGGCGGTTCGTCCACCTCCCACGATTCGTAAATTTTGTTGGTATCCACGGCTTCCGTTTCATTTAACGGCGATTCTTCTTTCGGTTGTTTGGCTTTTCCCGTACAACTTGCCAGTAAGAAAAGACTCGCAAGGGCAAGCAAAATTGTTTTTAGTTTCATATTGTTGGTCATATAATTTATTTTGTTTAAAATCTTGTTTATACTGAGCAGAGTTTACAAACGTATCACATAGGAAAGAATACGAGAGAAAATCTGCGTTTATCTTTTTCATTTACATCTTTAATAAAAATGCATTTTTCCTTTCATAAAAGGAAACAATATGCTATATTTGCTGAAATTTTCAGAAATATTATTTTGTTATGGTTACGAAAGAACTCATAAAAGAGCTGATTGTCAGTTTTCAGAACGCGTTGCCGCTAAGCGTTATAAGTCGGGAAACGGTAATTCCGACCGATACCGAAAAAATAATCACCTTGCCCGGTGTGCGTCGTTGCGGCAAGTCGTCGGTTTTTATGCTTACCATCAACGAGATTTTAAGTCAAGGCGTTGACAAGGAACGCATTTTGTATATCAATTTTGATGATGACCGCCTGATGTTTGAACCGGGAGAAGCCGATAAAATTTTGGAAGCTTATCGTGAGTTGTATCCCGAAATTCCTTTTTCCGATGTTTATGTTTTTTTCGACGAAATACAGGAATTGGATAATTGGGCGAAATTTGTTCGCCGCGAGTACGACCAAGAGTCCAAACGCGTTTTCATTACCGGTTCCAATGCCAAGCTGCTGTCGTCGGAACTTGCTACATCGTTGCGTGGCAGGGCGTTACAGTACGAAATGTTTCCGCTCTCGTTCAGCGAATTTTGCATGTTCAAAAACGTAGATACCCATTATTACGACACGCAGAAAAAAGCGTTGTTAGTAAATGCTTTCGCCGATTATTTAGACGCCGGCGGGTTTCCCGAAATTGCTTTGAGCCACCCACAACTAAGAATCTCCATATTGCAAGATTACTACTTTGCGATGATTTACAAAGACTTAATCGATCGTTATCAAATTCGCAATGCCGAGAGTGTGAAGTATTTCAATCGCCGGGTGCTTATCAACGCCACCAAACCAACGTCTATCAACAAAATTGTGAACGAAATAAAGTCGCAAAACCGAAAGTTCAGCAAAGATTTCGGATATGAGCTCATCAGCCAAACCGAAGCCATCTATCTTTTTCTTCCGCTTACGAAATATGATCCCTCGTACGTGAAAGAGGTGCAAAGCGTGAAAAAATATTACAGCATCGATACCGGATTTTTCCGTGCACTGTTGCCCTTTACCGATATGAACAAGGGTGTTCTACTCGAAAATGCCGTTTTTTTGCATCTTCGCCGTCAAGAAACACACGTTCGCCGATTGCATTTCTTAGACGATGCCGCCAGCCATTGCGATTTTGTGTGGGTGGAGAACGGTGCTATCACGCAAGCCATTCAAGTGGCTTGGGATATTTCGGACGTGAAAACCTATCTGCGCGAAATTGCTGCATTCGAACACCTTAAGTGTGATGACTGCTTGTTAATAACGGCAGACGAAGAACGAGAAATCAACGAGTTCGGAAAAAAAATCCGCGTTGTTCCCGCGTGGAAATATTTGCTTTCACAACCATAACAAAATGTCAAAGAGCGATTTATTGCGCCCGGTAAAGACGTTGCACGCAACGTTCTCCGCGCGTTTATTATTCCGATTTCATAGCGCTTGCCGGATTTATTTTCATTGCCTTTTTCACTTGCCACATAAGAGTGAGAAGTGATATACCTGTTACCGTAATTCCCGAGACAACAAACAACCACCACGAAATAGCTGTTCGGTACGCAAAACTTTCCATATATTGGCTGATTACCCAGTACGAAATTGGAACGGCTAATACAAAAGATGCTCCCAACAGATAAACGTATTTTTTCAGCAACAGACGCATTATATCGTTGGTTTTGGCGCCACTTACTTTTCGCAACGCGATTTCACGGTATCGTTGGCGAATGTCGAACAACGAAAGAGCAAATAATCCGAGGCAGGAAATAAAAATAGCGATGAATGCAAATGTAACATACACTTCGCTTACGCGCTTATCTTCTTCGTAGAGTTTGGCGATGTTGTCTTCCAGCAAACTGTATGAAAAATCGGCGTTTCCGTTTATTTCTTGGTACAAGTCTTGAAGATAAGTAACTGCTTCTTTCTCTTTACCGGGAATAAACCGGGCCATTAAAAAATGATAAGGATTACTGGTATCGCCGAAACATAGCATCATTGGCACAGTCGATTTAGCCAAATGTCCGGTATTATAATCCCGAATAACACCCACAATTTCGTAGGGTGGGTTTTTGTCATCGTCAATTCCCCTGGAATACCACATTCGCCTTTCGGGCTGTAGTTGTACGGCGCGGATATCTTGTATGTTGAACAATTTCTTGGCCGATTCATTGATGAGGCATTTGTATTGAGTAAACACGTCGGATGAATCCCATAATCGTCCTTCTACCAACTCGAAACCGAACATTTCCATATAATCAGGCGTTAAAAAATCTACTCCCACCAATTTTAACTCTTCTTCACCCGTTAGTCTCATGGGCGTATTTGCCTGAGCGTTATACAAAGGCTCACCATACGTCCAGCTTAAAAACAAGGGCAATTGATCCATTTTTTGCTTAACAAGCTCGATATTTTCTTTCATTTTTTGCTGTTTTCGCTCAAACTCTCCAACAGATGTATTATCCCAAGAAGTGGGCGAGGTCATCATATTGCTCATAATTACATTCTCGCTATCGTATCCCAAATCGACATTTAGCATATATCTCAACTGTTTCATGAAAAACAGGGAAACAACCAGCAGTCCGAAAGTAATGACGTATTGTAGAAACAAGAAAACTTTGCGCGAAACTAACGATATTCCACCCGCATTAACAGAACGCAGCGAGGTGATGGGCGTGGAATAGGCGTAACGTAAAAATGGATAAAGTGAAGTGATTGCGGGTAGCAACAGAACAATAAACGTAGATAACAAAATGTCGAATTTCATATTGGATTGCACAGTAAAAGCCAGTCGATTGGCAAGAACACCCCCAATGATTTCGATAAAAAACCAAGCGAAAAAAACGGCTGTTATAGTCATCAACAGGTTTTCTACAAAAATATGACTGAATATGTGGCCTAAATTTGCTCCGAAAATTTTACGAACGCCAAATTCTCGTGCGCGGCGCATTGTAACTACAATGTAAATGTTCACGAAATTGAAGACTCCAACCAACAAAATAAAGAAAGACACTAACGATAATATCTTTATACTGTTAGCATTTCCTTGTAGTAATATGGGATTATCGTCTTGATACAATGTGTGAGATTTGTTGAAATAAAAATCTTTAAAGGGAAGTAATTGATAACGTACATTTTCTCTGAACGAGCTCAATTGCATAAACTCGCTGTTTTTTTGATTTAGCCTTGCGGCATCTTTACTTGAATGTAACACAACAAGTTCTTGCTCTACTCGTGTCCAATATTCTTTTAAGTTATCATTGATTAGTAAGTCAAAATCGAACGAAGTTTTCGATTTGGGCGTGCCTATCACTCCAATTACTCGGAGCGGTTCGTTGGACGAATAGATTATTATTTCACCGACAGGATTTTTATCGCCAAATATTTTCTCTGCTAATCGATCCGTTAGAATTACCTCGTTAGGCTGATTAAATATAGCTGTTCCGGAAAGCAGCGGAAAAGGTAATATGCTTAGAAAATTAGTGTCTGTTACAATGGATTTCACGTTGTAATTATTTTCGTTTGCGCTTATGCGATCCTCTTCATAGAGCATAAAGCGGGTAAATCTTTCTACCGAAACATCGTCCAACGGATTGCGAAAATTAGGGTCCTTGTTTCTGTCTAAGGAACCACCGAATAGAGGTGCACGGTTTTGAAATTCAACAGTCATAATAAATGTTCGTTCCATATCCGCGGCAAAACTGTTCACTGTGGTTTCTTGTTTCACGTATCGCACAATAATGATAACACAGGCTAAGCTAATAGCCAGTCCAAGCACATTGATAGCCGTGTACAGTTTGAATTTGCTTAATGTTCGAAAAGATGTTTTTAATAATTTCATTATTAATGTATTTAAAGTTTTTTTTGTTGCACAGAGTTCGCGGAGGTATCACAGAGGGGCACGGAGAGAAAATCCGTATAAATCCTCGTCATTCTTGTACTGTCTTTTATCTATTTTCAATTGTTTATAAATTAATGAGATTCATCGCCTCGCTTGTCACCAAGTCGCCATGTCGTATTTTTTGTTGCCCAGTGGTTCGTAGAGACGTTGCACGCAACGTCTCCGCATTGGGTGAAGCGAGTTCCGACTCGCTTTATTATCAAGCGACTTGGAAGTCGCTTGTCCTGTAGGTTGGGGGTCATTCCGATTTCAAACTTTCCACCGGATTGGCTTTTGCCGTGCGCCACACGTGCCAGCCAACGGTTATAAATGTGATTGCCATTACAAGCAGCAGGGCCAGAACGAATGACACAACCGATACGTCCACCCGATAAACAAACTGTTGCAGCCATTTTTCGATAAGCAGCCACGATAGCGGCGCGGCAACGGCAAAGCCGGCGATAATCCACACGAACATCGGTTTCATCAACAGCCAAAGGATTTGCGGCGTTTTCGCCCCGTTTATTTTTCGGATTCCGATTTCTTTGGTACGTTGCCTTACGGCATAAAACGTGATGCCGAACAACCCGAAACAGGTGAGCAGAATGCTGATAAGCGAATACATATTGAGCAGGCGCGACATTTCGAAAATTTTGCTGTTACTCCCTATAAAAGTATCATATACTTCGCCATACGAAAAAAACTCGTCGGGGTAAGCCTGTGCCCAAGCCTGTTTCAGTGATTTAGCCACGTTTTTCAGCTCTCCTTGTTTGGTTCGTATATAAATATTACTGTATTTTTCCGTTTTTTCTTTGTGCCGTATCACTACTGGAATAGCTTTGTTTTCCATCGAATTGAGATAAAAATCTTCCACCACTCCGGCAACAACTGCCAGCGAGTCATAGTCATCTATATAGTTGATTAACGGACTGCCAATCAAGTCCGCCGATGTTGTTTCGGCTGCATCCGCAAACGCGCTGTTTACAAAAACAGGATTGGGGTATTTTTCGCTTGCATTGTTCCAGCTTACTCCTGCTAATTGGCTAAATTGCAATACATCTGCAAATCCATCGCTCCCCGAAATCTGCAACACGTGGCTTTTTTGTTCTTCACCGTTCTTTTTCTTAAAAGCATTTTCGCCGGTAAAAACCGTATATACTCCACCGTTACTGAACGCGTAGCCTTCGATACCCGGAATACTTTTTAGTCGCGACTCAAAAGGTACAATAGAGTTTTTGGAGAAAGGACTTCCTACTTCAATCACGTTTTTGTAGCGGTCGATATTCTTTTTTACCAGATTAACTTGCTTGTTTACCGTCAGTGTTCCGATAATAAGTGCGAGAGCAATAATAAACTGAACGATAACCATTGACGCTATCCAGCGGTTTTTCTTGGTTACAAAAAACATTTTGTACTCGCTTCCGGATAGGCGGCTAATCTTGCGGCTCATTATCAACGAAGGAATTATGGTAAGCACGAAAATCAGCAATATCAGCAACGGGAAAAAATCTTTGCTGTAAAAGTATTTGGGCGAGAAATCTACGGCTACCACTTGGTTGAATACGGGCAGCAGGTCGTGCATCATCAGCATTGCCAACACAAACGAGATGAAAACCGTGAGGAAAGTATCGCCGAAAATCTGCAACCGCACGTCCACGGGTTTAGCGCCCATCAACTTTTGCGTATGCAGCGTTTTTACTTGTTGCAACACGCGCGAAAAACTCATATTCACGTAGTTGAAAATGGCGATAAGAAGTATCAATATTGCAGAAATTAATCCCAAAGCAAGTAATTTGTCTTTGCGGGCGTGCGTGTACCTCGAATTATCGGAGGAAAAGGCATCATCGAATTTGTAGAAATAATACTGTTCATCTTTCGCGGCTATTTTATCGTCTCTTACTTTTTGCTCAAATTGTTGAAGATTGGTTCCTTTTGATAGTTTCAAGAAAGTGCTTCCTCCGTTCTTGGCATTTGGATTACAGAAAATGGCGTTGAATGGAATACCCGCTTGCTCCCGATTTTTTATTACTCCTGCAACCGTATAATCGACGTCTTTTCCGAAAACTTCGGAAATGCGTACTTGCTTTCCCAACGCGTTTTCATCGCCAAAGAATAATTGAGATTGTTTCTCGCTGAGGAAAATGGAGTTAGGACTGCTGAGTGCATCCCAACTTCCGTAAAGCAATTCGAAAGGGAAAAACGACGGAAACGAAGCATCTACATTTAGAATTCTAAGCTCATCAAACCTTTGATTATTTACTTCAACGTACTTAACGAAGGGTGGTTCAAACTGAAAAACATCTTCAACTTCGGGATATTTTTGTTTGAGTTGTTCGGCAATACCTTTGAGCATAAATGCGTTCTTTTTCCCCGGGTAAGCCGGATTTTCTTGCATCACCCACACCAATTGGTCTTGGTTGGGATTCCTCTTTTCAATTCCATACTCGTAACTGACAAACGAAATCAGCAACGCCGTGCAGGCAATTCCCACCGTGAGGCTGAGAATGGAAATGAGGGTGAACGTTTTGTTTCGCCACCAATTTCTGAAAATGAGTTTTAGAGCTGTTTTAATCATAGGTTTTTAATTTTTTTTGTTGCACAGAGTTCGCGGAGGGTTCACAGAGGTTCACAGAGAAAAATCCGTATAAATCCTCATCATTCTTATACTGTCTTCTATCTATTTTCAATTGTTTATAAAATAATGAGATTCATCACCTCGCTTGTCTCCAAGTCTCCAAATCGCCATGTCGTATTTTTGTTGCCCGTTGGTTCGTAGAGACGTTGCACGCAACGTCTCCGCATTGGGTGAAGCGAGTTCCGACTCGCTTTATTATCAAGCGACTTGGAAGTCGCTTGTCCCGTAGGTTTCCGGAAACCGATAAGCATCAGCATTCTATTTCTTCAAAATCATTACCAACAATTCATAATCTGACAACTCTTGGGCGAATGTTTTCAGTTTTTCCTGCTGCGCCGTTGGAAACGACGAGAACGCTTCCGACGCGATTATCTCTTTCAGTTGCGTTTTGGTGTACGAGCTGTATAGCTTGTCTTTGTAAACCGTGGCGTTGCTGAGGCTCAATGGAATGGTTTCGGCAAGGCTGTTTTTGAGCGTAAACACTTCGGGAAAAACGGCACTTGGCACGGAATATCGTTTGCCCGCTTTTTTATCGAAATAGGAGTAGAAAAATTTCACCGCTCCGCTTTTTCGGTTGTTGGGGCAGTCGTAATCTTCGGTGTGGACAATAAAGAGAAAATCTTCGGTTTCCAAAAGTTTTTCAATAAATATTTTTCCTTTCTTATCGCCTTTCAACGCTGTTTGAACATCGGGCTTTTTGCCTCCCAAATTCAGCACAAAAGCGGGTGTCAGCTTGTTGGCGCTTACCCGAAAAATGGTATCGTTGTATGCCTGCCGCATGGTCAGGAGATTTCCGTAGCGGTAAAAAATTCCATTTTCGGGATTGGTGTACGTGCCTTTACCGATATCAGCTAACGGATTGTAGTTTATAAATTGGGAAAGGGTATCGCCTTTTATGTCAAAGATATTCAACAGCGGCAATCGGTTTTTTTGTGTAGGGTTATAAACGGATTCCGCGTATGTTTCGGGCGATAACAAAATGGGAAAGCTATGGGATATGGGACGGGTTAAGTAGTTTTTCTGTGAAGTGGTGTTGTGAAAACTAAATGTTCCGTCGTCGGCTTTGAATTTTCTTTTGGTAATAACGCAATTATCATCGCAAACCGAAAGAGCAATCATTTCTGTGTTTTGGTTCCAGAAATAAGAAGCGGTGTTGGTTTTTACGTTATATTCCGGCAATTCTTTTTTCGATACGATGGTGTAAATAAAGTTTCCCTGCCCGTCAAAACAGTGATAACCAAAAAGATTATCTCCGGCAATCAGTTTGTCGTCTGTTAAATACACCGATGAGCTGAAACCGCGACCAAATGTTCCACCTTGTTCGTAAGTTACCTCATAGTTGCTGTTTCCCAAAAAGGCAATGCCGTTTTCGCTAAGCGGGTGTCTCAGTTTCACATATTCCACTTGCGAATAGAATTGGCTTAAATCCAACTCTTTATTTTCTGCCGAGTTTTCAATGTTAACGGTAACAGGCGGATTTTTGGAATCTATATCGCGTTTTTCGGCGTATTTTATGCCCGGATTGGGGATAATGGTGTCCACAACTTCTTCGGTGGAGTATAGTTCTTCTAATTTAATTTGTTCCTGTTCGCTATCGCTTAGCGTTTGTTTTTTGTTTTTACACGCTACGGTTATCAGGCACAACAACACTATTGCTACATACTTTGTCTTCATAGTTTTATTTTTTTATTCAATTGATATTATTCGTTTTTTAAGCATTCTGCCGGATTTTTCCGTGCCGTAAGATAAACTTGCAGGCTGATTATTAAAAAAGTAACACCCATAATGAGCAGCGGTACAGCCAGAAACAACCACCAACTGAGCGCGGTGCGGTAAATATAGGTTTGCAGCCATTGGCTGAGAATGAAATAGCACAACGGAACGGAGAGAATAGCCGCCACAGCCGCCACTCGAAGAATACCTTTCGAGAAAAGCTGCACAATGTCGCTTGTTTTCGCGCCGTTGATACGCCGAATGGCAATCTCTTTGGTGCGTTTCTCTATCATAAACGAAATCATACTAACAATGCCCATAAATGCCAGCAGAAGCGAAATAACCGAGAATACCGATAACATACCGGCGGTGCGCAACTCTGTTTCGTACATTTCGTTGTACTCGTCTTCTACCGTGCGGTAGGTAACGGGAAGCCCGTGTCTGTCGGGTCTCATTTCCTTGTATTTGGCGATAATATAATCGAGCGTGGCTTTTTTGTCTTTTCCCGTTGTTTTTATATATAGGGTTGAACTCACTTCGGGATTAAAACTCAAAATAAGCGGTGTGATGGGTTCTTTCAGCGGTTTGAAATTGAAATCTTTTACCACGCCTATAATTTTACCCTGCATTCCCCAAGCGTAATTAACGGTTATGCCAATCGGATTTTCCTCTCCAATCACTTTCTTAAACGCTTCGTTGATAACAATGTGGTACGATTTTTCTTCCGAGAATTGCCACCACGTCAAACCGGGCGGAATAAATTCGCCCTGAATAACTTGCAGTCCAAAAGTGTTGGCGTAATTGTGGTCGCAGAAAATTTGTGTAAACTCCATTTCTTTCGAACTCTCTTCTCCGCCCGACCAGCTTACACCGCTGTAATTGTATGAACTGTTGTATGGCGCCGACAACGCGATGCTGGCGTCAATTACGTTTGGATTTCCATTTTTGATAACCTGTATGAAATCATCCGCTTCGTACCAGAGCATGGTTTTGAAAATGATGATGTTTTTTCTGTCCACACCCGTCTCGGCGTTGTAAATGGCATTTATCTGTTTGTAGATAAACAGGGCGCAAATAAGTACCGAAATAGAGAGAAAAAATTGCACGCCGATAAGCAGCTTTCGCAAGCCCTCTTTCGAACCGGTTTTCATGCCGCCTTTCAAAATCATTATCGGGTTGAAAGCCGAAAGGTAGAATGCCGCGTATCCGCCCGAAAGAACGGTTACAACAATACACATGGCAACGGCAATAAGCAGGGTATAGAAATCGAATTTTAACCCGATGCGGTTTCCCATTATCTGACTAAACGAAGGGAAAAGCAGCTCTACCAGAACCATGGATATAAAAATGGCGATAAACGAAACGATAAACGCCTCGAAAAGAAACCGCTCGATAAGCCGCCTGCGGTTTGCACCGAAAACTTTTCTCACGCCCACTTCTTTTACCCTGCTCATAGCGCGGGCAACCGATGTGTTTACGTAATTGATAACGGCAACCAATAAAATGAGTAAAACGGCGGCAGAAAAGAACCAGATTTGGGCTAAGCTGCCGTAGCTTTTGTTCGTAATTTCTTTGGGCGAATGCAGGTGCATGTCACAAATGGCTTGCAGTTTCAACCTGTTTTTGGTTTCGCGCGTAGTGGAGAGAAAAGAGGAAATTTGTTTTTCAAATTCGGGCGTAATTTTGTATTCGTCGGCTAAGCGAATGTAGTGAACGCCTCCATACGCCTCATCTCTGCTGTGCGGATTGAGAATGCCGAATTGGATATGCGTGTTTTTCGGAACCTTTACCACCGTCGCGATAGTAAATGTGGCGCGCCCGCTGTTGCCGAAACTAACCGTTTCGCCAACTGCCGATTTCTTTCCGAAAAACTTACGCGCCGTTTCTTCCGACATAATGGCGCCCCTGTTTTTTATTACCGCTTCGGGCGAACCTTCCACATAATCGTAAGCAAACATACGCAGAAAATCTTCGCTCGTGCTCATCAATACCGTCATTATTCCGTCGCCCTTTCTGCCCTCAACAACAAACGGTAATTCTTCGTGGCGCACCAAAGCGGAGTATTTAATTTGCGGAAAGGCTTCTTTTAGCTTTTCGGAAATTCCCGGACGAATACTCGTGCCGTATGTGATACCTTCGACGCGGGTTTCTTCCTGTAAAACCCGATAGATTTTGTCCGCGTTGGGATAGATTGTTTCGTAGCTCAGTTCAAATCTTATCCAAAAGATAAGCAGAAAACAGCATGCTACCGCAACGGATAGCCCAACAATATTTACGGCGGAATAAAGCCTGTCTTTTAAGCTATTTCGCCACGCGATTTTAAGATAATGTAGAAACATGAATTTATTTACGATTTTAGAATTACGATTTATTTTATGAACTCTCTATTATTAATGCTGAACCTTGAACCTTAAACTTTAAACTTCAAACTTTAAACGTGAACTTACTCAAAACTATTTAATAACCAACTCGTTTACCTCGCCAAAATTGGCATATCCGCTCACCACCACACGGTCGCCGGGGGCGAGACCGCTCAGCACCTCGTACTGCACGGGGTTTTGCCGCCCGATGGTAATGGCGGTGCGGGTGGCGCGGTCGCCCGATTTATTGAGTTTGTAAATCCACTGTCCGCCCGTGGTTTGGAAGAAATCGCCGCGCGGGATTACCACGGCGCTTTCGGGTTGTCCCAGTTCCACCTGCACGCGGAAGCTTTTGCCAATGCGCACGTTATCGGGCTGCTTGCCCGTGAAAACCATATCCACCTGAAATTGGCGGTCTTTTACTTCGGGAACCACTTTCGATATCCGAAGCGGGTATTTTTGTCCCTGATACGTTACCGACGCCGGAAGTCCCACCATTACGCGGTCGATATAATACTCGCTCAACTGCGTGTGAATCTTAAAATTGTCCATCACCTTTATTTCGCCAATGTTTTCTGACTGCCCCACACGCTGCCCCAGGGTAACGTTGAGGAAACTCAACTGCCCGTCCATGGGCGCGCGCACCACCAAATTGTCCATTCGTCCGCGGGCGTGCGAGGTGCTTTTTCGGGCGCGCTCCAAGTCGTTGTTCATCAATTCGCGACGCAGGCGGGTGGCGGCGCTGTCTTGCCGCAAACCGTCCAGTTGCAGGGCGGTGCTTTTGGTTTTGTAGGCGTATTCCTCGCGCTGCACGTCTAATTGCGCTTTGCTTTTTACGCCCATTTTAAACTCTTCCTCGCCCAACGCGAAGTCTTTTTGCAGGCGGTTCAGCTCGTATCGCGCCTGCAAGGTTTGTTGTTTCAGCAAGATGGTTTTTTGTTCCATTTCCAGCTTTTTCTCTTCGTAGAGGATGCGCTGTTTTTCCCACTCGTCCTGCTGTTCTTCGATGACGCGGTTTAGCTCCGGATTTTGAAGCACCAAAATGGTGTCGCCCTTGCGCAGCATCGCGCCCTCTTCGGCAACCACGCGCTCCACCATCCCGCTTTCCAGCGCGTTCAGCTTGATGGTGAGGATGGGCTGCACAATTCCTTCGGCGTCCACGTAGTCGAGGAAATGGTCTTCGGTTACGTCGGCAATGCCTATTTTTTCGCTGTCGATACGCAGCTTTCGTCCGCCCGAAACGCTTGCGAGCACATACACCATAAACGCCGCGAATGCCGCCGCGCCAAGCAGGTAGTATTTGTATTTCTGCCAAAACGAGCGTTTGGGCAGGCGTTTGTCCATTGATGAGTCGCGTGATTCGTGGAAAGAATTCGCGGGTTGCGGGTTTGGGGTTGAATTGTTCATTGTTTATTTATTGTTTTTTTTGAGAGACGATGCCTGTGGCTTCGTTTTTTTTTGTTGCACAGAGTTCTCAGAGGTTTCACAGAGAAACACGGAGAAAAAATTTGTATTCTTGATGCATCGGCCGGTTTTGAATCGGCAGATGCTTGGGGCGACAGAGAATGCGGAGATTACACAAAAGTCTGTATTCTGAAATCTGCATTCTGTTGTCTATTTATCGGCACATTTTAGTTAGTTTCTATTCGTTTTTTCTTCTTAAAATTGATGTAAATCGAAAGTTGAACTTTAGATATACGTGTAAAAACAAAGTTGAGTTTTAGATTTGCATAGAAATCGAAGTCACATAATGTTGTTTTGTTGTCCGTGTGCATACCATCTTATGCCTGAGTCTTCGTTTTTATTACACAGAGAACACGGGGGGCACACATAGTCTATATTCTGAAATCTGTGTTCTGAAATCTATTTATTGGCACATTAAAATATTGATACATTAAATTTACTCGTTACCTCGGCATTGCTGTCTGTATCGGTCGATTATTTTGAAAGTCGTATCCCGTAATGCTTCGCAGTCCGAAATACATACTCCAATAGTTTTGCAGTTCGCGGATGTAGTCGCGTTGCGATTTGTCTTTTTCGGCAATGGCGGCGTTGAGGTCGAGAACGGTTGATTTTCCGAGCAGGTATAGTCGGTACGCCACCTCGTTTCGGCGGGCGGCACGTTGCGATGTTTTTTGCGCTATGGCAACTTTATCGGCTTGCAGATTAAACTGTTTCACTAATTTTATCACGTTGGCATCGAAATCGGTTTGCGCTTGTGCGATGTCTATCTTTACCTTTTCGAGATTGCTTCTCGCCACTTCCACTCGCCCGCGTCCCACGCCCCAATCCTGAATGGGAATGCGGATGCCGAGGCTTACCAATTGCTGGCTAAGCGGGTTTCGATATACGTTGCCAAAATCTCGCGCGGTTTGTGAAAGGCCGAACTGCATATACAAATCGGCTTTGAATCCTCGCGATGCTTTGGCGTGTGCCACGGCGCTTTCGCTTTGCAGTTTCTGGAGCGCGAGTTGTTCGATATCGGGACTGTTTTGGCGGGCAAGTTCAAGCGCGTCATTCACTGGAACAATAAAATCGGGGACTTTTTCGCTCACTTCCACCACAATCTCCACGTTTTCCGTAATTCCCAAAAAACTGCGCAAATCCTGTATGCGGTCGTCCATTTCGATGCGCGCGTTCAATTTGTTGGTCTGCTCCGTGAGGTAGTTGATTTCTAATTGCAGCATTTCGTTTTCGGTGATTGTCCCGATTTCGTAACGCCCTTTGGCGTAACTGAACAGTGTATCGGCATTGGCGTAATTGTAATTTGCCGTTCGGAAATTGTTTTGCGCGGTGGCAAGTTGGAAAAATCGTGTCGCCGCCGCCGAAGCCACCAATTCAAGCGTTTCGGCGTATTGCTTTTGTGCTGTGCTGTATCGCACAGGTTCTATTCGTTTATTCCATTTCAAGTAGTTGTACCCGAAAATATTTTGCGAATACCCGATTACCACCGGTGTGGATTTGAACGAGTATTGATTATCGGAGAAAATATCCAATCGCTGCAATCCGCTTTGCACAAAAACGCTTCCGCCAAGCGGGGCAATGTTTTGGTTGATGGTTATTGAGCCGTCGTTGAGCAATTGGTTTCGGTGTACAAAACTATCGCTCCCGTCGGGCAGCGTGATGGAGCTGATGGAGCGGTTAAGCTGCGAGTTGGACGAGAATGTGAGACTGGGCAAATAATCGGCTTTAAACGACCGCCAATTCCAGTACGCCGCCCTGTATTGATGACGTGCCGCCACCGCCTGCGGCGATTGTTCGCGGGCAAGCGCGACAGCTTCGTCCAAGGTGAGCCGAAGCGTGTCTTGCGCTTGTATTTGCCCCATTGCGAACAACGAAAAAATGAAAAAGAGAGTATGTTTCATTTGTTTTATTATGTTAGAACCAAGCATCTAAAAACGGTTTTTTGTTTGAGAAATAACAGGAAACATAACCCCTAACCCCTCCGTCCCGATTGTTATCGGGACTCGTCCCCTTTCTTAAAGGGGACAGTTGCGCAGGTTGTATGTTTTTCCCGCTTGAAATATTTAATAGTCCGCAACTCTCCTCTTAAGATAAGAGGAGCCCTCGCCAGCTAGGCGGGGGAGGAGTTATGATGTATTTTTCTTCACTTTATATAAAAAAATCACAGCAAATCAAGTGCCAAATAGGCAAGGCATTGAATATTAATAGAATGTGGTTTTTGTATAAAAATATTTATGTGCATTATCGCACAAACGGAGTTCGATTTCGCACATATTTATTAAGATTATTGTTGTATATTTGTCGACGAGTGCGTGTGGAGGTTTTCTCCGTGCTACCTCCGTGTTCTCTGTGTAACAAAAAAAGGTATGATATTTCAAAGTTGTGTGTCTGTTTTCAATATCCGGAATGTGTAAACTTAAAATACAGGTTGTGTAAATTTAAAATCAAGTCTGTGTAATTTTAAAATATAAGTTGTGTAATTTTAAAATAATATGTGTGTAAATTTAAAATATGCGGTTGATTTTGGTGGGATTTAAACTATTAATCTGCCCTTTCAGGACGCAATTTTTATCTGGCAATCTAACCCAAGGCGTTGCCGTTGGGCTAAATTAAATGTGGCTTTCAGCCAATTATCGTTATTATTAAGCTCTGTGAGAAATTATTCATCAACAATGCAAAAACTCGGCAAAATTCTTATCGTAGACGACAACGAAGATATTCTCTTCGCCCTCAATCTGCTGTTGCAACCCCACGTGGAAAAGGTAAAAGTAACCACGCAACCCGAACGCATCGAGCATTTTATCGCCACATTCCAACCCGACGTGATTTTGCTGGATATGAATTTCAACAAAGACGCCAGCAGCGGGCAGGAGGGCTTTTTCTGGTTGCGCAAAATCCGCGAAATCGACGCCGACGCGGTGGTTATTTTCATTACCGCCTACGCCGATACCGAAAAAGCGGTGCGCGCCATCAAAGCGGGAGCCACCGATTTTATCCCCAAACCGTGGGAAAAAGAAAAGCTGCTGGCAACGGTTTCTTCCGCCGTGCAGTTGCGGCAAAGCCGTAGCGAAGTTTCGCAGCTCAAACAGCAGCTTGCCGCATTGGAGAGCAACCGCCCGCCGCTGCCCGAAATTATCGGCGAAAGCGAAGCGATGCTGTCGCTTTTCGAAACCGTTGATAAACTGAAAGATACCGACGCCAACATCCTCATTCTGGGCGAAAACGGAACGGGAAAAGACCTCGTTGCCAATCTGCTTTATCATTCCTCGCCGAGAGCCGAAAAGCCGTTTGTGCATATCGATTTGGGCAGTATCCCAGAAACGCTTTTCGAAAGCGAACTCTTCGGACACGAAAAAGGGGCGTTTACCGATGCCAAGAAAGAGAAAAAAGGACGTTTCGAAATCGCGCACGAAGGCACGCTTTTTCTCGACGAAATCGGTAATCTTTCGCCCGCGATGCAAACCAAACTGCTCACCGCCATCGAAAAGCGCGAAATCATCCGCTTGGGAGCCACAAACCCCGTTCCCATCAACGTTCGGTTGATTTGCGCTACCAACGCCAACATACACGAAATGGTTTCGCGCGGCGATTTTCGGCAAGATTTGCTTTACCGCATCAACACCATCGAGCTGCACATTCCGCCGCTGCGCGAACGTGGAAACGACATCCTGCTGCTTGCCGATTTTTTTACCGAAAAATACGCCCGGAAATACAAAAAGGAGATAAAAAACATTTCGCCATCGGCACAACGGAAACTGAAAGAGTATGCCTGGCAGGGCAATGTGCGCGAATTGCAGCACGCCATTGAGCGAGCGGTAATTTTATCGAACGGCTACACGCTGAATGCCGACGATTTTATGCTCACGCCCATTTCGGGAAAACGAAAATCGGAAATTCTGAATTTGGAAGAACTCGAAAAACGCGCCATCGAACAGGCGTTGAAACAGAGTGACGGAAATATGAACCAAGCCGCCGAACTGCTCGGAACCTCACGCTTCGCGCTGTATAGGAAAATAGAGAAAATGAAATAATGTGCCAATGTGTTTATGTGCTAATGTGACTGTAGCTCGCAATCCGCCACGGCGGACAAGCCCGTAACCCGTAACTCGTAACCCGTAACTCGCAACCCAAATGAAACACCTTTTCTTCATAAAAATAACCGCCATCGTTTTGCTCTCTCTACTGGGTGCGTGGCTTTTTGTGAGCGGATTGTACTTCTCGGCGGCGTTAGTCTTGCTTGGCATCGTCGCGTTGGCGATTTCTGTTTATCTCGACCGAAAAAAACTTATCGGAAAAATGGAGCGAATGATTGCCGGCATCCGCAATTCCGATTTCTCGTTTCACTTTACCAACAACGATTCCAAAGACGAAATCGCGCGCCTTTCGCAAGAAATGAACGAAGCGTTGGAAGCCTTTCGTAGCCGCACGCACGATTCTATGATGGACGAAGCCGAAACCGAAGCGTGGCAAAAGCTTATCAGCGTGCTCACGCACGAAATTATGAACAGCATCGCGCCCATTATTTCGCTATCGGAAACGCTGAGCGAGGAAAGTAATCAAAACACCTTTTCCGACGAGGATTACCGCGTTATGAAGCAGGCAATGCAAACCATTCACCGGCGGGGAAAAGGGCTGCTTTCGTTTGTGGAAAATTACCGAAAACTCACCAAAATTCCCGAGCCAATGGCGCAGCCCATCCGTGTGAGCGCGATGTTGGAGTCGTTGCAGCGGTTGGTGGCGTCCGACGGCATTCGGTTTTCGTTCACTTGCTATCCGGAGCAGCTTATCTTGCTGGCAGACAGGAATATGCTTGACCAAATGCTTATCAACTTGCTGAAAAACGCCAAAGAAGCATCGCTTCACCTCGCCTCGCCCGACATAAAAGTGAAAGCGCAGCAAATCGGCGACGAGGTTCAGATTGAAGTGCGCGACAACGGCTCGGGAATTTTCGCTGACGCCATGGATAAAATTTTCATTCCGTTTTATAGCACCAAAACCACCGGATCGGGCATCGGGCTTAGCCTCACGCGCCAAATGATGATTCGCCACAAGGGACGCATTTCGGTAAAATCGGACGAAAGCGGAAGCAGGTTTACGTTGGTTTTTCCGAAGTGAGCGATAGCGTGTGAATGTGAATTACAATTCTGTAAACCCATTTCTAATGTTTTGGATAAGTTTCCATCCAAAGAAGGTAGCGTAATTCACAGTTGTTCCTCGTACATTTTCCAATGGTTGGGGTTGGTCTCGACAGGATTTTTGAGTTCTGCGTACGCGTTTACCGGGAAAGGAGTTTGTCTTGTGCGATGTCCGGAATGGATAACTCTCTCATTCTGTTGACCATTCAGGTGAATTGCCGCCGACAAGAAGAAAAACGAAATAAAGATTCTTTGATGAAAGTCATCTATTGTGATACTTTTAGAAATCGGATACTGTGATACGGTTCACTCTTTCTAAGCAAAACTTTAGAAAAATTAGTGAATATAAAGCTCAACGGATAAGAAATATAAACTACGGAGTGAAACGGTAATTTTGTCTGTATTATATGTTTGATATTTTGATGCTATGGAATTAATTGCAGTTTAACACTTTAATGCTGTTGTGTTTTGATAAACTTTTTATCTTTGCAGAGGAATCGATTCTGTTTAATTGTTAATACAAGGCTGAGATTTCTAAAAATCTATTTTATCCAGTAAATTGACTACAACTCATTTAAATACCGGTAAATCATCTTCTTTTACTTTTAAAAGGATAAGCGAGGAACATTTCGAGGAGTTATTTTGCGAATTTTATCCAAAACTGCTTGCTTACGCGATATCAATTTTGAATAATAAACAAGTTGCAGAAGACATTGTTCAGGAGGTTTTTTTGTACGTGTGGGAGAAAAGAGATAAATTGCAAATTGGCGCCGGATTTTATTCCTATGTTTTTCAATCGACATATACAAAGTGTGTGGATTATATACGAAAAGACTCTCGGTTAGATAAACGAGAGCAAGAATCGATTCTGAAATTTGCTGAAGAGTATGAGTCTTACTTAGAGAATGATGCGCATCCCATTCAAGAACTTTTTAGTAAAGATTTCAATGAAAAATTAGACTTGCTGCTCGAACAACTTCCCGAATCGAGGTGTCAGGTTTTCAAATTGGTATATATTGACGGACTAAAAGCCAAGGAGGTAGCTTCACAACTTGATATGCCACAACGAACAGTGGAAAGTCATGTTTACTTAACATTGAAGTTCTTAAGAACTCAACTTTCTCCATCCGATTTTTTTATTTTGGCACTTCTTTTTAAATTTTTCTGAAAATTCTTCTTTTTTTTCTCCGTAGTTTTCAATTTTCATACGTTTAGTTTATAAATCAGCGATAATTATTGCTATGGAATCGAATTTCTCAATTCTTGTTAAATATCTGCGTCAATCTCTTTCTACTGATGAGAAGGAAGAATTGTTAAAGTGGCGTGTATTGTCACCTGAGAATCAACTGCTTTTTTCCGAAATAAGCAAGTTGCGTCTTTTAAATGAATACAATAATCGAAACACAGTTGCCGAAACTGCATTGGCGCTGTCTCGAATCCAAAGAAAAATCAATAAAAACAGGAATAAATATCGCTTACGGAACATCATTAAATATGCAGCTGTGATTGTGTTGACAGTTGGGCTATCATTGTTTGTGTGGGAGCGTTTTTCTGCCGAAAAATATACAACCATCGCTGTTGCAGAGAATGAATCAGTAAAAAAAGTTCAATTGGCCGATGGAACATCCATTTGGTTGAGTGAATCATCTAAACTGCGTATTCCCAAATCGTTTTCACTCAAAAATCGAAAAATTATACTAAAGGGGAAAGCTTTCTTTGATGTTCATAAAAATCCCGAATCTCCGTTTTTAGTTTCATCTGCTTTTTTGAATGTACAGGTTACAGGAACATCGTTCGACTTGTTTATAGACGAAGATAGCAGACAAGTTGAAGCCATTTTGGTTTCCGGAAAAATTATGCTACAGGACAGGGGGGGGAAAGATGTTTATGGTATGTCGCCCGGCGAAAAAGTACTGTATGACTCCAAAAGTAATCAGTACACTGTTAATACAGTTGATGTTAACACTCTTACTTCCTGGCATTTGGATCAAATCACTTTTGAAAATGCCACCTTGCGCGAGATAGTTGACAAGCTCAGTTTGATTTACGATGTGAGCATTAACCTTGAGTCGAAAAGATTGGCTGAGCGCCGTTATCGATATGTTATCAACAAAGAGGAAACTTTACAGGAAGTGCTCGATATTCTCAGCTATTTAGCACCCATAAAATATCGGATAGAAGACAATGAAGTCTTTATAACAGAATAAACAATTCAGATTAAAGCGATAGAAAATTAAATTTTATAAAATAGAACCAAGTTAATTTAAAAATCAAAGATGTATGAATGAACATTTTAAAAAACGAATGAGAGCAAATACTCTTCTCATTCAACCTGGACTGTTAAAAACAATGAAACTGTTTTTAATACTATTGTTGTTTGTTTCGCAAACTTTTGCAGGAAATGTTTTATCACAGTCGGTTAATGTAAAACTTTCGTTAAACAAACCTACTGTGGCTGAAGTGATTGAAAATCTCTCCCGACAAACGGGTTACGAGTTTTCATACGATGCGGGAATTCTTACGAATCGTTTGCAGAAAAATGTTTCGTTTGATGTGAAAAACGAACGAATTGAAACCGTTCTTTCCCGTGTTTTCTCCGGCTCTGACGTTAGTTTCAGAGTGATAAACAACCGGGTTTTCTTGAAAAGCAATAAAAAACCTGAAAGTTCGGTCGCGGCAGAATCAAAAACTGCGCAGCAACAGGGCAAAACCATAACCGGAACAATTGTTGATACTTTTGGAGAGCCTGTTATCGGAGCAACAGTTATTGTGCAAGGCGATCCCGCCAAAGGCACGGTTACCGATATAGACGGAAACTACACGCTTGCCGGTGTCCCCGAAAATGCGACATTGGTTATCTCTTATGTGGGTATGCAAACTCAAAGTATTTCGCTCGACGGAAGAACGTCTTTGAATATTACCATGAGGGAAGACACGGAGTTGTTAGATGAAGTGGTAGTGGTTGGTTACGGAACACAAAAGAAAGAAAATCTTACCGGAGCCGTTTCACAAGTAAAAATGGAAGATGTGTTAGGAGACAGGCCCGTTAATAATGCATGGGTAGCTCTACAGGGATCTATTCCGGGATTGACTATATCGGGCGGTTCAACACCCGGGCAAGATAATAAGTCTATAAATATTCGCGGAACACTTTCTATTAATGGTGGTTCGCCATTAGTTCTTATTGACAACGTACCCGGTTCTTTAAATATGATAAATCCCGAAGATATTGAATCGGTTTCTGTCTTAAAAGATGCAGCCTCATCGGCAATTTATGGTGCACGTGCCGCTAATGGTGTTGTTCTGATTACAACAAAAAGACCAAGAAGTGGCACTAACTTTAAGTTAAATTATAACAATAACTTCGGATTTTCAACATCAATAAACCGACCGGAACAAGCGCCTTTGACTGATTATTTCCAAGCGTATAAAGATGCCGGATTCAGCAACTCATATTGGTCAAACAGTCAGGATGTTACCAAATGGGCACAGTATGTAGAAGAGTATAAAAAAAATCCGTCTGCATTCGAAACAATCGGTGATGGAATTTATGTTGAGAATGGTATTCCGTACTTCCTTAACGAAAAAGATTTATTTCAAAATGTATTAACCAACGGCTTTTATAACAGCCATAATGTTTCGGCCTCCGGTGGAACCGAAAAAGTTCGATACAGAATGGCAGGAGGATTAAGTTCGGAGGATGGTCCACTCATTACCGATAAGGATTATTACAAAAGAACAAATATAAGCGCTTTTATATCTGCCGATATGACCAACTGGTTTACCCAGGAGTTGGATATGCGTTATGCCCAAAGTCAAAAGACAATGCCCCAAGGAAGAGGTAACGATATATACACCCTTCGCTTGATTAATTACTATCCCGAAGGTATACTGCCGGGCTCGTTAACGTTGAGTGGAAAAGATTTACCCCTTTTTACACCGAAAAACCTTTTATTGTACGGTAATACAAGCAAAACTGTACGAAACAATCCGCGTATCTTTTCAAAATCGATTTTCAAGCCGATAAACGATTTAGAAGTGATTTTTGAATATACATTCGATAGAGACGATTTTAACTATTCATACTATACCGATAAATGGGAGCATACTACCATTCAACTGGCAGCGAGTGTTGCGCCGGCAAACGATGTCTATACTCGTCAAAGATATTATACAGATTATAATGCAATAAATGCCTATGCAACCTATACTAAAACTTTTGAAAATCATAATGTTAAAGTGATGGGAGGTTATAATCAGGAATCCAGTTTCTACGAATTCATACAAAATCAGGTTAAAGATCAGGTTTCATCCGTTATTCCATCATTGGGAAATTCTACCGGAGAAATAACGAACGACGAAAGTTATTCTGAATATACTATTCGAAGTGGCTTTTTCAGGGTAAACTATAATTATTTAGATAAATATCTTTTAGAAGTCAATGGGCGATACGATGGTTCCTCTAAATTCCCGACAGCAAAACGATTCGGATTCTTTCCGTCAGTTTCTGCAGGATGGCAACTCGGGAAAGAAAATTTCATGAATTTTTCAAGCAGTTGGCTCAACGAACTTAAATTGCGTGCATCTTGGGGTACTATAGGAAATCAGGCAATCAATC
Organism: uncultured Petrimonas sp.; assembly: GCA_964557135.1. Lineage (GTDB taxonomy): Bacteria > Bacteroidota > Bacteroidia > Bacteroidales > Dysgonomonadaceae > Petrimonas. The sequence goes on along the minus strand of CAZKZB010000015.1, from coordinate 30,588 downwards.
CCTACCAATATACGCCATCTATGGGAATAAATAATTCAAATGCCGTATGGCTGATTGATGGCAACAAAGTAACCACAATTGGAATGCCTGCACTTGTAAGTAGTACATTTACCTGGGAAACTGTTGAGACAATTGATTTTGGACTTGATTTTGCCCTATTGAACTATCGCCTTCGCGGCACATTCGATTGGTATAAAAGAGATACCAGGGGAATGCTTACAAGAGCCGGAGCGCTGGAATTACCTGCAGTTGTAGGTGCAGAAGCACCCGCACAAAACGGCGCCGATATGCAAACCAAGGGATGGGAATTTGGCATTTCGTGGAGAGACAATATCGGAAAAGTGGGTTACAATCTTGGATTTAATATTTACGATCATCGTTCTTTTATTACCAAGTTTGCCAATGAAGCCGGATTGTTCTACGACAGAAACGAAGCACAACAAGCCAAGCGTTACCGTGAAGGAATGGAATTAGGCGAAATTTGGGGATATCAAGCAGATGGCTATTACGAAGTTTCCGACTTTGTTGATCTCACATCGTGGACACTTAAAGATGGTGTTCCATCTATACAGGGAGTAAACGTTCGTCCGGGAGACGTAAAATTTAAAAACTTGAGAGACGATGAAAATAGCACAAATCGTATCGATCAAGGAGCTAATACAGTTGAGAATCCCGGTGATAGAAGCATAATAGGTAATTCAACACCCCGTTTCCAATATGGAGCTAATTTTGGTGTTAATTACCAAGGTTTTGATTTAAGTGTTATGTTGCAAGGGGTTGGTAAAAGAGATTATTGGATTGGTGGACAAGCCATGTTCCCTTTTGCAGGTTCAAGTGCGAGTGATGCCATTTTTAATCCGGTTTATTATAACCAAATGGATTACTGGAAGCCTAAAAGCGACGATCCTGCAAGCCCTGATTACATGATACCGCAAAATCCAAACGCAACTTATTATCGCCTTTATGGACAGGTTCAAAACGTAGGCTCCAATACACGTATATCCGATAAGTTTTTGCAAAGCGGAGCTTATTTACGAGTAAAAAACGTTACGCTCTCTTATATGTTCCCAAAGGCGCTGATCCAAAAGATTCAACTCAGTCAACTTAAATTGTTTGTCGGAGTTGAAAATTTAGCCACATTCACAACGCTGCCAAAGGGAATCGATCCGGAAAGAATGGGATGGAATTATCCTTTTTATCGCACGGTTTCATTCGGAACAAGTATTACATTTTAATTAAAGAAACAGAACAATGAAAAAATACATTATTTTATTATTACTCGCGGTTTCGGTTGTTGCTTGTAACGACGACTTTCTGGAAAAGAAACCAAGAACATCTCTAACAGAAGACAATGCGTTTGAAACGTATGACAATTTTAAAGCATTTGTCTTTCCGCTGTACGAAATGTTTATCAATAACACAATAGCAACTTCGCTTAACAATAGTTTTGCTCAAAATGGCCCTTATTTGGGCGATGTTAGGGCTGGGTATCTTACTACTCGGTTTAATTATAATCCGTATGCTTTTCAAACGATAAGTAATGCATCTACAGGAAATGGATGGAACTTCGGCTATATCAGACGAATTAATATTATGCTTGCTAATATTGACGATGCCGGCGGGCTTACACAACAAGAAAAGAATCATTGGCGCTCAGTAGGTTATTTCTTCCATTCATATTGGTACATGGAGCTAATTAACAGGTTTGGAAATGTGCCTTGGGTAACCGATGTTTTAAACGAAACATCTCAGGAGGCTTATGGCCCGAGGGAAGATAGAAAAGTGGTTGCCGACTCTGTGCTGGCAAGATTGCAATGGGCAGAGAAAAACATAGGAAATTTTGAAAGCAGAAATGGAAGTAATACCATTAAATTAGATGTAATACTTGCTGCAATGTCTCGATTTACTCTAAGAGAGGGAACGTGGCGTAAATATCACGGCTTGGGAGATTTCGATAAGTATTTTGCCGAGTGTGCGCGTGTATCGGAACTGTTGATGAACAAGTATCCGTCTCTTTACACCGGAACGGACGGACAACCGGCTGCAGGTTACGGAGAAATGTGGATTACGGAAGACTTGAGTAAAGTCCCCGGTGTTATTCTATATAAAGAATACAAAGAGGCTATACTGACACACAACAACGGCCATGTTGAGCACACATCGTCTCATATTATTGAAATGCCTCAGCATACAGTAGACATGTATTTGTTGAAAGACGGTAAAACGATAGACAAGTCTCCTTTGTACGCCGGTGATAAAGATCCATACTCAACTTACAGAAACAGAGACCCTCGCATGTACCACACAGTAATGCCGCCTTTCAGGGTAAAAGCCGGCAAGGGAGATTATGCAACATGGTCGTTTACCGATAATCCCGCCGATAGAGAATATATTGATATTATGGGAATTAATTCTTCAACATCAAATCCGGGTATTGGTATGAAGCGCCTACCGGCACAAAACTGGGGTGCAAGTCTTTTGGCTTATGCGCCAAACTTGCAAAACGGTATTGCTGCACAAGGGACAAAAGCTGCTGCATATGTGGCTGCCCGCTCCGGTTATTATGTCTGGAAACATTGGAGTAACTGGGAAAGGAACTTCAATAACGGAGCGTTGAATACTTCCGATAAGCCTATTTTCAAAATTGAAGAAGTGCTGTTAAATTATGCGGAGTGTAAATGGGAACAAGGGCAATTTGATCAAGCAGTTGCTGACAGAACTATCAATAAACTTCGCAAAAGAGCAGATGTGGCAGATATGAAAGTAGCCGAAATTGATGAAAATTTCGATCCAAGAAGAGACCCCTCAGTAAATCCCGTGCTTTGGGAGATTCGTAGAGAAAGAATAATAGAGCTGATGGGAGAAGGCTTCGGATTCGATGATATTCGTCGTTGGAAAGTAGCCCCCTGGTTTGTCAACAAGCAACAATTAGGGATGTGGGTACAGCAAAGTAGGGTGACAGAGTCACTTTGGGACGAAGAAACCCATTTAGCAACCAAATCAAAAACCGAAGGGTATATTTTCTTATGGGCAGATCCGCTTAAGGAAGGAAAAGGCTGGTTGGATAAGTATTATCTGTATCAGGTACCAACAGATGAGATTATTTTAAATCCTGCTTTGGCGCCTAATAATCCGGGCTGGGAATAATAATCAACTAAAGAGAGAAGTATGCCAAAAAGCATATTTCTCTCTTTGAATTTTTTATAAAATGAAGTTCGGCAAACTCCTCGGAACCCTATTGGCGACAGGCTCTTGCATATTCGTATCCGCTCAACACCAGCCGCCCAACATAGTATTCATCCTTGCCGATGATTTGGGTTGGACAGATTTGAGTTGCATGGGAAGCGATTTTTACGAAACGCCTCATATTGATACATTGCGAAGCAACGGAATGCTTTTCACGCGAGCTTACACCAATGCAGCCAACTCTGCACCATCAAGAGCAAGCATTCTAACAGGATTATATACGCCACGCCACGGAGTTTATACTGTAAGTCCGCCAGACAGAGGAAAAGCCGAAAATCGAAGACTAATTCCCTTGTCCAACAAAGATGTGTTGGATACCACATTTGCAACGTTTCCCAAAATGCTTCAGGCAAACGGTTATCGTACAATTTACATTGGTAAATGGCATTTGGGTAGTGAAGAAAACCAAACCGGACCGTTGGCGAACGGGTTCGATGTTAATGTCGCCGGAGCACATATCGGAACGCCTTATTCGTATTATTATCCGTTTTGTAACCAAGTGGGAGAATGTCTTCCTAATATAAATTTGTCAGATTCAACTTATCGGTATCTCACCGACAGATTAACACAGGAGGCTGTTACTCAAATCAAACAGAGTGAAAATCAGCCATTTTTCTTATATTTAGCTCATTACGCTGTACATACACCACTTCAGGCAAAAGCCGAAAAAGTGGATAAATACAACCGAAAAGCTGTCGGAAAGCGACACAACAATGCCACGTATGCAGCTATGATAGAGAGCTTGGACGAAAGCGTAGGCAGAATTATTGAAACACTTAAAAAGGAGAATAAATTAGAAAACACGCTTATTGTATTTCTTTCGGATAATGGCGGAATGCTTGCCGGAATTTCGGACAATTATCCTTTAAGAGGCGGAAAAGGGATGCCTTATGAAGGTGGAAATCGCGTGCCAATGATTGTTTCGTATGGAAACAACATTCAGAAAAACAGCACTTCGGATATTCCAGTTATGGGAGCAGACTTGTTCCCTACGTTTCTCGATTTTGCCAATGTAAGGTTCGAAAAAATCACCGATGGTAAATCGCTAAAAAACATATTATTACAAGGGCAGTTGAACGAAATGACTAAACGAAGCCTCTATTTTTATTTTCCTGCATATCTTGAGTCGTATGGTAATGAAAATGGTTTTCGATCAACGCCATACGCATCAATAATATCCGATGATTGGAAGTTGATTTATTTTTTCGAAGATCACCACTCAGAATTGTATAACCTGAAGAGTGACATCGGGGAATCCGTTAATAGATTTCGTACAGACAAAACGAAAGCAGATAAGATGCTCGAAAAATTATTTAAATGGATGAAGCAAGTTGATGCTCCTGTTAATTTTCAACAAAATCCATTATATTTGAACAAAGATTGATTTTATATGCAAACAAAATTTAAGGCATTCGCAATGGGGTTTGCCGCATTAAGCACTCTCCATGCCCAACAAAAACCCAACATTATTTACATCCTTGCCGACGATTTAGGCTACGCCGAACTCGGCTGTTACGGACAACAGAAAATTGAAACGCCCAATATCGATAAATTGGCGAGCGATGGTATTCGTTTTACGCAACACTATTCCGGTTCGCCTGTGTCTGCGCCTTCACGAGGCGTCTTGCTTACCGGAAAACACAGCGGACATGCTTACATTCGCGGAAACGACGAAATGCGAGAAAGAGGAGAAGTCTGGAGTCACGAAGCCATGCTTGCCGATTCAACCTTAGAAGGACAACGTCCTTTACCGGCAGGAACGGTGACCTTTCCTAAACTTCTTCAAGAAGCCGGTTATACCACAGCAATGATCGGGAAATGGGGCTTGGGGTACCCCGGATCTGAAGGCACTCCAAACAAAATGGGTTTTGACTTTTTTTACGGCTATAACTGTCAACGTCAGGCGCACACCTACTATCCGCCGTTTCTCTATCGGAACGAGGTGCGTGAGTACCTGCAAAACAAACTTCTGCCGCCGCATACGCTATTGGATAAAGGCGCCGACCCGATGTTGGAGGCAAGTTACGACAAATACACACAGCAACAATATTCCCCCGACTTAATGCTTTCCGAAATCAAATCTTTCGTAAACGAAAACAAACACAACCCGTTTTTGTTGATGTGGACAACTCCCGTACCACATGTGCCGCTACAAGCGCCGCAAAAATGGATAGATTACTACGTGGAAAAGTTCGGTGACGAAAAACCATACTTGGGCGAAACGGGATATTTTCCTACACGTTATCCTCGCGCCACCTATGCCGCTATGGTAAGTTATTTTGACGAACAAGTAGGAGAACTTATTGCACAGTTAAAAGAACTTGGGATTTACGAAAACACGCTCATTGTATTCACCAGCGACAACGGTCCTTCATTCAACGGCGGAGCCGATTCACCGTGGTTCGACAGCGCGTATCCCTTTAAAAGCGAATTCGGATGGGGAAAAACCTCGTTAAGAGAAGGAGGTATTCGTGTTCCCATGATTGCCGCTTGGCAAGGAAAAATAAAAGCAGGTTCCACTACCGACCATATTTCTGCTTTTTGGGACGTTATGCCCACTTTTGCCGAAATCGCCGGAGTCAAATACAAAGATACCGACGGCATTAGCTTTTTGCCGACACTATTGGGAAAAAAACAGAAAAAGCACTCCTATTTATACTGGGAATTCCCGGAAAACGAAGGTTCCAAAGCTATTCGAATGGGAAAATGGAAGGGGTATATCGGAGACTACAAGAAAGGCAACCGAAAGATGGAACTTTACGATTTGAGCAAAGACCCTCGGGAGCAAAACAATGTAGCGGATAAATATCCGCGTGTGGTGCGGAAGCTTCATAAAAAGATGAGCGAAGCACATATTACCCCCGAAATCAGTAGGTTTGATATGTAATGTAGTATGCGAAAGATATGAAAAATTAAATAAAAAACACAATGAACGCAAAAACAATATTATTCACCGGCGGAACACTTCTTGCCGGCTTATCGGCATGTAAAAATGCCACTCAGGAGCAGGAACCTCCAATGAACGTTATTTACATCTTGGCAGATGACCTTGGCTATGGAGACTTAAGTTGTTATGGACAGCAAAAGTTTCAAACACCGAATATCGATCGCATGGCTTCCGAAGGGATGTTGTTTACGCAACATTACGCCGGATGTACGGTGAGTGCACCGTCGCGTGCTTCGTTGATGACGGGGTTGCACACCGGCCACACCCAAATCAGGGGTAATCGGGAGGTCAAACCCGAAGGGCAGGAACCGATGGCCGAAGGAACTTTCACGCTCGGAAAGCTGATGCAAGAAGCCGGGTACATCACCGGAATTTTCGGTAAATGGGGATTGGGTAATCCCGGTTCTGTTTCGGTTCCTGGCGCCATGGGATTCGATGAGTTTTACGGTTACAACTGTCAAAGACTAGCCCACAGCTATTATCCGCTGCACCTGTGGCACAACAACGAGAAAGTTTTGTTTCCCGAAAATGATAATCAGGAGCGTGCTGCCTATTCGCAGGATATCATCCACGAGCAAGCCTTGCAATTCATCAAAAACAACAAAGACAGGCCGTTTTTCGCGATGCTTACTTACACCCTGCCTCACGCCGAACTGCAAGTGCCCAACGACTCCATCTACCAACTCTTTGAAAACAGTTTCGAGGAAACACCCTACGATGGTTCCAGAGGATACACGGCTGTAGAAAAACCAAGAGCTACATTTGCGGCCATGGTAGCCCGATTGGATAAATATGTGGGAGATTTGCTTGCTGAATTGAAAGAACTGGGTCTCGACGAAAACACCATCGTTTTTTTCACCAGCGATAACGGACCGCACAGAGAAGGCGGAGCAGACCCCGATTTTTTTGAAAGCTACGGTCCCCTCAGGGGAACAAAGCGGGATTTGTACGAAGGTGGCATTCGCGTTCCTTTCATTGCTTGGAATCCACAAAAAATAAAGGCGGGAACCAAAAGTGAGCATATCAGCGCTTTTTGGGATATGATGCCTACGTTAAGCGAGTTAACCGGAGTGGATATACCTGTTGAAACAGATGGAATTTCACTTCTTCCAACACTTTTTTCCGCTCGCGGGCAAAAAGAACACAATTATCTGTATTGGGAATTTCACGAAATGGGTGGCCGTCAGGCCGTGCGCAGCGGAGACTGGAAACTTATCCGTCAACCCATCGTGGGAGAAACCGCTTTGGAACTCTACGACTTGAGCAGTGATTTACACGAAGACAACAACATTGCCGCCCAACATCCAGATAAAGTAAAAGAACTGGAAACGTTAATGAATAAATCACGAACAGAGTCGCCTTTGTTTAATTTTGGAAGAAAGTAGAAGAAGGAGATTCTTGCATAAAAACTATTTAAAGAGACATCGAGAAAAATAGGGGAGTTACATATCAACGTTTCATTAGGTGAATTGGTAATAAAGTCAAAAGTTCAGTTTTACAATATGGTCATTGATTGTGGCGAATTGGTCAATAGAGTTTATTCTGAATAAAATGTTATAGGTTTGATGTTTAGCGTTTTACCCGAAGGGTAATATTTTCATAACCGTATGCAAACGAGGAACGAGTGCAGCTTACGGAAGAAATAACCCCTGAATCGCCCGCCTGAAAGGCGGCACATAAAAAGTTCGACCACTTCGGGTCGGGTTGGGGGATACTTCTACCTTAGGTTGCCGTCTGCCAGCTAGCGGATAACGAAAATAACACCTTTCAGGTGTAATATTCCTGTAAATTAAGCATATAATAAACTAATCAAGATAATCTCTAATATTGCCGATGAAAATCCGCTGATGGTGAGACCTCTTTAACAAACTTGTCGAGGAGGAAAAAGTATAAAGAATTGGACCGGAACTTTATATTTCCTGAAAAAAACAGTTACCACTTATAGTCTTCGTTTATGATGGTCTTGTGATAATCTATCGGAGAAATATGTTTTATAACATATAATTTCGTATCTTTGTGTTGATTTTAATGGCAAGCGAGTTATTAGAAATCAATTTTAGGTTATCAAATATTTTTCTGAAAATGTTTCTTGTAAACGGTTGCCGATAAATCATAACTTTTAAAAGAAAGGAAAAAATTATGAACATCAAAAACCTGACCAAAGAACAAATTTTGTCTCAAATTAAATATTTGGAACAAAATATTAAGAAAGGCTCTGCTGCACATCAGACAAATAGAATCGGCAGAATCAGGACATTGAAATCAAGCTTGCGTAACGCAAGTTAATGAAGCAAAATCACCTTTGCAGCATTTTGATCAATCAGATCAAATGCTTAATCTCGGACTCAATTTTAATAAAATAACAATAAAAATCGTTCATTTTTGAACGATTTTTTTTTTGTATATAACTTGCTTAATATCATGATAATTAGAAAAGAGAGCTTAAATTAAGATGCATAATTTACGCCGATTTTCTATAAATTCGTTCAAGAAAATATTTTTTTTTGCTAACTTTGTAGTGCTCGAAGTAGCAAGCGTGTTGCGAAAAGAAGTCTAAAATTTTAGGTTTTCAAAACAAATTCCTCCTCATTTTACATCGTGTTGCGAACAACCGTAAATGTTAATTTAACATGCTGATGCGGTTGTCAATGGCTGAAACGGTGTTCTATTATTTTTAAATTTCAACTACGAATCCCGCGATACTTGTGTTTTCTATCACGGGTTTATAAATCAGAAAACAAACCTCGATGAAAAGAGTAATCTTATTTTCCTTTCTACTAATCTTAGGATTGGTAATTTCTCAGCTAACTCCGGGCATTTTCGGAGAAAATTTTGATACATTTAAGTTCTTCACCGATGCGCTATTGTATATCACTTTAGGGTATATAATGATTAATGTGGGTCGGGAGTTCGAGATTGACAAGACAAAATGGCGCTCCTACACGAAAGACTACGTGGTTGCCATGATTACGGCTGCATTGCCCTGGTTCTTGGTGGCATTGTACTACATTATTTCGCTCTCTCCAAGCGACATAAAACTTTGGCAAAACGGTGATGCTTGGAAAGAAGTGTTGTTGTTGAGCCGTTTTGCAGCGCCCACTTCGGCCGGAATTTTATTCACAATGCTTATTGTAGCCGGCTTAAAGCAGACCTGGGTGTACAAAAAACTGCAAGTATTAGCTATTTTCGATGATTTGGATACGATTATTCTGATGATTCCGCTTCAGATATTTATGATGGGCATCAAGTGGCAGATGTTTGTTATCCTTATAGTGGCCGTTATTCTTCTCGTATTGGGATGGAGAAAAATGGGTCATTATCGTCTAAAGCAAGATTGGAAGTCGATATTGCTCTATTCTGTTGTTATGTTTGTGGTAATACATGCTGTTTACTTAATCTCAAAAAGCCTTTATGCCGGTGAGGGAAGCATACATATTGAGATTTTGTTGCCGGCATTTGTGCTCGGCATGATAATGAAGACAGATCACAACGTGTTTCCGAGCGATGAAAAAGCGTCGCTGAAAATTTCATACCTGTTTATGCTCTTGGTGGGGATGAGTATGCCTGCATTTTTAGGTGTCGATTTTGAAGCTGTTGCGCAAGCTGCTACATCTGTTATTTCGCAGATTCCGATGCTCCCGTGGGAGGTTATAGCTTATCACGTATTTGTTGTTACCATATTATCCAATATCGGGAAATTGGCTCCCTTGTTTTTCTATAAGAAAAGAAAAATAACAGAGAGATTGGCCGTTTCAATAGGTATGTTCACCCGTGGCGAGGTGGGCGCGGGTGTTATCTTCATTGCCATCGGGTACAACATCGGAGGTCCAATGGTAGTAATCTCTGTTTTGGCTATGGCGCTTAACTTAGTGCTGACCGGGCTTTTCGTGGTTTTGGTTAGAAACCTGACTAAACGTGCGGTTATAGATTCCGGGAGATATTAAAAACATAAAAGCCAAAGGGTGTAACCCATCGGCTTTTGGTTTAAGTATTGCGGTTTCAGTGACTAATCGGATTCCACTTTCAAGTCGTCTGTTTCTAAATTTAACTCTTCTTCTTCTTCTTCTTCTTCTTTAGAAGACCTTGTAGCTAATTTTAACCAAACGAATCCGATAACCATGGCTAAACCGGATGCCAGTAAAACAGATAACTTGGCTGTGTCTAAAAGTTGCGGATTGTCACTAAACGCAAGCGCAGAAACAAATATCGACATAGTGAAACCAATTCCTGCCAGTATACCCACGCCGATAAATTTTCCCCATTCTTTGCGACTGGTTATTTTTATTAATCGTAGTTTAGATAATAAATAAACAGCCAGCGAAATTCCTACCGGCTTCCCTATCAGTAATCCCAATATAATGCCTATGGACAGTTTCGAAGTTAAAGTAGAAATAGCAGCGGCATTGATAAAAATACTTGTATTTGCCAACGCAAATATGGGGATAATTAAGAAGTTGACGGGAATAGCCAGTTTTTCCTCGTAAATAGGAATTTTGTTTACCGGTAAAAGAACCGACAAAAGCACTCCGGCAAATGTGGCGTGAATGCCCGATTGAAACATGAAATACCACATTATTAGCCCCAATACAATATATAAAAATCGGCCAAACTTGTTTTTCATATATTTCACTATCAGCAATATCACCACAATGCATGCCGCTACTCCCAGCAACCACATGAAATTAGGTTGACTACCGTAAAAGAATGCTATGATTAGTATGGCACACAAGTCGTCAATAATGGCGAGCGCAGTTAGGAAAACTTTGTAAGTAAAAGGCACGGCTTTCCCGAGCAGGCTTAAAATTCCCAATGAAAACGCAATGTCGGTCGCGGTGGGGATAGCCCATCCGTTCAGATAAATTGTTCCTTTGGTGATGATAAGAAAAATGGCAGCGGGTAAAATCACACCACTTAATGCCGAAACCAATGGTAGCACCATACGGCTTGGTGATGATAGTTCCCCGATAACCGATTCTCGCTTTATTTCCATTCCTACCTGAAAAAAGAAAAAAGCCATCAGAAAATCATTGATGAGGTGTCCGATGCTGTGAGGCAAATGCAGACGATGGAACAAAGGAATTTCCGTGCTCCAAAAGTTATTGTACTTAATGCCTATTTCGGGCACATTGGTTATTAAAAGCGAGATGGTCGTGCAAAGCAGAAGCAGAACTCCTACAGAGCGACTATCGTGTATAATATCAGTCAATTTAAACTGAGATAGTCTTTTTTTGGCATACGTTGTCCCCGATGTCATATGGAATTTTTAGAATAATAGAGTGATTTTTTATTGAAGTAAAAAACTGAAATCGTCTTCGCGCGACAATTCTTTGGGCTCTTGTCCAAATTTAAAAATTCGCGCGTTTCGTTTTCCGATAAGTGTTAATTCTTTATTTTCCAACAGCAGCATGGTTCCTTCGCGCAGACCAACTACAAAAACGTCCTGGTTTACTTCAATAAACTCATTGATGCGCACTTCACGAGTTTCGCCGCCGTGATTCGCCGGATGGTCATCTAAATAATGGGGGTTTATCTGAAACGGAACAAGTTTGAGTGTCTTAAACTTTGCCGGCTCCACAATGGGCATGTCGTTGGTTGTTTTCAACGTGGGGCAGGCTATATTAGAGCCGGCGCTCCATCCGATATACGGCGTGCCCTTTTTTACCCGTTTTTTTATCGCTTTCAACAATCCTTCTTCCTGAAGCATTTTCACTAATTGCCACGTGTTTCCGCCGCCAACAACTATCGCGTCGGCATTTTCGATGGCTTCAACCGGATTGTCAAACCTGTGGATACTTGTTACGTGATGCCCGATTTCGGCAAAACGGTTGTTTACTTTTTCTTCATACTCGTCGTACGAGAAGGTAACGCCGGCGTAAGGAATGAAAATTGCGTTTTTAGCTTTATCGCCTAAGAAATTTTTAATTTGCTCTTTTGGATAGTCCAAATAAGCTTCTCCCGGATTGGTGGAGTTGCTGATTAACAAAAGTCTCATCTTCTTGTGGTTTAAAGTTTTCTATTTGTGGGTGCAAAGATAATAAAAATGTTGAAAGAACCGGTTTTTAAGGTTATATTTGCACTCGGATTTATTATCAGTTAAATGGATATGCACGAAACATTAAGACAAATACGAACCGAATTGCGGCTTTCTATGAACGGGGTCGTGTCGCAAAGCATGCGTGAAAAGGGGATGGATTATAAACTAAATTTCGGAGTGGATATTCCCCGTTTGCGCAATCTCTCGAAAAGATATCCGGCGGATAAGCAATTGGCGGAACTTATGTGGAAACAAGAAACCCGTGAGTTGAAAATCCTCGCAACAATGTTGTATCCGATAGATGAATTTGATGTGGAAAAAGCCGAAGAGTGGGTAAAAGAAATTCCCAATCAGGAAATTCGGGAGCAGGTTTGCATGAATTTATTTCAGAAATTGAGTTTTGCGGAGGAGTTGGTGTATAATTGGAGTGATTCAATCGATGAAGAAATCCGAACGAGCGGCTACTGGCTACTTGCTCGCTTACTGCTTATCAAATCGCATTTAACCGATAATCTTGACCATAACGTACTGTTGGAGAAAATAATTCCCGATTTGGATTCCGATTTCTATTTTCTAAGCCTTTCGACACAAAATGCGTTGAAATTTTTGGGAAGAACCTCGAAAGAACTATCGCACAAGATATTGACCGAAATTCAGGATTTTCAGGCATCCGATAATCCGGTTAAAAAAGAAATTTACCAAAGCCTGAGTTTTGAATTTACCGATTTTTTTGAGTCATAGAAGGTAGTTTCAACAGTAAGCTGTCCATATCCTCTTCTTTGCAATCGACAAAAATATCTTTGTGAAAATCACAAAGTTTATCGGATGTTTGCAAAAACGATTCCTTTTCGTGTAACGACAGCGCGCCGGATAACATCATGGCCGATTTCCACAATTCAGGAAAAACCTTTGTCAATTCAGCCCGTCCTTTATCGGTGATAAAAACACGCATCCTGCGCCTGTCCTCTTTATCGCGTCGTTCGCCAATCAGTCCCGCTTTCAGAAGCCGCCTCATGATTTCATTGCCCGAAGTTTTTTCTATCACATTTCGGTTGTTAATCTCGGTCTTGGATAAACTTTCCTCGTTGAACAGAGTAGCTAAATAAGTGTACTCGGCAACGGTTTGAAGCAACGACCCTTCTATCGCTTTCTTGATATAGAATTTGGAATACCGATGCAGATAGCTCACGTTTTGCGCGATGCGTACCGTGTCGTTCCTGTCTTCTTTGATTGCCCTGTTCTCCTGCAAGAAGAAAATAAAATCATCCAACGACACGCCCTCTTCGTTTTGGGGTGTTGTTTTTTCAAACTTCTCAAGCAACTCAATAAGTTGTATCAACAATTTTTTCGACTTCATAAACGCGCTAAATAGTCCGTAAAAGTACTAATATTTTCGATATATTACGAAAAAACTTCGTAAAAAATTAATAATAGTACGAAAATGTATTATATTTGTGTTTTTAAAACTCAATGAAATGGAAATTGCAGCAAGAATTGAAGGGGCGGGTAAGAAATACAAGACCGGCGACACCACCATTGTTGCATTATCGCCGTCCACTACATCGTTTAAAAAAGGGGAGGTAACATTGATTGTCGGCCCTTCCGGTTCGGGAAAAACTACGTTGCTTTCGCTTCTTGGATGTGTCATTTATCCCACGATGGGCGATGTGTGGTTAGGTGATTTGTGTGTAAATCGGTTATCGGAAACTGAATTAGCGAAAATCCGATTGAACAAAATCGGCTTCGTATTTCAGGGATTTAACCTGTTGGCTCCGCTCAACGCGCTCGAAAATGTGATGCAGCCTCTGATTTTGAAAGGCGAGTCGCGAAAAGAGGCCAAGCGGAAATCGCTGGAAATTATTAAAAAATTCGATATGTTGTCGCGAACAAAAAGTTTGCCGAGAAACCTCAGTGGCGGTCAACAGCAGCGAATTGCCGTTGCCCGCGCCTTGGTGTCGGACCCTCAACTGATACTTTGCGACGAGCCCACTGCTTCGCTCGACCATAAAAGCGCTGTTTTGGTGATGGAGATGCTGAAAGCGCTGTCGCGCGAAAACCGGGCGGTTATTATCGTTACGCACGATACTCGCCTAAAAAGATATGCCGACCGAACTATTTACGTATCGGAAGGAAAAATAAGCGATACACCGTTTGAACAAGAATTTGATAACTAACAGCCCGTCCTGACGCTATAGGCGACTCGGCGGAAAAAAACGAATAAAATGAAAAAGCTATTCATGGCCGCTTTTGCACTTCTGCTTCTCTTTGCCTGCGGCAATAAGAAGGAGAACTCCGATCCAGTAGAGGTAAAACCGGCGAATATTGCGGTTGGAATCGGAAAAATAACTCCGCGAGGCGGCGTCAGCAACTTAGCTTCTCCGGTTGCGGGAATTGTTTCGGAAATAGCTGTAACTACCGGAAATAAGGTGAAATTGGGTGATTTGCTGCTTACCGTTGACAACACCGATGCATCACTGGCTTTGAACGAGATAAACAGTCGATTAGCTACGCAGCAAAAATCGGTTCAATCGGCAAAACTGCTCAAGGAACAAGGGTTGACCCGATTGCAAGAGAAGGAGCGAAAACTCAACGATGCGCGCGAACTCCTTGCCGCTGGGGCAGTTACGGGAGAGAGCGTACGTAACTTGCAGAACGAATACGACTTGGAAAAGCAAAACCAGCAGAAACTGCAAAACGACATCTTACTGCAAGAATCGCAGCTTCGGGAAATTGTTTCGCAAAAAAGTACGCTTGCCGAAGAGTTGAACCGCACATCGTTGCGTGCACCGATGGACGGAATTGTGCTCGACGTGCTTCCCAAAAAAGGCGAAGCGGTGAATCGTTACGGAACGTACGTGATTTTGGCGCCCGACGCACCGCTCATTGTTCAGGCGGAGATAGATGAAATGTTCTCGAATCGGCTTGTGTTGGGACAATCTTGTGAAATAAAGGTAGCCGGTAATGCCCAGCCGGTGGCGCAGGGAAAAATTCTCAGTATTTCGCCTGATTTGAAAAAGAAATCGCTTTTTTCTGACAGCGGGCAAGACTTGCAAGACCGCCGCGTGCGCGAAATAGAAATTTCTATCGATGGCGATACAAATTTACTTATCGACACTAAGGTAGAATGTGTTGTTCAGCTAAATTAATGTATCGGCTTGATGTTGAACGATTCATCGCTAAAACGAATATCTATTGAATTACTATAACTTACTTTTTTGATGTTTGCAACAGCTTACAAGTTTATCCGGTTCGAAAAATCCAAAAGTACGGGTATTTTGCTGGGAATTATCATCAGCATTTACCTGATTGGGCTGGAGTTGGGAATTTTCTTTTACCTCACCACGCTAATCGGAGGTGTGATAAACAATGCAAAGCCCGAATACGCGCAGGTTTTTGTCGTAAACAGGCTTACCAACAACGCCAATATCCTTTCTCCGTTCGATAAACGTTGGGTCAACCAACTGCGAAGCATCGACGGTGTTGACGATACACACGGAATGGTGATGTCGAACGTGAATGTCAGGTTCGATAACGGTGAAAGTTCGCCGGCAATCATTATCGGAAGCGAATATCCAGAGCTGGCTGCCGGCCCGTCTGAAGGGCTTTTGAATTCCGGCACAATCCAAAATTTGTTTCTTCAGGGAACGGTTTCTACCGATTTTTACGACAACAAAACGTTTGGCTACGACGTAAAACAGGGGACCCGGTTTGAAATCGGCGGAAAGAGTGTTGTCGTTGGCGCGATGACAAAAAATGCCAAAGGTTTTTCGAATCCGATGCTTTACACAACCGATATTACGGCGCGTTATTATTCTGGATTTTCGGAGAATATGGTCAACGCCGTGATTGTTACGGTGAAAGACGAGTCGAAAATAGACGATGTTGTCCGACAAATTAACAGCGTTGCGCCCGATCTTCGGGCTTGGCGCTCGGAAAAGCTTAACAACGCTACCGTTATAAACGTAATGACGGCGAACAATATGGGAATGAGTTTCGGCACGCTAGTCATTTTTGCCATCGTAAGCGGATTTTTTATCATCGGACTTACGATGTATTCCGCTACTTACGACCGTATCAAAGATTACGGAACGCTGAAAGCCATTGGCGCTTCTAATCGATATATCACGTTTTTGGTGATAGCACAATCGTTTATTTACGCGGTTATAGGGTTCGTTGTTTCGCTGATTCTGCTCGTGGGAACCAAATTCGGCATGGCTAAGGCAGGGCTTATTATCAATCTTTCTCCGCAGTTTTTAGCGTTTTTGTTTTTCGTTACGCTGATTATTGCGGTTGCCAGCTCGTTGTTTTCGATACAAAAATTGAAAAAAGTAGAGCCTTCGTCGGTGTTCAGATAAAAACTTTATAAGTCTTTGTGTATTAGTGGAAAATAAAGGATACGTATGAAAAAAATATACTTTTCGTTTCTGTTGATGATAGTTATTCTGCCCGTTTTCGGTCAGGAAAAAGCGATAAATCTGAATGATTTGACATTCGAAGATGCCGTAGATTATTCGTTGATTCACTCTCCCGCCATTATCGTTCAGCGACTGAAAGAGCAACAAGCGGAGTATAAACTATCGCAAACGAAATTAGAGAAATTGCCCGATATTTATGCCACATCCGATTTGCTGCGAAACATTATTATTCCGGCGACGCCCATTCCGGCATCGATGATTAATCCTTCGGCGTCCGAAGACGAGTTGATGTACATGCGATTCAACACGCCCTGGAATTCCGGAGCAGGGTTGAACTTGGCTTTCGATATTTTCAATTCCGAAAAGATTGGGCGAAAGTCGGAGCAAGAAAAGCAACTGAAAATAAGCCGTCTCGATTCGCGGATTGCAGAGAATGAATTGCAAGCCGATGTTTCTCAGGCTTATATCGATTGCGCTATTGCACAAGCCCAACTCGATGCCACGGCTGCCGACACGGCTTATTATGCCGAGTTACTGCGGGAAGCCGTGAGACTCTACGAGCGCGAAAAAGTTTCGCTTACCGAGAAGAATAATTCGGAAATGAATTACAATACATCGCTGAGCCGATTTCATCAGGCAAAAAATATTTTACACAGCGCTAAAATAGACCTGTTGCTGAGTTTGGGCGAAGAATTGAGCGAAGAAAAACTGAATCGGCTTAATTTATCGGACGATATTCAAACACTTTACTCCAAATTGTCTCCTGATAAATTGATTGACAGCGAAAATTCTCTGTTGCAAAGCCGTCAGGCTGAGTTGGTCGCCTTGTCGGAAATAAAGACTCGGAACGCGGTGTTGAAATATGCGCCGTCGTTGTCGATATCGGGATATTACGGGGCTAATTATTTTGGTAAGGAGTTGCAGTTGGGAAAAACAGACAGGTGGTTCGGCAACAGTTTTGTGGCATTGTCGCTTCGAATACCCATCTCGCAGTCGCTTATTACGGCGAAAGAAATTTCCCAATTGCGCATGCAAGAACAGATTGAACGGGAGAATTTACGCGACTTACGGTATAATCGGGTGGGGGAGTTGTCGAGAGAATTGACTCAGTTAGAGACTTATAAAAATAATTATCTGTTGAAACAAACCAACCTGAGACTGATTACCGAAAATATCTCTGCAAAACAATTGCAGTTGGAAAAAGGCTACATTCTCCAAAGCGAATTCTCTTCGGAAAAGTTACGCGAGCAAAATGCGCTACAAGAATACCTGCAAGCCGCTTACGATGTGTTGTCGGCTTACATTAAGCTGGAAAAGTTAATGAAGAACTGACAATGATATATGTTGGCCTAAGTTTATAACATCAAATGATAAGCAAGATGGCGAATAACTCAGCAGCCAATCTAAGCAAAGCGTAGATCCCTCTTTGCGGAACACTAACAGCTAACAGCCAATGGCTAATAGCTAACCAGCTAACAGCTTATTCCTTATTGCGGTAATTGTTTTGAATAAAAAACATCGAAATAAAGATATTCACGATTAAAAAGCCACCACCACCTGCCAGAAAAATACCTTTCCATTTCGGTAATACAATCAGGCAAACGATGGACGCGACAGCGATAACCGCTATTGTTATCCAGAGAATGGTGAAAATTTGTTTTTTTGTTGCCATTTTTGCAAGATTTATATGCAAAAATAGTAATATTTTGTTGACATCATCTCACGAAATCGATATTAAACTTTTTGCAGGGTTGAGAAAACCATAAAAATGACTAAATTTGCAAGTGATTTTAAGGTTGTGCAAAGGTTCAATAACTGCTTACCTTATAAAATAGCCCATAAAAAATATTTCACCTCAGTCTTATGAGAAAAAAAGTAACTCTTTGGTATTTCATAATAACCGCTTTTGTATGCAATGCACAAGAGTTTGTTACAGCCCCCGATTCGGTACGGTTTCATTTTCAACAACAACTCGAAGCATTTCCGCAGGAAAAAATTTATTTACAAACAGACAAATCGAGCTATTTGTCGGGAGAACGTATTTGGGTTAGAGCGCATTTGGTAGATGCTCTCACTCATCGGCCCGTTTATATAAGTCGATATGTTTATATAGAGGTGATTAATCCGCTGAACGATTTGATGAAGCGTATAAAAGTTCGCCCGGACAGCACCGGAGCTTACTTCGGTCATGTGGACTTGGACGATGATCTTGCCGAAGGCGCATACACGTTAAGAGCATATACGCGTTATATGCAAAATGGAGGTGAAAATTCATTTTTTAGAAAAACTATTCATGTACTTGACCCGTTTTCGCTGCAAATAGAACCTTTGGTATCGTTCGATGTTCAGAAAAACAATGTTAGCACATCCATTCGGTTTTTCGATCGCCAAAACAACGACACTATCCTGCCGGATGTGGTTACGTGTAAACTCGCTGGAAAAGCTACGAAAACGCTCAATCCTAAAGCGAATAACGTATATCAATGGGATTTCAGCCTATCGGAAAAAGACAAAAATCGGACTGTCCTATTGGGACTCATCTACAAAGGCCGAAAATACAACCGTTTCTACTCTATACCTTATGACCAAACCGAATTCAATGTCTCTTTTTTTCCCGAGGGAGGGTATCTTGTTCCCGATGAAACCTGTCAAGTAGCGTTCAAGTCGCTCAATGCCGACGGGTTGGGTGAAAACATTTCGGGTGAACTCTATGACACGAGCGGAAAAGAGATTCTTTCTTTCAAGAGCTTGCATTTGGGAATGGGATTCTTCAATTTTACTCCGTTGCGAGGGGAATCGTACTATGTGGTATGTCGCAATGACTACGGAACCGCTAAGCGTTTCGATTTACCTGCCGCCGAATCCAAGGCTAACATCGTTTCGGCTCGTATTATCGGTAATCGTATGATGATAGTCAATAAAAGAGGTGCGGAGGCCGAAAAAGGCACGTTTTCGCTGCTCATTCATCACAAGGGACAAGTTTTATATCACGAGATGTGGAATCCTGCAACTGAACTTTACGCATTTTCGCCTCAAGAGTTTCCGGACGGTATTCTTGGAGTGTTGTTACTCAACGAACGGAGAGAAATTGTGAGCGAACGCCTGCTTTTCAACTCCAACCGGCGAACGTACGCTGTTGTGGAGTCCAAATCTGAGAAGCCTGCGTATAAACGCAGAGAACCCATTTCCTTTTCATTGAGACTTTTTGACGCCGACTCAATTCCCACTCCCGGAAACATAGCCGTATCGGTTACCGATATGGAATCGGTAGCTCAGGACACAACGATAAATATCATAAGTACGTTGCTCCTATCGTCGGAATTGAATGGATATATCGAGTCTCCGGCATCCTATTTCAAGAATGCGAAAATAGATAGATTTGCACTTGATGCCCTGATGTTGACTCAAGGTTGGAAAAGATACAACATTCCCGATATCCTCCGTGGAAAAATACAGACGCCCGATGCTTTTGAGCCCGAATTAGCCCATAAGATTACGGGAAAAGCCGATGGACTCTTCAGCTCCTTGAAGGAAGGCCAGATAAGCTTGTTGGCAACACTCGACTCGTTGCATAGTACGGAAATTACTCAAGCCGATGAGAAAGGTCAGTTTTCGTTTAATGTGGAATTCCCCGAAGGAACCACGATACACATTCAATCGAGAAGCAAAAAGGGAGGAAAACTCAACGTTATAAACATCAATAAAGAGGTTTTCCCCGAATTGCTTGGTGCTAAAATTCCGGTAAGGAGTGAATCGGCAAATGTTTTTAATCCGGTTCAAGATGCCTATTTAGAGAAAGCAGACCAAGATTATTCACTGAAATACGGACTTAGAACCATCATGTTGGAAGAAATTACGGTAACGGCTCAAAGCAAACAGAAATACAAAGAATCATCGTTTTATTCCCCCATTCATACGACATCTGTTTTCACTGCCGACGAAATCGAGGAAAGTGGCGCTGCCAGTTTACGTTCGTTGTTATACCGTATGTCCGGGATTATTGTCAGGAGTAACAAAGTTACAACAACTCGTTCAGAGATGCCCGTCATGTTTGTAATTGATAACATGAATTTTGAAGATTTTTCTAATCGGTTAGATGATATAGATATATCTTCCATCGAAAGTATTTTTGTGGTTAGAGACAATTTGTCCATGCCGGGTTATTATCCGAACACAAATGGTGCCGTAGTTATTACCACTAAAATTGGCGGATACAAGGGCAAGTCGCGTAGACCGCCCAGTATCGATACAATTGTTCCGTTGGGATACCAGCAGCCCGAAGAGTTCTACTCGCCAAAATATGAAACTCAGGAGCAGAAAGAATCTTACAATCCCGATTTGAGAACCACCATTTTCTGGAAACCCAACGTGCTGTTCTCTGAGCAAGGGGAGGCGGTTATCGATTTTTATTCGGCCGATATTCCTACCACTTATCAAGTAATAGGCGAGGGTGTAAGTGACGACGGTAAAATGATTCGCTTTGAAAGGGAAATAACGGTTGAAAGTAGTAGCGACAGATAAGAGTTGGTTGCTGCTCTTATTCTGAGACGGGAAACGGTATAAAACACAGATTTGGTGCACCTTGTTTGTTCATTTGTTGTTGAATGTAATGCCAGCTTTATCCGGTAGCAAAGAGCATTTTCTGCCTTTGCCGCACAGGTTCCGATAATTTGATTAGTCATTCGGATTTAAATTTTTGGAAAAAAAAAGAGAATCCTTGCATTTTATTGTAGATAATATTAACTTTGTGCACGTACACAGAATAATTGATTTTAAACTCTTCTGAAAAAATGGCGGTGAAATTACTTGATAATAACTCTAATCAATAGACATTATATTGAATAAAATTATATATGATTCAAATTCAATGATATTGATATTCTAAAATTATGTAATCCGCAAGCAATAAGCATGACTAATTGTCAAATCCGAACTTGCGGCACCGAAGGCGCTCTTTTACAATACGACATTTTTTGACTCCGCCAATGGCATGTTCTACAAGAATACGAAAACTTGAGATTTCTCTGTTTTCCTTTTTTTGAGCATCGGATAATTCCTTGCCTTTGGGTTTCTTTGTCGGCATTTTCACCGTGACATCTTTGGGTTTATGTCCCAAGAAACCGGTATCCTGCCATAATGTAATTCCTTTGGACAATGTTAAGGGTTGCTCATCCTGTATTTTTTTGTCATGCACACGACCTTCACAGGTCTTTGACAACCACAAAATGCGTTTATCGGGCGTACAAAGCAGGTTATTCTTCACATTATGAGTTTTTTTTACCGCTATAACAGGATTTTTGCCTGTCGCTGTCTTGTGGACGCTCAATAGGTCTTTCGGTGCCGTCAAGTAGTAAGTTCTGGCATTGCTCGGCCAAATATTTTACTCTCAAGTGGTTTCTCTCCGGTAATTCGCCTAAGCTTTTAAGCGTTTTAAGCAATATTTCCGATAAGAGGTGGACCCACCTGTTACACTGTGGCTGAGTCATACCGTAAGTCGCTCCGTGATACTCCTGCAAAGGGTTGTTTTTCAAATAAGAAAGTATGAATAACAACTTATCCTTAATCAGAGGTATCTTGCTGTTCTTACGGTTGTAAGAGATTCGAAGCCGTGGCTTGCCATCAAGCGTAAAGTGAGCATTGTACTCATTCCAATGTTGCTCAAAAGCCGGAACGAAGGCTTCAAACTCTAACTCGGTAAACCCGTTAAAGAGACTAATTGGCTCGGTGTTTTGCGAACTTTGTCGTATTTCATTTTGCATTACAGTTTATTTGTAATACAAAGATATGTAAAAGAACTCTCTAATAATCTATTTTATATAAACTCTAATAGATAATAACATTATGTACAACTTATTCAACATTCAAGGCAAAGTAATTGTCATTACCGGCGGAACAGGCGTTTTGGGCGCATCCATGGTGGAATATCTTGCCGTTCACGGGGCGAAGGTTGCCGTATTGGCAAGAAACAAAGAAAAGGGAGATGCTTTAATCGAGAGCGTTAAATCGAAAGGAGGAGACGCCATGTTTCTGCAAACCGATGTAACTGATCAAGCGGTATTAAAGCAAAACGCGGAAGACGTCATCGCTAAATACGGTAAAATAGATGTTCTGGTAAACGGCGCAGGTGGAAATATGCCGGGAGCCACTATCGGGCCCAACAATACGATCTTCGATTTAAAAATGGACGATTTCCGTAACGTAGTAGATTTAAACCTAATGGGAACAGTTGTTCCAACCGTTGTCTTTGCCGACTATATGGTGAGGGAAAAAAAGGGAAATATCGTAAATATTTCGTCGGCATCGGCGCTCCGCCCGCTCACGCGTGTTGCCGGTTATGGAGCGGCTAAAGCAGCTGTAACCAATTTTACCAAATATATGGCCGGCGAATTGGCGATAAAGTTTGGTGAAAATTTTCGGGTAAATGCCCTTTGCCCCGGATTTTTTATTACCGAACAAAACAGAAACCTGCTTACCAATCCAGATGGAACATATTCCGCTAGGGGAAATACCATTATCGCGCATACACCGTTCCGTCGCTTCGGAAATCCCGAAGACATACTCGGCACGTTGCACTATTTGGTCAGCGATGCCTCTAAATTTGTAACCGGCACGGTAGCAATTGTCGATGGCGGTTTCGACGCTTTCAGCATTTAAGTCCATTCTAATTTCTTATTTCAAGCTATGTCCATTCAATTAAGAAAAGATTTCAAATACTCACTTCTTGTACCCACAAGTATAGGAGTTCGCATAACGCCCGTGAACGGTCTTCCGGCCTACAGTACCAACATGTTCCAAATGCATGCCACGAGCGCCGAAACCAACGTGGCGAGTATCTCGTCATATCTCGGACTTCCCGTAAAGGTACTCACCACTTTCGTCAAAGATAGCCCGGTGGCTGCATTTATAAAATCCGATTTAAGGGCTCGCAACATGGAATTCGAAGGCCCCGAAGTGCCACAAGGCGATCCTTGGGGATATCGTCATCAATTCAATATTGCCGACAGTGGATTCGGACTGCGCGGACCACGAGTACAGAACGACCGTGCAGGCGAAGTGGGTAAGACCCTGAACGTAAAAGATTTTGACTTGGGCCGAATTTTCGGAAAAGAAGGTGTTCGGATTGTTCATCTTTCGGGATTGATTGCTGCACTATCGCCAGACACGAGCAACTTTTGTCTCGAAATCGCCCGTTTTGCAAAAAAACACGGTACGTTAATATCGTTCGACCTGAATCATCGCGCTACTTTTTGGAAAGGACGCGAACAAGAACTTCATGAAGCTTTCTGTGAAATTGCCTCGCTTTCCGATATTCTTATCGGAAACGAAGAAGATTTTCAACTTTGTTTAGGCATAAAAGGCCCGGATGCCGGCGGTGAAAATATCGAGGATACCCTGGAGGCATTCAAAGGTATGATTCTAAACGCAAAAAAGAATTATCCGAACGTATCGGTCTTCGCCAATACCTTGCGGGAAGTTATCAGCACCAATGAACATCTGTGGGGCGCTATTGTTTATGAAAATGAGAACTGGCATGTTGCACCTTTGCGCAAGATTAACGTGATGGACAGAATTGGCGGTGGCGATGGATTTGTCGGCGGGTTGCTATACAGCATCCTGAAAGAGATGAGTTCTGAGAAATGGATTCAATTCGCATGGGCAAGCGGAGCGCTGGCAACTACTTTCTTGACCGATTATGCACAACCCGCCGATGAAGAGATGATTTGGAGTATTTGGAAAGGAAATGCGAGAGTGAGAAGGTAGCGCGACCGGTGGCAATTGCTTTGCTCTCGTTGAAATCTTGATTTTAAAATCTATAAAAAATAATGAAACAGAAAGCAGACATAGGATTGATTGGTTTAGCCGTAATGGGCGAAAACCTCGTGCTGAATATGGAAAGTAAAGGCTATACGGTAGCCGTTTTTAACCGCACGGTTGAAAAAGTAGATAATTTTATTAACGGAAGAGGAAAAGGGAAGAATTTCATCGGAGCTCGTTCGCTTAAGGAGCTTGTAGCTTCACTGGAACGTCCGCGAAAAGTGATGATGTTGATAAAAGCCGGAAAACCGGTGGACGATTTTATCGAACAACTCATTCCGCTTCTCGAACCGGGCGATATTATTATCGATGGTGGAAACAGCCATTTCCCCGATACGGTGCGCAGAACGAAATACGCTGAAAGTAAAGGATTGCTGTATATCGGAACAGGAGTTTCAGGAGGCGAAGAAGGAGCATTGTTGGGCCCTTCGATGATGCCCGGCGGCTCGCCCGAGGCTTGGCCGTATGTGAAAGAAATTTTTCAGACTATCGCGGCTAAAGTGGACGACGGTGTTCCCTGCTGCGATTGGGTAGGCGAAGACGGTGCCGGACACTTTGTGAAAATGGTGCACAACGGTATCGAATACGGCGATATGCAGATAATCAATGAAGCGTACCATTTGATGAAAGATTTATTGGGAATGGATGCTTTTGAACAGCACGAAGTTTTCAAAAAATGGAACACGGGTGTATTGGATTCCTATCTGATTGAAATTACAAGAGATATTTTGGCGTTTAAAGACGAAGATGGAACTCCCTTGGTAGAAAAGATTTTAGACACCGCGGGACAAAAAGGAACCGGAAAGTGGACAGCCATAACTGCGCTCGATTTGGGAATTCCGCTCACCCTCATTGGTGAATCGGTATTCTCACGTTGTTTATCGGCTCAAAAAGACCTTCGGGTTAAGGCATCGAAAGTTATCAGTGGAAAAAAACCGGCTTTCAAAGGAGATAAACAACAATTTATTAACGATTTGGAACAAGCCATTTACGCCTCAAAAATAATTTCGTATGCGCAAGGCTACGACTTAATGATGGAAGCCGCCAAAGAATATAATTGGGATTTGAATTACGGCGGAATCGCCCTGATGTGGCGCGGAGGATGTATTATTCGTTCCCGATTTTTGGGCGATATCAAAAAGGCTTTCGACAAAAATCCCAAGCTGGAAAACTTGCTTTTCGATTCGTTTTTCAAGGAAGCGGTCGAAAAGGCGCAGGAAAGTTGGCGTCGCGTGTGTGCCGTCGCCCTCGAAAACGGAATTCCGGTTCCGGCAATGACTTCGGCATTGGGATACTTCGACGGTTTCCGCAACGAACGCCTGCCGGCAAACCTGTTGCAAGCTCAACGCGATTACTTCGGCGCCCATCAGTACGAACGAATCGACAAACCGCGCGGTGAGTTCTTTCATACAAACTGGACGGGCGAAGGCGGAAGTACCGCTTCATCAACGTATCAAGTATAAAAAGTCTGCCACAAAGGCACTAAGACACCAAGAAATACAAAAGGAAACTTTCTTTGTGGGAGTTTCGAGCCTTAGTGTCTTGGTGGTAAAATAAAAAAATGATTTACTATCAAAACGGCTCTGCTGAGCATAATCTCTCGCGCAAAGACCTGGAAACGGGTCTTCGTGAGGCTCTTGACAAGTTGGGCGAGCGGCGAAAAGTACTCGCCATTCCGCCCGATTATACGCGTTTGCCCAGTCGTTCAGGCGAATTGACTGAAATAGCGTGGGAATACTACGGCAATAAATTAACCGATATTCTTCCCGCCTTGGGTACGCACACACCTATGACCGACGAGCAAATCGCTGATATGTTTGGCAAAACTCCGCGAAACCTATTCAGGGTGCACGATTGGCGAAACGATGTGACTACCCTCGGTAGAATTTCGAAAGAAATCGTGGAAGAGGTTTCCGAGAACAAAGTGCATTTCGACTGGCCGGTTCAGGTGAATAAATTGTTAGTCGATGGGAATTTCGATTTAATTCTCTCCATCGGGCAGGTAGTGCCGCACGAAGTAGTCGGAATGGCCAACTACAACAAAAACGTGTTCGTGGGAACCGGAGGAGCCGAAGCCATCAATAAAAGCCATTACGTGGGTGCTGTTTACGGTATGGAGAGAATGATGGGGCGGGCAGACACGCCGGTTCGGAAGTTGTTTAATTACGCTTCGGAAAATTTCGCGAGACATCTCCCCATTTTGTACGTGCTGACCGTAGTGGGTGTGAACTCGGATGGGAAACAACAGACATACGGATTGTTTGTGGGAGATGATTTCGATGTTTTCGACCAAGCGGCTAAACTTTCGCTCGAAGTTAATTTTCAAATGGTAGAAAAACCATTGAAAAAGGTACTTGTTTGGTTAGATCCATCGGAATTCAAAAGCACTTGGCTCGGAAATAAATCGATTTACAGAACCCGCATGGCTATTGCTGACGGTGGAGAACTTATCGTTTTGGCGCCCGCATTGAAAGAGTTTGGCGAAGACAAAGAGATTGACCGATTAATCCGAAAATACGGTTATTTCGGTACGCCAAAAACTTTACAAGCTGTGGACGACAACGAAGAGTTGCGAAATAATCTCGGGGCAGCGGCACATTTAATTCACGGTTCTTCCGAAGAGCGATTCTCCATTACCTACTGTCCCGGAAAAGAGCCGGGAAATCTCACAAGACAAGAGATTGAAAGTGTTGGTTTCCGTTACGCCGATATCGATGAAACGATGGAAAAATACAGCTTTCAATACCTTAAGGAAGGATTTAATACCTTGCCCAACGGGGAAGAAATTTACTATATTTCGAGCCCGGCTTTGGGATTGTGGGCGCATCGGGATAGGTTTGAGTATTGAAAATTATTAACTAAACAGCAATATCAAGAAAATTAGACAAAAATGAGAAAAATCTTTTTATTACTATTTACATTGACATTTACCGTCGCAACAATGGGACAGGAAGCAAAATGGCAAAATCTCTTCAACGGAAGAAACCTGAAAGGCTGGACTAAACTAAACGGAACAGCCGAGTATAAAGTTCAGGATAAGACAATTATCGGCATTTCGAAGAGTGGAACGCCAAACACTTTTTTGGCTACCAATAAAATGTACGATGATTTTATTCTCGAATTCGATTTTAAAGTAGATGATGGATTGAACTCCGGCGTACAATTCAGAAGCAACAGTTTGAAAGATTATCAAAACGGTCGTGTTCACGGCTATCAGTTCGAGATCGATCCTTCAGAAAGATCATGGACGGGCGGTATTTACGACGAGGCTCGCCGCGGATGGCTTTATCCGGTGAATTATAACCCAATCGGTCAAAAAGCTTTTAAACACAACCAATGGAACAAAGCACGCATCGAAGCTATCGGAAATTCTATCCGTACTTGGGTAAATGGTGTTCCTGTTTCCGATTTATTAGACGACGTGACTAAATCGGGTTTTATAGCTTTGCAAGTCCATTCCATCAACAACAAAGAGCTTGAGGGAAAAACTGTTTCATGGAGAAATATCCGCATATTGACACAAGACCTCGATAAATTTAAATCGCGTGAAAATATCGACGGTATAGTACAAATGAATACGATTGCCAATACAATTTCCGACAGAGAGGCTCGCGAAGGTTGGAAACTTCTTTGGGATGGAAAAACGACCAACGGTTGGCGAGGTGCCAAACTCGATGGTTTTCCCGAGAAAGGTTGGTCCATTGAGAACGGAATTTTGAAGGTGCACAAAAGCGATGGAGGCGAATCTACCAACGGAGGTGATATTGTTACCACTCGTCCGTACAAAAACTTTATGTTGAAAGTGGATTTCAGAATTACCGAAGGCGCCAACAGCGGCATCAAATACTTTGTTGATACCAATTTGAACAAAGGCGCCGGATCGGCTATTGGTTGCGAATTTCAGATATTGGATGATACAAAACACCCCGATGCCAAATTGGGAGTTGCCGGGAACAGAACACTTGGATCGCTTTACGATTTGATTGCTGCCCCCGAAGATAAACCTTTCCGTCGCGGATTTTTCAATACCGCTATGGTTGTTGTAAAAGGAAATCACGTTGAGCATTGGCTAAACGGAGTGAAAATTGTGGAATACGAGCGTAACAATCAGATGTGGAATGCGTTGGTGGATTACAGCAAATACAAAGACTGGCCAAATTTCGGAAACGCAGAAGAGGGATTGCTCTTGTTGCAGGATCACGGCGATGAGGTTTGGTTCCAAAATATTAAGATTAAAGAACTTGAGTAGGTTCATTGAATAATGTTAATATAGATATACCTACGGCGATAGTTCCGCTTAGCAGGAGATATAGCTACGCTGATAAAAGGAAGGCCTTTGATATATTCAACGCCACGATTCTGTCTCAAACGAAGTGAGATTATCATTCCGTTGAAAAACGGAATCTATCGCGCAAGCTTATCTATTAATGTTCCAACAATTCTAATTATTCACTTATCATCATGGACAGACGAAATTTTTTAAAGAAATCCGCAATTACGGCTACGAGCTTAGGCTTGACTCCGTTGATGGGGAAATCGTTCTCATCCGTTTACGGACAATCGGCGCCCGGCAATAAAATCAAGATTGGGCTGATTGGTTGTAGAAATCAAGGCTGGACAAATCTGAAAACATTTCTCGAGTATCCCGATACCGAGTGTGTTTCTTTGTGCGATGTGGACGACCAATGGCTGTATCAGCGGGCAGCCGACGTGGAAAAACTGACAGGGAAAAAGCCTCCGCAATTGGTGAAAGATTGGCGCAGGGTAATAGATAATAAAGACGTGGATATGGTAATCATCGGCACTCCCGACCACTGGCACTGCCTGCAACTTGTGGCGGCTTGTGAAGCAGGGAAGGACTCTTTCGTGGAAAAGCCGTTGGCAAACACTATTCAGGAGTGTGACTTGATGGTAAAAGCCGCCCGAAAATACGATCGGATTGTGCAAGTAGGTCAATGGCAACGTAGCGACCCGCACTGGGATGAAGCAGCCGCTTACGTGCAAAGCGGAAAATTAGGACGAGTAAGAACCGTGAAAGTCTGGGCATATCAAACCAGCAAGTACACGTTGCCTGTGGTGCCGGATTCAGCGCCGCCCGCGGGAGTGGACTACGATATGTGGTTAGGCCCCGCACCCAAGCGAAATTACAACGAGAATCGTTTTCATTATAATTTTCGATTTTTCTGGGATTACGCCGGTGGATTGATGGCCGACTGGGGAGTACATCTGCTCGATTACGCCATGAAAGGGATGAACGTGGGATTGCCTTCTTACGTGTACGGCGCCGGAGGGAAATTCGGTTATCCCGACGATGCCATGGAAACGCCCGACACCCTCATGGTTACTTATAAATATCCGGATTTCAACATTATCTGGGATCATGCCTGCGGCATAGGAAACGGCCTGTTTGGCCTTCGCGAAGGGGTTGTTTTTTTTGGAGAGAATGGTACGCTCATTCTCACTCGCCAAGGTTGGGAAGTGATGCCCGAACAAGCCGTTAACAGTCGCAATTTCCCCTACTGTTATCCTTGCGACAATGAACGAAAACCAAACACCCCCAGGATGGAAGCGGTTAAAAAGAAATCCGGCAGTGGGAAAGGATTATACTTGCACGTGGGCAATATGCTGGATTGCATACGCTCGCGTAAACTGCCCAATGCCGATATCGCGATTGGTGCGGAAGTGGCTAAATTGAGTCATATGGGCAATATCTCTTGCCGAGTGGGTTCTGCCCTGAATTGGGATAACGAAACCGGCACTTTCGATAACCTGGAAGCTAACCGATTGATTAAGGCGAATTATAGAGAACCCTGGAAGTTACCGAGACTTTGAAAGATTTAAGATGTGTTTTTCAAGAATGTTTTAAATAGAAGGTGATATAGAAACTTGAGAGATAGTTTTTTATTTAATCTTCAGGATAATTTTCCGGCAGGGCATGCGTCCCGCTTAAACAAAATCACCAACACACTTTTATTTCTCAAAAAAATATACTACCTTTGCACTCGCTTATGGAAATCGGTACCTTGACCGAGTGGTTAGGTAGCGGTCTGCAAAACCGTGTACGGCGGTTCGAATCCGCCAGGTACCTCAAAAAAAAGTCCGAACATTTCAATCTGTTCGGGCTTTTTTTA
>CAZKZB010000014.1:61520-67322 GCA_964557135.1 uncultured Petrimonas sp. | reverse complement strand
GGGGCTAATTACAGGAATTATCTATTTCATCGTCATGTTTGTTCTTGGGTTTACCGGAAACTTACCTTCGGAAATTGAACGAATTTTACAAGAAAGTCAGCAAAGCATTTACAATTATTGATTGAAATTGGTTGGCTAAAACTAAAAAAATATGGATTGGCGCTGCCATAAGCCTTGTGCTTGTGGCAGTTGCTTTTGTTTTCTACACCTTCGACCCCGAAAAAATGCTACTGTTTCCCAAATGCCCTTTCCTGTTGGCGACAGGATACGAGTGTCCCGGGTGCGGCTCTCAACGCGCCTTGCACAGCATTTTGCATCTAAATTTTAAATCTGCTTTTTCGCATAACGCGCTTATTCTGTTTCTGATACCTTATATTCTTTTCGGTGCGTATTTAGAGTTTTTCAACGGAAAAAATCGCTTTCCGAAACTGGAAAAATTCTTTTTCGGTAAATGGGCGGCTGCAATTGTGGTTTCGGGGATTTTGATTTATTGGGTGGTGAGGAATTTGTAAGCGTAGAGCATAGAGTGTAAGGTTATGCTCTGCATTTGATTTTCCGATTATTTTATTTTCGGTGTATTGTAATTTGCTTCAGGTTCAGCCACACTGTCTGTTTTTATGGTTTCTCCCATTTCATAAACGGTTTCGGGTGCGATATCGATTGCGCCGTCTTCCCATTCGAGAGTATCAGTTATTTTAAACAATCTGAATCGTTCAATATCCCGTAATGGAAGAAAAACAGGATAGTTGTAATTGAAAAGGAGATTATAAAAGTCTACTATTTTACTCTCTCCGGAATTGAAATGTACACAGAGTTTGTACTCGCTAAGGTACTCCGCTTGAGTTATTTCTGTAAATATTATTTCTTTCATCGCAGTGGTTCAATTTTAGATGGTGGGATACCGTTTTTTGCATTTTTCCACGCCTCTTTAAGTTCTTCACGATGTAACTCCATCCACTCAAAAATTAAGCGAAGAGCTCTTTCTGACATAATTCCTTTTACTGCACCATTCTCTATTTCAATAATAGCTTTTTGATTACCGTAATATGCATGAAAGTGAGGCGGATTATGATCTAAATACATAATCCGTATTGTAATCCCAAAGAATTCGCTAATTGTAGGCATGCCATTACAAAAATAATCAATCCTGCTCTAATAACCAAATGTTTGAGAATCACCTCAATTTATCCTTCAAAAACCGCCCCGTATGCGATTTTTCGCACTTCACTTATTTTGCCGACGAGTTGAAAGTCACCAATTTCTGCCAATCAATTTCCCCGCTTTCTTTGCAAAAATCGGTAGTAAATTCTTTGGTGAATTTATTAATCATCTGAGAATAAGATATCATAAAAGCATCGTTTCTTTCTTTGGCTTTGTAGCCGAGAGGTTCTATAATTTCGGTATAAAGGTCTTTGTCTCCAGAGATAAACTCCCAAAATTGCTGCCCACAAAGTTTCAAGTAACTCCCCTTATCAGGATTATTATCTTTTCCGTAACAGCAACCATTTACGGCGACAATATTCAAGCGAGAATTGCTTGTCCTTAGTGTGCGTTTGGCTGTGGTAAAGTCGGCAATCATCTTCTTTATTTGTGAACTGTTCCCCCAATTTGGTCCCGATTTGATGTTCACAGTGTATCGCCTGTCACCCTTATCAAACTCTAAATCAATGCCTTGAATTCCCGATTTCCATCCACTAAAAACCTTCTCATTGATAAAGATAGCCAGTCCCTCTAACCAGTCTCCAAAAATACCTTCTTCGCTCGATGAAATATGCGCGTCGACAATACTGCGAACAATTTCATCGGCAGTTAAAACATTTTTTGCTTTGTACAAATAAGGATTCTTACGTTTCAAAACTTTCGATAGCTTTAAAGAATCGAGGCTTTGGATGCGTTTTTCGTGAAAAACGCCGATGTTTTTTTCAACGTATTCCAGTACGTCTTCTATTACGAGAGGTTTCATATTTTTCTTCCGGTTCTAAAAGGTATAATTCAACAGGATTCAATTGCTCTTTTACTAACTCGACATATTCCGGTATGATGTCAATGCCGATTGAATTTCTTCTTAATCTATTAGCCACTTTTAGCGTTGTTCCTGAACCCATGAACGGGTCGAGGACAACGTCTTCTTCTTGGGTGAAAAGTTTAATAAACCATTCAGGGAGTTCTTCCGGAAATGCAGCGCTATGATTTTTGTTGTTGCACTCAGTTGCTAAATGTAGCACGTTTGTCGGATAAGCCATATCCCGATTAAGCCAATTGGAAATGTTTTTGCCAAATCCGCTCCCAACTTTCGAATTGTCTCTAATTTTATCCGTTTCCGAAAGGTTTTTCAATCTGTTTTTTGCCCAATCGCCCATAGGTACCATTACTTCCTCTTGGTACATATTGAACTTTTTTTGCTTGTTGAATTGAAGTAGCCGTTCCCAAGAATCTCGAAATCGATTCGGCCACTTGCCCGGATATGAGTTTTTTTTGTGCCAAATAAACTCTTCCGTCCAGAACCAACCTTGTTTGCGCATAGCAAGAATTAATTCCATCACATAGGTACTGCGCTCACCTTTTACCACTTTTTCTTTAATGTTTAGAATGAAAGTACCCGTTGGTTTTAGAACTCGCAAAAGTTGTTCTGAAATTGGCAAGAACCAGTTAACATATTCGTCCGGATGGATTCCTCCATAGGTACTTTTTCGTTGATCGGCATAGGGAGGCGATGTGACAATTAAGTCAACTGAATTTTCCTGCAAAGTTTTAAGTTTCTCTTTGCTGTCGCCAAGCAATATGTCAGTATATATTTCCACGTTGTACAAATGTACTGTTTTTTTATTGTTTTGTAGTGTTGTCGTCTACAATTTATCCTTCAAAAACCGCCCCGTGTGCGATTTTTCGCACTTCACAATAGTTTCGGGCGCGCCTTCGCACACAATGTTTCCGCCAGCAGAGCCGCCTTCGGGGCCGATATCGATAATATGATCGGCGCACTTGACAACATCCATATTGTGTTCGATGATGATAACCGTGTGTCCGCGCTCAATAAGGGCGTTGAAAGCACGAAGCAGCGTTTTAATATCGTGAAAGTGCAGCCCGGTTGTAGGCTCGTCGAAAATAAAAATGGTGGGTTCCGATTTTTCTTCACCCAAATAAAAAGCCAGTTTCACGCGCTGATTCTCTCCGCCCGAAAGCGTGGACGACGACTGCCCCAACTTGATATAACCCAGTCCCACATCTTGCAGCGGCTGCATGCGCTTCACGATTTTCTTTTCCGTTGCGCCTTTTTGCGAACCGAAAAACTCGATGGCTTCGTTTACCGTCATTTCCAGCAAATCGAAAATGTTTTTTCCCTTGTATTCCACATCCAGCACATCTTGCGAAAACCGTTTGCCGTGGCACGTTTCGCACTCCAAACGGATATCCGCCATAAACTGCATTTCCACGGTAATGGTTCCCTCGCCCTTGCACTCGTCGCACCTGCCGCCGTCTACGTTGAACGAAAAATGTGCCGGAGTGAATCCCATTTGCTTTGAAAGAGGCTGTGCGGCAAATAGTTTCCGAATTTCGTCGTACGCCTTGATGTAGGTAACCGGATTGGAGCGCGTGGAGCGTCCGATGGGATTTTGATCGACAAACTCCACCGATTTTGCCAGTTTTAAATCGCCCGAAATGGAGTTAAACTCCGCCTGTTCCAACGCCGAACCTTTGTAGTGATGCTGCAAGGCGTTGAAAAGCACATCGTTTACGAGCGACGATTTCCCGCTTCCGCTCACGCCCGTTACCACCGTCATTATGTTGAGGGGAAATTTTACGTCGATATTTTTCAGGTTGTTTTGCCGCGCGCCTTTCACTTCGATATAATTGTTCCATTTGCGGCGAACGGCTGGAACTTCAATTTTTTCTTCTCCCGTGAGGTATTTCACCGTGTAGCTGTCGGTATTCTTCTCTAACTCCGCCACTTTCCCTTGATACATTACTTCGCCGCCCAATCTTCCGGCTTTGGGCCCGATGTCGAGAATATAATCGGCGGCGCGGATAATTTCCTCGTCGTGTTCCACCACCACAACCGTGTTGCCTATTTGTTGCAGTTCGCGCAGCACTTTGATAAGCAGATGTGTATCGCGTGAGTGAAGCCCGATGCTCGGCTCATCTAAAATATAGAGCGAACCCACCAAGCTGCTCCCCAGCGACGACGCCAGATTGATGCGCTGACTTTCGCCGCCCGAAAGCGTGTTGGACAACCGATTGAGCGTGAGATAACCCAATCCCACATCGATAAGAAACCGCAGGCGGTTGTTGATTTCCGTGAGCAGACGCTCGGCAATGGCGGCATCGGTTTCGGAAAGTTTCAGTTGTTCGAAAAACGATTTCAATTCGGTAATCGGCATCAAAACCAGTTCGCTGATGTTTCGTGCGCCCACTTTCACATAAGCCGCTTCGGGTTTCAGGCGCGCGCCTTTGCAAACGGGGCAGGTGGTTTTTCCGCGATAGCGCGCCAGCATTACCCGATACTGAATTTTGTAGAGGTTTTCTTCCAGCATCCGAAAAAAATCGTTGATGCCGTAAATTCCCAAATCGGGGCGTCCGTTCCACAAAACCTCTTTTTCCGATTCGCTCAAATCGTAATACGCCCGATGAATAGGAAAATCGGCTTTGTGCGCGTTGAAAACGAACTCTTTGCGCCATTCGCTCATTTTTTCGCCTTTCCAGCACTGCACGCACTCTTCCTGCACCGAAAGGCTTTTATCGGGAATGACCAAATTTTCGTCAATTCCCATCACTTTGCCAAAACCTTCGCACTTGGGGCACGCGCCCACGGGGCTGTTGAAATTGAACATCAAATCCGACGGCTCTTCAAACGCGATTCCGTCGGCTTCAAATCTGTTGGAAAACGTGAAAGATTCAATACCCTCCGATTTCCAAAACCGAAGGATACAAGTGCCGTTTCCCTCCAAAAACGCCGTTTCCACCGAGTCGGAGAGGCGGTTGATAACCGATTTATCGCTCGAACACGACAGTCGGTCAATTACCAAAAGCACATTTTCGGGCGAAGGCAGGTTTTTTTGTTCCAGAAACTCATCGATGCGATAAAACGTTTCGTCCACATCCACGCGCGAAAAACCCTCTTTCATCAGAATATCCAGCTGTTCGCGCAGCGACCGATTGTTGCGCAGCTGAATGGGCGAAAGCACCGCCAATCGTGTTCCCTCGCGCTGTTCCAGCATTTTGGCAATCACATCGCTTACGTTGTGTTTTTTTACTTCGGCGCCCGATGTCGGCGAAATGGTTTTTCCCACGCGGGCGAAAAGCAAACGCAGGTATTCGTAAATTTCGGTGGAAGTTCCCACCGTAGAGCGCGGATTGCGCGTGTTTACCTTTTGCTCGATGGCAATGGCGGGCGGAATGCCTTTTATATAATCGCACTCGGGCTTGTTCATCCGTCCCAAAAACTGCCGCGCGTATGCCGAAAGGCTTTCCACGTAACGCCGCTGCCCTTCGGCATAGAGCGTATCGAACGCCAACGACGATTTGCCCGAACCCGAAAGTCCGGTAATTACGGTAAACGTATTTCGGGGAATAACCACGTCGATATTTTTCAGGTTATTGACGCGTACACCTTTGAGTTCTATCTTTTTTTCGCTGCTCATAAATTTCAAAAATCAACCTACAAAGATAATGTTTTTTGCTGCTTGTGAAAAACGGAACGATTGCTTTTTCGAGCTTTTGTTATAGAGGTGTTTTCTGATTTGATTTATGACGGGACTTTGCTTAGAGACACATTGAATGTGTCTTGTATTTGAGACGCAAGCA
>CAZKZB010000014.1:0-61420 GCA_964557135.1 uncultured Petrimonas sp. | reverse complement strand
GACGGGACTTTGCTTAGAGACACATTGAATGTGTCTTGTATTTGAGACGCAAGCATTGCGTCTCTACGATATGCCCTTAAAAACAAAAACACATTCTTCCTTCCCATTTCTCAAAAAAAATAACTATTTTTGTCCCTCATTCAATTTGGAAAATTATAAAAATCACTGCAATGGGAGATTTCTTTTCGAACATAGTGCACGAATTTACATTGCCGTTTACCAGTTCTGTTCTCGTTTTTGCGGTGTTGTTGGCCGTTGTGCTGCTTGCCCCTGTTTTGCTGAAACGTATAAACGTTCCGAGCATTATCGGACTTATTGTTGCGGGTGTAATAATCGGTCCGTTCGGTTTAAATCTTATCGACAATGGACATCAGGGAGTGTCGATGTTCTCAACCATCGGACTACTGTACATCATGTTTATCGTGGGACTTGAGCTTGACTTGAACGAATTTATTGCCAATAAAAATAAAAGTCTCGTTTTTGGTTTCTTTACTTTTATTATTCCGCTTGCTATAGGTTTTCCCGTTGTTCATTATTTGCTGGGTTACGATTTTAATGCCAGCTTTCTTACAGCGAGCATGTTTGCCACGCATACATTGGTAACTTATCCTATCGTAAGCAGAATGGGAGTTGCTAAAAATCAAGCAGTAGCCATTACCGTAGGTGGAACTATCCTTACCGACACGGCGGTTCTAATCATTCTTGCTCTTATTTTATCGAATTCAGGAGGCGGATTGGATCTAATGTTTCTTTTGAGGTTGCTGATATCGTTAACTATTTTCTCTGCAATTGTTTTCTTGCTGATACCTCGAGTAACAAAATGGTTTTTTCAGAAAGCTGAAGGCGAGAAATACCTCCATTATATTTTCGTGCTCTTTGTTGTGTTTTTCTGTGGTTTGTTAGCCGAACTCGGGGGAATAGAACCGATAATAGGAGCTTTCGCAGCAGGTTTGGCTCTGAACAGGCTGATACCACACTCATCGGCATTGATGAACCGAATTGAATTTTTCGGAAACTCGCTCTTTATCCCCATTTTCTTAATTTCTGTGGGGATGTTAGTCGATATATCGGTAGTATTCAATGGGCTAACAACAGTAATAATCGCCCTTGCACTTACCGTTACCGCAATTTTCGGAAAATGGGTTGCTGCATTTTTAACGCAAGTTATCTTCAAGTATTCTGTAATCCAGCGAAACATAATTTTCGGCTTGAGCAGTTCACACGCCGCGGCTACCATCGCGGTGATTATCGTGGGATACAACGCCGGAATTTTAGACGAATACATCCTCAACGGAACCATTATTTTGATTTTGCTGACCTGCATTGTTGCATCGTTAGTAACGCAGAAATCGGCTAAAGAACTCGCCATCAGCCAAGAGAATGCACCGCTTTCCGAATCCGATTTGGGTGCTTTTGCGCAGGAGAAAATTCTGGTACCCATTGCCAATCCGGCTAATATAGGGCACCACGTTGAGCTTGCTCTGTTAATGAAAGATAAGCGATCGGTAAATTCGGTTTCGTTATTGGGAGTTGTTCCCAATAATGAGACGGCGGAAAAAAACATTGTTAGCTTTCGCAAACAGTTGCAGGAATTTGTGCAAAATGCCACGGCTGCCGAAATAGATGTGGATATAATAACTACCATCGATCATAACGCTGCCAGCGGTATCGTACGTACGGCACGCGAGTTGATGACCGACATTGTGATTTTAGGCTGGCCCGGCAGAACAGGAGTTTTGGAGAAATTATTGGGCGATAAGGTAGATTTGATTGTCAAGAATGTGGATAAGAATATGTTTATCTGCCACATAGAGCAGGAGTTAATAACCCATAAGCGTATTGTGGTGATTTCACCTCCGTTTGCCGAAAAAGAGATAGGGTTTAACTTATGGTTCGATAAAGTAGTGAAGTTATCCCAAGAGTTATCAATTCCTATTTTACATCTCGGCCATCCCGATACTCAGGATGCTATTTCGAGCAGGAAAAGCAGCGGGGCTTCACTGGTTTTCAAAACGTTTGTGGAGTGGAACGATCCGCTTACTTGTGGCGACTATATCAAGGATGACGATATGATTATTTTTGTATCCGCTCATCAGGGATATATTTCATATATGTCCATACTTGATAATTTGCCTACTCGCCTCGAAGAACGTTTTCCTGATCACAGCCGCATTGTTATTTTTCCCAAACAGCGTGCATTGGAAGGCCTACTCGAAAGCGACGACTCTTTGTTTGTTCCGTCTAATTTTTAAATAATGAAATACCTACGAATCGGTTTATTCGCTTTTATTGCTTTATTTATGCTGAGTTGCGGTGCCTCAAAACCTTCACTCACCCGCACTGCTCATCCAACTCCCAAACGTGAGTTTCGTGGCGCGTGGATTCATACGGTCGGTCAATCGCGATACGCACAGATGAACAGCGCGGCAATGAAACATTATTTCTCTGAAATGGTGCGAAAGCTTGATGAAGCGGGTGTCAACGCTTTAATTTTTCAGGTTCGTCCCGAAGCCGATGCCTTTTACAAATCGGACCTCGAGCCGTGGAGCCGATTTCTGACCGGTGAACAGGGGAAAACGCCCGACGATTCCGATTTTGATCCGCTGGTTTTTCTTATCGACGAGTGCCACAAACGCGGAATGGAACTTCACGCGTGGCTGAATCCATATCGGGTGAAAACAAACATCAACAACCCGCTTTCTCCCGACCATATTTATCAAAAATATCCTGAGCGCTTTGTGCAATATGGTAACCAACTTTATTTCGAGCCCGGATTGCCCGAAAACCGGAGTTTTATCTGTGAAGTGGTTCGTGATATCGTTTCCCGATACGATGTGGATGCTATTCATATGGACGATTATTTCTATCCCTATCCTATTGCCGGACAACCTTTCCCGGATGACGAAAGCTTTAATATGTACGCTGCATCGCAAGGTTTTTCACCGGACCAACGCGACGATTGGCGACGCAATAACGTGAATCTGTTGATTCAGCAACTCAAATACACCATTGCCGGCACCAAGCCGTGGGTACGGTTCGGCATCAGTCCGTTCGGTATTTACCGCAACAAGCGAAGCGACCCTAATGGCAGCGACACAAACGGTTTACAGAATTACGACGACCTTTATGCCGATATTAAACTGTGGGTAGAAAAAGGATGGATAGATTATAATCTCCCGCAACTTTATTGGGAGATAGGGCACGAACGAGCCGATTACACTACGTTACTGCATTGGTGGAACGCCAATAATTTTGAGCAGCCGCTTTATATTGGGCAGGATTTAAAGCGTTCGTTAGATAAAAACGAACTCGATACCAAAATTCGTCAATCGCGTGAGATGTCGTTTGTAAGTGGCAATTGCTATTGGTACGGTTATCTTATTCTCGATGATTTCTACAATGTTGTAAATACATTTAAAACCAGCACGCATCGTGCCAAAGCGTTGATTCCGGCATACTCGCATCTCCACAAAGGTCGCCCCGATAAAGTGAAAAAACTGACCGAAGTTTTCACCGAAGATATGCACTTTCTCACGTGGGAACACACCAAACAACCCCGAAATCCCGAAACGGCACAGCAGTTTGTGATTTATCGTTTTCGTGCCGGCGAAAAGGTGGATGTAAATCGGGCGGAAAACATTGTCGCGGTTACACCAGACAACTTTTTTGTCCTTCCCTACGAAGGCGGAAAAAACCGATATACATTTGCCGTTTCCGCGCTGGACGCGTTTAAAAATGAGGGGAAAGCGGTGAAGATTAAGGTGAGGTTGTGAGAGAATTATACAGTTTGCCGAAAATTTGGAAATAATGCGATTTTTGGCACAAGTTACAAACTTGCGCCAGAAGAGGCTGGCGTGTTTCTGAATATGAGATACTAATCTCGCGTTATTCTCCTACACTAAGATTCATATCGGCAAGTTCAACTTGAAATTTTATTTTGGCTTTTAATGCTGTGAATACTCTCAGTAGAGTATCCATTGTAACATTCCCTGCATTGTTTTCCAGCCTTGAAATTTGGGCTTTCTGTACGCCAATTAGTTTGCCTAATTCTTCTTGTGTAAGGTTGCGCTCTTGTCGAGTTTGTTTAATAGCTTTGCCAATTAAGTCCATTTGAAGTTCATACTCAAAAAGGTCTCTTTCAGGTGTTCCTACTTTCCCGATAAGTTCATCCTTGACTTCGTTAAATGTGTATGTTTTCATCTTCTCTTGTTTTTGAGTTTGTCTTCAAAATATTTTGTTCTGATTAGAACGGCTTTTTGAATTTCTTTTTTGGGCACATCGCTTCGTTTTTTGATAAACCCATGAGTTGAAATTACCAATGTTTCGGTGGAGGATGTTTTGTCCCAAAAGGCAAAAAGCCTATACCGGATGCCTTGATACAAGGTTCTGAATTCCCAAATATCTTCAGACAGTTTTTTGAAAAGTTCGGGGTCGTTTTCTACCTGCGCTTTACCCATATTGTAAAGTATCTTTTTGTAGTGTTTGTTTTCCAAACTTCGCAAAAAGACCAGAACCTCTTCTAAAAATACAATTTCAAAACGCTTTTCCATTTCAATTATTAAACAGAGCAAAGGTATAGAAAGTTTCATTAAAACGAAACTTTTTTGGGTTTTTTTATTTGTTTTGCCGATTAATATGGGTTAAGATAAAGTTGTGAGGAAAATGTTATCGATTTCGCATCAAAAAAGTAAGCGATTTATCTACTTTTCCATTACTTTTGTAAAAGTAGGCTCTGTTTCCTTTTACAATAATCTCCCTATTTCGAGGTGTTCTTTCAATATCAACTTGTTGTATTATTTCAATTTCAAAATAATCTGAATTTTTATTTGAAACTTTTATCCATTTAATATCTTCAAATCCATAAGTGAATACTCCTATTTTATCCAATTCTTTTCTTTTGATTTTGAAAGTGTTAGTTGAGTCAATTGTTGTTTGATTTTTTATTTTTGGGGCAAAAAGACATCCTCTTCTCTATGGTTCTCTTACTAAATTTACATATCTCTTTTGCGTGTTAAAACAAATTGTCATTAATTCAATTTCTTTCTTCTCCCTCTTCAACAATGTATCTGATTGAAAATAATCTACAAGGCAGTGTGTTTTTATTGATATTGAGTCATTTAAGCGTCCTTCGGTTTCAGATACTCCAATTTCTGTCGTTCTTTCACAAAGCTCCGGATTTAAAATCACAGAATCATTCTTTGAAATCCAAACCCCTTCGTTTTCAAAAGACTGAATGTATAGGGAAAAACCATCGATCGAAATTAGCAGCATTGCAAGTATGAATAACAACTTTTTCATTCTTTAAAAACATGCGGTTCTTTTTATGCCTTCCCAATAAACTCCCCAAGCAACTTATCCAGCGTAGGCGTTTCAACCGAAGAAGAATGCACCATTTTGAGTACTTTTTGCGCCAGCAGTTGCATTTCGGGTTTAGCGGCTTTTACGTGCGGCGCGAAAGCCAATGTGCCCATTTCGCCTTGCAGCGCTTTTCGCCAATACATAACGGAAAACCATTGGGGCATGGTCATAAAAATGGTTTTCAGATTGGCGGGAGTGATGGGCAAACCAAGTTGTTGAATGGCTTTGAACCCCTCATTAATACTTTTAACCAATTGCTGCACGCTCTGTTTGTTCTTGCCCAACCGAACGCTGTCGCCGTTTTCTTTCGAAATGGATGCCGCCACGCAGGCAACAAAAATAGCGTGCGTTTTCAGCCAGTCTTGCATTTGGGTGTTCAACTCCGATTGAATACCCGCTTTTTCTAACACCTCTTTGATGCGTTGAGTCAGCAGGCTGATTTCGCCGTCGAAATCGCCGAGCGTTGTTTTTTGTTGTTTTAGCTGAATGTAATCAATCTCGTTGTTCCGATACGTTCCGCCTGCTCCGGGAAATCCCAAGATTATTTTTTTATCGGGAAATTCCTGTGGCAGCGCCTCTAAATTATCGGGATTGTTGAGCATAAACATCAGTGCAGGCGTCTGCTTGTCCTGCTTAAGGGTTTCGATGGCGCTCGGGAGTTGGTCTAACCGAACGGTAACAATAATCAGATCGTAAAAATCGTCGGGATTAAGCCTGTTGGTAAACGGTATCTTACTTACCGACCTCGTTTTGCCCATCACATTGTGAATAACAACTCCGTTTTGTTGCAACCTTTCAAATCTTTTACCGCGAGCCAACAACCTAGTATCTACACCAGCTTCGTGAAGTTTAGCGGCGATAATAGTGCCGATTACGCCGGCTCCAAAAACTAAAATTTTCATTTCGTAACCTGCTTTAGTGTTTGTTTCCGCATTAAAGATACAACAATCATCGGTACAAAGTTCATCGCGTTCGTAAATTATTTCGCACTTGCAAGCACTTTTGTTACATCCGTCGCCAATCTTCAATATAAAATCGTGAATTGTGTGTATCTTTGCGGCATAATTTATTGAAAACAAGCGAATGACTCAATCCCAACAATTTCCGATGATTGCCAAAACCATGGCAGAACTCGAAGAGGTGCTTGCCGAAGAACTTGTCGGCTTGGGTGCCGATAATGTAGAAATCGGCACGCGAATGGTTTCCTTTACCGGCGACAAAGCGCTGATGTACAAAGCCAATTTACATTGTCGTACGGCATTGCGAATTTTGAAACCCATCCACACATTTAAGGCATCCACTGCCGACGAGGTGTATGAGGCCATAAAAGCGGTGGATTGGGAACAATATATGTCGCTCGACAAAACCTTTTCAATTGATGCTGTGGTGTTTTCGCACATTTTTACGCACTCCAAGTTTGTGGCTTACAAGGTGAAAGACGCCATTGCTGATTGGTTTTACGAAAAGTACGAAAAACGCCCGTCGGTGAGTGTCACCAACCCCGATATCGTTTTCAATATTCACATCGCGCACAATAAATGCACGTTATCGCTCGATAGTTCGGGCGAATCGTTGCACAAGCGCGGGTATCGCGTGGCACAGGGCGACGCGCCGCTGAGCGAGGTACTTGCTGCCGGAATGATTCTGAAATCGGGCTGGCGTGGCGAAAGCACGTTTGTTGACCCGATGTGCGGTTCGGGAACGTTGCTAATTGAAGCAGCGATGATTGCTTTGGGCATCCCTCCCGGAATTCATCGACCGGGTTTCGGCTTCGAAAAATGGAGCGATTTCGACGAAGAGCTTTTCAGCGAAATATACAACGACGATAGCAGTGCACGCGTTTTTGAACATCGCATAATCGGCTCAGATATTTCTCCGAAAATGATTGCTATTGCCGAAAAGAATATTAAAAATTCAGGGCTGAAGCAGTATATCGATTTGAGTGTAAAACCATTGCAGCAATATTCGGAGTTGCCTGCGCCTAATGGTATTGTCATGACG
The DNA here is from genome assembly GCA_964557135.1 of uncultured Petrimonas sp. GTDB lineage: Bacteria > Bacteroidota > Bacteroidia > Bacteroidales > Dysgonomonadaceae > Petrimonas. The sequence goes on along the minus strand of CAZKZB010000014.1, from coordinate 54,061 downwards.
AATCCGCCTTACGGTGAACGCTTGAAAGTGGATGAATTGGACGTTCTGTATGCAACGATTGGCGAACGACTGAAACACGTTTTTACGGGATATAACGCCTATGTTCTGAGTTATCGCAAAGAGAGTTTTGATAATATCGGTCTGCGACATTCAAAACGCTTTTTCCTGTACAACGGCGCGCTGGAATGCGAAATGCGCGAATACGAAATCTTTGCCGGTAAACGCGATGACCGCTCCAAAGAAGAAAAATTCCGCGATAAACGCAACAGAAGGGATTCCGAGCATCACGAACGAAACTCCAAAGAAGGATATCGCCGTTCCAAACGCCGTGAAGAAGGCGATGAGGACGCACCAAACCGTGAACCTCGCCCGAGGAGTGAGTTTAATCGCGACGAAAAGCCACGCGGTGAATTTCGTCGCAAACGCGATTTCGACAAGGGAGAAAAACCATTCAAGCCGCGCGAACGTTCGTTCGATTCTGACCGTAAGCGCAATGATAACAAGCCGTTTAATCTGGAAAGTCGTGACGGTTTGAAAAAGAAAGGGTTTGAAAAACGCGAGGGAAGAAAGTTTGAAGACAAAAAAGGAAGAGGCGGAAAATTTGGAGAAAGAGAAAGTTTTAGGAAAGACGAAAGACGGGGAGAAAGAAGAAGAAAAGAGTAACTCCATGTTACTCTTTCGTCTCTCAAGACATCACCATCGCTTCACATATTCCAATTCTGTTAATTCCTAAATACCGATAAATGCGAAAGAAAACAATGCCAGAAAAAGAAATGTTTGCTTGATGCTTATTTGTTTATTCCATTGAAAAGTTAACTTCGTTAGAATTGTCCGAAGAATGTTGCGCTACCCAAAGTTTGAGACTTCCCGGTTCGGCTTTTTTCTTCATATCGATACCGAAAAACGCCAAATCATCGGAAGTCAACTCGAAAGTTACTTGTTTAGTTTCTCCCGCTTTTAAGGGAATTTTTTGAAATCCTTTTAATTCTTTCACCGGACGTGTTACACTTGCAACCAATTGACGCGTGTAGAGTTGTACCACCATTTCGCCATCGAGAGAACCGGTGTTTGTAACATCGGCAGTAACCGTTATTTTATCGTTTTCGGTTTTCATCGATGTTTTGTCCAAACTCACGTTGGCAATGTTGAATACACTGTAGCTCAGTCCGTATCCGAAAGGATAGAGCGGAGTGATGGAGGCATCGATATATCGCGATTTGTAATCGATTTCTTCGTTGTTTAAATCCACCGGACGACCGGTGTTTTTTTGGTTGTAGTAAATGGGAATTTGCCCGATATTGCGCGGAAACGACATTACCAGTCGTGCCGATGGGTTATAATCGCCCGAAATTACATCGGCAATCCCGTGTCCGCCCTGTGTTCCGGGAAACCATGCTTGCAAAATGGCGCTGAGGTTTTCGTCTTCCCACGATAAATCGAGCGGCCGACCGCTAAAATTAACCAAAACAACGGGCTTTCCGGTTGCTTTTAACGCTTTCAACAACTCTTGCTGCGCTTTCGGCAATTGAATATCGGTGCGCACAGCGGCTTCGCCCGACCAGTTGAAGTCTTCGCCCACGGCAGCAATAACCACATCGGATCTTCGGGCTGCAGACACGGCTTCCGCAATCTTGGCGGGCGATGTTTCTGTAATGCTTGCCCCTTCGGCATAAATGAGTTTTACAGAAGAGGCGTTGAATTTATCGGTTAATCCTTTCAATAACGATACGCTTTTGTTTCTATCTCCCAAACCTGCCCATTCTCCGTTCAGGTTAATGGAATCGTTCATAAATGGGCCAACGAGGGCAATGGTTTTCGCACTTTCTCTGGAAATGGGCAAAACGTGTTGGTCATTTTTCAACAGAACCACCGATGCCGCCACCGCTTTTCGGGCGGTTTCCATAAATTCGGGTGTCATGGTGTTTTGTGCTGCGCGGTTTTCATCGAGATAACGATAAGGATCGTCAAACAAGCCCAGCAAGAATTTCATCTCCAAAATACGGCGTACAGCAGTATCGATGGACTTTTCTGAAACTTTACCCTCTTTTACTGATTCAACCAGGTATTTGATGTATGAAGCGCCGGTCATGTCCATATCGGTTCCGGCGTTAACCGCCAGTTCTGCCGCCTGTTTTTCGTCTTTTGCTACACCGTGCGGAACCAGTTCGTTTACGCCGGTATAGTCGCTGACCACAAATCCGGTGAAATGCCACTCGTTGCGCAATACTTCTGTCAACAACCAGCGGTCAGCAGTAGCGGGCACGCCGTTTATTTCGTTAAACGATGCCATAAATGTGCCTACACCGGCTTTCGCGGCAGCTTCATAAGGCGGAAGATACACGTTTCGGAGCGTATGTTCCGATAATTCAGCCGTGTTGTAGTCCCTGCCCGATTCGGCAGCGCCGTAAGCCGCCAAGTGTTTTCCGCAAGCCAATAACGTGGTGGTAGAAGAGAGCGATTTCCAATCGCTTCCGCCCTGAAAACCTTGCACTCTTGCCTCGGCAACTTTGCTTCCCAAGTAGGGGTCTTCGCCGGCGCCTTCCATTACCCGTCCCCAGCGGGCGTCTCTACCGATATCGACCATAGGCGCGAATGTCCAGTTAATTCCGTCTGACGCGGCTTCCACGGCAGCAATTTCGGCTGTTCGGCGCATCATCGCCAAATCCCATGAACAGGCTTCTGCCAGGGGAATCGGGAAGATGGTTTTGTATCCGTGAATAACGTCTTGTCCGAAAAGAATGGGAATTCCGAGTCGTGTTTTTTCAACGGCTATTTCCTGCATTTGGCGTACACCTTTTACCGAAGTGGCGTTAAAAATGCTGCCGATTAATCCTTTTTCGAGGTAGGGCTGAAAATCGTCAGACATAACAGGGCCGGTAATCGACCAGTTGGCAGAAAATTGCGTCATTTGGCCGATTTTTTCTTCCAAGGTCATCAATTTCAGCACGGAATCTACGCGTTGTTCGATGCGTTTGTCGCCGCTAAAACTTTTCCACGATGAAGCGGATCCAGATTTCCCGCAAGCGGATAAACCAATGAATGCGGATAAAATGATGTATAAACTGAATTTTTTCATTGTAACTGTTTTATGGTGTGTATGTTATTCCTAATTTTTTCAATCCTTCCTGAATTTCGGGTGCGCCCATAAACAGGTTCCACAACAAACCGGTGCGGTAGTTTTCTATCATGGGCGCTATCGTTAGTTGGTCGATAGCCAGATATCGTTCCGGAAACCAGTTGTCTTGAATGCTGAAAGCGTCGTAAAATCCGTATTTCCCCCAAAGTTTGTCGCCTAAATCGTAGTAGAAGTGTTTCAATGCGTTCATCGATTGTTCAGGTGTGTAGGGGAAACTGGAAAGCGATGCGGTGGGTGTAATAACTCCTCGATCGTTTTTCATCGGGAAGTGAGCTGTATAGCCGTCAACGGTGTAGCTTGCGGTAAGTCCCCAACAGTTTTCTCCGTAACCTTTGAATCCGTTGGGATTTTGTACACAGTACTTGTAATTTATCAGCGTTTGGTTTTTATTTACGTCCCAATAATTGGCGTATTGGTCTTTCAATCCTTTCGGACTTAATCCGATATAAGAATAGTGCGCCCAAAACAGCGGGCCGCCGTACTCTTCTGCTCCGTTGTGCTTTAAAATCAACGGAATTCCGTAGGCTATTTTATCGCTTTTTATTCCACCTCCGCGCGCCCATCCGTTGTGGTAAGCCGATGCGGGAATGGTGTGCGTGGGCGACGATGCCGCCAAAATGTACGTGATGAAGCACTCGTTGTATCCTTCGAGTGGAAAATTCATCTCCCAATCGTAGTTGGGACTCCAATGCCAGTACAGGACGTCTTTTCCGTTCAGATACCACGTCCAGTCCATTTCGCGCCACAGTTTGTCGATCTTTTCGGTGAGTTGTTTCTCGGATTCGTTTCCGTTTTTAAAATATTCGCGGGCGCAAAGTAAGCCCTGAATGAGAAAAGCGCTTTCTACGAGGTCGCCGCCGTTGTCCTTTTGTCCGAAAGGCTTGGCCTTTCCGGTTGGGCCGTGAATCCAGTGCGACCAAACGCCGTGAAATCGGTCGGCCTTAGCCAAATAATCGGCAATTTTGTGTAATCGCTCCACGCCTTTGTCGCGTGGAATAAATCCGCGTTCAATGCCCACGATAAGTCCGGCAATACCGAAACCGCTTCCACCGGTAGTGATGACATCGGCATCGTTTTCAGGATAATTACCGTCCATATGCATGCGCTCCGGCGCTAATCCCGATGTGCTTTCCGCGCCGTCCCACATATAGTTGAGGTGCGTTTTTTGGATGAAGTCGAGAAACTCATCGTCGGAGGTGAAGGTGAGTGGGCGGCTTTCTTCCTTGGCTACCTCCACGTTTTTTTTGTTATTGTTGCTGCACGAAGCCAGAAGCAGGGAGCTGGCAACTGCCGAAAATAGAATGATTTTCCAACTGTCTTTTTTCATATTATTCTTCAAGGATTTTCGGGATAAGTAAATCCCAGCTTAGTTAATCCAACCCGTATCTCGGGCGATTTCATCAATAATTTCCATAATAAACCGGTTCTGTAATTTTCAATCATCACAATAATCGGCCCTTGATTAATGGCAATATGCTGATTGTCGAACCAATTTCGCGATAAATTAAATGCATCAACAAAACCATACTCCGACCAAAGTTTATCGCCCAATTTATAGTAAAAAAAGTGCAATGCCTGCATTGATTCCTGAGGAGTGTAAGGCATTGCCGACAACGCAGCTGTTGGAGCGATAACACCTTTATCGTTTGTTGGAGAATATGCGCTATAACCATCGTTCCCGTCACTTGCCGTTAATCCCCAGCAATCTTGCCCGTATCCGCTGAACTTTTTGGGATTCTCGATGCAATACTGCCGATTGATTAGTGTGTGATTTCGGTTTTGTTCCCAATAATCAGCATATTGGTCTTTCAATCCTTTGGGATTTAATCCTAAAAACGAATACTGGGACAGAAACAACGGGCCGCCGTAATCACTTCCCAATGGGAGAGTATAGCTGTAAAACGATTTTCCGTTTGCCATTGCTCCATTGCGTGCCCATCCTTGGGTATAAACGTTTTTAGAAATGGAGTGAGTTGGTGAAGAGGCTGCCAGCACATAGGTAATCAAACATTCGTTCCATCCCGATATTTTCAGGTTCATTTGCCAATTGTATTGCGGACTCCAATGCCAGTAAAGAACATTTTCGCTTTCTTTTTGAAACCACGTCCAATCGATTTCTTCCCACAGTTGGGTGATACTTTCTCGTAATTGAGTCTCTTCCGGTGTAGTTTTATCGAAATATTCTCTTGCCGTGAGCAACCCTTGAAACAACAGCGATGTTTCTACCAAATCGGCGCCGTTATCGTACGTGCTGAATGCGACGGTAGCTCCCGTTTCGCCATTTATCCAATGAGCAAAAGCACCGTGGTAACGCGTACATTTTGTGGTTAGGAAAGTCGTTATTTTTTGGATACGTTCAAAAGCTTCGTTTCTGGTAATAAACTCGCGTTCAACAGCAACAATCATAGCCATAACGCCAAATCCGGTTCCACCGGTTGTAACTGTATTTGTAGAAGTTGTTCGTTCACGCGCCATTCCGCTTGTTGGGTGGGCAAAGTTCCAAAAATAATTGAACGTCTGTTTTTGCACTAAGGTGAGCAACTCATCATCCGAAATTCGTGGAAATTTATCCGTGGAGTTTATTCCCGTTGTGATGGAATATACCTTTCCCGTTTCAATAGATATACCCGAAGCTGATTTTAAGCCGGTATTGACAATCAGTTCGTAAGATGTGTAAGGCGTTAATTCCTTTTCAGGCTCCACAACGATAACATTGCTTTGGATTTTGAATTTTAGTGAAATATTGTCGTTCGTCTCTTTTCGTAATATAATGTTACTTTGAATGGTTTTTGTATCAACTGCATCGGAAAAAGTGAGTGAGATAACCGGAGTTGGGGAAATATCGGGGTAAATTGACGCGTTTTCAACACCGTCGATTGCGATTTTCTCTAATCGGAATGATTGATGAATAGGTTCATCAACGTTTTTCCCGCAAGACGCAATAAATAACAGACTTGCAAAAAGCAACAACTTGTAAATCGGGTTATTCGTGTTCATTTTTTGAGAAGCAATACGGTTATCTTATTTCGATTGCCGAAAAAGCCACGACATAAAATCGGGTTGATTAAAGGCCGGTTCCCAGCTACCGTGATTTACTCCCGGAAACTCAATATATTCTACTGTTTTTCCCGTTTGTTTTAATATCTTGTACGCTTCGCGTGAAAACCGAACAGGAACGACCGAATCGGCATCGCCGTGAAAAATTCGGAATGCAGTTTTGGTCGATAGCTTTTCCAAACGTTTCACATTTACGCCTCCACAAATGGGAACGGCGGCGGCAAACAAATCGGGAAAACGACAAACCATATCAAATGTACCCATTCCACCCATCGATAAGCCAACAATGTAAATCCTGCTTGTATCTATCGGATATTCTTTGCATAACCTATCCAATAACTCTTTTGTTAACCTCAACGGTTTTGATATTTCTGCATCGGCTGGAAACGGGTCTCCATCGTTGAAACTGTTTGGGCGCTTGGGAGTAGGCCAATATAAATCCGTGGGACACTGCGGAAAAACTACGAAACAAGGATGTTTTTCCCTATTTACCGGATTAGTAAACATCATTCCTCCATGACGAAGTTGTGACACATTGTCGGAACCTCGTTCGCCCGCACCGTGGAGAAATAAAACCAACGGATATTTTTTCCTCGTTTCTATCTTTTCCGGATTCAACTGCCTATACAACAACGAGTCTTTTTGCGCATTCACGAAAATGTGGGAGCTAAACTCATCGTATTGCGCGTGAGAAGACAATAAAATTGAAAAAAACAAAACAGTTAAGCTTAATTTTTGCAACATATTGATTTTGTTTCATAACCGTCGGTTCACTTTTGTGAGCAAACCGACGGTTTATTTTCGGATAATTCCAACTGACTATTTAGCCATCACCGTTTTAATTTCGGTTGCGGTTAAAACTTTGTTGTAAATGCGGAGTTCGTCTATCAAACTGTTGTCTGACAGGTGATTCCATTCGGTAAATCGGGGTGCTCCCGACCCAATGGATAAGATATCGCAACCGTTCCAGCTTATTTTCGAGAGATTTGTAGAAGCAGCTTCTTCTCCATCAACATAGATGAACACTTTTCCTTCGGTTAGTACCAAAGCGATGTGCACCCACACCGGATTGTCGGGGTCGAGGTCGGCTTTTGCATTATCTACCCAAGAGTCAGCTGTTCCGTTTCCTACATTTGCTTTAATCCGTTGTTTGCCACCCGCATTTTCGCGAAAAAGTCGGAAACCTGAAGTGCGGTTGTTTTGCTGATTCGCCGGTTTTCCTTCGGTTTTTGGGCCAAGGGTAAGAATGCCGGCTCTATCGGGATTTCCGTTCAGTTTGTACCAAAATGCGAAAGTCATAGTTGAAGTTAAAGGCGCGGCAAAATTCGCGATGTCGAATGTCAGGTAACTGTCTTTGGCTCCGGCGTATGCCTTTGCTTTTTTGCCTTCAGCGAAAGTGGGATTTCCTACTATCAGCGCTTCCGCTAAACTTTGATACTCTTCGTAGGTATCATCAAATGACAGATAAAATATTTGTCCGTCGGCTCCAAGAGGTGGAGGAGCAGGTTGCTGCGGATAGTCAAACGGAGGGTTTTGTCCCAAATCCTGAAAACAGGATGTCAAGAAAATTCCGGTGACAACCAAAAATATATATCCTAAATTTTTCATAATGCTCACTTTTTTAATTGATTAATAATTCGGATTTTGTTTCAACACACCGTTCGATTTATCCACTTCGGCTTGCGGAAGCGGCAATAAAGCGTGCTTGTCCTGATATCCGGTTTTACCGGCTGCATGCAGCACATCGCGGGCAATTCCCCAGCGCACAAGGTCGTAAAAACGGTCAAATTCCATTCCCAGTTCCACGCGGCGCTCGTGACGGATGGCGTCGCGGAGGTCCGCTTGGTTTGTAGTAGTTACCTCGGGAAGAATAGATGCGTTATTGCCACGCGCACGTGAGCGAACCATTTCAAGATATTGTAACGCTTCGGCAGCTTTTCCCGTTTCATTCGCCGATTCGGCTGCCATGAGTACGATATCGGCATAACGAATAAGACGGATATTATACCAAAAACCACCTTTCGTGTAGGTTGCCCTCAGTGTTGGATTGGTATATGCCTTTTTGTTGTAGTACTTGTTTATAACGTCGGCATTGGATATTGGTTTCTCGTTCCAAGGCTGGTTGGCAGGAATTGAATTTGGGTCTTCTCCCGTTTTAATGAAATAGAGTAATGTTTCGTTTTTTCTGGGGTCGCCTGTTTCAAAGGCATCGGCAAGCAACTGCGTGGGAGTGTGCCAGCCCCATCCTAAGTTCCATTCGCCGGCGCCTCTTACTCCTTGTACCTGAGCAAACTGGCTGCCAATATCATTTGAGCCCGGTTGCGATGGCGTTGCGGTACACTGTAATTCCAAAATTGACTCGCTGCTGTTTTCTCCCGTTTCGCGGAAAATTTGATTATACGGAGTGTTTAGGTTGTACAATCCGGAGTTTATTACATCTGTTGAAGCGGAATACATGTTTGGCCAATCGTTGCGTTGCATATAGGTTTTTGCATGCAACGAGCGGGCGGCGCCCCAGGTTAATCTTCCGATATAAACCGGTGCCCATGTTTTAGGCAGGTGTTGTTCGGCAATTGCCAAGTCAGAATCTATCAACGCATAAATGTCTGCCGTGGGCGATTTTGCGATGTTGGCCTCTTCGGCGTTATTGATCTTAAAATCAATTTTCGGGACGTCGCCAAAAGCACGAACTAAATTGAAGAACGCGAATGCGCGGAAAAAGTGAGCTTCCGATTTATTTATTAAATCGCCTTCCGACAGCGTACCGCTTGCTTTTTCAGCTTCTGCAATATCGTCGAGAATTTTATTGGCAAGAATAATAATTTCGTAATTTCCTGTCCAATATCCACTGATTAATCCGTTTGTGGTGATATATTCAAAATCGTCGAACATCCTTCCGTGAGCAGCACCATCTGATGCCGTACTGCCTTTTTCGGCATCTTCCGAACGGAAGCAGTGAATGGCCAGCGCCGTGGTTCCCGATGTTACCGTAAAACCGCGAATTTTGGCATAAAGGGTAAACACATCCGATTGAAATGAGCCTCCGCTGCCTTCATCGCCCTGCACCCATTCTCCCTGTGGTTGCTGGTCTAACAAATCGGAGCAGCCGATTGTCAGCGAAAGAAGGCCAAACAGAAGGGTAATTGCTATATTTTTTATTGAAATTTTCATAATCGATGTTTTTTAGAAAGTTAAGTTAAGACCAAATGTGTAAATCATCGGCATGGGATACGTTCCTCCATCTACACCGAAAGCCAATGCAGAACCGCCAATTTCGGGGGTATAGCCGGTATTTTTGCTCCATGTTTTTACGTTTTGAATATTAGTGTACAGTCTCAACGATTTAAGATGAAGTTTTTGCAGTACTGCCGAAGTGAATGTGTAACCCAATTGTACGTTTCTTATTCTGAAGAAACTACCGTCCTCGATAAAATAATTGGAGTTGATGAGATTGAGCGCCCGTGAGGGATTCAATATCGGTTCCCAGTTTGATGTTCCTTCGCCGTGCCAGCGGTTCATTCTCGATGTCAGATAGTTGAGTTGAGCATAGGTAGGGTCGTCCCAGGTTCTGTAAATTTCATTCCCGTAAACGCCCATCATATCCACACCCAAATCGAAGTTCTTGTAATTCAAACTTACATTTAACCCATAGGTTAAATCGGGTGTAGGATTGCCAATCATTGTCCGGTCGTCTTGTGTGATTTCTCCATCGCCGTTCACATCCTTAAATTTCAGGTCGCCGGGAACCGGACTTCCAAGCCTGTTTGGATAGTACTGTTTAATATCTTCCTTGTTCTGATAGACGCCCGCTACCTGATATCCATAGAAATGACCAACAGGATATCCTTCCAATGAACGAGAAATACTTCCCGGGCCGGCAAAAATGGCATCTTCCGGACCTCGTCCCAACGAAAGCACTTTGTTGTCTATAGTAGTCAAATTACCCGATACCGAGTATCCGAAATCGCTATCTCCAATTTTGTCAGTCCAGGATGCGGCAATTTCTACACCTCTGTTCTGTATTTTTCCCAGGTTTTCGAGCGAGTTTTTAGCGCCCGAGAATCCGGAAAGCATTACAATAATATCGTTGGTTACTTTATTGTAGAAAACCGGTTCAATACGCAGGCGATTATCAAGCATCGTCATCTCAAAGCCGGCTTCCCAGGCATAAGTTTTCTCCCACGACAAATTTTGCGGCAAGTACTGCAACGAATACCCTGTAATGATATTGTCGCCAAACACGGCGCTACCGGAACTTACTAAACTCGGATATGTCGGGTAGTTGTAGCCTCCCGTATTCTGGCTTCCAAGTACGCCCCACGAGCCTTTGAGTTTTAGATAATTGATGAAAGATTGATTTTTCATAAAATCTTCCTCTGAAACCACCCAGCCTGCTCCAAACGAATAAAAATTGTCCCAAGTGTTTCCTACGGAACGGAAAACCGATGCGCCATCACGACGGTACGAAGCGTTAAACAAATATTTATTTTGATAACCGTATAAAGCTCTTAATAAATACGACATGGTAAAACGCTTGTATTGTCCGCTGCTGTTGGTTGATGATTTGCCGTCGATAGCGGAGAGCCACCATTTATCGGTGTTGTCTCGCGGAATAGAAAACACAATATCTTCGATGTTCTGACTGCGAGAACCTCCTAACGACGAGTATTCAATGTAATTGGTGGTTAATCCTGCAGTAGCGGTAAGACTATGTTTATCAAACGTTTTATTGTATGTTAAAATGTAATCGCTTTGCGCGACGGTTCGAGTGGATTTTGATTGAGATATGGATTCGTTAGTCGTTAAATTTTCTTTTCCCTGAATATCGGGGTTATATACATAAATTATAGGGTTGAACGAACGATTTTCCGCAACGGTATAATCCAGCGAGAATGTGGTTTTAAACTTGAAATTCTTCAAAAAATCAACTTCTCCATAAATATTTCCCGCAGCCCGATTGTTAGTCGCGATGTTTGTATTCGCGCGAGTTTCAACATCAATCATCGGGTTCCATACTTGTGCCCGTTGAAAATCGGGAAGCGTGTGAATCAATTCTCCAGTTGCATCGTAAACAGGCGCGATAGGCGCAGCCTTAATTGCCGCAGAAACGCCCTTGGCATCGGTTGGTAATGTCCTTGAGCCGTTTACTTGAAATCCAAAACGAAGAAAATCAGTTACATTATAATCGCTGCTCAAATTTACGGTCGCTTTTGAATACTTTTCGTGTTTTATGTTTCCTTGCTCCGAGGTATAACCAATACCTAAATAAAATCGATTTCTTTCGCTTGCTCCGGTAATACTTACGTTGTTATTCGTTAAGAATCCACGCCTGAAAATTTCATTTTGCCAATCCGTATCGGCGTTCCAATGGGTGTAGTCAAAAGGAGTTAAACCTTGGTTTATACGCTGTTCATTGTATAGCTCTCGAAACTGAGCGGCATTCGCCATCGGCATTCTGTCAGTAACTTCTTTGTAACCTAAGGAAGTATTAATGTTTACCAGCGTTTGCCCTGCTTTTGCCCGCTTGGTATTGATGATAATAACGCCGTTTGCTCCCCGCACACCGAAAATTGCCAAAGATGAGGGGTCTTTCAGAATTTCCATCGATTCAATATCGGCGGGATTGAGGTAATTAATGTTGTCGGAAAACAATCCGTCAACCACGTAAAGCGGCGTATAGCCGTTGATTGAGTTGGTTCCTCTAACACGAATTTCGGGATCTTGTCCCGCGCGCCCTGTATTCACAACCTGAACGCCCGCAATCTTTCCTTGCAGGGACGCTAACGGGTTTGTCGATGGTCTGTCGGCAATTTCGCTTGCGCTAACACTCACGATAGAACCGGTTAAATCTCTTTTTCGAGCGGTACCGTAACCAATCACTACCACTTCTTCCAATGCGTGTACGTCTTCGGAGAGTTCAATATTGATAGTTGAACGTCCATTCACCGGCTCTTCGATAGTGTTCATTCCTATATAACTGAAAACCAGTATCGCATCGCCGGATACGTTTGCCAGTGTGTAGTTGCCATCTATATCCGTGACAGTGCCCGAGGCAGTGCCTTTCACCAGAATGCTCACCCCGATTGCCGGGTCGCCTGTAGCCTTCTCCGTCACTGTCCCCGATACGGTTATTTGCTGCTGGGCAAATGCGAGAATGGGAATAAGCAGAAGGCAGAAAATAAATACATTTTTTAATTTCATGGACTTTTAATCTTTTAAATTGTTATAAAAAATCAATTTCACTACAAATTAAGTTGATTTTGTATCTGTACATATATTAAATACCTCTTTAAAAGTACTTTATGTTCTATAACATATTTTTAAAGGATACTTTGTTACTACTTTTATTATTCACAAATAAATGATAATAAGCCTGTTAGATAAGTGTATGTGATACTGTAAAACGAGGAGGTTTTGAAAGAAAACGAGGAGATTACTTGCATTCTCAGCGAAGAGTGGAGGCAAAATCTGAAAAGGCGAGAGCTTTATTGCAGAGTTTCTCTCTTAGTAAAATTAAAAAAATAACTAATCAAGCTTGCCTGAAAGGCAACATTTTCATAACCGTATGCAATCCCGATATCACTCGGGAGAAAATGCCGCCCATTCGGACGAGCAGGTGTCACCCATTCCCTGCATAGCGGGATCTGTGACGGGCGGAAATTCTAATATTATCTTTCAGGTTGATAAAGTTATCTGTTTTCCGGGAAATAACTTTGGTGTTTTATTTTTTGAATTTTACTTAGTTGAAATTTATTACAAAAGAAACAAGGTTTTCCTCTTCACTCAGGTTGAGTTTTTTTCTTAAACGATACCGAGCAGCTTCAACACCTCGCAGTGTAAGATTTAGCATTTTGGCAATTTCTTTCGAGGAGTAATTCAAGCGGAGAAGAGCGCAAAGGCGCAAGTCGCCCGGAGTTAATGTAGGATATTGTTCGGTTAACTTTCGGAAAAAGTTTTCGTGTATCAGGTCAAAATTCTCCTGAAATAACGCCCATTCATCTTCACCGGAGAGATTATTGTCGATTAATTTAATAAGATTAGTTCCGTGCGAACGGTTTATCCTGCCGTTTCTCACGTTATCCTGAATTTCTTTTTTCAATTTATTCAACAGCTCTTCCTGGTTGATAATCATCATGGCTGCATTGGCCAGTTCTTTACTTTTGTAAGTCAGTTCATTACGTAGTTTTTCGCTGTTCATCTCAGCGATAAGTTTTTCCTGGCGGTCCAATTGCGCGATTCGCTCTTTTTCCTGTTGCTCAAAAGCCTTGTTCTTTCTTTTTACAGCCAATTGAATATACTTTCTTACCATGAAAACGAGAAGCAATCCAATCAGCACGGAGTAAATGAAAATTGCTACAATTGTTTTGTACCAGGGATTTTTAATTTCGAACGAAAAATCTGTGCTTGAAAGCACTTCCCCCGCATCATTCAGCACTCTTGCTTTCAGCGTGTAAGAGTTGGCAGGTAAGTTTGCGTAAGTTATAGTTAAGTTGGAAGATGTGGGTATCCAGCGAGGGTCGTAATTTACAAGAAAACATTCTACCGTAAACTTCTTTTTGCTGAATTCGGGGTACTGAAACTCAAAAGTGAGGTTGTTTTCCGAAAAATCGATCATGTTTTTTGCGTTAATAGCCAAATTATTAGGAATATCTATTTTTCGGTTGTAACTCCAGACTTTTGAAATTCCGAGATTGGGCATATCGGTTCGGAAATTATTATTGAAATTGTGCTTTCCGATTCCACCGTTGAGGCAGAAGTACGAAGTGTTGTTTTCATCCACGTAAATATTCCCTCTTCCCGTGTTAGGGGGATTATTAAGAATGGAAAAGGATATTTTGTCCGATACCTGATATTTGCCTGATGAAAATTTGACCAATGTATATTCTTGTGGTCTCAGGAACCAGAATGCGGTGTCGTTGATGGATACAATATTTCTTGTGTCGGTGAGCAGCGGCAACTCCTGGTTCAATTGGTCGTAAAGGATTATCTTTTGTGAAATATCGTCGTACGTATAGAATTTTTTTCCGTTGGTAAACACAATACGTCCTTTCAACTTCATTGTCCGAATGGGTTTTGTTGACGTTTCTGTGGTGCTGTCTAAGGTTGTATGAAAATCACGCGAGGCAACACGTTGCAGTTGTTCATCGAGTCGTAGCTTATAAACACCTTTATACATGTGGCTCGCCCAAATATTTCCCACGTGATCTTGTTCTAACTGATAAATTAAATCGAAAAAATCCTCTACTTTATGGCTGTATTTCCATTGTCCGTTGGAATCTCTGAAGTAAATTTGAAGGGCTGTATAGGTTGATTCTAAAAGAAAATCTTTGTCCTGAATTTTCATCGCTCGAATGTCCGTTCCGCCGGTACTTTCCTCCGGTAGTTCTACTTTCCGATTGTTGACGATAAACGAAGTTCCGATATTATTTCCCGTAATTATTTGATTATCGAAGCTTCGGATAAACCATGATTGGACATTAAAATCGGGAAGTTGATAAACATCTTTTCGTTCGTCGGAGTATGTGTAGACGCCTTGATTAGTAGCAAAATACAATTGATTTTCTTTTACAAGTATATCCTCAACCAAGCCGATGCGAATGTTTTGCGGCTCAAAAAATGACAATGGTGAATTTGTTTGGATATATGAAACTCCATTATCGAGAGCAGCCCAAAGATTGTTGTCTTTATCGGAAAACAAGCCCAGCACCGTATTGTTGTACAGTCCATTATCTCTGTTTAGCTGCCAAAGAAGAGACCCGTCTGTTTTCAACGCGTACAATCCGTTATTGAGTGTGCCCAGCACAAATGCCGAGTCTGATAATGCTGTTACACGGTTTACGGTTTCTCTTCTCAATTCATCATCAATGAAGGTTGCGCGGCGCGATAAGTTTTTACTCGTGAGGTTAAACGTGAATATTCCGTTTTTTGTCGTGAAAAGGTAAAGTTCGTCACCGAACTGAAGAACCGAAACTACAGGGTCGTTGCTGAGTTTATCTCTAGTTAAAAGCAAGTGGAACTTTTGTCCGTCGAAAACGTAGAAATGCTCATCGATAAATTGTGCGTAAAGTTTTTCTTGTGCAGTAAAAAAATACAACGGCGCGGGAAAAGGCTTTTCGGCTTTAACGGTGTTTTCCGCCTCATTATAAATAAAATAGGATGAGAAGGTCTGAAAAAAGATGTTGTTGCCCAGCTTGTTAATTGTCCAAATCTCATCGTTGTAGAGCGTAAAGTTTTTGACGAGGTGTTTTAGGGAGTGGTATTTGAGTTCGTTCTTATCGTTTTTCTGAAAATACCCGAACTCTTCAAAAGAGCCTACGAAAATTTTTTCCTCTACGGACGAATTATCCACCAATATAGATTTAACCGACAAATTATTGGGCAATGTATTCAATTTCCAATTCACGCCGTCGAAACTCAGTAACCCATAATCGTTACCAACATAAATGACGCGATTTTTTCCTTGCGCGACCGCCCAGTTTTGGTTGCCGGCATTGTAGTTGTGAGTGGCGTAATTAAAGGCGGGAGGAACAAAAGGGATGTTCTGCGCGAGACTTTTGGAGTGTATGTTCGCCAAAATGAGCAATAGGGAAAACAGTTTGGCAAGCAAAAATCTCATGGTTTCTCGTTGAATTAATTGTATATCGGTCTGTTAAGATGCAAAACGAAAAACTCACTTCTTCTCCAACAGCTTCTCTATCTCGCTTTCATTCAGAATCTTCACGTTCGTGAACAAAAACTTGGGATCTAAGAAATTACCGTATTGGTTTATCTCTTCCACTGCGGCGTTTATGCTTGAGCGAACATCGGAATCGATGGGGAAGAGCATGAGCAGGGTGAAATAATTATCCTTGATTTCGAATTTTTCAATCTCCACATCGGCTTTTTGAAGTTGGAAACGAAATTCCCTGTCCACTATTTCTTTCTGTAGATCGGTGAGGGTAGAGCGATTATTCGTGGTAAAAAGAGCGAAAAACCGAAGTTTTTTTTCGTATCCGCCCAATCCCGATGACACGTAAATCTGCTGTTGGCCAGACAAATCGGAACTCAATATAATG
Organism: uncultured Petrimonas sp.; assembly: GCA_964557135.1. GTDB lineage: Bacteria > Bacteroidota > Bacteroidia > Bacteroidales > Dysgonomonadaceae > Petrimonas. The sequence goes on along the minus strand of CAZKZB010000014.1, from coordinate 37,813 downwards.
CGGCTGCCTACCAGCGACATTGACGACCAATTGAACAACTCCGCCTCCAGCGGACTGCTGTGATAGGTTTCAATAGCGCGATACGCTCCCACATCGGGAATGGAAGCCAAACGCGACAAACTTTTTTTCTTTCGCTCAACGCTCGCGTCGGGCGAAAAAAGTATGGCAATTTCCTCGTCGCGCACAAAAGGAGAATTTTCTCGTCTCAACCGGTCGAAATAACGGAAATACTCCATCTGCTCCTCAATGGGAACCAAATCTTCCAGCACATGAAACGACTCAATACCCTGTTCGCTGAGTGTTTGGCGTAAATTCTTCAATAAATCGTCTTGTTGGCTCATATCGTTACAAAGATATGCATTTTTTTATATCCTTAAAACAGCAATCAACGAAATATCACTAATTTCTTCGGCTTATTTTCCTTAAATTTTATCAATTCCAGCAATATTTGCTCATAAATGATTAAATTCGCAGGTTTATAAATAGCTGTTAGCATTTGGCTGTAAAGTGGAGTTTTGCGACGTTTATAATAAGCACGGAAATTTATTTTTTGTACTTCCTCCGTGCATTTCAATATCTCAACGCAAAGCTAAAAGCCAATAACCAACAGCTAAAAGCACAAATAAACTGTTTCTATGCAAGTTAAAATTGTCAATAAATCAAGACATTCGCTGCCCGAATATGCTACGGCATTCTCTGCCGGAATGGATTTACGCGCCAACATCGATACGCCTGTTACCCTGAAACCGTTGCAAAGGGCGCTTATTCCCACCGGAATTTACATTCAGCTTCCCGAAGGCTACGAAGCGCAAATCCGTCCCCGAAGCGGATTGGCGGTTAAACACGGAATTTCTATCGTAAATTCGCCGGGAACCATCGATGCCGATTATCGCGGTGAAATCCGGGTAATTTTGGTCAATTTATCCGATGTGGATTTTGTAATTAACGACGGCGAACGCATCTGCCAAATGGTTGTTGCTCAGCATGCGCGTGTAGAATGGCAACAAGTGGATGATTTGGATGAATCCGACCGCGGAGCCGGCGGGTTCGGACACACCGGAAAACATTAATAATAAACCTGCATGAAGGCGCAATGGTTTGTGTTTCAAAACAGTAAGTCAAAAGGAATGAATTACAAGAAATATATCCCTGTCTTGGGTGTTTTACTCCTGATTTTCCCGTTGAAATCTTTTTCGCAAGAAAATGGAATCCCGGATGAATCAACGCAACGAAAATTTGATTATTACTTTTACCAAGCGCTAAATTCCAAAGCTCAAGGAAAGTTTGACGAATCTTTCGATTTTCTCCGCCACTGCCACGCCCTCGATTCTACCAACGCCAGTGTGCTTGTGGAGCTGGGCGCCTATTACAGTTCGCTGGACGAGAAGAATATAGCGTTGAAATATTTTCGAGATGCGGTCAAATACGATCCGTCAAACTACTATTACAACATGATTTTGGCCAGTTTAAGCAAGGAACTCGATTTGAAAGAAGAGGTAATAGATATCTACAATTTTCTGTTAAAGTCTTATCCCGAGAAAGTGGAGCTTTATTTCGAACTTGCCAATGTGTATGGAGATAACGGCGAGCTTGAAAAAGCCATTCAGTCGCTCGATACGCTGCAAAAATATACCGGAATTTCGGATGCTATTACGATCAACAAGTTTCGTTTGTATAACATGATGGACCAAAAGGAACGGGCATTTGAAGAAATTCAATCCGTTATCGATAAAAATCCCGATAATATCCGATACCAGCTTCTGATGGGCGATTTGTACCTGCAAGACAATCAGCCCGATAAAGCCCTCAATTATTACAATCAGGCGCGATTGATTGATGAAGATGAACCTTCGCTCATTCTCTCGATGGTAAATTATTACGAAAAAACCAACAACAGAGCAGCCTCTGTCGAAGAGCTTCAAAAAGCCATTCTAAACAGCAAGATGGATGTAGAAACCAAGTTGCAGCTTTTGGCGCGGTATGTGGGCGTTTTACGCCAGAACAAGCAGGATATAAAAACGGCGAATCCGCTTTTTCAGTCGCTGTTTGAGCAGCATCCCAACAATACGCAAATCAACATGATGTACGGTGATGTTTTGATGTTGCAGGAGGATGAAAAAGGGGCGATGGAGCAATTCGAAATTTTCACCAAGGACAATCCCACCAATCCGGCCGGATACGAACAAATGCTTCGCATTACGCTGCCCGACACGCTCGCGCTCGATAAAGTGATAGAAATTTCTCAGGCCGGAATAAAAAATATTCCCACCGCGCCTCAATTTTACTTTTATCTCGGTTTGGCGAAATATCAACAGAACAAGCACAAGGAAGCGCTTGCCGTTTTTGAGCAAGGTTTGGCAAATGCCGAATTTCAAAATCCGCAAATAGAGTCTGATTTTTACGGACAAGTTGGAGACCTCAATCATTTTTTGAAGAACAACGAGGTTGCTTTCGAAAACTACGAGAAAGCGTTGAAGTTGAATCCTCAAAATCTGCTCGTGCTCAATAATTACAGTTATTACCTGTCGCTGGAACGAAAAAACTTAGACAAGGCCGAGCAGATGAGCAGCATAACCATCAAGGCTGAGCCTACAAATCCCACCTATTTAGATACTTACGGTTGGGTGCTTTTTGAGCAGGGAGCATATACGATGGCGAAAATCTATATCGAAAAAGCCGTGGAGTACAGTGAAGGAGAGCCCTCGGCTGATGTGCTGGAGCATTACGGCGATGTGCTGGCCCTTACGGGCGATATAGAGAAAGCCGTGGAACAATGGCAGAAAGCCAAAGCACTGGGTAAAAACAGCAAAATCCTAAACAAAAAAATTAAAAGAAAAGAATACATAAGAGAATGACTTTCAGAAAATTCACCTTTTTACTGCTTCTCGTAAGCGTTACCACCGCGGGTTTTTACGGTTGTAAATCCAAAAAACAGATTGTTGTTGCCGCTCCTATCGAAAATAAAGTGGATGCCGAATTGTTTACCGATGTCATAAACAATCAGTTCAACTTCAAGACTTTTTCATCGCGGCTTAACCTCACACTCGCTTCAGGAACCAAATCATTGAGTTCGAAAGCCAATCTCAAAATCATCAGAGATAAAGCAATTCAGCTCTCTGTGCAGCCTCTTTTTGGGGTGGAAATGGTGCGTTTATATGCCGATAAAGACAGTTTGGTGCTTCTTGACAGGATGAATAAGCGATACGTGAAAGAGTCTGTTGAAGATGTTAAAAAAGTTTATCCCGTTGGGTTTGATTACCGAACGTTGCAATCTCTGTTAACCAACCAACTGTTTGTTTCCGGACAAACCGAAGTGATTTACTCCGATTACGAAAAGTTTTTCACCGAGCAGGTGTCCGATATGCACTATTTGCTTAAATCGGTGGATAGGGAATCGGGCATTGAGTATAGTTTTACCATCGACGGTAACGACCGAATTGCGTCAACCGCCCTGAAGCAGCCTAAAGAGAAATATTTGTTGAATTGGAAGTACGACGATTTTGTGATGGAAACCCACAAGGCATTTCCGCACAAAATGGATGTAGGACTGGCTTCTGCCAAGCGCAAAGTTAATGTGGGATTAGAGTTCTCGGGCATTTCGTTCGATGAGGATTTCGATCTTCAAATCTCTGTTCCCGGAAGTTACACACGGACTACAATAGCCGATATTGTTAAAATTTTAACCAACAATTGATGAGAAGGGTTTTCGTGATAGGGTTGTTTTTGGTGTTTGCGGTTAGCCTCTTTTCGCAAACCAAGCAAATTGATAATCTTCAGAGGCAGCAAAAAATCTTGCAGGAAGAAATCAGAAATACCAATCGCCTTTTTCTCGATGTAAAGAAACAAACCACCACTATTCTTCAGCGCATCAATCTGATAAACAAGCAAATCGCTTCGCGAAAAGAGATGATGACGCTTCAAAACCAGGAAATTGCCGCGTTGGAGAAAGAGCAATCGCGACTGGAATCGGAGATAAAGCGCTTGAACGAAGAATTGAAACAAAAACAGGATAGTTACGCCAAAGCCGTTCGTGTGATGCAATCCAGCCGCAGCGGTCAAAATCAGCTTTTTTTTATTCTCTCCGGCAAATCGCTGGGAGAGTCGTTGCGCAGGATGCAGTATCTGCGCGATTATTCGAAATGGCGCAAAAGTCAGGCCGAGGAAATCAAGCAGCAGAACATACAACTCAGCGCCAAAAAGGATGAGCTTGCTAAAGCTCGTGCCGATAAGCAAAATGCGTTAAACGCGCTGAAAGAGGAGCAATCCAAACTGCAACAAGAGGAAAACGCGCGTCAATCTGAAATGGCGGAAGCGCGAGGCAAGCAGCAGGAATTGCAAAAAACGCTTCAAAATAAGCAGCAGCAAGCCCGAAAATTGGACGCTCAAATCGAAAAACTGATTGCCGAAGAGGTTGCCCGACAGGAGCGCGAAGCCGAAGCCCGACGTCTCGCAGCGGAAGCCGAAAGAAAACGCAAAGCGGAGGAAGCGGCGGCCAGAGCGCGTCGCGAAGCCGAGGCAAAACGAAAATCGGAGGAATTAGCCCGTAAAGAACCCGAAAAAACCACAACCGCTCCCACCGAACCGGCTGTAAAACAACCCGAACCGAAAATAGAATCGGCAACAGCAGCCGATGAGACGTTCAATTTATCCAAGAATTTTGTTTCTAATCGCGGAAACCTGCCCATGCCGGTTACCGGAACATCCTCTATTGTGGGTAGTTTCGGTCAACGTCGCCACAGCGAGTGGAACGTAACCACCAACAGTAACGGTATTGATATTCAGGCACAACGTAACGCCAATATTCGTTCCGTTTTCGATGGCGAAGTCTCCAAGGTATTTTCCGTTCCCGGATACAACACGTGCGTGATTGTGCGTCACGGAGATTATTACACCTTTTACGGCAATATTTACGATTTGTTTGTGAAATCGGGAGATAAAGTAAAAACCGGCCAGTCGCTCGGACGAATTTATACCGATCCGGATACCGGCGTGGCTTCCATGCACTTTCAACTGTGGCAAAAAACAACGAAGCTGAATCCGACGCCGTGGCTGAGGAGGTGACAGGGCGAGGGGGCGACTTGGAGACTTGGAGACTGGGAGACTTGGAGACTTGGAGACCGGGGGACTGGGAGACTGGGAGACCGGGAGACCGGGAGACCGGGGGACTGGGAGACAGGTGAAGCAACATTAAATTGAATCGAAGCGAAAATCCCGCTCGCGGGACATTAAACTTTAAACATTGAACTTTAGACTTTAAACAGACATATAACATGAACATCAAAATCAAACTCATTATCATGAATTTCCTCCAGTTTTTTGTTTGGGGGGCGTGGATGATGACTTTAGGCCATTACGGCTTTGTTGAAAAACAGTGGAACGGGGCGCAATTCGGGCTGGTGTTTTCCACCATGGGCTTTGCATCCTTAATAATGCCGACACTTTTCGGAATAATTGCCGACAAATGGAAAGCAAACTATGTTTACTCCATTCTTCACCTGCTTTTTGGAGCGACCATGCTGTTTTTACCCACAATCGACTCTCCCGTTGTATTTTTCTGGGTGTTGTTGTTGGCCATGAGTTTTTATATGCCGACTATCGGGCTTACTAACTCCATTAATTTCAGGGTGCTGAAAGATGACGGCAAAGATCCGGTTGTGCATTTTCCGCCCATCCGTGTTTGGGGAACAGTCGGGTTTATTGTAGCCATGTGGGTAACCAATTTTTTCACCAAAGATTGGGGACTGGGACAAAGCATAAAGGTTTCGTTTGTAATCGCCGCCATTCTGGCATTCGTGCTTGGTATTTATTCCTTGATTTCGTTGCCCGTAATTAAATCCGAAAACAAGGGGTTGAAAGATAAAAAATCGTGGGTGCAAAAACTGGGCTTGGAAGCTTTTGTTCTTTTTAAACAGAAGAAAATGGCGCTTTTTTTTGTGTTCAGTTTATTGTTGGGAGCCGCTCTTCAACTCACCAACGCTTACGGCGACAGTTTTTTACAAGACCACAACGTGTTTCCCAAAGGAGAGTTAATCAATAATTTTTCAACCATCATTCTCTCCATCTCTCAAATATCGGAAACGCTGTTTATTTTGGCTATTCCTTTCTTTATGAAACGATTCGGAATAAAAAAAGTGATGTTCTTCAGCATGATAGCCTGGGTGTTGCGTTTTGCTTTGTTTGGAATGGCCGATAACAGCATGGTGGGATTTGCCCTTATTATCGCCTCGTGCATTATCTACGGCTTGGCCTTCGATTTCTTTAATATTTCGGGCGCTTTGTTTGTTGAGCAAAATACCGATGCTTCCATTCAGTCGTCGGCGCAAGGCGTGTTTATGCTGATGACCAACGGTGTAGGAGCCGTGCTTGGCAATATCGTGGCCGGATTGGTGATTGCGAAGTGGTTCGAAAATCCGGAGACGTTGGTTAAGGATTGGGCAGGTATCTGGATGACTTTTGCCGGATATGCCTTAGTGGTTGCCGTTTTATTTATGATTTTCTTTAAATACAAACACGATAAAACAACCGGGTGACAGGAGACACGCGACTGTGAGGCTTGGTGGCGAGACCAGAAGGTTTGGATAAAATTGGGAAAATATTAAATTGAAACGAAGCGGAAATCTCGCTACGTGTGGACATCAATGAAACTTTACATCAAAAATATGGTTTGCAATCGTTGCGTGATGGTAGTCCGTCACGAAATGGAGAAACTGGGGTTGGATGTTTCGAATGTCATTTTAGGTGAAGTGTGGTTGAATCAGGAACTGTCGAACGAACAAAAGGAAAAAGTACGCGAGGCGCTGGAACCGTTGGGTTTTGACTTAATTGATGACAGAAAAAGCCGGAATATTGAGAAGATAAAAAACATTATCATAGATCTGGTGCATCATAAAGACAGCCTGCTCCAGACCAATCTTTCCGATTTATTAAGTGCTGAACTGAATCACGATTACAGCTACCTTTCCAATCTTTTTTCGGAAGTGGAGGGAACTACCATCGAGAAATACTTTATCGCTCAGAAAATCGAAAAGGTAAAAGAGTTGTTGGTTTACGATGAGCTTTCGTAAAGTGAAATAGCGTATCGATTAAACTATTCGAGCGTTGCCTACCTCAGTAATCAGTTTAAGAAAGTAACCGGACTGACGCCCAGTCACTTCAAGCAAATCAAAGAGACTAAACGAAAACCGCTCGACGAAGTATAAAACTTACAAATCTATTCCAAAATACCGTAACAACTCCCCGAACATTTGTGCCTATTTTTGCATTTAATCAAAAAGATGCAATTATGGCGACAAATATAAATAACTTCAAAAAAATAAACTTGCCTGTAGTCGGCATGACATGCGCCGGATGCGCTGCCGGTGTTGAAAACAAAATTAAATCACTGGAAGGCGTAAACTCCGCGGCGGTAAATTTTGCTACGGCAACCGTCGCGTTGGATTTCGAACCGGGTAAGACAGACGCGGTCACGATTCAAAAAGCGGTGCAATCGATTGGGTTCGACCTGATAATTGAAGAAGACTTTAATCAGGACGCGCTCGATGAAATGCATCAGAAAAAATACAGCCGCCTTAAAAAAAATACCGTTTGGGCGCTGGTTCTGTCACTTCCGGTAGTTATTATCGGCATGTTTTTTATGAACATGCCCTACGCCAATCCCATCATGTGGCTTTTTGCCACGCCCGTTGTGCTGTGGTTTGGCCGAGATTTTTTCGTGAAGGCATGGCAGCAGACCAAAAATCGAACCGCCAACATGGATACGCTGGTTGCCCTGAGCACCGGAACGGCGTATTTGTTCAGCGTTTTCAATATGCTTTTTCCCGATATTTGGCTTTCGCGCGGATTAGAGGCACACGTCTATTTCGAAGCGGCAGCGGTGATTATCGCTTTCATTCTGCTGGGCAGATTACTGGAAGAAAAAGCCAAAGGCGGCACTTCTTCGGCGTTGAAAAAACTGATGGGCTTGCAACCGAAGACCGTAACCGTGGTGGAGCCTGACGATTCGTTGGCGGAGATGCCGATTGAGCACCTTGCAACGGGCGATATCGTGTTGGTAAAACCGGGCGAGAAAATCGCGGTGGATGGAACGGTAATCTCCGGCGATTCGTTTGTGGACGAGAGCATGTTAAGCGGCGAACCCATGGCTGTACGAAAATCGGAAGGCGAGAACGTGTTTGCCGGAACCATCAATCAGAAAGGCAGTTTCCGATTTCGGGCGGATAAAGTTGGCAAAGAAACCATGCTCGCCCACATTATCAAAATGGTGCAGGACGCCCAGGGCAGCAAAGCGCCCGTACAGCGATTGGTGGACAAAATTGCCGGAATATTTGTTCCCGTAGTTATCGGAATCGCCATTCTCACGTTTATTGTTTGGTTTATTTTTGGTGGCAACAACGCGCTCACGCACGCGCTGCTGGCTTTTGTTACGGTGTTGGTAATCGCCTGTCCGTGCGCGCTGGGATTGGCAACACCCACCGCCATTATGGTGGGCGTGGGCAAAGGGGCTGAAAAAGGAATTCTGATAAAAGATGCCGAAAGTCTTGAACTGGCGCAGAAAGTGAACGCGGTTGTGTTGGATAAAACCGGAACCATTACCGAGGGAAAACCGCAGGTTACCGATGAGTTGTGGGTAGATAACTCGGCGAAAGCAATATTAGCAGAGCTGGAAAAACACTCGGAACATCCGCTGGCGGAAGCCATAACGGAGCATCTGAAAAGTGCGAATTCGGTTTCTGTTGCGGATTTCGAGAGCATCACCGGAAAGGGTGTGAAAGGCACATACAACGGTGAAACATACTTTGCCGGAAACAGGAAACTGCTATCGGAAAACAATATTTCCATTCCCGAAGAGTTATCGGCAAAATCCGACGAGTGGAGCCAATCGGCAAAAACGGTTATCTGGTTTTCCGACAGTAAAAATGCGCTGGCGGTTTTGGCAATTTCCGACCGAATAAAGGAAACATCGGTAGACGCGATTCGCGATATGCAAAAAATGGGAATTGATTTATACATGCTCACGGGCGATAACGAAACCACCGCGCGCGCCATTTCCCGGCAAGCCGGAATCGACCATTATCGAGCAGAAGTGCTACCGCACCAAAAAGCCGAATTTGTGAAGAACCTGCAAGCGGAGGGAAAAACCGTTGCTATGGTGGGCGACGGCATAAACGACAGCGCCGCACTGGCGCAAGCCGATGTGAGCATTGCCATGGGACAAGGGAGCGATATTGCCATGGAAACGGCAAAAATGACTATTATATCGTCTGATTTAACGAAAATTCCGCAAGCCGTCCGCCTGTCGCGAAAAACGGTGAAGACCATTCGCCAAAATCTGTTTTGGGCGTTTATCTACAACGTTATCGGCATTCCCATTGCTGCCGGGATTCTGTATCCCGTCAACGGTTTTCTGCTCAATCCCATGATTGCCGGAGCGGCCATGGCGCTCAGCAGCGTGAGTGTGGTGAGCAATAGTTTGCGGTTGAAGCGGATGAGGTGATGAAGCGACAAAGCGAGGGGGCGACTATTCCATCAATCGGGCTTCAATATCCATCTGTTGATGTAAAATTCTGATGATTTCTATAAGGTTCTCCTTTTCATTGATTTTATAGAAAATAAAATGCGATTTTACGCGCGTACGGAGATAACCTTTTCTTACGTAATCGTAATTTTTCCCTGATGTAGGGTGTAAAGTCAGGTATTCGATTTCGTCGAGGATTAAGTTGTAATAGCGATTTGCTTGCTCGGACGACCACATTTCCAAGGTATATAACCAAATATTTTCTAAATCGTGTAGAGCTGCCCGACTTATTTTATAGGTCATGTTCATTTATCAAGGTGTTTTTTATGAAGGTCTTGAAGAAATGAATCTCGATTAAAATTTTGCACAAATCCCGACTTTTCCCCTTTTTTCAGTTCATCAATCAAGGCTGCTTTTTTTCTCTCTTCTTGCTCAAAAACTCGCAAAGCAGCCCTTATCACTTCACTGGCTGATGCATATTTGCCCGACTTTACTTGTTCTCCGATAAAGTTTTCGAAATAGTCCCCCAACAGAATAGATGTATTTTTTGCCATAGGTTCAAAGTTTTATGTTTGCAAATATACCAATTATTGGTATCAATACAATTTTTTTATCTCTTTTTTTGCAAGTCGTTATAGAAATTGGATGCTGACTACTAAAACTTTGTATATTTGTCTCCTCAACAACAATAAGCAATATGGAAAACGGTTCGGAAATTAGCATAAAAAACAGAGTGGTGAATCAGCGCGAGTTTTTCGCGAACTGCCAGACACGCGATATCTCATTCAGGCTGCGGCAGTTGAAAAAGCTGAAAACCGCTATTCTTAAAAGGGAAAAAGCGATTGCTGACGCGCTTTGGACAGATTTGCACAAATCGTTTGAAGAGGCGTATCTTACCGAAATTAGTATTGTTCTGCAAGAGATTGATTACCACATCCGCCATTTGAAGCGATGGGCAAAACCTAAGCGCGTTCGCACGCCGATTCATTTGTTGCCGTCGTCGAGTAAAATTATTTTCGAACCGATGGGCGTTACGCTCATTATGGCTCCCTGGAACTATCCGTTTCAATTGCTTATGGCTCCGCTTGTGGGCGCCATTTCTGCCGGAAATTGCGCTGTGCTGAAACCGTCGCCTTACACCGGGAACACCGCCAAACTCATGGCTGAGATGATTGCCGAGGTTTTCGACCCTGAATACATTGCTGTTGTGCAGGGCGACAGAACGGTAAACGAGCAACTCTTAAAACAGCGTTTCGATATGATTTTTTATACCGGAAGTCCCGCCGTGGGTAAGGTGGTGATGCGCGCGGCTGCGGAACATCTTACGCCGGTGGTGTTGGAGTTGGGCGGCAAGAGTCCGTGCGTGGTGGATAAGGAGGCGAACCTCACGCTTGCGGCCAAGCGAATTGCGTGGGGAAAATTTATCAATGCGGGACAAACGTGCATCGCACCCGATTATTTGCTGGTGCATGAGTCGGTAAAAACGGAGTTGATGGAGAAAATAGAGCAAGCCATTCACGATTTTTTTGGAACCGACATCAAGCAAAGTCCGCATTTCGGGCGAATTGTCAACGATAACGCTTTTGAGCGATTATCATGTTATTTGCAGGACGGCAAAATTGTTTCGGGCGGCGAAATCGACCTGTCGGAGCAGTATATCGCGCCCACGATTTTGGATAAAGTGATGCCCGAACATGCTGTGATGCAGGAAGAAATTTTCGGTCCCATTTTACCGATTACGACCTTTGCGGAAATGGACGAAGCAATATCTTTCGTCAATTCCAATCCCAGACCGCTGGCATTTTACTATTTCGGTAAACAGGAGAAAGCGGAGCAGGTTTTTTCAAAAACCTCATCGGGCGGAGGTTGCATCAACGATACGGTAATCCACATCGCCAATCATCGGTTGCCCTTCGGCGGAGTGGGCAATAGCGGCATGGGTAAGTATCACGGGAAAGAGAGTTTTCTGGCATTCAGCAATCGACGGAGCGTGGTCTCCAGTTCAACAGCAGTGGATTTACCGTTGAAATATCCGCCGTACAGGTTTTTTAAGTGGGTGCGAAAGTTTGTATAGAAAAACGTAGAGACGCGATTAATCGCGTCTCTACAAATAAATTCAAAAGAACCTCGGGTCCTTATTTTGCCTCTTCCTTCGGCATCATTACCACAATGGCTTCGTTGTCTTGTGAAAGGAATTCCTTAACAAAGTTTTTCACATCGTCTGTCGTAATGGTGTTTAATATTGTTAAGTAATTAGAGTGATTGTCTTCTCCGTAGAAATATTTGGTGTCAAGTATATTTCTCCAATAGCTGTTTTCTTTTAGATTTTCGTTGTACTGTTTCAGCATATATTCCTTCACTTTGTTGAAATCCTCAACACGAGGGCCCTTTTCGGCAATTTCCTTCAATTCGCGGTGAACGATTACGTTGAGATCTCTCATTTTGGCCGGATCAGTGTCGTACATAATCTGGAGCGCGGTTTGTCCTTTCGGATAGCGCGATATGCCGCCTCGCGTGCTAACTCCGTAGGTTCCGCCTTCGTCCTCACGTATTTTTTCGGTATAAACGATATCGAGAATTTGGTCGAAAATGCTCATCAGCATTGTGTTCTTTTGAGTGCGTTCCATATTTCCGGTAGCAGCAATAAACACGGATGCTTTAGGATTTTGCATTTCGCGTTGGAAGATATTTTCCGATTTACCTTTCGTAAAGTTCATGGGCACCTGAACAAACTCGCCTTCTACGGCTTGTCCCGGAAGCGAAGCTAAGTATTGTTCTACAACGGGTTTCACTTTATCCTCGTCGATGTTTCCTACAAAGGTAAATACAAAGCTGCCCGGATTACGGAATTGCTGTTTGTACATTTCCATAATGCGTTTGTAGTCTATCTTGGCCAAATCTTCCACTTTGGTACGTTTGGTGAGCGGGTTGTCTCCATAAAGAGCCTTGGTTACCTCATCGCTGAAAGCCACCATCGGTTCTGCTTCCTGGTTTTTAAGCTGCGTTTCCAAACGCTGAATAAACGATTGGAAAGCATCGTCATCGCTACGTGGAGCCGTAAAATAGAGATAAACCAGTTGGAGCATGGTCTCAAAATCTTTTATCGGTGATGATCCGCTGAAGTTTTGCGTGGTGAGCGAAATGCTCGGACGAGCCGATGCGGTTTTTCCTGCAAGCGCTTTGGTAAGGCCTGTTGCGCTGAAATTGCCTACACCACCCAATGTCATGATGTTGCCCATCATTCCCGCGTTAATGGGGTCTTGTACCGCATATTGCGAATATCCGCCAACGCTTGAGCCAGTCATAATGATTTGGTCGTCTTTAAAATCGGTAGATTTCAACACCACTTTCATACCGTTTTGGAGTGTCCAAACGGTGGCTCCGAGTGCTTCGTCCTTTTCCACATTAGTTATTTTCCCGGGAGTGGGAGGCGTAGCGATAAGCGGTTCGTTGGAAACTTCTTCTACATAAGCTTCGATATTCTCACCTTTCACACTGTTTATTACGGCAACAAGTTCATCGGTTGTGGGATATACCAATCCTTCTTTCTCCGGGCCTGAAACCGAAATGACCATGTTTTTATCGTCAATAAGTTGAGCAATTGTCTGATTGATAGCTTCTACCGGAATGTTGGGAGCAATCATGTTTATCATATTGTACTCGTACTCAATGCCGGGAATGGGCTCGTTGTTGGTGAAGCTTTGCACATATTCTTGCGAATAGCTGCTGTTTCTTTCTTTGTCGCGGTTGTTGTACGAATCTTCATAACTCTTCAAAATATTGGTGCGCGCACGTTCGTATTCCGAAGCCGTAAAACCAAAACGTTTCATACGCTCTGTCTCGCGAACCATGGCGGCAATGGCGTCTTCAATTTTATCGTCGGCCGAACCGCCTACAACTGTCCACGCGTCTTTAGTTTTTGACACAAAGTAGTTGCCGTCGTACGCGTAAGCCATAGTGAACGGAGCATTAGGCTTTTGTACGATTTCCTGAAATCTTTCGTTAATCATGGCAGATGCTGCCGATGTGATATAGTTGATTATCAATCCGGCTTGCGAAAGTTTAATTTCGTCCGGGAGAACATCGTGTTTGTAGAAAACCAACAGTTGCGTGCGTGTTGCCTCGGGGTCAGTAGCGATGGAAACAATGGGCTCATCGTTATCGGGAACCGGATAGTATTCACGTACGGCTGCATTTACCGGAGCCGGAATTTTTCCGAAAAGTTCTTTCACTTTGGCTTCCATTTCATCCGCATCGAAATCGCCGACAACTATAATTCCCTGTAAATCGGGGCGATACCACTTTTTGTAGTAAGCGCGAATTTCTTCGGGTTTAAAGTTGTTGATAACATCGATACTTCCGATGGGTAAGCGGTTGGCGTATTTGCTGTCTTTATACATCACGGGAAGCATTTTTTCCCAAAGGCGAGACTGAGCGCCACCGCGTGTGCGCCACTCTTCGCGAATAACACCGCGTTCTTTTTCCAATTCGTCTTCCTCCAGCAAAATGCCGCTTGACCAGTCGTGAAGAACGAGCAATACCGAGTCAACTAAATGTTTGTTGGTTGTAGGCACGTTGCTGATGTAGTAAACAGTTTCGTCGAAACCGGTATAAGCGTTGATGTTAGTACCGAATTTAATACCGTTATCCTGCAAATAATCGAGCATGGTTTTACCCGGATAATTCTTAGTTCCGTTAAAAGCCATGTGTTCCAGGAAGTGCGCCAATCCCGCTTGACTGTCCTCCTCCATCATAGATCCTACTTTTTGAGCGATATAGAAATCGGCTCTGTTTTCGGGTAGTTTGTTTTGACGCACGTAATAAGTGAGTCCGTTTCCCAATGTGCCTTTTCGAACGTTCGGGTCGATAGGCTGGGGTGGGTTTTGCTGCGCTACTGCTGTAAGGCTGAACAGCACGAGCGCTAATAGTAAGATTTTTTTCATTGTTTAATTGTTAATTAATTATTTAATTAGTGGTTTATTTTAATTTACGATTTACGATTTACGATGTTTTGCTCTTATAGTCTTAAGAGATGCAACAACATTAGTAAAACTTTTGTTCTTCTCTTTAATTCTTCCCGTAAATTGGCATTTTATTTAATTCGTCAATCGCCAATCGTCAATCGTTATATTCTTTCCAATACAATTTTCATCAACTCTTCGGTTGAACCTTTGTAATCGGCGTTCGATTGCAATGCAACCCGATTGGCGATAATGGCACAAACCGTCATCGCTTTGTGTCCCATCATCTTTGCCAGCCCGGCTATGGCCGAACTTTCCATTTCGTAGTTGGTGATGGAATAATCGTTGAAGCGGAACGACTCTATTTTGGCGTTTAAATCGGAATCGGCGAGTGGTAATCTCACGTGCCTGCCTTGCGGACCGTAGAAGCCTATGGCGGAAATGGTCACTCCCTTAATCATATCGTAACCGATGCGTTCTACTAACTCTTCGTTGGCGCTTACTACGTATGGAGAACAGTGGTACGGCGACCAGTTGACGTGTTTCTGAAAGGCTTCTTCGAAATCTTCCTCCCGCACTTCCTGCGAATTGGCATAATAGTGCAGCAGCCCGTCGAAACCGATGGATTTCTCCGAAACCACATACGAACCCACGGGACAATGCGGCTGCATGCCGCCCGATGTTCCTACGCGCACCATAGTCAGTTGCTTGAAATCCGGTTTTACCGTTCGTGTTTCGAAATCGACATTGGCTAAAGCGTCTAATTCCGTTAAAACGATATCGATATTGTCGGTGCCGATTCCGTGCGAAAGTGCGGTCAGACGTTTTCCTTTGTAAGTGCCCGTTACCGTATGAAATTCACGGCTTCGAATATCGCATTCAATGCTATCGAAGAAAGAAGCCGTCATGGTTACTCGATCGGGGTCGCCCATCATTACAATTTTATCGGAAAGTTGTTCCGGTTTGATGTGCAGGTGGAAAGCACTGCCATCAGGGTTGATAATCAATTCTGATTCGGGAATTATTCTCATATATAGCTGTTTTTGGTTTCGTAGAGACGCAATGCTTGCGTCTCCGTGTTCTGTTTGTTCCGTTTTTTGAGACGCACGGCAGTGCGTCTCTACGACGGAAAAAAATTATTTGGCGTTATCTTCTTTTTCGCCTCCTTGCGGTTTGGCAATCGCGTCGCGCATATCGGTATCCGATTGGATATTTTTCATCCTATAGAAATCCATGATACCCATGTTCCCGCTGCGGAAAGCATCGGCCATTGCTTTGGGAACTTCAGCCTCGGCTTCAATTACCTTGGCGCGCGCTTCCTGAGCTTTGGCTTTCATTTCCTGCTCTAAAGCGATAGCCATGGCACGGCGTTCCTCGGCGCGAGCCTGAGCGATATTTTTATCGGCCTGCGCTTGGTCCATTTGCAGTACGGCGCCAATGTTTTTACCTATGTCGATGTCGGCAATATCGATAGAGAGAATTTCGAATGCTGTTCCGGCATCCAATCCTTTTCTCAGCACTAATTTCGAAATCGAATCGGGATTCTCGAGCACCGATTTATGCGAAGATGCCGAACCGATGGACGATACAATTCCTTCGCCCACACGAGCGAGAATGGTCTCTTCTCCGGCTCCGCCGACTAATTGCTTGATGTTGGCACGAACCGTTACGCGCGCCTTGGCAATGAGCTGAATCCCGTCGATAGCAACGGCCGAAACGGGCGGTGTGTCAATTACCTTGGGATTTACCGACATTCTTACCGCTTCCAGCACATCGCGACCGGCAAGGTCGATGGCGGTGGCCATTTGGAAAGGCAGTTCGATATTGGCTTTCGATGCCGAAACCAGTGCATGGACAACCTGCTCCACGTGTCCGCCGGCAAGATAATGCGCTTCGAGATTGTCGCGGGTAACATTTTTTAATCCGGCTTTGTGCGCTTCAATCATCGCGTAAACGATGGTGTGGGGCGGAACCCTACGCAACCGCATCAAAAAAAGTTGAACAAGCGAAATGCGAACATTTGCCGATAGCGCGTTTATCCACAGGAAAAAAGGCACATAGTGGAAAAAAATAAGGACGAAAATTACAATTAATGCAATTCCGATAATCAAAGGGAAAGATAATTCCATAATTTATGATGTTTAAAGTTTATAGTTTGACGTTCAATATTTCAAAGTTATAAAAAGAAGTGCGCTGTAGAGATAATTAGTAATTATCAATTGGTAATTTCTTTTTCACCAGTACATTATACGTTTCCACACGCACCACCTCTATTTCAGTATCTTCATCAATAAGTTCGCCGTCGAAAGACTTGCCTTCTACGGTAATATCTTTTATCATCACGTTGCCGATAGGGTTCAGTCGGGAAACAGCTACTCCCGTGTCTCCGGGCTGAAGGCTCTTCAGTTCTGTGTTGTCCAACGTCTCAGTAATATCGGTGGTAAGTGCTATTTTCTGAAGCGATTTCGATTTTACCAACCACACAAACGACGCGGCAAGCAAAATCAACGAAAGCGCCAGCGTAATATTTCCCGCCGTAGAGCCTAAGTAAATATAGGAGTAAATTACACCACCCACCATAAAAACGGCTCCGCCGATTCCGGCAATGCTGATTCCCGGCAACAGGAAAAACTCAATAAGCAGCAGTACAACTCCCAAGAGTACTAAAGCGGCAACAATAATTAAATTGAAAGTCATAATAATTTACTTTGGCTGTTAGTTTTTAGCATTTATTGAAACATTTTCTCACGGCTAAAGACTATTTCTAATCTCTTCGTTTCTCGCTCGAAACTTCAACGATTCTATTTCTTTGAACATACTTTCGGTTTCCTTTTCAAGATTCAGAATTGCCGATTGCAATGACGCCGCGCCGGAATTTTGCGATATCTGCTCGCGTCTTTCCGAAAGGTCTTCTTCTAAACGAGCGAATCTGTTCTCCAATTCGATAGCTTGTGAAAACAACGAACGAGCGCTCGCACTTTTAAAGTCCGACAGCGTGTAGTATGTGTTTTCGTCGTTGATGACAAACGTGAAATCTCTTTGTATGATTTTTTGCGGTGTTGTTGTCGTGTGCAGTCGTTGCAACAGCGCCGAATAATCCTCGTCGGCTTTCCAAGTGTCTTTTATCGAAGATATTTTTGCCCGGCTTGCTAAGTACCCCGCATCTTCACTCTCCAATAACGTAACGCCCGACACGGGTACGAAGGTGTAAACACAAACCGAATCTTTCGCTTGAAAACGGTCGCTGGCAAACCATCCGATGCCTTTTTCCTCGTCAATAGCCATCATGTAATCGTTAAACGGCGAGTTGAAGGGCATATTGAGCTGATTAGGCGTGAGGTAAGCGTTGGTGGTGAGGTTATGGCGGGTGACAAACAAATCGTATCCGCCCAGCGAACCGTGTCCGGTTGACGAGAAATAGATGGTGAGTCCGTCTGGCATTACAAAAGGATAAGCCTGATCTCCACTTTGGTTGACGGATTCTGAAAGTCGTTTCTCGTTTCCGAATGTGTCGAGCAGTTTTTCCATCGTATAAAGTTTGCTGCCGGAGGCTGTATCGTCTTGCGGGTAGTAAATTTTGTCTTGTCGTTCGTTGAGGAACAGAACCTCATTATTATCGGGTTGATTTCTGAAAAACTTGCTCATGGGTTGCAGTGACCCGGCAGATGCGCTCAGCTTGTAAGCCGAAAGAAAATTGGATTTGGGAACAACCAGACTGTCGATAATCTGAATGTCTTCGGTGCGGTTTATCAGTCGCTTCAATTTATCGGCATATTCCCGTTTCGATGCAAGTTTTGCCAATGCGTCTTTGTTTCTGCGGTTAGCGCGTTCGTATTTTACAAACTCTTTTTCGGCATCGACAAACCGGTATTTTTTGGCGTATAATTCGCCTAAATAAAGATAGGATTCGGGAATGTTTTTCTGCGAGGCAAATTCCAAGTGTTTTTTCGCCTTCGCGTAATCGCCTTCCGTAAACGCTATTACACCAAGCCATTGATTGAGTGCCGCGTTGTTGGGATTGGCTTGATATTCGGCCTCAAAAACGGGTTTTGCTTGAATGTAGTTTCCCTCCAGGTACCATTTTTTTGCATCATCGAGCGACTGCGCACACAAAAAAACAGGCACAACCAACAGAATCAGGGCAAATATGATGTGGATTCGTTTCATTATCAGTTTATAAAAATAGTTTTCAAAGATAGAAAAATAATTTGGTCTTTTCACCTTCAGGCGTTAATTATTTCTTGGTTTTCGGCCTTTTCAACTATTGACGGAACGGGCGGAGGTGTGGCTTCCACTCTTTTGTTCATGATGCCGAAGTTCCATTTGTAGATGCGCCAAAACACAGCTACTGCCACTGTCGTTAAAACTGCTGTCTCGATAAGCGATGCCGCCGGATCTACATCGTGAACCAAAAACAGCGCGTCGGTTTGTAATGCAGACGCTTCGTGTGTGATAAATAAGGCGGCGAAGGCGTTGTTGATAAAGTGAATGCCCAAAGCAATTTCGATACCATCGTCGAGAATCGAAATCAATCCCAACATCAACCCCATCAATAAATAGTCGGGCATGGTTATCCAAAAACCGAATTTTATGACTTCGGGATTGGCACTGTGCATCAACGCGAAAAGTATCGACGGAATAATAAGCGCCCACCAGCGGCTTTTGGTCCGTCTTCCAACGCCCTGTGCCAAATATCCGCGAAACAATATTTCCTCTATGCTGGTTTGAAACGGCAATATTATGAGCACTATAAGCAGTAATCCGATGAATGCCCCGGGATTGAAGCGAAATTGTAACTCATCGGGCGATGATGTAAGTAAACTTATAGCCAAAGATATGAGCAGTAGAGCTCCCCACACGATTATTCCTACCCATATCCTGTTCCACCGGATGTGTTTGCGTCCGTTGATGGTTTCTTTTAACGATCTTCCGTGAAACGGCTTAACGAGTACAACGAAAGTGAAAAAAACGGCGACAAATGTAAACAGCATTAAAATCAAACCAACGTTATTGGAGATTCCGTAGGCGGATAAATCCATGGAATTTTTGGGTGTGATATTTCCCATTCCTCCCGATGTTATTGCTTTTACAATCATAACAACACCCATTGGAATACTGCCAACCACTGAGCCGCCAATAAATGCGATTAATAAGAGTGCGATGTATCGCCCGATGCCATTTTTGCCTTGTAAGGCGCGTTCTAAATGTTTCATAAAAATGTTTGTTGTTTGATGTTTTTTTGTTCTGTTTAGCGGGGTTCCCACTTCGCTTCAATTTAATGTTCGATGTTCAATGTTTAAAGTTTAGGGTCTGATGTTGGGGGTGGGGCCGGTAATACCGGTGAACACGTTTCGTTTTTTCGTTTTTTGTCGGCGTTATGTTTCGCCGCGAAGATTACCGCTGCAGTGTATTCAATTATAGCTATAGCAATAAGAGTTAGTTTTAACCAAGATATGTTTATCGTGATGCTAATCACGAAGAACATTGTCCCTAGACTCATAAATGTTAACCACAATTTTTCATTTTTACTTTTCATAATTTTACTGCTTTATGTTTACTCAAATTTTTCTATTTCTCGCTTCCTTGTCTCCATTTCGCCTCGTCTCCCAGCCTCCCAGTCTCCCAGTCTCCCAGTCTTTAAGTCACTCCTCCACCCACTCCAAAATATCCCCCGGCTGGCAGTTCAATATCTCACAAATAGCTTCCAGCGTGCTGAATCGGATGGCTTTAGCTTTTCCCGTTTTCAGAATCGAGAGGTTTGCCGGTGTAATTCCTACCCGCTCCGAAAGCTCGTTCAAAGAGATTTTGTTCTTTGCCATTTCTACGTCTAAATTTACTATAATGGGCATGATTATTGGGGATTTGAGATCCGCCAAAAGGCGGACAAGTTTTGGGATTTACGATTTACGATTTGAAAATTATATGGTTAAGTCTTGTTCTTGCTGTAGTTTGATTCCTATTTTAAATACAAGGGCAAAAAACAGGAGAGAAATACCTCCCACAGTGAGTAAGTTGGCAGCCGTACTCGATAGATTTTCGGGATTGAAAAATGTTGTCCCGATATATGCCGGAACATTCAATACCAGAACAGCAATTCCGTATCGTAAAAGCAATCGCTGATTTTTAGCTGCAAAAACCAATCCTTTCTGCATATTTCCTGCAAGTTGGGCAAAAGTAAAACCGATAAGCACAATTCCGACAACAATGGCGGTTTGTGTGAGCGTTTCGCCACACCAGAACCCATCGTTTTTTCTACTCAATTCCAATAGCGTTACAATATTCAGTGCCGCTATTAGGTTGGTGACTAAAGAGAGCAAATAAGTAAAATATATCAATTGTTTTCTTTTCATTGCTTGGTTTGCTGTTAAATGGTTAGATCCTGTTCTTCTTTCATCAGCAGGGCTTTTTTCATTACCTGTGCGATAAGTAAAATAATAACACCAAACATAACAAAGGATACAGAACCCCATATATCGGGAGCGGGAATATGGTAATTCTCCAACTCAACAATAGATTTCTTCTCCATGTAGAGTAACTGCCCCCAAGCCAATGCAATTGCATAGGTTATTAGGACAATATAGCCTAAAATATTCAACCTATACACATTATCTGAAGTGAAAATATTGCCTTTGTAGATTGAGAAAATTAGTTTGTAAAAAACTACCGGCACGGTTAAAAAGGCAGGAATAAGAAAAATCATAACGATGATTTCTGCTAAAAAAACAAAAAGGCTTAGCGTTGTTTTGGGTTGAGGTTCTATCGCTATTACATCTATTGCGCTGTGATTAAGCGGGATAACTGAATTGTCTTTTAAATTAACAACAGAATCTTGAAAATAGAAATCGCGGTTGCCTTCTAAACTTATTTTTTTATATTCAGGAGAAAATCCGGAAGATTCTTTTTTATCTTTAAATAATTTATTTTCCCAATAGGGACTTACATTTTCTATACCTGCCTGATGGCCGTCAATTATCGCGTATAAAAGGCTTGCAAAATAGAGCAGCCCGGCCAGTATCGACAAAAGAGCTATCGCTCGCTGATTTTTAACTCTGATACCCATAATGTTTCTATTTAGATAGTTAATTCCTGTTCTTCTTTCAATACAATAGATCGTTTAAGTACATTTGTGGCAATCAGTACCAAGATACCCATCAAAAGCGTTTCGTGTCCCAAATCGAGCATTTTTACTTTGTAATCTACCAACGCTATAAGCGATACGGCTGTAAAATAATAGGTTAGTGAGAATAGTAAATGAAGCGCATATAGAGAAATGGAGTAAATACCCAAAAGTTTTAATCTTCGCACATTATCATTCGTAAAGATGTTGTCTTTATAAAATGCCAAAATCAGTTTGTAAAACAAAATAAGAATAAGTACGTAGAGAATAAGCGCCGGAAAAGCGGTGATAATCAACACTACTTCGAGTAAAAATAATTTCGTGGGGCGTGGTTCTTCGTACTTGTAACGTACTTGTAACTTCTCGTAACTGATTGGAAGAAACTCTCCCGTTTTTGAATTTCGCAACGAGTCGGTATAATAAGGATCGAATTCTTTAGGTTCCAAACTTATTTCGAAATTTTCCCAGGAAATCTTATCGCCCCCTAAGATTTCACTTTCGGCTTGTTCTGCTCCTTCTCGAAATGCCCTTACGCTACTTTTCCATTCGCTCACCACTTCGGCAGTAATCATAAACAGATAGACAATTCCCGCCAAAAGAGAAAGAATGGCTAATTGTGTTTTGGAAGTTTTTCGTTTCATATCACTTCTGCTTAAAAATAATTTCACGCTGCAAATGTAAAACATTATTTTTAATAAACAGCAAATATTTATCGAAAAACGATAAATATTTATCTGTTTACGATGTTTTTTTGTTGTTTGCAGACGGTGATATTTTCTGAAACCTATTGCTGAAAAGAGTTATGCAATTTGCATAGTTTTCGTATCTTTGCATCCGAAAATCCTCTAATTTATCAGACGCAAGCACCGTGTCCGACTTTCGGCGGATTGCGTCTCTACACAAAAAAATATGCACGAAAAAGTAATTATCCTCGATTTCGGTTCGCAAACCACGCAGCTTATCGGGCGTCGCGTACGCGAACTAAGCACTTATTGCGAAATAGTTCCGTACAACAAATTTCCTTTCGGCGACGAAACCGTTAAAGGCGTAATTCTTTCCGGAAGCCCGTTTTCGGTAAACGATGCCGACGCGTTTAAAACCAATCTCTCGCAAATCCGCGGCAAATTCCCGGTGTTGGGAATCTGCTACGGCGCGCAACTTTTGGCGCAAACATCGGGTGGCGAAGTGGGAAAAAGCGCTTCGCGCGAATACGGACGGGCGCACTTGCACGTGAAAGACTCCACCGACGCGCTGTTGGGAAACCTGCCACAGCAATCGCAAGTGTGGATGTCGCACGGCGATACAATTACGCGCGTTCTCGACAATTTTTCGCTCATTGCCTCTACCGAAGACGTGAAAATTGCGGCGTATAAAATAGAAGGAGAGCAAACGTGGGGCGTACAGTTCCATCCCGAAGTTTTCCATACGGAGCAAGGAATCAAAATGTTGGATAACTTCCTGAATATTTGCGGAATGAAAAAAGATTGGACCCCCGCCTCGTTTATCGAAGCTACGGTAGCCGATTTGAAAAAGACATTGGCCAACGACAAAGTTATTTTGGCGCTTTCGGGCGGCGTGGACTCGTCTGTGGTTGCTGTTTTACTGAACAAAGCCATCGGGAAAAATCTGACGTGTATTTTCGTAAATCACGGTTTGCTGCGCAAAAACGAATTTGAAACCGTACTCGAAAATTACGAACACTTGGGACTAAACGTTATCGGTGTAGATGCGCGCGAACGGTTTTACGGCGAGCTTGCCGGAGTTACCGACCCCGAACAGAAACGCAAAATCATCGGAAAAGGTTTTATCGATGTGTTCGATGAAGAAGCGCACAAGCTGCAAGACATAAAATGGCTGGCGCAGGGAACCATCTACCCCGATATTATCGAGTCGCTTTCCATTACCGGAACGGTTATCAAAAGCCACCACAACGTGGGTGGACTTCCCGAAAAAATGAACCTGAAACTGTGCGAACCACTCAAGCTTTTGTTCAAAGACGAAGTGCGCAAAATAGGGTTGGAGCTCGGCATGAAGCCGCACCTCATTCACCGCCATCCGTTCCCCGGACCGGGATTGGGAATCCGCATTCTGGGTGAAATCACGCCCGAAAAAGTGCGCATCGCACAAGAAGCCGACGATATTTTTATCTCCAATCTTCGCGTTTCGGGTTTGTACGAGAAAGTTTGGCAGGCGGGCGCCATTTTGCTGCCCGTGCAATCGGTGGGCGTAATGGGCGACGAACGAACGTACGAAAATACCATCGCGCTGCGCGCCGTAACTTCAACCGACGCTATGACCGCCGATTGGGCGCATCTGCCCTACGAGTTTCTGGCGAAAGTTTCCAACGAAATCATCAACAAAGTGCGCGGCGTAAACCGCGTGGTGTACGATATTTCGTCGAAACCGCCGGCAACGATAGAGTGGGAGTGAATTGATTTGGGATTTAAGATTTACGATTTTGAATTTGGAAATTAAGACTTAATAAAATGAGAAAAATAACATTTTTATTACTGATCGTTGTTTTAGTTTCAGCATGTCGACCGGATAAAAAGAGCAATGAGTACAAGATTATTGGAAAAGTGCCGACCGGTGTCGTTGGAAAGGTTTATTTGCAGGAGTACAAAAATAGAAAATATATCGATTTAGATTCTACTGAAATCGTAGATGGAAAATTTACTTTTACCGGATCGGTTGTTGAACCTTCGGTTTACATGCTAACACCCACGCAAAAATCGAAAAGAGCGCAAATTTTCTTAGACAACAATCTCTTAAGCATTGATTTAACAAGCGATTGGGACATTTCGAAACTGGAAGGTTCGGAAAATGCAGAAATGTTCTATCGGATTCTCCCCGAGAACCTTAAAGGAACACTGAACCCCGATAGTTTTTTGCTGGCAAATCCTGCTTCTCCGGTAGCGGTATATTTTCTGAACAGAAATATTTATAAATACAGTTACGATCAACTGAAATCCATCCGAGAAAAACTTTCGAATACGTTAGACAACCATTCGTATGTGAAGGAAATAGAAGATAATCTGAAAGCTCTTGAGAACGTTCTGCCCGGAAAAACCGCTCCTGACTTCGCGCTTCAAACTTTGCAAGGGGACACGCTAACTTTGAGCTCGCTACGCGGAAAATATGTATTAATCGATTTTTGGGCATCGTGGTGCCCCGATTGCCGTAAAGCCAGTCCTGAGTTGGTTAGACTGCAAAATCAGTATAAAGACAAGAATTTTACCATTTTGGGCGTTTCCATCGATGAAGACAGGGAACGTTGGCTTTCTGCCATTGAAAAAGACGAAATGACCTGGCCTCAGGTAATTTCGGAAGGAGGATGGAACAGTAATGAGTTGAAAGCGTACGCTGTGAGATGGTTGCCCACGAGTTACCTGATTAATCCACAGAGGATTATCGTTGATAAGAATATTGAAGTGATTAAGTTAGAGCCTAAAATCGCCGAATTACTCAACTGACTTTATCTCTGGTTGAGGCGTGTTTAGCGTGGGATACGCGATTCGTGTGTGGTAAATGGTCTTCAGCTTTTGTACAAAAACATCTTTAATAGCTTCGATATCGCGGAAAGTAATAGGTGCAATTTTAAAATATCCTCCTGCAACCTGCGAATCGATAAGCGAATCTATCAAACTCCGGATACTTTCTTCGCTGTATTCCGGTAAGCTTCTTGATGCTGCTTCTACTGCATCGGCCATCATCATAATGGCAGTTTCCCTTGAAAATGGATTGGGCCCGGGGTATCGAAATAAATCTTCATTTATTTCTTTTCCGGGATTGGCATTTTTCCACGAAATATAAAAGTATTTAGGCATACTTGTTCCGTGATGCGTTTCAATGAAATCGATAATTTGCTTGGGCAGACCATTTTTTTGCGCGATTTTAACCCCGTCTCTTACGTGATTAATGATGATGCGTGCGCTTTCCTCGAAAGGGAGCCCCGCGTGCGGATTCATTCCGGGTGATTGATTCTCGGTGAAAAAAGCAGGATTCACCATCTTCCCGATATCGTGATACAATGCTCCGGTTCTTATCAGCGAAGCATTGGCTCCTATTTTAACAGCGGCAGCCACACCCAGGTTTGAAACCTGTAACGAGTGTTGAAAGGTTCCCGGTGCCTTTTCAGATAATTCCTTTAACAACGGTTTGTTGATATTCGACAGTTCCACCAAGCTGACGCCGGATATAAATCCAAAAGATTTTTCGATAAGATATACCAATGAATAAGAGAACAATATGAAAATAAAATTGATAAAGAAATAAATGAATATAACCGGATCAATCTTATTGATATTTCCTTCCTGATGCATTACTAACCCTATATAGATTAAACTGTAGGTAAGCAAAATAAAGAACGAACTGCGTATTAGTTGAAAACGCTCCGAAAGTTCTTTCAACATAAATATCGATACCATAGCCACAACAATTTGTATAACTATAAATTCGAACGGAAAAGGAACCATCAGAGAGCTTAGGATAATGGTAATCAGACTCGCAAACAGCGCCGTACGAGAATCGATGAATGTTCTTATCAGAATGGTGACAATGGCATACGGAATAATGTACACGTTGAAAAGGTCGAGTTGACTGGTGACCGCGGTTAAAGCCACGAAAGTTGTCATCAACAGAATCATAAACACAACATGTTTTCTGTTTCGGAACTCGAGGGGCCTAAAGAAGAGCAGGAATGCATAAAATGATCCGAACAAGAGAGTTACAAGTAGAAGTTGTCCGAAAATCATCCATCCGTTTGAGCCGGTTCTTCCGCTACGCTCTTCCGTAACTCGTTTGAGCGAATTCAGTACCTTGTACGTCTGAGAATTTATTATTTCGCCCTGATCTATGATGCGTTGTCCGGTTTGCACCATTCCTGTCGATGGTGATACTTGCTGGATGAATTCTTCTCTGGCTTTTTCGGATGTGGAAGCATCGTACACGATATTTTCGCGGATATATTTATTTACGTCTGCCGCACGTATCATTTCTACATCCATGTTTTTGGGAGTATCATCGAGAAGTTGTTCGTAAGCCGATCGTATGGTTCTGAATGTCTCAACATTTTTCGATTCGGCTAAATTTCCTTTTCTCAACCGCATGGATTGCATTTCGGAATTGAAAATTCTGTCATAATCTTCCGAACGCATTATTCCAGCCTGATATATTCTCTGCAAACTGTTTCTAAGATGGAGAATATAGTTAGGCGGCAGATTTCTTAATTTTGTATTCAGGTTTACATCGGCATCAAATTCGGCCATCGCGTTGTTTTCAATACTCTCGTCAATGGTATAATACGGTTCATAAAAACGAAGAATACTGTCTTGCTCCTGTTTCAGCTGTTCTGCCGGCTTATAAATCGGAAAATCGAATGGGGCAGTCAAAAGTCCGTACTGCCAAGGCCTTCCTTCACTGAACGAATATTTGAAATCACCTTGCCGAGGGAACAACAACGTGATTATTGCAATCGCCAGTATGAAAACAGCAGGTACAAAATAACGAGTTTTTAGTCTGAATCTTCTTTTTGACTTTTTGTTCATAAATCCGATAGGTTGTTTCTCAATTAGAACAAAAATAACCGCGTATTGTTTTGAAACATAGCGTTTAATTATTTTTCAGAGCCGGAATCCTTTCTATAGCTTTCGCTAATCGGTCAATAGTTTCTTGCTTTCCGATAAGGGCAGCTATATCAAACATGTGCGGGCCTTTGCTTTCGCCCACTACCGCCAATCGGAAAGCGTTCATGATGTTTCCGAGGTGAAAACCGTTGTCTTCAATCCACTGTTTCACGATTTTTTCTTGGTTTTCGGAAGAAAAATCGTCAATTCCTTGCAGCAATTCGGCAAGTTGGCGCATTTGTTCGGGCGTTTCGGCTTTCCAGCGTTTGCGAACGGTTTTTTCGTCGTAACTCGCGGGCGCTTCGAAGAAGAACGATGCTTGCTGCCACAACTCTTTCACAAAGTTGACACGCTCTTTTACCAACGCGATAACTTTTGCCGCGTAATCGGCATCGAACGTTACGCCGTGCTCTTCCAACACGGGACGAAACATTTCCGCCAGCTCATCGTTGAGCGTTGCCTGAATATATTGGTGGTTGAACCACTTGGCTTTTTCAAAATCGAATTTCGCGCCGCTTTTGCTACAACGGTCAAACGAAAAGGCTTTTACCAATTCGTCAAGCGAGAAAATCTCCTGTTCCGTTCCCGAATTCCAACCCAGCAAAGCCAGAAAATTCACTACTGCCTGTGGCAAATATCCGCTTTCGCGGTATCCCGACGAAACGTCGCCCGATTTTGGGTCTTTCCATTCTAACGGAAACACCGGAAATCCGAGGCGGTCGCCGTCGCGTTTGCTCAATTTTCCGTTTCCTTCGGGTTTGAGCAGCAGCGGCAGATGCGCAAATCGGGGCATGGTGCCTTCCCAGCCCAAACTGCGGTAAAGCCACACGTGCAATGGCGCCGAGGGCAGCCACTCTTCACCGCGAATAACGTGCGTGATTTCCATCAAATGGTCGTCCACCACGTTGGCGAGGTGATAGGTGGGCAGTTTGTCCGCCGATTTGTAGATTACTTTGTCGTCCAGCACCGAGGAGTTGATAACCACCTCGCCGCGGATCATATCGTTTACGGCGATGTCGATATTGGGTTCAATTTTGATGCGCACCACGTATTGCGTGCCGCCCTTTACCAATCTGTCGGTTTCCTCTTTTGATAACGTGAGCGAGTTACGCATCAACGCGCGTGTGGAAGCGTCGTATTGAAAATTGGCAATTTCCGCGCGTTTGGCGTCCAGTTCTTCGGGCGTATCGAATGCGATGTAAGCCAAGCCATTGTCCAATAGCTGATTGACAAACTTTTTGTAAATATCTTTTCGTTCCGATTGGCGATACGGGCCGAATTTTCCGCCTTTGGCGGGACTTTCGTCATAGGGCAAGCCCAGCCAGTTGAAGGCTTCTTGGATATATTGTTCCGCGCCCGGCACAAATCGGGTGGAATCGGTATCTTCTATTCGAAGAATAAAATCGCCGCCCTGCTGCTTGGCAAACAGGTAGTTATACAATGCCGTGCGGACTCCGCCAATGTGCAGCGGTCCGGTGGGCGAAGGGGCGAAACGTACTCGGGTTCTATTACTCATAATTTGGGTGTTAAACGTGCAAAGGTAAGAAAAATTTGAGAATTGACCGTTGATTATAGCCAGAACCTCGCCTCATTTCCCATATTAAACAGCAAATCCACAATGCTGAGATTGGGCAGAAAGCCGTGTTTTTGGGCAAAAACCTGATAATAGGGCTTGGTGGTGAAATCCGACGGACGTTTGGGATGAATGCTTTCGCGCAGGTCTGTTATACCGTCGGGCAGCGTGTGGGCGTAAGTTAGCGAGTGGGTAACGGGAGTTTCTATCCCGATAAGTCGGAAAATCAGTTGGCGCAGTTCTTCGTTGAAATCGTGCAAAAAAGTGTATCGGTTTTCGTAAAACGGACGAAAATCGTCTTCGTAATACTCAAAAAATGGCGTGGAACGGTATGCCGATGTGATGGCGTTCCAATGCAAATGCCGCCAATTTCCGTGTTCGGCAATGCGGATGTCTTTCATTTGGCATTTCGGCGTATCGGGCTTCTCAACGGGGATGCTCAGCGGCATCAAACCGTTGGCTCCGTAAATGTGGCATCGGTTGCGGTACGATTGTTTTTGGTAATTGTCGCAAATTTCGATAACAACATCTGTGGCGCGAAACATGGCGGAATAGTATTGGATGGGGGCGAGGTAGAAACAAGCCCCCCTTAATCCCCCCAAAGGGGGGAGATGGGGGGGCTGTGAGTAATGAGGTTGTATTTTCATTGTTCGATTTACCTATTTCCCCCTTTGGGGGATTGAGGGGGCTACTTCTTCGCGCTCCTAAACAACCTTTTCCACCTGATTTTTCCGCCAAACCAGCCTTTATCTTTTTCCAACGAGAGCCAGATAAGCATCGGTTGTCCCACAATATGGTCTTCGGGAACAAAGCCCCACACGCGCGAGTCGGCAGAGTTGTGTCGGTTATCGCCCATCATAAAGTAATAATCCATTTTAAAAGTATATGAATCTGCCGGTTGACCGTTGATATACACTTTTTCGTCGCGATAAGCGAAATCGTTGCCTTCGTAGTTCTTGATGCAGCGTTCGTAAGCCGCTGCTTTGAAAGCCACATCAGTATCGAAAGTAATGGTTGCTCCTTTCTTGGGAATCCACAGCGGACCGAAATCGGCTCGGGTCCAATCAGACGGATAATTTATGGGATAATAATAACTTGAACCCGGTTGTTCTACCTCTTTAATTATTTCCCATACGAAAGGCTTTTCTTTTAACTTGGTAAGCATTTCTTCCGTTAGGGGAATATTATAGTATATTTTTCCGTTATTTCCCTGCCTCTGCTTGAGTCCCGAATTTGCCATAGTCAAGCTGTCTACACCCGTTAAATCCTGCATTTTAGTTGCAACTTGTCCGTAGCTGTTCGGCATCATATAATCATCTTTGTTTATTCCCAGTTCTTGAAAAATATTCTCCGAGATTACTGTTCCGTCCGTGTGAATCATGTATGTCAACTGCGACAGTTTTGGACTGGGAATTGGCTGTCCGTCAATATAGACGTGATCGTCGCGAAGTTCTATGGTTTCGCCCGGAAGTCCGATGCAGCGTTTTACATAGTTTTCGCGTCTGTCGACGGGGCGAAAAACCACATCGCCGTAAGTGCGTTTGTCTGAACGAATACCTGCGCTTCCGTTGGAATTATATCGCGAAAGCGTGTAAAAATCAACCGCTTGTTGGTTGA
Organism: uncultured Petrimonas sp.; assembly: GCA_964557135.1. Taxonomy (GTDB): domain Bacteria; phylum Bacteroidota; class Bacteroidia; order Bacteroidales; family Dysgonomonadaceae; genus Petrimonas. The sequence continues at coordinate 7,407 of CAZKZB010000014.1, read as the reverse complement.
GCGCGACCGTATCACCGGCCGGAAAGTTGAAAACCACAATGTCGTTTCGCTTTACCTGTCCGAATCCTTTCAGGCGACGGTATTTCCACTGCGGTTTATCGAAATACGATTTTCCGCCGATAACGGGCATGGTGTGCTGCGCCAACGGAAACGACAGCGGCGTCATCGGCGCGCGCGGTCCGTAGCTCATTTTGCTTACTGCCAGAAAATCGCCCACGAGCAGCGATTTCTCCAACGACGAAGTCGGAATCTGGTAGTTTTGAAAGAAAAACGTGTTGATGAAATATACCGCCACCAACGCGAACAGAATGGCATCTACCCATTCCATCGTTTTGCGAACGGCTTTGTTTTCCGACTTTTTCCACCACGACCAGGGCACGTATTTGGTTACGTAAATATCGAAAAAGAGCGGAATAAACAGCATTATCCACAAGTTTCCGTACCAAATCGCGAACAGCAATGTGGCAATTACCCACACGGCAAACCAAAGCCATTGACGGCGCGATGCCGCTTTCGCTCTATCCTGAAAGGAAGCGGGCGGCGGGGTGTTATTTGATTGGGATGTTTTGTTTGTCATTTGTTTGTTATTTTTGGAAAAGCAGGGTCGTTCATTAGTTGTTCCTTGATAAATTGTTCAATTTCTTTTGGGGAAACGTCGTAAATTGGGTCTAAGTTTTTGAAGTTTCCATCTATTTTGAATCTGGCGCTGTTGGTTAGCATCGAAATAAGGTTTTTGGTTTTTAATCGATGTCCCGAATATTTTATTGCCGATACTATGGATGTATGAATGTCGACACCGTTTTTGAGCATGGCATATATGTCGTAATAGTCCCGAAAAGCGCTTCTGCGCATCAAAACTTCCATTTTCATTGCCATAATGGCGTTTATGTCGGCAAGTTTTATGTTGTTTTGGTAATTAATAGCTTTTGTTATTGGTGAATAGTTGGAGTTGGCATAAAACGATAACTTCACGTCGTCCACTACAAAATCCACCAAATAAATATCCAATAGGTTCCGGGATGTGATATTCCCGATTTCAGACAACTCTTTTTCTATTTTAAACCACTCAACTTCCATTTTCTCAGTTTTGGAAGTGCGCCATTTCATAAAATCCAAGTCTTCACTTTTTCTGTGGTTGATTTGAAGCGATAAAGCTGTTCCGCCCACCAAAACATAAGGTTTGATGGTTTCCATCTTCGATACGTTTTCAAATATCTTTTCGGTTTTTGTAGCTAATGCACTTTTCATATCTCTAAACAAACGAATTGATATGTCTGGTTTCCATCGACTTTAAATAACTGTCGGGATTTTTTATTTTGAAATACCACCAAGCCAAAAAACGATTAAGGGTGCGGTAATATTCGCCTGAAATAGCCAATTCCTCGCGCCACACTTTTTTTATTTTTTCAAAGCGAAAAATCTGAAACAATTGATCGATTTCCGGCAAATCTAAATGCACAAGCGTTTTCAGAATGAGCATTCTGTCGTCTATTTGCTCCACACTATCAACGTTGTACGACCAAAAGACGTTTTCGTCTTTTAGCTTTTCAACCAATTCTGATTTGATATTTGTCTTGTTTTCTTTCATCGGGTGTTTGTATCACTAAAAAGTTTTAAGGACGGGCAACGAATTTAACGTGAATGATTGATGTGCGATAATGATTTGTAGCCCTAAAACTCCCCTTCAGGGGGCGAGTGTATCCAATTTCAACAAATCCCCCATTCCCAGAAAACCTTTCCTGCCTTTCGTAAACTCGGCAGCCAAAACGGCGCCCAGCGCAAAACCTTTGCGGCTTTTGGCATCGTGGGTTATGCGGATGCTGTCCACTCCTGATTCGTAAATAACGGTGTGAATGCCGGGAACTTCGCCTTCGCGAAACGATTTAATTGCCAGCGAATCAGCCGAAGCCGCGTTTTCCAATTCCCATTTTTGCTTTCGGCCGATGTTCTCAATTATGCCTTCGGCAAGTGTGATGGCGGTTCCGCTGGGCGCGTCTAATTTGTGGATGTGGTGCGTTTCCTCCATCCGCACGTCGTAATCGGGAAATTGGTTCATTATCTTCGCCAGATGCGCGTTGAGGGCGAAAAATATATTCACTCCCAAACTGAAATTGGAGGCGTAAAAAAACGTTTTTCCGTTCTGTGTGCATTCGCGTTTTATCTCATCGAGATTTTCCAGCCAGCCGGTAGTTCCGGAAACCACGGAGATGTTTGCAGCAAACGCCTTGCGATAGTTTGCCACGGCGCTTTCGGGCGATGTAAACTCAATGGCTACATCGGCGTTTTTGAACTCGGGCGAGTTGAATTTATCGTTTTCGTTTACGTCGATGGTGCAAACAACGTTGTGTCCGCGCTCGCGGGCGATTTTCTCAATCTCGCGCCCCATTTTTCCGTAACCGATTAAAGCAATGTTCATCTTCTTCAATTGTTAAATCGCAAAAGTACAAAAATAAAGATTGAAACGTGTTGATTGGGCGTTATTTGTTCTTAAAACAACAACGGAAAAGTATATGTTTTTATAGGTCAATGAGTTTCTTGATTTCTAGAATAAATTCATTTGCTTTTTCAAACAGACTTTGTGTCATATCTTTATCGAAAAAAATAAAGTCGTCATAATCTCCGCTTTGTCTTTTTTCGAAGAGCGTATTGTAAGTTGCGGCTGTTATAATCGGAAGTTTCCCCGATGCAACAAAATGTAATCCAAGCATCGTTTTTACACCATTGTGTGTTTGTGTTACAATTTGGTTTTGTAGGAGTAGTGCCGAAACAGCGTAATAACAAGCGTAGTACAATCGATTTATTGTAGCATTGAAGTGTTCTTCGCGCAGCAATATTTCGGCTTCCATCATTGTTTCAGCAGAGCGCTCGAGTCTGTAAGCAATGAGTGCATTAACGCTTTCTTTGTCCATTTTTTCTTTCATATCACAATGCCTTCATTTAATACGTTTAATTGAAACGGTGTTTTGAAAGGTCTGTTTTCCCATATTTTTTTCAATATCACACGCGCACTTATCAGTACTCCCCATCGAAGTTCTATTTCGTAAAGAGGTAATGTAATAGCCTGTTCCTCGGCTAATGTTAACTTGTTTTTATCAACAACAATTAACAAGTCAATGTCACTGTCCTCTCGAGCGTCACCACGCGCTTCGCTGCCGTATAGGATTGTTTTCGCATCGGGAGCTACTTTTTGCAGCATGTTTTTTATTTCTTCTATTATTTCTGTGCGTTTCATTTGCAATATCTTGTTAATACAAAAATACTTTATTTCATTGAAGTTGTAAAGGATTTGTGAGTTTTTCCGTTCTTACGATTTCTAAAACAAGAGCAAATCTGTCGTCTCCCTCTCGCCAAGTCGCCCTGTCTCCAAGTCTTAAATTTACAGCCACTTCCGCTCCCGATACCACGCAACCGTTCTCTCCACGCCCGCTTCCAACCGATAATCGGGTTGAAAGTCCAAATCGCGCTGCAACGGTGAAATATCGCACGCCCAGTTTCGCTGCTTCATAATCTTGTATTTATCGGAATTGAAGGTAGTTGGTCGTCCCAACAAACCGAATATCTTTTCGTTCACAATCGCCGCAACCTTCACCAATCCGAGGGGGATTTTAAAGCGTAAAACGCGCTTTTTCTGCAATGCCCGCTGTACGATGGCGTTAAATTCAGCGTCGGTATATACGTCGCCGTCGGCAACATTGTATGCGCGGCGGTAAATATTTTTGTCGATGCACCTGAAGATAATCTTCACCAAATCGTCGATATAGATAAATGTGAGCAACTGTTTACGGAAACCCGCGCCCACGCTCAGTCCGTTTTTTACGGCGCGCATCAAAATCAGGTAATCTCTGTCGCGCGGACCGTAAACGCCTGTGGGACGAAGAAAAACGTAAGGGAAATCGGTCAAACTTTGCAAGTATTCTTCCGCTTTCAGCTTGCTTTTTCCGTACGCTGTGTTGGGGTTGGGCGCGCAATCGCAAGCCAGCGGCGTGTAGTTTGTCTCGTCGCCCACGCCGATGGCGCCCAATGTGCTCATAAAAACAAACAGGCGGGGAACGGCGTCCGATTCTACGAGAGCGTCGGCAAAATTCTTGACGTGCCGGAAATTTATCCGCTCAAAATCCGTTTTTTGCACCGCTTTGGTCAATCCCGCGCAGTGAACAATATAGTCAAAACGCCCGTTTTCATCGACAAATTTGCGCAATTGCGCTTTCATCTTCTCCTTGTCGCCGTAGTTTATGTCGATAAACCGAATGCGCTCATCTTGCAAATATTCACGACTACTGCTCGCCCGAATGCCCGCCCACGTTTCGTAACCGAGTTCCAACGCTCGGTCAACAATTGTGCTGCCGATAAATCCGCTGGCGCCGGTGATTAGGATTTTTTTTGTACTCATTTTTTCGTATCATTAACTTAAATGCAAAAATAGTCATTCCCGCCCGATTGCCGGTCAATAAATCCAACTTTATCTCCGCAAATAACCCCATCCCAACATTTTTTCGTTACTTTGCATTAACTAAATCGCCGTTTCGTTGTTACATATTCTAATAACAGACACATTAATCGAAAATTATGAGAAAAAAATCATCATCTGCACCATCTGAAACAAAATTGAGAAAAAAAGAGTTATCGCAACTCGTTGTCAATTTTCTCACGCAAAATAACGACAAACAATTCAACTATAAACAGATAGCCGCCGCGTTCAATATTCGTGGCGAAGAAGGTCGCCGCACGCTGGTAAAAGCGTTAGACCGACTTCGCGCCGAAGATGTTTTGCTCGAAACTTCGCGCGGCAGATACCGCATCAACAACCGCGGACTTATGCTCGAAGGGCGTTTTGAACGCCGCAGCAACGGCAAAAACTTCTTCGTGCCCGATGACGACGGCAACGTGGTAAACATCCCCGAACGAAACTCCAAACACGCCATGAACGGCGACCGCGTGCGCATTCAGCTGTTGGCAAAACGCAAACACGCCGATACCGAAGGCGTGGTGGTGGAAATTTTGCAACGCGCCCAAACCCGATTTGTGGGCGTGCTTGAAGTGCAAAAGCATTTCGCCTTTTTGGTAATGGACAGCAAGTTTTTGGCAAACGATATTTTTATTCCCTCCGAAGACCTGAACGGAGCCCAAAACGGCGATAAAGTGGTGGTGGAAGTAGTTTCGTGGCCGCAAAAAGCCAACAATCCCATCGGAAAAGTGCTGGACGTGCTGGGCAAACCGGGCGACAACACTACCGAAATGCACTCCATTTTGGCACAGTACGATTTGCCGTACAAATATCCCGAGAACGTGGAAAAAGCCGCCGATTTAATCCCCGAAAAGATTGATGAAAAAGAGATTGCCAAGCGCGAAGATTTCCGCGACGTGTTTACCATAACCATCGACCCGAAAGACGCCAAAGATTTCGACGACGCGCTTTCGCTGCGCAAACTTTCGCCCACCACGTGGGAAGTGGGCGTACACATTGCCGATGTTACGCATTACGTAAAATCCGGCGACATTATCGACAAAGAAGCCGAAAACCGCGCCACATCCATCTATCTGGTGGACAGAACTATCCCGATGTTGCCCGAACGATTGAGTAACGGTTTGTGTTCGCTGCGCCCCAAGGAAGAAAAACTCTGTTTCTCGGTTATTTTCACACTCAACGAACACGCCGAAATCAAAAAATCGCGCATCGCCCGCACGGTTATCAAATCCGACAGCCGATTGACTTACGACGACGCGCAAACGGTTATCGAAACCGGAAAAGGGGCTTTCTCTTCCGAAATTCTCACGCTCAACAATCTGGCTCTGCAGCTGCGCGACCGACGGTTTTCCAACGGCGCCATCAATTTCGAGCGGTACGAAGTGAAGTTCAATCTCGACGAAAAAGGCAAACCGCTCGGCGTCTATTTCAAGGAGCAAAAAGAAGCCAATCACCTCATCGAAGAGTTTATGCTGCTTGCCAACCGCACCGTCGCCGAAACCATTGGCAGAGTGGCTAAAGATAAGAAAGCGAAAGCCTTTGTGTATCGCGTTCACGATATTCCCGACCCCGAAAAACTCGACACGCTCAACACGTTTATCCTCCGTTTCGGACATAAAATTAAAACCGAAGGCAGTAAAGTAGATGTGGCAAAGAGCATCAACTCGCTGTTGGACAAAGTGCAAGGTCGCCCCGAGGAAAATTTGGTGGAAACTATCGCCATCCGCACGATGTCGAAAGCGGTTTATTCCACCAAAAACGTGGGGCATTACGGATTGGCGTTCGATTTTTACACGCACTTCACATCACCCATTCGCCGTTATCCCGATATGATGGTTCATCGGTTGCTGGAGCGCTATCTCGATGGCGGAGGCAGTGTCAATCAGGGCGATTTGGAAGCCGAATGCAAGCACTGTTCCGAGATGGAACAAGTGGCGGCAAATGCCGAGCGCGATTCCATTAAATACAAGCAAGTGGAATTTATGTCCGACAAAATCGGGAAGGTTTACGATGGGGTAGTATCGGGTATTACCGAATGGGGAATTTATGTTGAAATCAATGAAAACAAGGTAGAAGGAATGATTCCCATTCGGGAGTTGGACGACGATTTTTACGAGTTGGATGAAAAGAATTATCGTTTGGTAGGCCGTCGCACAAGACGTGAGTATCGACTGGGACAAGCCGTTGCTATTCAGGTGGCGCGCGCCAATTTAGAGCGTAAACAGTTGGATTTTGTGTTGGCGTAGAGCTTTTGTGGTGCACAAGTGAAATTAATAATAGAAAAATGAAAATTCAATCTCACGAAATAGATGAAGTGAAAATTGCGGAAGTAATTTCCGGCAATATACTAATTCGAAATACGCAAGATGCCTTAGATTTATTGGGTACCCTTTATTATCAGGGTTATGACAAAGTCATCATTTATCAAGAAAATTTGACAATAGATTTTTTTGATTTGAAAAATAAAATGGCGGGCGAAATTCTTCAAAAATTTTCAAATTATCGTATTCATCTTGTCATTATTGGCGATTTTTCGATATTTACGAGTGAAAGTTTAAAAAGTTTTATTTACGAAAGTAATAAGGGAAAACAGGTGAATTTTGTTTCGTCCTTGAATGAGGCATTGAGTTGTTTAACTAAATGATATTTCACACTATTGAGGCTTTAATCTGCATTGAATATCAGGATTGCTGCAACTAAAATCTAATAAAATTAGTTGCAATAAAAATAATTATCTATTTTTGCGTTAAGAATTATGGGAAGGAAAGAAAAATTAGTAAATCGTTTTTTAAGTTCGCCCAAAGACTTCACTTTTGATGAAGTTGTAACGTTGTTGCACTTTTTTGATTTCGAGCAAATGAAAACGGGAAAAACCGGAGGCTCTCGCGTTATTAACCTGACGGCAATTATTTCATAAATATTTATTATCTTTGCATCATGAA
>CAZKZB010000013.1:4368-70189 GCA_964557135.1 uncultured Petrimonas sp. | reverse complement strand
TTTGACCTATTGACAAAAGGAACTAAAAAACAGCCTACTTTTTGACCTATACGCCCAATTCCCCAATCTTTTGTGGTAGCTCTTATGTATTTCGATAAATGGGTTTCATTATCACAAACGTAATCATCCGGATTTATAGCTGATAAAATTTGATTCAGAACAATTTCTGCACCTTGTCCCTCCATTTTACTGTATTTCTCTATATACAGCGCTGTTAATTCTGCCGAGATATCTTCACCGGCGTCTAACTTTGCTTTCAGAAGTTTGTAATCTTCAATACTCTTCTTGGGAAATAGTGCTTTTGCTGAACGAGTTTGTGAGTTAACTGTAATTGTTGTTTGTTCATCGTCAAGGTTAACAATTTGATCTTTCGAACAACTACTTAAATTTCCTATTAGAAAGATAGCTAATAGACTTGATAAAAAAATACTTAGTTTTTTCATTTCTTTAGTTTTTTTTGATTTTTCAATAATCTTTTTTGTGTTTTTTTGAGCAAAGATTTCGCAAATATATAAAAAAAAGTGGCATTGCATGGGAATATATAAAAAATTAATAATTATTGTATTAAAATAGATGATAGGGTTGTGTAGAGAAGCCGAATGAATCTCCGCAAGAATTGTAACTAAAATGCTGAATATGCGTAAAATGGCGAAAGAGAATCGCATGGTGCTGTCGATGAATTAGCGCTACGATCGGAGTTCTGGTGCCGTCTTGAGCATAATTTCAATCCGCAAGGTGGTTGATAACCGCTGTGCGGGTTTCCCATAAAACAAAAAAAGACCGACTGAAAAGCCGGTCTTTTTTCTATAGGAAGGAGTTCCAAGTATTGTGTACACAACTGTACTTCAAACGTATTCTGCAGAATTTGCTCTCAGATTGTTCAAACGGTAAGGTTCAATTTCGGAATGTATGTATATACTTCAAAACGTGAATACAGCCTAAGGCGTCAGAAACAGTGTGAAACCATAAATGCAGCCCTAAGTTGTTGATTTGCCTCTGCTTGAAATGGTTGTATCAAATATCGGCAAATAGCGTCTTCAAATTTGGAAGCATAAAAAAGAAAATCGGTAAGCGTGGAATGGTGTTACCAGTAAACCGATCTCTTGGTCCGTCTTTTGCAAAACGGTACTTCCGAAGATCCGAAAAACGTAGTCGATGCTTGTCTGTAATTTTTCTGTAGTCTATCTGATGGATGCGAGCATCCGTGAGATTTCGAACAAAAACTAAAGGGAGAGAACGAAAAAGTATGTTTCCAAACTTTGTGCGTTGAAACTTTAATGCTTTCATTTCTTTAACAACCATTTTGTGGGAAACACGTAACAATTGAATTGGCAAAGCCAACAGAAAATCGTCATTCAATCAGAGGCGAACTTTTTAAAATTGCTTTCAAATCATTTTTCTCCGATTCGCTAAAACACGGCTCATTTTCTCGTCTTAACATCGCAAACCCGGGAAGTTCATCCCGAACATCGTCTGTAAGATTTCTCTTCAAGTTCCTGTGCTTTTACACTCAGTAAAATGGTGAGTAAATCTTGATTCTACAAAATCATTTATCGCGCCGGTGTTCTACGTTGCTGTTTTGTCCGGATTCGGTTTGAATCTTTCGAAAATGCTCAATAGGATAGCCCGATAAAAGGTTTGGAATACGAGGATTACGATCTGGTCTCGTGATAAAAGCATTCTTTGGGGAAGGTTTTTATGGCGGAAACGCTACAAGTGGTGCTGAATTGTGGTACTGCGCCTCTTGTTGATCCTAATCTTTTTATTGCGTACAAAATGCCAAAGAACTCCTAATATTATCTCGTACGATTTTCGTACTGATTTCTTCTTTTTGTGTGCTACAAATATAACGAATGAAACAAGCTTTTTGCAAATTTTTTAGGCCATAATTATAAACAACTTATAGACAGCTTTTAAACAAGTTTTCAACAGGCAGTTAACCTGCTGATAACTATCTGGTTGTGTGTGCTGATGCTGTTTTATTCGAATTTTATCGATTTTGCCGGCGTAATTTTAGCCACTAAAAACGAGGGACCAATCATCATAAGCAACGAAACAAGCAGTGTGCCGACATTCAGCAGGACAATAAGCCACGGATTCAAATCGATGGGAACGGCGGAGAGATAATACGTAGCCGGATCGAGTTTGATAATTTGAAAATGTTTTTGCAACAGGCAGAAAACAAGGCCGATAATGTTTCCCCAAAACATTCCTTGGCCGATGAGGAATGTGGAGAGGTAGAGAAAAACTTTGCGTATACTGAAATCGCGCGCGCCCATCGATTTAAGCATTCCAATCATATTGGTGCGCTCCAGAATGATAATGAGCAAACCGGAAATCATGGTAAACCCCGAAACTAAAATCATCAGTATCAGTATTACCCAAACATTCATGTCGAGCAGATTCAACCAGTTAAAAATCATTGGATTGATATCTTTTATGGAGCGGGTATAAAGCGAATTTCCGAATCGGTCTTTGTAGGTTGACATTTCGAAAAACAGATCTTGCGCCGTTTGGTCGAGTTTGCCGTAATTGTTTACTAATACTTCTATTCCGCTCACCATATCGGGTTCCCAGCCGTTCAGGTTAGAGAGAATATTCGCATCGGTAATCACGAAGAGTTTGTCGTAGTCATCGAAATTGGTTTCGTAAATGCCTACAATGGTAAACCGTCGGGCGCGAACGGGCTCCTGCACAAAATAAGTGGTAAAATTGTCGCCTAATTCCAGGTGCAGTTTTTTTGCGATATTTTGCGATATAATTGCCTGATTTACATCCGATGTGTCATTTAAATTTATAATATCACCTTCGATTAGATTTTTTTTGAAAAAATGCCAATCGTAATCATCTGAAATACCTTTCAGTACGATTCCCAGGAAATCTTCATTGGTTTTAATGATTCCCGGTTTTGTAATAAACTTCTGTACCCGGGCAATCTCGGGATTACTTTGCAGTTTGTTTCTCAACGTGTCGGAGAAAGCGATTGGGGCGTGTTCGTACGAAGTATTGCTGTCGAAACTTGTAATTTGTAAGTGCGAACCAAATCCGATAACCTTTTCGCGAATTTCTTTTTTGAAACCGATAATGATGCACACTGCCACAATCATAATGGCCAATCCGAGCGCTATTCCGGCAATGGCTATTTTTATGGCAGGCGATGAAACGCGTTTTTCGTTTTTCTTGTCGCCTTTGTAAATTCGGTTAGCTATAAAAAGTTCGGTATTCATTTCATTAGGGTTACATCGGTTGGCGTTTTTACTTTTTGCTGTTATATTGCTCTAATGCTTTTTCGAGAACGGTCAATGCTTTATCTAAATCATTTCTATTCAGTACATAAGCTATACGCACTTCGTTTTTCCCCAGTCCGGGCGTAACGTAAAATCCCGATGCCGGAGCCATAAAAACGGTCTGATTTTCGTATCGGAAATCCGATAAGCACCAAGCACAGAACTCATCGGCATCGGCAACGGGTAGGCTCGCGAGCGTATAAAATGCACCTTCGGGTTGAGGCGAATATACGCCGGGAATTTTGTTGAGTCGGTCGATAAGAAAATCGCGACGGCTCTTGTATTCATCGAAATTCCGCTGCATATATCCTCCGTTTTCCTGCAGCGAAGCGTTTGCCGCAATTTGTCCGACTAACGGAGGACTCAGCCGTGCCTGGCAAAACTTCATTACCGTATCGTGTACTCTTTTGTTTTTCGTAATCAAGCATCCGATGCGAATTCCACACTCGCTGTATCGCTTAGAAACCGAGTCGATTAAGACCACATTTTCTTCGATTTCTTTCAAATGACAGGCCGAAATATAAGGTGCGTTGCTGTAGATAAATTCTCGGTAAACTTCGTCGGAAAACAAGTAAAGATTGTGTCTCTTCACCAAAAGTCTTATTTGCTCCATCTCATCGGCCGTATAGACATATCCGGTGGGATTGTTGGGATTGCAGATAAGAATTCCTTTCGTTCTCGGATTGATGAGTTCTTCGAATTTTTCTATTTCCGGCAACTTAAACCCGGTGTCGATGTTTGTCGGAATGGTTTTGATGACCGCTCCCGCCGATACGGCAAAGGCCATATAGTTGGCGTAAGCCGGTTCGGGAACAATAATTTCGTCGCCCGGATTCAGACATGCCATAAACGCATACAAAACCGCCTCCGAACCTCCCGCGGTTACAATGATATCTTCGGGAGAAAGATGAATATCGAATTTCGCATAATACTTCACTAAGTTTTCGCGATAGAACCTGTATCCGTCGCTGGGACTATACTCTAAGATGGTTCTGTCGATACTTCTGATGGCTTCCAACGCCACTTGCGGCGACGGCAAATCGGGTTGTCCGATATTCAGGTGATATACTTTTACTCCTTGCGCTTTTGCGGCGTCTGAAAGGGGAGCTAATTTTCTTATGGGGGAAGCGGGCATTTGTACACCCCGCTCTGAAATTTGCAGCATATTATACATGAGTGATTTTTCAGGAAATTTTCTTCTCATTCCCTTTAAACAAGCTGCAAAGGTAATAAAATTGGATGAATTTCTTTTAAATTGTTCAATTTGATGCGAATTATTTTACAGAATAATTATTTTTACCGAACTTACTTTACGCGAACGGTTGTTTCCGCAGGTTTTAACCAAGGCGAAGAAAAGTGTACTCGTATTTCATCGCCTGTTTGTCCGGTTGGTTTTATAACAGCCAAGATACGTCCGTGAAAAACCCGGTGCACATTGTCTGTGTAATCGCTCATATCGGAATTATTGCTTGCTTCTAATCCCAACAAACGCGCATTTCCGATAATCCGACAGGTTACTTCGTTGTCCGACAACATTACGGTAACACCCTTTTCGTCCACCACTTGCACTATAATTTGCGCAACGCCGTCTTCCGTAATGGTTTGCTCTTCTGAGACGACTTTAAGGGCGGCAGGCCGTTGCGAACTGCTGATTTCGTAGTTGCTGATTTCTTTTCCCGCGTTGTCCGTTCCGACAACCCTAAGTGTTCCCGATTGATACGGAATGTCCCAATAAATGATGCCGGTTTCGCTGTTATAAGGTTGAGCGGCACCCACTTCATTATTGTTGAGTAAAAGTTTTGCTTGTTGGGCGTTGGTGTAACAAACCACCCGAATCATTTGTCCGTCATGGTAATTCCAAACCGGCCAGGCGTCAATCGATGGCGTTCGTTCCACGTAGTTTGAACTGCTTTCGGCTTCGAGTTGCGACCAAACGTCTTTCATCTGACTGACACTGCCTTTGCCCGGCGTGGGATACGTACCGAGATAAGCCATGGGTTTATCCGACCATAACGATTGGCGAAAATAGCCGCGTGGCTTGATAAATCCTCCGAAATCCAATAGTCCCGAATAAAATCCTCGCGACGGCCACCTACCGGATTCACCCAAATAATCGATGCCCGTCCATAGAAACTGTCCGAAAATAAATTCTTTGTCTCTTACCGCTTTCCACGCATTGAGGTCGTGACGGTTTTCGCTTCCGAAAATCACTCGATTCGGGTATTTTTTATGGTCGGAATCATACATACTTTCCGTATAATTGTATCCCGCGATATCCAACGCGTCGGGATATTCGGTTTCGTTAGACATGGCTACACCGGCCAATCCTGCTGTCACGGGGCGCGATTTATCGTATTTTCTGACAACAGCCGCCAGTCGTTTGGCAATATTGCCTAATCGCATGGCATCGGGGGCGTCTTTTTTGTATCCTCCGAAAATGGGCTGCGTGAAACCTGTATCGCCCCCGCCATCAAGAACGGGATGCGAGTATGGGTCGTTGGGATAATCCACTTCGTTGCCGATGCTCCAAGCGAAAATGGAGAGGTGGTTTCTGTCGCGACGAACCATATCGGCCAGGTCGCGCTCTCCCCATTCTTCGAAAAAGTCATACGAGCCTTCAAATCCGGGTGTGCCCACGTTCCAACCCTCAAGCCATTTGCGTTTGGGAAATTCCCATTCATCAAAAGCTTCGTTCATAACCAGAAAACCGAGTTCATCGCACAATTCGTACAAATCACTTGCTTGCGGATTATGACTGGTACGAATAGCATTGCATCCGATTTCTTTCAGGTTCAACAACCTACGCTTCCAGATATCTTTCGGAACGGCAGATCCGAGAACTCCCGCATCGTGATGCAGGCAAACTCCCTTTACTTTCATCCATTCTCCGTTCAGCGCAAATCCTTTGTTGGGGTCAAACGTATAGGTTCTGAATCCGGTTTTTGTTTCGGAAGAATCAATCTCTTTCCCGTTTTTCAAAACGCTGGTTTTCAGCGTGTATAAGTAGGGATTGTTGATAGACCAAAGCGCGGGATTGGACACCGATAATTTGGGGGTGATTTTTGATGTATTTCCCGGTGAAACGGAAAGTCTTTCTCGATTTCGTGCCATGGATTTCCCGTTTTTATCGAACAGTTCGTTCACAATAGTCAGGCTTTCACTGTTTTTTGAATCGTTGTTCACTTCTACCTCTATGTTTAGTACTCCCCGGTTTTTGGAAACTTCGGGATAGGCGTAAACTCCCCATTGGGCAATGTGTACGGGGTTTGAATAAACCAACCAAACATCGCGATAGATTCCGGAGCCGGTATACCACCTGGAGTCTGCCGAACGGCTGTGGTCAACCCGTACGGCAATTATGTTTTCTTCTCCGAATTTAAGAAAGGGGGTAGCGTCGTACATAAACGAAATGTAACCGTTTGGTCGGTTTCCTACGTGTTGTCCGTTGATATAGACGTCGCTGCGGTTATAAACTCCCTCGAAATAGAAGTAAACTTTTTCGTTCTGCTTCTCAATCGGAATATTTATGCTTTTGCGGTACCATCCGATTCCGCCGGGAAGATATCCGGTACAACTTGCCAGAGTAGGGCTAAGCTGTCCTTTCACGCTCCAGTCGTGCGGTAAATCGATTTTCTGCCACCTGGAATCGTTGAAATCTGTGTTCTTTGCATTTTCTATGTCTTGAAGTGCGAATTTCCAGTTTTCGTTTATCTTTTCCGGTTTTCCGAAAGAGACTTGGGCGGCTATGGTGCCTGTGATAAATAAAGCTGAGACAAGTAGGAATATTTTTTTTCGTTCCATGATTTGATTATTTTTTCGGTTCTCAAGTGAGCTATTTGTTGTAAAAATCGATATCCCATTCGTCAATCCACTCAATAAACGGGACGTTGTTTTCAAATTGAACGGGCAGCCAGATATATCTTCCGTCAATCGGATTTTTCGGGCGCCACATGTCGGCCATGAATAGATAGGCGTCTTCTTTACCTTCAATTTTTTGAATAAAAGTGCTTTGTCCTCCAAATGTTATTTCCGATTTGTCGCCTCTGCAAGGATTCGGATGCTGTGTCCACGGCCCCCAAATCGACTCGGAAGAGAACATGCGGGCTTCGTTCGGCTCCCATCCCGTGCAACCCGAAGTTATCATCCAGTAAACCCCTTTTCGTTTGAAGATGGCGGGAGCTTCGTTGTGTCCCGCGGGCGCCACCCGGACATATTTTCCGGTGTGATTCAGGAAATCATCGGTAAGTTCGGCAATGTGTAAGGTGAGATTTTCTTCGGACGCGAAAATATGGTATGCTTTGCCGTCGTCATCCATGTAGAGCGTCATGTCTCGCGACATTTGTCCGCCCTCTAAATCTCTTTGTATAAATAAACCGTTTTCAATCGCCTTATACCATTCGGGCGTCCACCATTTTTCAAATTCTTTTGGGTTCAGTTTCGCGTTTCTTATGCTTTCCGGCATATCGAACGGATAATGCCCGGCATTGATTCTTTTAGAGCCGATATAGGTGTAAGGTCCGGTAATTTTGTCGCTGACTGCCACTGCTGCTCTTGCCGCACTGTATCCTTTCCCTTTTAACTCAAGGTGAAACCACATGACATACTTGTCGGTTTTGGGATTGTAAATAACTTTGGGACGTTCCATCACTGCACCTTTTACGATATCGCTGTTTTCGTCTTCCGATACGGGTAAGGCAACGCCTTCGTATGTCCAGTTCAACAAATCGGCGGAAGAGTAACAGGTTATTCCAACTGTGGCGTTATTGGTTTTTTCGGCCTTGTGTTCGCCAAACCAATAATATTTTCCGTTGCTGAAAAGAAGTCCGCCGCCGTGGGCGTTTATGTGGGTTCCGTTGTTGTCGGGCCATAATTTGCCTGACTTTATCGATATATGATCTTGTGCAAGAGTAGATAACGTGAAAAAACTAACTAATAGAAAAGCTTTTGACCAGATTGGAATATTAGACATGTTTGACGTGTTGAAAATTTGAAAGGATAAAATTAAGAAAAAAACAAGATAATCTTTGAAGAATTAACATCAAAAAACAACCCCGTAACTTCAAAAATTACGGGGTTGTTTTATATCCATTTACTTATCAATTTCCTCTAAACTTCATAACCTCTTGTTGCATAAACTTTCGTTCGGCTTGTTGGGCACGGTAGAGTTTTTCGGGGGAGAGAATCTTTTCCAGTTTTTCGGAATACTGCTTGTCTAATTCGGCTTCTTTTACTCTTACATCTACATCGTTCTCAAGAAGTTGACGATATTCTTCATTAGACATATTCTTGTTGTTTTGTTTCATTTTCTCCACTTTATCCCTGTGTTGTTTGTGAAGTTCGAATTTTTTCTTCGACAAATCGTTGTACAGTGGGAAATATCTGCTGGCTTCCTCTTTGGTCAATCCGGCTTCTTTAGTGATGAATTCCGCCTTCCTTTTTTCGTAATCGGCCATATTCATTTTCCGAACCTGAGCAATGCCTGAAGATGTTAATGTGCTGAATATAAGAGCTAAATATAGAAGTGTGATGTTCTTTTTCATACGATTATTTTTTATTATTCATTAAAGTAGTATGGAACTCGCAATAATCATTTACTTGGGTGTAACCAATATACATGCTCGTTTCATAACTTAGAATGATGTATTTATTAAATTATATCCTTAATTCATATAAATTTGGTTATACATGTAATCGTAATAACCGTCTTTTACTAATTGCTCTTCCAAATATTGATAAAACTCTTCCTCACTTATCTGTACTTTTGACCAATAATCATCGGTGGACTGAGTAGATTGTATTGTTGCAATTTGATTTGCGGAATCTTGTTGTTGATTTATACTGTTTTTTGTAAGCAATTGAATGGCAAAAAAGATTCCCACAAACATAGCAGCCATATAAATCCAAGGTTTGGCTTTGTCCCACATTGAAACGGTCTTTGGTTTTGCTATTTCTTTTTCAGGTAAACGATTCATTATCTCTTCGTTAAACCTGGCGAAATAGTTTTCGGGCACGGTAAATGGATTGCTTTTATCTATCTCGTTTAATTTTTTTATTTTTGTTTCCATACCATTTGTTTTTGCGCTGTACGTAAGATAGACTTCCGCATAGGTTAAAGGTTTAATTGGAATCTGTTAAAAATTTTTCAATCTTTTTAACGGCATGATGATACGATGCTTTTAGCGCTCCAACAGACGTGCCCAAGATGTCGGACATCTCCTCGTATTTCATTTCATCGAAATATTTCATTTGGAATACTAAGCGTTGTTTTTCGGGGAGAGTTAAAATGGCTCGTTGAAGTAATTTTTGTGCTTCGTCGCCATCGAAATACTCATCTCCTTCGAGGGTGTTTAAGAGGAAGGAGTCTTCGGCATCGACCGAGATATTATTTTGATTCCTTTTTTTGTTGAGGAAGGTAATGCTTTCGTTAATGGCGATTCTGTATAACCACGTTGTTAACTTTGATTCTCCGCGAAAGTTATCGATATTAGTCCAAGCTTTAATAAAAACGTCCTGAAGAATATCGTTGGCATCATCGTGCGATAATACCATTTTTCGAATCTGCCAGTATAATCTTTCGCTGTATTCCGAAACTAATTTTGCGAAGCCCTCTCGTTGGGTTTTAGGGTCGCGTAATTCTTCTAATAATTGTTCTTCACTATATCTTTCCATACAAGGGTTGAAGCTGAATCGCAAAGATAACGTTTTTTTTCAATTTTTTCCGTCATCTTCTCCTTTTTCAAACCAATGGATGAAGTTTTCGGCTTCCGTTTTATTGTTTTCCCACCATTCAAGCGATTCCGGAAAATAAGAAACACTGATGTATCTGCAAAAGGTTTCGTAATGATTGGAGTTGAGAATGCTTGTAAAAAAAGGATAATTAAAAGTCCAGAAAGTTCCTGTTTTCAAAACGTCTGTTTCTTTTTCAAGCACATTGAGAATAGTTTTGTTTACTTCCTTGAATGCATAATAGATATCTGCGCCGTTTTCTTCTGTCTTTAGTGAATCTAAAGTGGATTTCATGGCATTGTAAAGAAAGTTCCTATCTAATCCTTCTTCGATTGAGAGCGGCGGAGCTTTATATTGTTGAGTTGTATTATCAGGTGAATTTCGCATCATTTGCTGTTGAATAAAAGAGCGCTCTACCGGTTCCTCACTAACCGGTTTAACGAGCATGGTTTGCAGCATTTCTTCGAAAGCGTTTTTCGATCTTTTGCTGTCGGGTTCAAGCAGTAGAAACATTTGAAATGAATAAATACTCCTTACCCAATATCCTTTATCTCGTTGGGCATAAGCGTTTAAAAGAAAAGCTCCGCTATATGTTTTGTCCAATTCTACGGCGCGGCTCACATGCTCAAGCGTTTTATCGATGTTTCCTTTTTTGTAATAATTAAGTGCCGTATTAAAATGTAGCAAATAAGAATCGCCGTTTTTTATCAAACCTTCCTGCAAAAGGGCTATAGCATTGTCAATTTGATTCATTTCGGCCATAGCTTCACTTTTTACGGCATAAGCGCCTACAGAAAGACTTTTATCGTTAGAGTTAATTACTTGAGTGCTGTACTTCGATGCGTTTTTATAATCTTTCAGTTCAAGATACGAAAGTGAAATTTCATATAACGCTAACGTCGATTTCGGGTTTATTTTCAATGCCTGTTCAAACTTTTCAATAGCTTTTTTGTATTCAGCCGAATCGTGAAGTACAACTCCCTCTTGAATAAGAGTTTGGACGTTGTTGCCTTGTCCGTTTGCATTGAAAATTATAAAGGAAATTAGAAGTATTATTGTGGTAATTTTTTTCATTAATTCTTTTTTTGTGTGGTAAATGTAAGACAAAAAAATATATTCTTAAATTTTTAAATAGAAAAAGTGTTTCTTTCTAACAATCGTAAACAATTCATTTTGCATTTAAATATTTTTTTAGAAATCAACGTATCGAATAATGTTGTATTTTTGCGAGTCAAAACTGTCAAAAATGAAATACGTTGAAGTAAGTTTTAATTGTACACCAAATATCGATACTGTTACCGACGTTTTAGCTGCACAATTATCTGAAATTGAGTTCGAAAGCTTTGTTCAGTCCGATTCTGGTCTGTTGGCTTATGTTTCGAAACCGATGTTTTCCGTTGAAAAACTGGATAATTTGCTTCGGAACTTTATCTTAGATGCCGAAATCGACTATTCGTTTAAAACCATTGAAGATAAAAATTGGAACGAAGAGTGGGAGAAGCACTATTTTCAGCCTATTGTGATTGAAAAAAGTTGTATTATTCACAGTTCGTTTCACAAGCCGGAAGGAGAATATTCGTATCGTATACTTATTGACCCGAAAATGGCATTCGGCACCGGACATCATCAAACCACGGGGTTGATTCTGAGAGAAATATTGTCGATGGATTTGCACGGAAAATCGGTTTTAGATATGGGTTGCGGAACGGCTGTACTCGCTATTCTGGCATCCATGCGCGGCGCTAATCCCATTACCGCGATAGATATCGACGAATGGGCTTATGAAAACGCGTTGGATAATGTTCGGTTAAACCACATTTCGAATATCGAAGTTATGCATGGCGCCGCTGAACTGTTGGGTGCCGAATCTTACGATGTGATTTTTGCTAATATTAACCGAAACATCCTCTATCAAGATATTGTTACGTATGCAAAAGTCTTAAATCCCGGCGGGAAACTTATTATGAGCGGTTTTTACACGGAGGATATTCCGGCGATTCGCGAAAAAAGTGAAGAATGCGGGTTGGTGTTCAATCGTTTTTCTGAAATGGATAATTGGGCGGCGGTTGTGTGCGTGAAAAAGTAAGTGATAAAATTTATAGGAGCTTTTTAAATTGATGGAAATAGGCGATAGTTCTCTCGTAAAACAGGGGAGGAATAGACGAAATTAGTTCGTGGTCAATGGCGCTGAATATATTATCGGCGAAGGTAAGGGCGAAAAATATTGCATGAAAAAACTTAAAATAATTATCCGTAAAGCGTTCTAATAACTCGACTTTTTAAAGCGGAGATTCAAAATAAACTTCACGGAAAGGCTTTAGCCATGACTTTTCAGGACTAAAGTCCGAGCTTAGGAGAAGATTCTCTACCTCCGTCTTAAAAGACGGAGTTAATAAAAAGTAGCTGACGTTCTGCGGATAATCATAAAACTCAAAACAGTTTCTGATTATTCTCTCGCATAAATCAGCTTTTTTTCCGCATCAATATTCGGTTTAACATGTTTAAGTAAACCGCGAGAAGAAATTAAATCAACCCGTTTCGAGAGTAATTCTTGCAAATCTATTCTCATCTGAATAAGTTCTAAACCAATGGGTTGCGAATCGTCCAACTCAACTAAAATATCCACATCACTGTTTTCGGTTGCTTGCTCCCTGACATAAGAACCAAATAAATATGCCTTTAAAACAGGTTTTGTTTCGAAATATGTTGCAATCTTTTCTATTTGCTCAGAACTTAGCTCCATCTTGCTTGTCAATTCGAAAAAATATTTGCTTTTGACACGCAAATATACGGCTTTCTTTCAGACAAATCCGTATTTCCAAAAAAATCTACTTCTTTTGCTTTCCCTCTAAATAAATTGTACCTTTGCACCCGATTTAAATTTATTACTTATTTTAGGTTATACCCGCTGTATTTATGGAATGGATTAATGATTTGATTTTCGGATCGGGAGTTGCACACGCCATTTTCGTGCTTGCATTGGTGATTTCAATCGGAATTTTATTGGGGAAAATTAAAATTTTCGGCGTTTCGCTCGGAATTACGTGGATTTTGTTTGTCGGAATATTCTTCGGCCATTTTGGATTGGGAATTGATGAGCATATTCTTCATTTCATAAAAGAATTCGGACTTATTCTATTTATTTACTCCATTGGGATGCAAGTGGGACCCAGTTTTTTCTCTTCCTTCAAAGAAGGCGGTATCACCCTGAATTTATTGGCATCGTCTGTTGTTTTTCTCGGTGTGATAACCACTTACGTGATTCATCTCATAACCGGATTACCTATTTCAACCATGGTGGGAATATTGTCGGGAGCGGTAACCAATACGCCCGGACTCGGAGCCGCGCAGCAAACCTATTTCGATGCTACCGGTTCGCAAGACCCGTCCATTGCTATGGGATATGCCGTGGCTTATCCGCTTGGAGTAGTGGGAATTATCCTCAGTCTGATACTGTTTAGGGCATTGTTCAGAATTAATATTGCCAAGGAAAACGAAACCATCAGCACTGCGAGCGCTTCGAAAATGACAGAAGCTCAGATGTTTTCGCTCCAGGTGCATAATCCGGCTATTTTTGGCAAAGCTATTCACGAAATAAAAAATCTTATCGATAGAGAATTTGTGATTTCTCGCGTTCTGCACAGCGGTTCGGGAACGTTGGTGGTGCCGCAGCCTCACACCGTATTAGAAGAAAAAGATAAGATATTGGTAGTTACCAATTTACAGAATATAGAGTTGATTGAAGCCCTGATTGGTGAAAAAATTGACATGGACCGAAGCGAGTGGAATAAACTCGACAGTCAGTTGATTTCGCGACGCATAAACGTTACAAAATCGGAAATTAACGGTAAAACCATCGGTCAGCTCAAGTTGAGAAATCTTTACGGAATTAACATTACCCGTATCAACCGTGCCGGTGTTGATTTAATTGCCGACCCGCGCTTGCAACTGCAATTGGGCGACCGCGTAACCGTTGTGGGTTCCGAAGCGGCCATTGCCAATGTAGAGAAATTTTTGGGAAATTCGTTGAAACGTCTTCGCGAGCCCAATCTTATCTCCATTTTCATCGGAATTGCGTTGGGAGTATTAATCGGAAGCATCCCGTTTATGTTTCCGGGAATTCCGCAACCCGTAAAACTCGGATTGGCGGGCGGTCCGCTGATTGTTGCCATTCTCATCAGCAAATTCGGGCCGAAGTACGGCTTGGTAACTTATACCACCATGAGCGCCAACCTGATGCTTCGCGAAATAGGCATCGCGTTGTTCCTGGCCTGCGTGGGATTGGGTGCCGGAGAGGGCTTTGTGGAAACCATCGTAAACGGAGGATACAAGTGGATTGCATACGGAGCCGTTATCACTGTTGTTCCGCTGCTTATAGTGGGAACTATCGGGAGAAAAGTCTATAAAATCAATTACTTCACGTTGATGGGATTAATTTCGGGTAGTATGACCGATCCTCCCGCTCTTTCGTACGCTAACGCTACGGCAGGAAACGATTTTCCGGCAGTAAGCTACGCTACGGTTTATCCATTGACAATGTTCTTGCGGGTTATTACGGCACAATTGATGATATTGCTGTTCTTGTGATACTCAGTTTTTTGGACTAACTGATTTGTATTCTGATTGTTAAGCGAGTAATGGGGCCTCTTTCCTGCTAATAGTTGACAGCCAAAAAGCGTTTTTCTTGCAATCGTTTGCACTCAATTAAAATCAAAAACAACGCTTCTAAAAGCACTATTCGGCTCAAATAGTTGTAGTTTTGTTATCACGAGGTTGAAATCAATCGTATGCCGTGTTTTTAATGAAAAAATGAACTAAAATGAGCCTTATAAAATTCCAAACAAGCTATCGCGCCAACTTCGGACAAGAAGTTTATATTTGCGGTTCCTTACCCGAGTTAGGCAACCTTGATGAAACAAACGCCATTAAACTATCTTGTGAAGGAGAGATTTGGACAGCCGAAATTGAAACAAAAACTATCGGGCAAGTCGAATATTACTATCTGCTGAAAGAGCACGATAAAATTATTCGGAGAGAGTGGGGCGAGCGCAGAAAGCTGCAAATCGCGAAAGCAAAAAACTTTTTTGTGCAAGATTTGTGGAAAAACAAACCTTACCACAGCTACCTCTATTCATCGGTTTTTACCGAAAGTGTTTTTGCTCACGAAAAGTCAACCGCCCAGCGTAACTATTTTTCAAACAGTATTTTGTTGAATGTTATTTGTCCTTACGTTAGAAAGGGACAAAAGTTAGTTGTTTCGGGAGAAACCCAACAACTCGGCAACTGGGATTTAACAAAAGCCCTTCCCCTCGATTATGTCGGGAACAGAGAGTGGCAACTGCTTTTGAATGCAAAAGAGTTTCCCAACGCGCTTCAATATAAGTTTGTTATCGTAGACGAAAAAACCGGCAACGCCGCGCATTGGGAAGACGGCGGAAACCGGATTCTGCTCACCCAAAAAGCGCAAAGCCGAAACAGTGTATTGGTAGAAATGGGGCTGCAATTCCATTACAATAACTTTTTGTTTAAAGGAACCGGAACAGCCATCCCTGTTTTTTCGCTTCGCAGTAACGATAGTTTCGGAATTGGTGATTTTCTCGATTTGCGGAAAATGGTTGACTGGGCGGCGCTTACTAATCAGCAACTTATCCAGATGTTGCCCATTAACGATACTACCACCACGCAAACTTGGAGGGATTCGTATCCGTACAGCGCCATTTCGAGTTACGCGCTGCATCCGATGTATTTGGGTCTGACGGAGTTTCCGTTGAAAAACGAAACCCGGATGAAATCTTTTTTGAAAGAAGCCAAAGAGTTGAATCAATTGGCCGACCTTGATTACGAAAGGGTTTTTCAGCTGAAAAAAAGATATACCCTGCAGCTTTTCGAGCAGGAAAGAGAGACGGTTTGGACGTCAGAATCGTTTCGCGAGTTTTATGAAAAAAATCGTTTCTGGCTTTTTTCATACACAGCTTATTGTTATCTGCGTGATAAACACGGTACTGCCCGATTCACCGACTGGGGTGAATTTGCGGTTTACAACGAAAATAAACTGCAACAACTTATTGAGAACGATACCGATGCAGAACAGACGACCGATTACTACGCTTTTATACAATATTTGTTGGACAAGCAACTTAAAGAGGTTCAGCAATATGCACACAGCAAAGGAATTGCGCTGAAAGGCGATATTCCTATCGGAATTAATCGCGACAGCATAGACGCGTGGACATCCGCGCCGCTGTTTAACATGGATACGCAAACCGGCGCGCCGCCCGATGATTTCTCGGTGTTCGGCCAAAACTGGGGATTTCCCACCTACAACTGGTTTGCCATGGAAAAAGAGGGCTATGCGTGGTGGAAAAATAGATTTCGCAAAATGGCGGATTATTTTGATGCTTATCGTATTGACCATATTTTGGGTTTTTTCCGTATTTGGGAGATTCCGTTGCATTCCGTTCAGGGATTGTTGGGGCATTTCAGTCCTGCGTTGCCCTATTGGGCTGAGGAATTGAATATGGCGGGAATTCCGTTCGACGAAGAGCGAATGGTCAAGCCGTTTATTCACGAATCGTTTTTGCCCGCTTTTTTTGGAGAATTCGCAGCCGAAGTAACGAAAGAGTATCTCGATGTTGCCGGCTGGCAGCGTTTCAACCTGAAAAAGGAATTTGACACGCAGCGAAAAATTAAACTCCATTTTGTCGATAAAACCGATAAGAAGAGTCTTAAAATCCGCGACGGGTTATACGCGTTGTGTAACGAAGTGTTTTTTGTTCGCGACCGCGAGAACCACAATCGCTTTCATCCGCGCATTACGGCGCAATACACCTATTCTTATCGTTATTTGGATGAAGGAGTGAAAAGTGCTTTTAACCGCTTGTACGACGATTTTTATTATCGCAGACACAATTATTACTGGCGCGAACAGGCCATGAAAAAACTCCCCGAACTCATCTCTTCCACTTCAATGTTATGTTGTGGCGAAGATTTGGGAATGGTACCCGATTGTGTACCTTCGGTAATGAACGAGTTGCAAATACTGAGTTTAGAAATTCAGCGTATGCCCAAAGATTCAAACGTATTGTTTTCCGATTTAAACACGTTGCCCTATCTTTCGGTCTCAACCACCTCCACTCACGATATGTCGCCCATTCGGTTGTGGTGGAAGGAAAACAAGGAGATAACCCAAAAATACTACAACGAAATTCTTTGTCGCGAAGGCGTAGCACCCGAAGAGTGTTCGCCCGAACTGTGTTATCAAATTTTGCGTCAACATCTTCATTCTCCGTCCATGTGGGTGATACTTCCCTGGCAGGACTGGATGTCGGTTTCGGGAGAATTATCGCGTGAGAATCCGGCCGAAGAGCGTATTAATATTCCCGCCAATCCTGAGCATTATTGGCGTTACCGCATGCATATTTCGTTGGACGATTTGTTAGAGAAAACCGAGTTGAACGCAGAAATAAAAGCAATGACAGAGAGATAAAATAAAGTTGAATTAAGGGAATAAATGCATAATTAATAGTAACTTTGTGTTTGATTTTTATGAATTAAAATGAAACTAAGTTCCTATCTCATCCTTTTAGCATTTGTTCTTTCACTGTGGAGCTGCGCCGGCAACGCAGACAAGGAAAAAAACGACAGTGATATTAAAACCGCCCAAAAGAATAATTCACAGCAATCCGGTCAAGAAGATTTTAATCAGTTTCTCGATAATTTCAGTACCGACAGAATTTTCCAATTCCAGCGTATTGTTTTTCCCATCACCGTTTCTGCTCCCGATGCCAATGAAATTACGCTGACACCCACCGAGGAGAAAATCGAGAAAACGGGTTGGGAACTGCTCGATTTGACTTACGACAGCAGTTTCGCTACCCGCGATTTTGATAAATACGTGCAAACGGTAAATTTCAGAAAAGACACCGCGCACGTATCGCTCCGCGGAATTGATAACGGCATTTATGCCGATTATTACTTCAAGTTAATTGACGGAGAGTGGTATTTGGTGACGTTGGTGGAGTGAGTTGATGTTGGATGTCGGGTGACCGATGTCGGATGCTAAGTGTGCATTGTTTCTTTTTTGTGTTTAGTGCCTTTAAGAGAAAAAACGGTTACAAACCCATAAACGCGCTAAGAAATACAAATTAAATTGTCTATCGTTAAATCCGCCATTATCCAACTTCCAGCACCCGTCATCGGTCACCTGTCACCTGTCATCCATCACTCTAACATCTCATCGCCAAAGCTCAGCGGCAGGATATCTTTAACGCTTTCCACCACGTAAATTTCCTCATCGCTGTACATCAGAATTCTCATGGGCGAACGGTATCGGTTTTCCACTTCCAGCAACACTTGACGACACGCGCCGCACGGGGTTATTACATCTTTTGTGAATTTTCCGTTGTTAAAGGCTGCAATGGCTATGGCAACTACTTTTTGTTGGGGGAAGTTGGCGTTGGCGAAAAAAACAGCGGTACGCTCGGCGCATAATCCCGATGGATAAGCGGCATTTTCTTGGTTATTTCCGGTTATAATTGTCCCATCATCGAGCAACAATGCCGCTCCCACCCTGAAGTCGGAATAACGCGCATAGGCCTTTTTTGTGGCTTGTTTTGCTTCTTCGATTAGTTTTTTTTCGGTTTCGGTACATTCATCTAAAAGATAAACCCTTATCTTTGTAGTTAAATTTATTTCTTTCATTGTGATTGATTGAAATATGAAAAAATTACTTTTTTTAATGAGTTGTCATTGCAAATATAGATATATTTCGATTCTTTCTCTCTTTTTGATTTGTTTTTTTGTTCCGGACTCGGTTTTCGGACAGAACCGATTGCGAGTTTACGAAGATTATATCGATAAGTATTCAGGTATCGCCGTCAAGCATATGAGTGATTATAAAATTCCGGCATCGATTAAGTTGGCGCAGGGAATTTTGGAATCGGGAGCAGGAATGAGCGATTTAGCCCGTCGTTCCAACAACCATTTCGGAATAAAATGCCATCGGGGTTGGCGCGGAGAATCGGTTTATGCTGCCGATGATACACCCAACGATTGTTTCCGGAAATACCGCCGTGTGGAGGATTCTTACGACGACCATTCGGAGTTCCTGACCACCGGAAGCCGCTATCGCGAGCTTTTTAATCTGTCGATTACCGATTACAAAGGTTGGGCGCGCGGCCTGCAAAAAACCGGATACGCCACCGATCGCGCTTACGCCAACAAACTCATCAAACTGATTGAAGATTACGAACTCTATCGTTTCGATAATAAAAACTACCGGCGTGGCGTTTCTCGTAAACAACGCGAGTTGGCCAAAAAACAGGAGATAGCGCAAGCCAATTGGTCGCATCAGCCGTATAAGACTCACGGCTTGATTTATGTAGTGGCAGTAAACGGCGACACTTTTGCCGGAATCGCCAATGAATTTGGATTTAAAGAAAAAGATTTGCTTAAGTTCAACGAAGTTCCCGAAGGATTTCCGTTGAGTGACGGCGATATTGTTTATTTTCAAAAGAAAAAACCGCGTGCCGATATGCCCTATTTCGAACACGTAGTTCAGATAGGTGAATCCATGTACAGCATTTCACAAAAATACGGCATTCAACTTCGAAATTTGTATCGATTAAATAAGAAAAGTTACGAGTATGTCCCCGAGGAAGGAGATGTGCTTAAACTCAGATAATTAATTAAACAATTAAACCAAAATTATGAAAAAAGTATTTTTACTCGTTATTGCGTTTGTTGCTGCGGCAACATTCGTTTATTCTCAGACAACCGAAGACACCGTAAAAGTAGAGCCCAAATGGAAGTTGGAAGGTGTTACAGGTATTAATTTTTCGCAAACATCGCTCAAAAACTGGTCGGCAGGTGGTGAAAACTCACTTGCCGGAAACGCGTACTTAAACGGCGCGTTACTTTACAAATCGGGGAAATGGGCATGGGAAAACAACCTGGCGTTGGATTACGGACTGGCTCGCACAGCTTCTACCGGAGTCAGAAAAAGCACCGATAAAATCGATTTTGCTTCAAAACTGGGTTATCAGGCTAAAGAAAAGCTCTTTTATACAGGTCTTTTCGATTTTAAAACTCAATTTGCCGAAGGGTATAATTATGCGGTAACGCCCGCTAAACGTATATCCAATTTAATGGCGCCCGGTTACGCAACCCTATCTCTTGGTTTAGACTATAAGCCGAACGATAATTTTTCGCTCTATTATTCACCCTTAGCTGCTAAGTTTACGTGGGTTCTCGATGATGAATTTTCCAATGCAGGAATGTTTGGCGTTGATCCGGGTAAACGTTTTAAAGGAGAGTTCGGCTCGTATTTGAAAACGGTATATAAGTTGAAAATTATGGAAAACGTGGATTTAATCTCGAAAGCCGATTTCTTTACTGCTTATGATAAGAGTTTTGGGAACATCGACGTGGATTGGGACGTTCTAATAAGTATGAAGATCAACAAATACCTGAGCTCCACGTTTAACACCACGTTGCGCTACGATGATGATGTAGATTACATTGATGAAAATGGAGTATCGCGTGGCCCGCGTGTACAATTTCGTCAGATTTTAGGTATCGGATTGGCCTATAAGTTTTAAAAAAACATACCCAACCCTCAGGAGGAGCTTTGTGGGCAGCAATTCTATTTCGCTAACCTGCAAAGTTTCTTTCGTGGGATTGAGGGAAAAATATAAACAAGTATGATATATAATACACAAAAGAAAAAATTAGTTTTGCCCGAATACGGCAGAAACATACAGGAAATGGTTGACCATTGCTTAGTAATCAAAGACAGGGAAGAACGCAAGAAATGTGCTTATGCTGTTGTGGAAATCATGGGAAATATGTTTCCACATTTGCGCGATGTAAATGATTTCAAGCACATTCTGTGGGATCACCTGGCTATTATGTCCGATTTTAAACTCGATATCGATTTTCCGTACGAAGTAGTAAAGGAAGAAGATTTAAACACACATCCCGATAAATTGAATTATAGCCGTCCGACAATGAAATACAGACATTACGGTAAATTATTGGAGAAGATGATTGTTATTGCTGCCGATATGGAAGAGGGCGAGAAAAAAGATTTTCTTATTACCCAATTGACAACGCAAATGAAAAAGTCTTACATGCAATGGAATAAAGATGTTGACGATGAGAAAATACTTTCCGATTTGTTTGAGCTTTCGGGTGGAAAAATTGAGTTGGATCAAGAAAATTATGCCATAGCCGACGTGAGAAGCAATGCTTCGAAAAAGAGACTGAGGGTAATTAAGTCGCAGCGACGCCGATAGATAAGTCCGTGACGATTTGGGGAAAGAAATGCTGAAATGATAACAAAAGACGAAGTCCTAAAAATAGGCAAACTGCAAAAAACGCACGGAATTAAAGGTGAAATTTCGCTCGTTTTCGATAAATCTGCTTATGCCGATATTGATACCGAATTTTATTTTTTGGATATCGACGGCATTTTTGTGCCTTTCCTCATCGAAGAAATCACTTTTATCACCGATACCGGCGCCCGCGTAAAATTCGAAGATATCGACGATGAAACCCGTGCTACTCAATTTGTTAACTTGCACGTTTTCTTGCTTCGCAAACAGGTATCGGAAAACCAAAAAGACGACAAGTCAGACTGGGATTTTTTTATCGGCTATACGGTTTTCGACCAGCATTTGCGCGATTTAGGTGTCATTGAAAGCGTGGACTCGACAACAATAAATATTCTTTTCATTGTGAAAAAATCGGAAACAGAACTCCTGATTCCGGCGACAGAAGATTTCATTGTAAAAATCAATACCGAAAAAAAAATAATCCACCTGAATTTACCCGAAGGGCTTGTTGAATAGCGGTTTTTACAGCACACACTCTCAGAACTCAGAACTCAAAACTCAGAACTTATATCTTGTATCCTGCATGTCATTTCTCCAACTCACAAACGTAAGCATCGGATATCCCGCCAAAAAGGAGCCGAAAATCGTTCAAAAAAACCTGAATCTTTTGGCAAACGAGGGCGAGTTGATTGCGCTAATCGGTAAAAACGGATGCGGGAAATCTACTTTGCTGCGTTCGATGGCTTGCCTGCAACCAATTTATTCCGGAAAAATCACAATAAACGGAGAAGATGTTTTGGGGAAAACGCCCAATCAACGGGCACAACTTATTTCCATTGTTCTTACCGATCAGCGTTCGGTAGCTGCTTTCAATGTCAAAGAACTTATTTCCATTGGGCGCGACCCTTATACCGGCTGGTTAGGCAGCCTGTCGGCCGACGATGAGAGAATCATTGCCCAATCCATTGAAATGGCCAATTTGCGGGGCTTCGAGAATCGGAATATTCACGAACTTTCTGACGGTGAGCGTCAGCGTGTTTTCATTGCACGAGCATTGGCACAAAATACACCGATTATTTTATTAGACGAACCCACATCGCATCTCGATTTGCCAAACCGCATCAGTATTTTGTTGCTCTTGCAGAAACTGGCGCGCGAAACCGGAAAAACAATATTTATTTCCACACATGAGCTGGAAACGGCTATGCAGGTTGCCGATAAAATTTGGCTGATGGAGAAATTAAACGGTGTAAAAATAGGTACCCCCGAAGATATGGTGCTGCAAGGCATTTTCGATAGCGTTTTTGCGCATAGCTCTTATGATTTCGACAAAGAATACGGAAGTTTTGTGGTGAAAAAACGACTCGATAAACATATCTCAACTCAAGTTGACAATCCCAACAGCCTCATAGCGAGGTGGACAACAAAGGCATTATCCCGAAAAGGTTATCATATTTCGCCCGATGCTCCGCTGAAAGTATCGATGGACGAAAACCGGCACACTTGGACAATTTATTCACCCGGTCAAACGTTGCAGGCGAACAGCATAGAGGATATGCTTCAAAAAATTTCCGGTTTTTACGTTTAATTGCATTTCGCACTCTTTTTTGGATTGCAGGGTGGACGATTTTTTTTATCTTTGCAGATTCGTTGCATTAACTGCACTCAATGAATCATCAAAAACGGAAAATAGCAATTTTAGGTTCCACCGGCTCCATCGGAACGCAGGCGCTCGATGTTATTTCGCAGCATCCCGATCGTTTCGAGGCTTATGCTTTGGTGGCGAACAATCAGGTAGAACTGCTGCTGGAACAAGCACATCGGTTCAGACCCGAAGTGGTGGTTATAGCCAACGAATCCAAGTATGCTCAACTGAAAGAAGAGCTTGCCGATTTGCCTATCAAAGTTTGGGCCGGAGCCGAAGCCATTGAGCAGGTGGTGCAGGACGCCGCAATAGATATCGTGCTGACGGCTATGGTTGGCTTTTCCGGATTGAGACCCACCGTTTCGGCCATAAAATCGGGTAAAACTATCGCGCTGGCCAACAAAGAAACATTGGTTGTGGCGGGCGAGTGGATAACCAAATTGGCACTTGAGTACAGAACGCCCGTTTTACCGGTCGATTCGGAACATTCGGCAATATTCCAATGCCTGAACGGAGAAGGGCATAACGAAATAGAAAAAATATTGCTTACCGCATCGGGCGGTCCGTTCCGAAGTTTTTCGACGGCGCAGTTGCGGGAAGTAACCAAGCAGCAGGCGCTCAACCATCCCAACTGGAATATGGGCGCGAAAGTGACCGTCGATTCGTCCACGCTCATGAACAAGGGACTTGAAATGATTGAAGCTAAGTGGCTTTTCGACGTCAATCCGACTCAAATAGAGATAGTTGTACATCCGCAATCCATTATTCACTCCATGGTTCAGTTCAAAGACCGCTCGGTGATGGCGCAGTTGGGATTACCCGATATGCGGATGCCCATACAATACGCTTTTTCGTATCCCGAAAGGCTTTCGTCGAACATAAAACCGATTAATTTTTTTGAGCTTTCAACGCTTACATTCGAAAAACCCGATATCGAAAAGTTTCCCAACCTCGGTTTGGCCTACCAAGCGATTGAAAAAGGCGGCAATATGCCCTGCATAATGAATGCCGCGAACGAAATTGCGGTAGAGCTGTTTTTGCATGAGAAAATCGGATTTTTGCAAATGAGCGATTTAATTGAACAAACGATGGCGAAAACTGTTTTTATCCCGCATCCCTCGTTAGACGATTATCTGCAAACCGATGCCCAAGCGCGAAAAATTGCGTTGGAAACATCAAACATCAAACTTTAAACATCAAACATATAAATGGAGACATTTTTAATTAAAGCGTTACAATTTATACTCAGTTTGTCTATTCTCGTTGTTATTCACGAGTTTGGACATTTTATTTTTGCCCGAATCTTCAAAATCAGGGTAGAGAAGTTTTATCTTTTCTTCAATCCTTGGTTTTCGCTTTTCAAGTACAAACCCAAAAACAGCGATACGGAATACGGCGTTGGTTGGCTTCCGCTGGGCGGTTACGTGAAAATTTCAGGAATGATTGACGAGTCTATGGACAAGGAACAATTAGCGCAACCCGTTCAGCCGTGGGAGTTTCGCGCTAAACCGAGCTGGCAGCGGCTTTTGGTGATGGTTGGCGGTGTGTTGTTCAACCTTGTTCTGGCTTTTTTCATCTACGCGATGATTGTTTTCCGCTGGGGTGATTCGTATGTGCCGATGAGTCAGGTGAAAGCGGGAATGGAATTCAGCGAAACTGCTCATAGAGCCGGTTTTGTTGACGGCGACATTCTTTTGTTTGCTGATGGAAAAGAGATTATCGACCGTTCAGGAGTAGTAGATAATTTCGCTGCGCAAATTATTGATGCTAAAACGGTTACGGTATTACGAAACGGACAACAAGTAAACATTCAGATGCCGGACGATTTCGTTCAACAGCTTATGCGCGACAAAAAAGGTTTTGCAGGATACAAAGATGTACCCATTGTTGTGGATATGGCGCAAAAAGGTTCTGAAGCAGAAAAAATGGGACTCGTGAAAGGAGATAGCATCGTAAGTGTAAACAGTGTTGCAACGCCCACTTTTCAGAGTTTTAGAAACGAACTTCAGAAACATAAAGGACAAGAAATCATTGTCGATTTTTATCGAAACGGCGTGCTTCAAACCGCATCCGCACAATTGGATACTACCGCGATATTGGGATTCAGCATCGAAACATATCTTGTTACGGATTATTATTCGTTCTTCGCTTCTTTTCCGGCAGGAATGAAATACGGAATGCGTACGCTGAAAGGCTATGTGTCGCAATTCAAACATATTTTTACCAAAGAGGGCGCATCGTCGTTAGGTGGATTTGGAACTATCGGAAACCTTTTTCCGGCCAAATGGAACTGGTATTCGTTTTGGATGATGACAGCTTTCCTATCTGTAATTCTGGCGTTTATGAACATTCTTCCTATTCCGGGACTCGACGGCGGACACGTTCTTTTCCTTCTCTTCGAAATGATTTCGGGTAGAAAACCCAGCGATAAGTTTTTGGAATACGCCCAAATCGCGGGAATGGTGTTGCTTATCGGGCTTGTTTTGTACGCCAACGGAATGGATATAGTGAGAGCGATATTTAAATAAAGACACACGGCCGTGTGTCTCAACAAACGTTTACAATGAAAATTTCAGAACTCATAGATCAAACTTCGAAACCGGTTTTCTCTTTCGAACTGCTTCCTCCGCTGAGGGGAAACAGCATCAAGCAGGTTTTTGATACGATTGACCGATTGAAAGAGTTTGGTCCGAAATACATAAATATAACCACGCACCACAGCGAGAATATTTACCGTGAGGACGATGACGGTGTTATTCGCAAAGTGAACGTGCGCCGCCGTCCGGGTTCGGTAGCTATTGCGGCAGCCATTCAAAATAAATACGGTATCAGGGCCGTTCCGCATATTATTTCGCAAGGCTTTTCGAAAGAAGAGACCGAATACGCCCTTATCGATTTGGCATTTCTCGGCGTGACCGATTTGCTGTTGTTGCGCGGCGATACCAAAAAACTCGACAGCGAGCAGCGGAAAATGGATTGCCATCCGTATGCCACGGGTTTACAGGAGCAGGTGAACAATTTCAATAAGGGAATCGCTATCGACGGTTCTGCAATTTCGGCGCCGGAGACACCGTTTACATACGGAATGGCTTGCTATCCTGAAAAGCATGAAGAGTCGCCGAATATGGAATCGGAGATTCACTACACGAAAATGAAAGCGCAAAACGGAGCCGATTATTTAGTTACACAGATGTTTTTCGACAACCAAAAGTATTTCGATTTCGTTGATCGCTGTCGCGCCGAAGGCATAACTATTCCGATTGTTCCCGGCATAAAACCCATCCACCTGAAAAACCAGTTGAACGTGCTGCCGAAAATATTCAGAACCGAAATTCCCGAAAACTTGGCACGCGAACTTCGCAAATGTAAAACCGATGCCGATGCCGTTGAGGTGGGAGTGGAATGGTGCTTGATGCAAAGCAAAGAGTTGGCAGGGCACAATGTTCCGGGTATTCATTACTACGCGTTGGGGGCAACCGAAAGTATTTATCGGGTAGCGAAAGAAATTTACTGAAACAGAGAGAAGCGAGTCGGAACTCGCTTTTCTTTTTCGCACTTTTTCATTACTTTTGTACAATTAAGAAGTAAACCAGCATGTATTTTCGCGACGCAATAGGGCTTCACGATGTTAAAAAACATCTTATCGATTCCGTACAGCGGGGTTTTATTCCGCATGCCCGCATGTTTTACGGCCCCGAAGGTGTCGGCAAGCTGCCGTTGGCTATAGCGTATGCCCGTTACCTGAACTGCGAAAATCGCGGAACGGAAGATTCCTGCGGAAAATGCCCGTCGTGCCATAAGTTCGATAAATTGGTACATCCCGATTTGCATTTCGTTTTTCCGGTGGTGAAATCGAAGGTGTGCGACGAATATTTGCCCGAATGGCGCGAGTTTTTGAGCACGCATAGGTATTTCAACCTCAACAACTGGCTAAACTTTATAGGTGCCGAAAACGCGCAAGCCCTTATTTATTCGAAAGAAAGCGACGAAATAATCCGCAAACTGAACCTGAAAGTTTACGAAGCGCCCTACAAGATAATGATTGTGTGGTTGCCTGAAAAAATGCACGATGCTTGTGCCAACAAACTGTTGAAAATGATTGAAGAACCACCCGAAAACACTGTTTTTCTGTTGGTTTCGGAAGACTTGGAAAACGTACTTCCCACTATTCAGTCGCGTTGTCAGCCGTTGAACATTCGCGCCATAGAATACAACGAGATGGTTGCTTCCATACAATCGGAATTTGGCTTACAGGCAGAAGCGGCTAAATCGGTAGCTCATATCGCGAACGGAAGTTTTTCGAAAGCTATCGCCATTATTCAGTCTGCCGACGACAACAACTATTTCTTTTCGCTGTTTAAGGAAATGATGCGTTCGTCGGTATCTCGAAACATCAAGGCAATAAAATCGGCTGCCGCAGAAATGGCATCCATCGGCCGAGAAATGCAGAAAAGCTACCTGCTGTATTGTCTGCGTCTGTTTCGGGAGTTTTTTATCAGCAACCTCAATCAACCCGACATGGTGTATCTAAACGACGAAGAACAAGAGTTCGGCCGCCGATTTGCACCGTTTGTCAACGAAAAAAATATTCAATTGTTCAACGATGAGTTTCAGCTCGCTTATCGGCAAATTGAACAAAACGGAAACGCAAAAATCATCTTTTTAGATTTGTGCCTGAAAGGAACGATGCTGTTGAAACAATAAAAAACAGTAATTCGATGGTTATTCTGTGGTAATTCAGTAGATATTCGTTGTTTAGGTAAAACATTTCAGCGCCACAACTAATTACAATTGAATAACGCAAAGCGAATTACGCGTATCGAAGTTAGGTAAATAACTACAAAAAATTATGGACAGAGAAAAATTATCAGATAAATTAGCGGACATTACCCCCGTACCCACCTCAACCGTGCGAAACGAAGGTGCTTGCAAGGGTTGTCCCAAACACTCCACTAAACTTCACGTATACGACTGGCTTCACGATTATCCCGAAATGCAGAAGTTGACCAACATGGTGGAGGTACAATTCAAAAATACCCGAAAAGGCTATTATATCAACAGCAACAATCTTGAACTGAAAAAAGGAGATGTTGTTGCCGTTGAAGCGTCGCCCGGACACGATATCGGTACCGTTACGCTTACCGGGAAATTAGTGGAGTTGCAAATGCGGAAAATAAATTACCGCGAAGACGCCAACGGTGGTGTTAAGCGGGTTTATCGCACCGTACGCTCGGCCGATATGGAGAAGTACGAACTGGCAAAAGCCAAAGAAGAACCCACCATGATTCGTGCGCGGGAAATAGCCGAAGAATTAGGCTTGAATATGAAAATCGGTGATGTTGAGTATCAGGGTGATGGCAACAAAGCGATTTTTTACTACATTGCCGACGAGCGCGTGGATTTTCGCCAATTGATTAAGGATTTTGCCGCTGAATTCCGGGTGAAAATCGAAATGAAACAAATTGGCGCGCGTCAGGAAGCGGGTAGGATAGGGGGCGTTGGTCCTTGCGGACGCGAATTGTGTTGCAGCGGTTGGATGACGAGCTTCGTGTCGGTGTCCACATCGGCCGCCCGATATCAGGACATTTCTTTTAATCCGCAAAAATTAGCTGGCCAGTGCGGAAAGCTCAAGTGCTGCATGAACTACGAAGTGGACGCGTACGTGGAAGCCGGTAAAAAGCTGCCATCGCGTGAAATTGTGTTGCAAACCAAAGACTGTGATTATTTTCATTTCAAGACCGATATTTTATCGGGACAAATTACCTATTCCACTGATAAAAACAATCCGGTAAACTTGCAAACTATCCCCAAAGAGCGCGCGTTTCAGATTATCGAACTGAATAAAAAAGGCAAAAAACCACCTATGTTGGCTCTCGAAACCGAGTCTGTGGAACCTAAAGAGAGTGTTATGCAAAACGATTTGCTGGGCGATCAGAGCATTACGCGTTTCGACAAAAAAGAAAGAGATAACTCTGCTTCACGTAGGAGAAAACCCAGAAAAAGCCGACAGGCTAATAGAAATAGGGGTAGAAGACCACCCAAACGCAATGAAGAATAGGCTGTTACTTGGTGTTTTTATCGTTTTTGGTGTTTTTTCGTCGTGCGAAGAGGGCGAAGTTTATTATCGTTTTCATCCGATAAAAAGCGCTCGTTGGGAGAAATCGACCTCCGTTGATTTCTTTCTCGACTCGCTTGCCGTCTCACCCGACAAAAGATACGATATTTTACTCGAAATTATCAATAGCGACCAATATCCCTATCAAAACCTTTGGCTTTACGTGCAGCAAAATCTTACCGATACCCTGTTCGTAACTGATACTGTTGAGGTAAAGCTGACAGATGCACATGGAAAATGGCTGGGTAAAGGCAGCGCGGGACTGTACCAATTATCGGTTCCTTACAAAACCCGGGTTCCGATAGATTCAACACGCGCTTATCTTATTCGAGTTCGTCACGGCATGAAAGACAATTCGGTGAAAGGAATTGAGAAAGTGGGAGTGCTGTTGAAAGACCCCGGGTGATGGATAAAAATCAGGCGGCTACTGTTTCAAATACAGTAGCCGCCTGGCCTTTTATAAATTTATGCCTTTTTTCTCGCTATGGGAGCAGCCGCATTCAATGCGGCTCTACTTTGATTTTGTGGGTTTCTCCACTAATTTTTCTTCGTTTTCACTCACCACTTTTTTCAGTTCCGTTTGTAGTTTTTTGATCTCACGCTCCTGATTGTGAATGGTAGTTAGCAGCGAATTGAGTTCCTCGTTGTCCACCGAATCGGGGAACTGTGCTTTTACACGCTCAATAAAATCGCTCAACACGTTCATGTAGTTGTTGAAAGCATCGTAGGGCGATTGGTAAGGACTGAATTTACTGTGTGTTGAGCCGTCGTAAAAGTGTTTGGTGGACATGTAGTAGAAATGGTCGCTCGACTGGAGGTACTCCCAATCTTTTTTCAATCGACGGTCGTTGGTTAGTCTTACCCTTTCGCTGATTTCGTAAAGCGTGTTGAAGGCGCTTTTTTGAAGTTTATTACCCAACCAGCGACTCAAATCGCGTTCTTCGTCAGACCACGAAATGGGGTTGGGTACCGATATCGTTCCGATGGGTTTGTGCGTGTCCATGATCTGGCTCGGCGTTGAAAATTCGATGCCTTTGTCGAAAGCAAATTTCGGAAGTGCTTTCATAAACTCAAAAATTCCCGAATGCGAGGGTTGAAGGTTACCAAACGTTTCGTAGTTCATGAAAATATTAAAAATCTCTTCCTGCGGCGAAGTGGCGGCAATCCACGATATGTACTTTTCTGCCGTCAGCGGATACTCTTTCCAGGTGTAATCTGAAAATCGCAGCGAAATATCGTCGCTAAATTGCGAGTTTCGCAGCAAGAGTTTCATGTTGGGCTGTACATCCGATTTATAGACGTAGTTGGGGCTTCGCCAAGAGAGTATGTGCTTGGCCCCTTCCGATATCATTTTCGTGTAGCCCATATTATAAGCCATCTCAGCAATATCGTCGGAGTAAATCATTTCGGTATTACGCAACACGTTGGGTTCTTGGTCAAAAAGCAACTTGATTTTTTGAGTCTGTTGCTGCACCTGATTTTTAAACTCTTCGGGATCTATCAAACTTGATAACGAATGGGCATACGTTTCGGCTAAAAACTCCACGGCGCCTGTTCTGCTCAGTTCTTTAAGCCCGTCAATTACCTCGGGAGCGTACACCTCCATTTGATCGAGCGCTACACCCGATACCGAAATGGCGAATTTGAATTTCCCTTTGTACGCGTTTATTAAGTCAAGCAACATCCGGTTGGCGGGAATAAAAGAGCGTGCAGCTATCTGCTGCATGATATCTTCGTTCGAAAAATCATCGTAGTAGTAGTGGTCTCTACCGATGTTGAAAAAACGATATCTTTTTAACCGGTAAGGCTGATGAATTTGAAAATAAAAGCAAATTGTTTTCATATTTTTTAGACTGTTTGATGTTTAATGTTGGATGACGGATGACGGATGACGGATGACGGATGATGGATGATGCGAGTCAGTCGTGTCTTGTGATGTTTATATCAATTTGTCGTAAATGGCGCGTACTTTCTTGCCCGCGTCTTCCCAAACGATACTGTCAACTTCGCGTTTCCCCTCTTCTTTCAGAAACTCCGCCATTCCGGGATAGGTGCAGATAGAATACATGGCATCGGCCATAGCGTCTACGTCCCAATAATCGGTTTTGATGACGTTATCTAAGATTTCGGCACAACCCGACTGGTACGAAATTATACTGGGCACGTTGCACTGCATGGCTTCAAGCGGTGAAATACCAAACGGCTCCGATACGGAGGGCATGACATAAACATCGCTCGATTTAAGCATCTCGTAAACCTGTTCCCCGCGTAAAAATCCGGTAAAGTGGAACTTGTCGGCAATTCCACGATCTGCAACCAAGCGTATCATCTGATTCATCATATCGCCGCTACCCGCCATCACAAAACGGATGTGATTGGTTCTTTTCAATACCTGTGTGGCAGCATCGACAAAAAACTCAGGCCCTTTCTGCATGGTAATTCTTCCAAGGAAAGTAATTACCTTTTCTTTCACGCCCGATATGCGTTCGATAGCTTCTATTTCAGGACTTAGTGGTTCTACGGCGTTATG
The DNA here is from genome assembly GCA_964557135.1 of uncultured Petrimonas sp. Taxonomy (GTDB): domain Bacteria; phylum Bacteroidota; class Bacteroidia; order Bacteroidales; family Dysgonomonadaceae; genus Petrimonas. The sequence goes on along the minus strand of CAZKZB010000013.1, from coordinate 38,553 downwards.
AACGGTAGAAACTTTCCATTCCGGCTGGTGGTAGTTTTCAATCACGGTTTTGCGGGTAAGATTACTTACGCAAATAATGTGGTCGCAATGATCCATTCCGTTTTTTTCGATGCCGTAAACCGTGGGATTCGGTTTGCCGCGGCTGCGATCGAATTCTGTGGCGTGCACGTGAATAACTAACGGTTTGCCGCTGACACTTTTGGCGTGTAGTCCCGATGAGTAAGTGAGCCAGTCGTGTGCGTGAATAATATCGTAATCGTATGTGCGAGCGATAACGCCTGTAACGATGGAATAATTGTTGGTTTCTTCTAAAATATTACTCGGATACCTGCCCGAAAACTCCAAGCAACCCAAGTCGTTAGTGCTCATGTAGTTGAAGTCGGCATAAATATTGTCACGCATCCAGAAATACTCTTCCGGATTCATATATTTCTCTAACTTGGATTTCACCGTTTCCCAGCTAACGTCGCGCCAAACGATAGGCGTGTTGTTGCAACCGATTATTTTTAGAAAACTTTGGTCTTCGTCACCCCAAGGCTTTGGAATGACAAACAGTATCTCCATATCTTCCTGCTTTGCCATACCCTTGGTTAATCCGTAACTTGCGGTTCCAAGTCCTCCTAATATATGAGGCGGGAATTCCCAGCCTAACATCAGTGCTTTCATTTGTTTATAATTTTAGAGCCAAGTACCAAGACATTAGAATCAAGACTGTTGCGTTAAATTGTTCGATACGGGTTAAACAAGATGATCTCATTCTTTTGACTATAATCATTCCCACCCGATATCAAGCGGCGCAGGTAGCGTGTCCTGTTTTTTGTTTTGGTCAAGGGCGTTTCATAATTTTTAAATTTCAGTTGTCGAATATTTATTTACCCGAACGAATTTATAAGCTTTTTTGCACGTAGCGTTTCTGCAACACTCATGGCAAATGAGTATCCGCCGTGAGCATAGAATGGTGGGTTGGAATCGTAGAACTCCGACAAGGTACCGATGCAGTCGTTTTGCATTTGATCTTCCAACTCAATCATTATTCGGTCTGCCAATGACAGACCACTCATGCTGAATACTTTTAAATAGGCCTCAATGTACGCGCCGATGAGCCACGGAAAAGCACATCCGTTGAAATAGGCGTATTCTTTTTCTTCCGTGGTGCCCGTGTAACGCGGGCGGAAATTGTATCCTTTCGGGCTTAAAGAGCGTATCCCTACCGGTGTAAGCAACTCTTTGGTAACGAAATCGACAACCGATTTTTTCTGTCGTCGGTCTAACGGGGAATAATCCACAGAAACGGCAAAAATCATGTTCGGGCGTACGTTTCTGTCGGCATGCGTTCCATCCACGTAATCGTACAAATAACCGGCATCGTTAAGGAATGTTTCCACGAATGCCTGTTGTGCTTTCAATGCCTTTTCTTCATACGTTGCAGCCAACTCATCCTTGTTTACTTTCGCGGCAACTTCTTCGGCAAATTTTAGGGCATTGTACCAAAGTGCATTAAATTCGACTAAATATCCCGATCTTGGTGTTATGGGTTTGCCGTTGTGCAATGCGTTCATCCAGCTTACGGCAACATCGTGTCCGTATGTTGAAAGCAATCCGTTTTCTTCGTCAACAACCAAATTGGGATGTTTATTCGATAAAATATAATCGATTACGGAAAAGAGAAAATCGGCATACTTTTCTTTGAAAATTTGTTTATTTTCTTTCCAGTACTGTTGTAACGACCACGTTACCCAAAGCAGTACATCGGGGTCGTCTATTTGTTTTATGATATTTTTGCGGGGCACATCGTTCATGAAATCCTGAATGTGCGGTATGGCCGTATCCATTATTTTTACAAAATCATTTGGTCTTTCTACCGATAATGTACAGCCCGGTAACGACACGAACTGGTCGCGGGCACGAACCTTGAACCAAGGATAACCCGCCAGCAAGTAAACATCGTCGGTTTTAGGAATGTAATAAAACTGGTGGCTTGAGTTTTTCAAGCAATTGTAAAAACTGGATCTTGGTGTACGTTTTTGAATTTCGAAGTTAAACTCTTCGGAAAGCGCGGAAGTATCTACCAGAATGTCTCCGGCCGAAAAGATAATCTCTTCGCCTTTGGTGATGGGCAGCTCAAAATAGCCGGGCACATACAAATCTTCCTTGAAAGTATCCCCGTTTTGCATATCCTGAATGTATTCAACGCCTTGATTCCAATAGGGTTGATACACGAAATCAACCTTTTTGTTGAATTGCATGAAAAATTCGGGATACCCGTAATACATGCTCGTGCTAATACCGTTTTCAACTTCGCGATAAGAACGATCTACCTGATCGTTTTCCCGCGTCAACTGTGAAATATTCCGAAAAGCCATGTAAGGCTTGAAGCGGATAGTGGTGGGCGAATGAGCATCCATCAGCTTGTAACGAATCATCAGGCGGTTTTCTTTCGATGAAAACATAATTTCCTTGGAAAGAATAACGCCCCCCACACGGTAAATGGTCTTTGGAACACTGTCGCTGTTGAATTCACGGATGTATTTGTGACCTTTTGGGCTGTAGTTGTCGTCGTTGTATTTATGAATTCCTAAATTAAATTCCGCTCCGTGCTGAATGACAGTTTCATCTATAGAAGAGAGGATCAGGTGATTGTCATCGTCCAAAAAGGGTACAGGCATCACCAGAAGCCCCTGATACTTCGATGTGTTGCAACCCGAAATCGATGTGTTTTGATAAGCGCCCTTTCTGTTGGTTCTCAGTACGTTGCGATACAAAGAGTACTCTAAGTTAATCATCAGGTCCTTATCGAATTTAAGATAGCTCATAGTTATGTTGGAATTAGAGATATACCACTTTTGTTTTGATGTTCGAAAGATAGTTAATTGTGGTTAATAAAACAAATAAGTGTGACAAAATTTACTGCAATATTTTTGTCAGATAGGCGGGCAGCGATAATGTAGAGCGTCACCATGGTTATTTGAATTTTCGGATATTACAATAAATTTTTCAACGAACTTACTAAAGTCGCCTATTGTTGTAACGGTTTTTGTTGATTTTTGGTTCAATATTATCGGAAAAATGGTTCTTTTTAGTTAGTTTTGTATCGATGGATGATGCAATAAAAAAAACCGAAAGGTTACAGAAAAAAAGAATTTGGTTGGCAACCATTCCGGCACTGGCGATGTGCGTACTGGTTTGGATTATGTTTCTTGTCGATTATACGCAGATTTTCCATTTCAACTTCTCTGTTTTGGGAATTTATCCTCGGCAGTTGAACGGTTTGACGGGAGTTATTTTTTCGCCTTTAGTTCATGGGTCGTTCTCGCATCTTATTTCCAATACTGTTCCGCTGTTGATTTTAATTTCGTTGTTGTTCTATTTTTACAATCAAATTGCTTTTAAGTCACTCGCCTACTTGTGGTTATTGAGTGGTTTTTTGACGTGGCTGATTGGGAGAAGTTCGTATCACGTAGGTGCGAGCGGGTTGATTTTTGCGCTTGTGTTCTTTTTGTTTTTCAGCGGTCTGTTCCGAAAATATATTCCGCTTGTCGCGGTATCCATGATAGTGGCTTTTGCTTATGGAAGCACGGTGTGGAGCATTTTCCCGATAACCGAATATATAGATGTGAATATGTCGTGGGAAGGACATTTGTCGGGAGCAATTGGTGGACTTATTGTTGCGTTGATTTTTAAAAATAAAGGCCCGCAAAAACCGGAAACTTTTTGGAACGATGATGAGGAAGAAGAGGAAGAGTTGATACAAGATGATGACGATGCGGTTTGGCGAGAAGGACTGGAAAACGAACATATACAAGAAAGGGAACGAAGCCTAACCTCATTCCCTTTACATGATTTGTTTTGTTTATTAAACGTTAGCTTCCGGCATAAATGATAGAGATAATTCCAAGCATGAACAAAATGAACATCACTACTAACATAAGATTTGTTTTCTTCGATGCGCCTTTAAATTCTTTCCAGATAAACACGCCCCATAACGCCGCCACTAACGTTGCTCCCTGACCGAGTCCGTAGGAAATGGCTGCACCGGCTTTTCCGGCGGCAATTAAATTCAGCGAATTTCCGACTCCCCAAATAATTCCGCCCAAGATACCGACCAAATGAATCGGGAATTTTCCTTTGAAATAGGTTTTGTAGTTCGTTGGTTCGCCGTGAATAGGTTTTTTCATCAGAATAGTATTGAAAATAAAATTACTGATGAAAATCCCCAGCGCAAAAATTACAGTTGCCGTGTAAGGTGTCATCATCCCGGGAGCCGGATTTTCGAAATTGCTCAGGTCCATGGACGCGGCAACAAACCGATAGAAAAACGACATCAGCAAACCGGCAAGAATGGAAATAAAAATCCCTTTGGATGTTACTTTTTTATTATCCGAAGATACATTTTTATATGCTATCGCATTCAGTAAAATGGCAACTGTTACCAGTCCTACGCCTAAAAACAGAAGAAACGGATCGCCTTTCTGAAATCCCAAGTAATTGATGATTACGCCTAAAACCAGCGCCAATCCGATTCCAACCGGAAAAGCAACTGCCATACCTACCATAGCGATAGCTGTAGAAAGAAGAATATTGGCTGCGTTGAAGATAATCCCGCCCAAAAAGGCGCTTCCGATGTTTTTCAAATCTGCCTGAGCCAGATCGGGAAGAAAGCTGCGCCCGGCGCTTCCAATGCTACCCAGCGTAAAGGCGAAAATTATGGAAAGAACCAATACGCCTACCACATAATCCCAGTAAAACAATTCGTAACGCCAAGTTTTTCCGGCCAGTTTCTGCGTGTTTCCCCAAGAACCCCAGCAAAGCATGGTAATAAAGCAAAATACAATGGCTAATGAATAACTGTTTACTATAAACATATGATTTAATTATTAAATATGTGATTCGGTTTTTTCTTTTAAAAAATCACGCACTTCGCTTTCCGTTGGAATAGAAGGTTGTGCCCCCATACGTGTAACGCAAATTGCAGCAGCAGCAGATGCGAAGATCAACGAGTCTTTCCAACTCCGACCTTTAGTCAATTCGGCAGCCAATGCCCCACAGAATGTATCACCTGCACCTGTGGAATCGACCGATTTAACCTCGAAAGCGGGGATTTCATGGTATTCGGATTCATTTTTCATGATACATCCTTTTCTACCAAGTGTCAACACCACGGATTTTGCACCCAGCGCCAACAATTTATCTATTATTGCTTGCTCACCTATTTCACTGATTTTTTCTCCGGAAATAATTTCTGCTTCGATTTCGTTTACAACCAGAATATTTATTTTTTTTAAAATATCCGCATCTAATTTTTTTGCCGGTGCTACATTTAACAGTATCTGCTTATTGTTTTCATATGCAATATTACAAACTGTTTTTACTGTATCGTAGGGAATCTCCATTTGTAAGACAAGTAAATTTGCCTTCAGTATTTCTTTTTCAATTTCAAGAATATAGCCGGAAGAAAGCGCATCATTCGCTCCGGGGATTATTACAATGCTGTTCTCTCCTTTTTCGTCCACCCAAATCATTGCCACACCGGAGGGAGTGTCGTCAATAATCAAAGACTTGGATGCATCTAAGCCCTCTTTTTCAAAATACGCCAAAGAACTTAGCCCGTTGGTATCTTTTCCCAGACTGGTAATAAACTTTACATCTCCGCCCAGCCGATGTGCAGCCATCGCCTGATTAGCACCTTTACCACCCATGGCATGAGAATAGGAAACCCCCATAATTGTTTCTCCAACTTTTGGAAAATCTTTTATTTTTGCGATTAAATCCGTGTTGGAACTGCCGATTACTAAGATTTTCTTCATACATTTTGTTTTTTGTAGTTCTGTAATTTAAATGGTTTTATAAATATTGAATACATTGAAAATACGCGTTTTTTTAGGTTTATTTCGACAATATATAATAAAAAATGTAATATCAATTTGGTGATTATCAGGCACGTATTTTGTTTTCAATTTTATGGTATGTTCGCCCTCGGAAAATGTAGTTTCAAACCACATCATATCTGCGAATAGGAGACTGTATGTTTTTAATCTAAAGTTTACCACTGCAAGTATAGTTAATTTATTGATAAAATACACTTTTTTAGGATGTTTTTCTTCTTAAAAAACTATATCCTCTCCTCAGCCTAAATAAACATCAGTAGGTGAAAGGATGTCAGGCAATTCGCGATAACGTTCGCTATTGTAATAATTTACATAGATGCCAATTGCTTGTCCCAACTCATCGACACAATAATAATTTTGCAGTTTTAACCCCTAATATACTACAAGTGAATAGATTTGAAGATGCAATGCCGCATTTTGGAGTCACTTCCTATACTCTAATGGGTGATGCTTTTAGTTAGTTAATATGGATATTTGAAAAATTGCCGTAAAACTACTATTTTCTAATATTGAAGAAAATGACAAAACCTCCAAACTCATCCATTAAACACGAAATTTGAGGTCAAAGAATTCGCACATAATATTTCAAATAATTTTATTTTAAGTCGGTTAAAGTTACAATTAAAAAATAGCAGTATCATTCTCGTTTCTTATTTTTTACTATTTTTGTACTTCAAAAATTACACGATAATGAAAAAAGTTAGAGCTGCTGTTGTTGGTTACGGTAATATAGGAAAATACGTAATTGAGTCGTTATGTACGGCTCCCGATTTCGAAATAGCGGGTATTGTACGTCGCGACGTGACTCAGATTCCTGTTGAGCTTAGAAATTATGAGGTAGTAAATTCGATATCGCAACTTAAAAATGTGGATGTTGCGCTGCTTTGCACCCCTACGCGAAGCGTGGAAAAGTTTGCCAAAGAGTGCTTGGCGTTGGGGATTAGCACGGTGGATAGTTTCGATATTCACGGAGGAATTGTCGATTTACTTCGTTCGCTCGATGAGGTTGCCAAGGAGCACAATGCCGTTTCTATTATTTCCGCCGGATGGGATCCGGGAAGCGATTCGGTTGTCCGCACGCTTATGGAAGCCATGGCCCCCAAAGGAATTACCTATACTAATTTCGGCCCCGGAATGAGCATGGGACACACGGTTGCCGTAAAAGCGATTGAGGGTGTAAATGCCGCGCTATCGATGACTATTCCCACCGGAACGGGAGTTCATCGCCGAATGGTGTACATAGAACTGAAAGACGGCTATAATTTTCATGATGTAGCACAAGCGATAAAGTCTGATGATTATTTCGCTCACGATGAAACGCATGTATTCCAAGTTGAAAATGTGGAAGACCTAAAAGATATGGGACACGGCGTACGGATGGAACGAAAAGGTGTGTCGGGAAACACACAAAATCAGATTTTTAAGTTCGATATGCGTATCAATAATCCCGCGCTAACGGCGCAAGTAATGGTAGGATGCGCCAGAGCCGCCATTAAACAGAAACCGGGAGCTTACACGATGATTGAAATGCCTATTGTTGACCTTCTTCCCGGCGACAGAGAAAAGTGGATTAAAAAGCTTGTTTGATTTGAGATTGCGGATTTGGATTTTTGGATTTTTAATTCCCAAATCCGAATTCCCAAGTCCGAAATTTTTCCTATCTTTGCTCTAAATTCAATACATAATGAGTACATTATTATCCATAACCTGGAATGTAGATCCCACTCTTTTTACGATTTTGGGCCGTGAAATCCGCTGGTACGGGTTACTTTGGGTTATCGGGCTTATTGTTGCCGTATATATCGTACAGCGTATTTTTAAGCACGAAAAACTTCCCGAAAAATGGTTCGATTCCCTTTTCGTGTATATGATGCTTGGAATTATTCTGGGTGCGCGTTTGGGACATTGTTTGTTCTACGAACCTGCTTACTACTTAGCTAATCCGATTGAAATACTCAAAATATGGGAAGGCGGACTTGCTAGTCACGGCGGGGTAATCGGAATTATTATTGCCGTTTGGCTGTACTCGCGAAAAGTGAGCAAGAAAAGCACGTTGTGGACCTTTGACCGAGTAATGGTGCCTACCGGGTTTACCGCTGCGATGATCAGGCTTGGTAACCTGATGAATCACGAAGTTTTCGGCGCACCTACCGATTTGCCTTGGGGATTTCGTTTTGTCGATAACGTTGGACTATGGATGCGGGGTGCGGAACCCATTTACACCGAACCGTCTCATCCCACGCAAATATACGAAGCCCTAATCTATTTTATCGTTTTTGGCATTACCATGTATTTGTACTGGAAAACAAATGCCAAAGACCGTCAGGGCTTGATTCTGGGTGTGGGTATCGCGTTAATTTTCATTGCCAGGTTCTTTATCGAGTTTGTAAAGAACGTACAGGTAGATTCCGAAATCGCCATGCGCGAAAATACCGGATTAATTCTCGGGCAATGGCTCAGCATTCCATTTATTATTTGGGGCATATGGCTCATTTGGCGAGCAATGAAAAGAAACCCCGAGCCTGAACCTGTGGTGCAAAAAACAAGCGTGGATTATAGTAAAAATGTAAAACCGAAGACAAAGTAAATCAGTTTTATGTTTGTGATGCCGTTAGTTATCGATTGGAACTTCGACCCCGAACTGTTTACGATTTTTGGACGTGAAATCCGCTGGTACGGGGTATTGTGGGTAATTGGTCTGATTGTTGCGTGGCATATTGTTTTTCGAATGTTTAAGCACGAAAAGTTACCCGAAAAGTGGTACGATTCGCTGTCTTGGTATATGATTATTGGTATTATCGCCGGCGCTCGCTTGGGACATTGTTTGTTTTACGATCCGGAGTATTTTCTCGCTCGTCCCTTGGAAATGATTTTACCAATTTCGAAAAATGAATATAGAAATTATGTTTTTAGCGGATATGCGGGTTTAGCCAGTCACGGCGGTGTTATTGGAATTATTATTGCCGTTTGGTTATATTCGAAAAAGGTCACTAATAAAAGTATGCTCTGGACATTTGATCGCGTGGTTGTTCCTGCCGGATTTACCGCAGGCATGATTCGATTGGGCAATCTGGCAAATCACGAGATTTATGGCGGTTCAACAGATTTACCTTGGGGATTTCGTTTTATTGAAAATCTGCCTCAATGGGAGAAGGGCGCTTCTGCCATTTATTCGTTACCGTCGCATCCGACGCAGATTTACGAAGCCATCTGTTATTTTATTATCTTTGCGACAACCATGTGGATGTATTGGAAAACCAATGCCCCAAAGCGCGAAGGATTGATTATCGGCGTGGCAATGATTGGTATATTCGCGGCGCGCTTTCTTATCGAATTTCTGAAAAACGTGCAAGAGCCTTTCGAAATTTCCATGCGCGACAATTACGGATTGGTCATGGGGCAGTTGTTGAGTATCCCGTTTATTATCTGCGGCGCATGGCTGGTTTTACGAGCCATGAAAAGAAATCCGGAAACGATAGCGATGAATAAAAACGCTGATACGAATTACAGTAAGAATCTAAAATCAAAATAAAAAATGAATAAGAGGCGGAGAATAAAATGCTACAACTTGCATTCTCAACCTCGTAACTCGTAATTGAATTATGTACAAACCATTTGAAATTAAGGAAAACCTGTTTTACGTCGGCGTGAACGACCGCACCAAGCATCTTTTCGAAAATCTTTGGCCTTTACCAAAGGGTGTTTCTTACAATTCATACATCATTAACGATGATAAAATTGCGCTGATAGACACGGTGGATATTTGTTATTCCGATGTGTTTTTCAATAAAATTCACTCGGTTTTGAAAGACAGACCCATCGATTATCTTGTTGTCAATCACATGGAACCGGATCATTCGGGTTCTATCGAATTGCTAACAACTCGGTATCCGGAAATGAAAATTATCGGCAACAAGCGTACCGCCGATATGCTCAAAGGTTATTACGGAATAACCGAGAATATACTTATCATAGAAGATAAAGAAGAACTGAAACTCGGTAAAAATACACTGCAGTTTTATCTTACTCCCATGGTGCATTGGCCTGAAACGATGATGACTTACGTGCAAGAATCGAAAACACTCTTCTCTGCCGATGCTTTCGGTACTTTCGGTACATTAGACGGCGGCGTAACCGACACGCAACTGAATCCCGATTGGTATTGGGACGAAATGACTCGTTATTATTCCAACATCGTGGGGAAATTCGGTACACCGGTGCAAGCTGCGTTGAAAAAACTGAGCGGAGTGGGGATTGATACGATTTGTTCAACTCACGGCCCGGTTTGGACGCAGCCCGAAACCATTGAAAGAGTAGTATCGCTTTACGATAAATTGAGCAAATACGAAGCCGAGAACGGATTGGTTATCGCTTACGGCAGTATGTACGGAAACACAGAGCAATTGGCTGAAATTATTGCAGCGGCGGCAGCCGAAAACGGAGCCAAAAATATTGTTATGCACAACGTTTCCAAAAGCCACGAATCGGACGTTCTGAGGGATATTTTCAAGTATCGGGGGTTGATAATCGGTTCGCCCACATACAACAACAAACCCTATCCGGGTGTAGAAAGTCTGCTATCCGCTCTGCAAAACCGATACGTTAAAAATCGATTTTTCGGTTATTTCAGCGGACACACTTGGGCTGATGGCGCTAAAAGAGACCTGAAAGCTTTTGCCGATGCTATGGAATTTGAAATGGTGTGTGAGTCGGTAGAAATGAAACAGTCTCTGAGCGAAAGTGTAACGGAAAACGCTTATGCTTTAGGCAAAGCCATGGCCGAGAGACTCAATTCGGGTGATGCTGTAGTGCCGCACAAAACAACCTGTCATTAACATCAGTCGCCAAATTAAAGCGAAAATTCCGCCAAGCGAGACGTCAAACATCAAACATCAAACATCAAAATATTATGCGATTAATTATTCAACCTAATGCCGATAATATGGCACAATGGGCTGCAAATTACATTGCCGCCAAAATCAACAAAGCGAAACCTACTCCCGAAAAACCTTTCGTGTTGGGATTACCTACCGGCTCGTCGCCGCTTTTGACATACAAAGCGCTTATTAAATTGTATGAACAAGGCGCGGTTTCGTTCGAAAACGTAATTACGTTCAATATGGACGAATATATCGGCTTGGCCAAAGACCATCCGCAAAGCTATCATACATTTATGTGGGATAACTTCTTTAGCCACATCGATATAAAGAAAGAAAACGTGCATATTCTGAATGGAATGGCCGAAGATCCCGAAGCAGAATGCAAGGCTTACGAAGAGGCTATGAAAGCGGTTGGAGGAGTAGACTTGTTCTTAGGCGGAATCGGCCCCGACGGACACATCGCTTTTAATGAGCCGGGATCGTCACTCTCGTCGCGCACACGCATTAAAACGTTGACTACCGACACAATAGTTGCCAACTCACGTTTTTTTGACAATGACGTGAACAAAGTTCCCAAAACCGCCCTTACTGTGGGTGTTGGCACTGTTCTTGACGCCAAAGAGGTGCTGATTTTGGTGAACGGACATCACAAAGCGCGTGCGCTGTATCACGCCGTGGAAGGTCCCATCAATCAAATGTGGACAATCAGCGCGTTGCAAATGCACGAAAAAGGAATTATCGTGTGCGATTACGATGCCTGCGCCGAATTGAAAGTAGGTACGTACAAATATTTCTTGGATATTGAACACGACAATTTAGATCCAGAGTCGTTGTTGTAAATAAATGAGATAAAAATATCCCGCAAAATTGATGCTTCAATGATGCGGGATTTTTTTATTTAAAAACTTCTACCTCAGTTGCTTTCTCTTTTTTCCTTCTCTTCAACTTTCGATAGGCTATTCGAAGAATCATCACGATAATAACCCCCAAAACAAGAGCCACCAGAATCGGTAGAAACAGCGACATTACTGAAAATCCCGTAGCGGCAACGCCTTCGCCGGTGGAGACAACTGAATTGCCCGTCCCTGCAGTGAATTTGGTGGACAAAAATCGCGTAATCGCGCTGCCGCTTTGTATTGTAGCCGCTGCACCTCCGCCCACTACAAAGCCGATAATCCATTTCATCCATTCGCTGTCGGACGGAAAAACCGATGTCATCAGCAGCGTGCCGGCGCCGATGGATAGGGGAGTGGCGATGCTGTCGAGCAGATTGTCCACAAACGGAATGTAATACGCCAATACTTCTACTACGGCGGCGACACCAAAAGCAATAAGCGCGGGCGTGGAACCCATCCACGCGAAGCTTTCGCCAAGCGGAAGAATCCCAAAATGCGATGCCAACCCGGCCACCAGAAGCGGTATGAAAACCCGAAATCCGGTGCTGGCACTCAACCCGATGCCGAGTGCCACGGCGCTGATGGTTTCAACGTTTAATTCCATAGTTGAAGGAGGTTTTTATATGCTTAAAACGTTTTTTTGACTGAGTAAGGACTTTTTGGTTTAATGGTTTGGATAGAGTTAAAATAATTCGGAATGACTTCCGACACGAATCAATAAAATTTCTTTTTCAACTTCGTATTGTTCCCAAATAAGCAGTAAATCGGGTAAAATGTGACACTCCCAGCATCCTTTGTAGTTTCCGGAAAGCTTATGCGGGCGCATCGTCGAAGGAATAGCTGCAAAACCGTCTTGAAACAACATTTTCAATGTGCTTTTTATTGCTTCAAGCTTTTCCGGTTGGTGAGCGAACTTTTTATAATCTTTTTTGAAGCGCGTGGAATATAAAAGAACGTAGTTGTTCATTCATCCAAACTCGTTATCAAGCTATCCAAATCGGTAAAACGTGTTGCCGATTTACGCTCTTTGCGTGCCTCCGCTATAGCTGCCCTTGTTTCTTCATTGGGCTCAGAAAAGTCTGAGGCATACGATAAAAGCGTCTCAACATAATTGTTGAAACTCCTGTTGTCTTTTTTTGCCAATCTGCTCAGGTGCTCGTAAAGATTACTGTTTAAACGTATGGAAGTAAGTTTTCGAGTATTTGCTGTATTCATATTGCTGCATTTTGTATTACAAATGTAGTACATTTTTGATGAATAACGAGTGAAAAAACATTAAACTATCCTATTTCGGCCGCACTCCGCAACTTTCACCCGTCGGCTCTTCATCCGTTCGGTGCCAAATGTCGGCAAATCCGTCGGGGTTTCGGCGAAACTTGGCCAAAATATACGAACACGACGGAATAACCGTGTAGTTGTTTTCGCGCGCGTATTTTACCATTTCGTCGAAAAGTTTTCCGGCAATACCTTGTCCTTCCAATTCGGGGCGAACGCCGGTGTGATACGCGTTCAACACGTTGTTTTTTACTTCAAAATCGAGTTCGGCAAGTTGTCTGCCATCTTGTTCGATAAAGAAACTGCCTCGGTTTCTTTCATCTATTTTAAATTGAATGTCCATTTTTTAAATTGTATATTTAGGTTGCGTTATTCCTTCTCCACAATATGCAAAGTCCGCTGTGGGAAAGGAATAGCGATATTGTTCTCTTTAAACTTACGAAAAATCTTTTTTCTGATTTCGCTTTTGATGTTTTCGACCCGAAAAACATTTGCCGACCAGAAATACACGGTAAACAGAAGTGCGGAATCTCCGTATTGACTAAATCTCACGAATGGTTCCGGCGATTTGTCCACTCCGGGTTGCTCCACGGCGGCTTCTTTCATTAATTTCATAACCAAATCCACGTCGGACGAGTAATCCACGCCCACTCCGATATCGAAACGCGAATTTTCGATATTGTGCGTCCAGTTAATTATTCGATTTTTGGTCAGCAACGTGTTTGGAAGCAAAATATACTTATCGTCACGCGTCAGTACCTGTGTGGTGCGTAAATTGATTTTGGTAACCGTACAAACCAATCCGTCCACGTCAATCACATCGCCCACTTTCACCGAGGAATCGAAAAGAAGTATGATTCCCGAAACAAAATCGCTGAACAAATTTTGAAGCCCGAAACCGATTCCCACTCCCAAGGCTCCGGCCATAAGCCCCAACGAACTCATATCGAATCCGGCAGATTGCACGATAAATACAAATCCGACGAAAACAATTAAATAACGCAAAATGGTAGCGATGGAATAACGCGCTCCCGGCTCCCGGATGCGTTTCTCCAGAATTTTGTTTTGCAAAAGAAGACTGAATCGCTTGCTCAAAAAAAGCAAAAGCGATAGAGAGACAACAAGATACAGCAGCGTTAAAAGGGTAAAATTACTGCCCTGAATATCAAAAATAACCGTATTGAAAATTTCGTTGATACTTTTTTTCATTGATAAGCCTTTCTCAAATCGTTAAAGCGTGTTCGGATAATCAAAAGTAATAAAAAAACTTTGAAATAATAATTTCGAGGCATAAAACGTTCTTTTTTGTATCTTTGGAGAAATTAAACACCCCAAAAGTTATGGCAAAACGTCTTATTTTCAGTATTCTTCTTTTACTTGGCTTATCGATATCGTTGCGCGCGTCGAAAGTTGATACGGTTTTGGTTTTCAGCCCATCTATGCAAAAAGAGATTAAAACCGTGGTGATAACACCCGATAGTTACGACGGTAGAACGGCGTTTCCGGTGCTTTATCTTCTTCACGGATATAGCGACAACTACGCCGGATGGGTAAATAAAGCGCCTGTGATAAAGGATTTGGCCGATTTGTACGGAATGATGATTGTTTGTCCCGATGGCGCTTTCGGAAGCTGGTATTGGGATAGTCCGGTAGATGCGGCGTTTCGATTCGAAACATTTGTGTCGAAGGAGCTAATCGATTGGGTGGACGCTCGTTATAAAACCATTTCGTCGCGCCAAGGCAGAGCGATTACCGGATTGAGTATGGGCGGTCACGGCGGGCTGTATCTCGGTTTTCGGCATCAGGATGTTTTCGGCGCTTGCGGAAGTATGAGCGGCGGAGTGGATATCCGCCCGTTTCCGAATAATTGGGATATGGCCAAGCGATTGGGTTCGCAACGCGAGTTTCCCGAACGGTGGGAGCAGCACACGGTAATGAATCAACTGCATTTGCTCACGCCAAATTCCACGAAAATAATCTTCGATTGCGGAACCGGCGATTTCTTCTACGAAGTGAATGTGAAACTGCATCGGGAACTGCTTTACAGGAATATTCCGCACGATTTTATTTCGCGTCCCGGAGTACACAATTGGGAATATTGGGCAAATGCGATAAAATATCAAGCCCTGTTTTTTAGCGATTATTTTAAAACTGCTGCACAGGAATAGACTATGAGAAAAATCTGTTTACTGCTGTTTTGCGTTGTTGGATTCGCGGTCTCCGTTCACGCGCAGTCCTTCAAATTCGCGCTGGTAACCGATACGCATATCGGCAGTTCGAATAACGATGAGGATTTATACCGCACGGTAAAAGACATAAATTCGCAAGCCGATATCGCTTTTGTGATTGTTTCGGGCGATGTAACCGAGTTTGGTTCGTACGATGAACTGCGAACGGCAAAATGTTTGTTGGACGAGTTGAATGTTCCTTACCATATTCTTCCCGGAAATCACGATTCCAATTGGTCTGAAAGCGGAACAAACGATTTTTTGCGCGTGTTCGGAAGTGAAACCTTCGGTTTTGAATACGGCGGATACAAATTTCTCGGCGTGGCATCGGGTCCGAATATGCGGATGGGACCGGGGCAAATTCCGCGTGAAAATCTCACCTGGTTTTTCGATGAATTGAAGAAAACGGATACCGATACGCCCATTATTTACGTCAATCACTATCCGATGGACAACGGCTTGAACAATTGGTTCGAGGTAATGGACGCGTTCCGTCTGTACAACGTGCAATTGATGCTCTGCGGTCACGGACACAACAATCGAGCGCTCAATTTCGAGGGTGCGAACGCCGCGATGTGCCGCTCCAATCTTCGCTCCAAAGAGGCGTACGGCGGTTACAATATTATTTCTGTTTCACCCGATTCCATTGTGTTGCAAGAACGCGTAGTTTCGGGCAAAGCGCTGTCGCCTTGGCTGTCGTATTCTACCGCGCAACGCCCGAAATGGGAAACGAACCCATCGCGTCCCGATTATTCCGTTAACCGAAACCATCGGTTTGTTTCCGAAGTCTGGAGCGTGCAGGAGCAAAGCGATATGGGCGGCGGAATGTATTTGCACGGCGATAAATTGATTTATACGAATACTTCGGGCGAAATAAAAGCCGCGGATACCGAAAACGGAAAAATCGTGTGGACGTACAAAACCGACGGAAAAATATACTCCACGCCGACTGTTTACCGCGAAACGGTGTGGTGCGCGTCGTCCGATTCTTATTTGTATGGATTGGATGTGCGCGACGGCAAAAAACGTTTTCGGTTGAAAAATGACAAACCGGTGGTTGCCTCGCCCGCTTGCGCCGATGGCAAAGTGATGCTTGCCGGCAGCGACGGGAGTTGTCGGGCGTGGAGCGCATATTCGGGAAAATTGCTCTGGCAGTTCGATAGCGTGCAAAACTTTGTGGTAACACGTCCGCAGGTGCACGATGGCGCACTGTTTTTCGGAAGTTGGGGAAACGCGTTTTACGCCCTCGATATCGAGACCGGAATACCGCGATGGACGTGGCACAGTGGTCACGCAAACCGAATGCTGTCGCCCGCGCAAACCGTTCCCGTCATCACGCACGGACGAGTGTATCTGGCTTCGCCCGACCGATTTATGACCGTGCTCGATGAGAAAACCGGCCAAGTTGTTTGGCGTTACAACGATCCCGAAAATCGCGTTCGCGAATCCATCGGCGTGTCGGAAGACGGCAACACCGTATATACCAAAACGATGGACGGAAATATTCTCGCCATCGACGCCACCGTTTCCGAACGGAAAGTAAAGTGGATTTCTTCGGGCGAAGATATGGGTTACGAACTCGCGCCCACACCCGTAGTGGAAAAAAGCGGTATCGTTTTCGCGCCAACCGATAAAGGATTGATTTACGCCTATCGCGCATCCGACGGCGCTTTTCTGTGGAAATATCGCGTCTCCAACGGACTTATCAATATGATTTTGCCCACCGATAACGGCGAACTGTATGTTTCGGCAATGGATGGGAAATTGGTGAAGTTGAAAGTTTCAGTATTTTGATTTTCAATAATATAGAAAAACAGAGAAAGCATTAGAAAGACTTTCTCTGTTTTTTATTGATGCTATAAAGGTTAAAAATAAATTTGCAAACCAACAGTCGCTTGATTGCCTTTTGGTCCTTTTCCATCAAGAAAAAGACTCATCGGTGAGTACGACGCGAATATGCCATATTGATCTATCCCCGCCTGAACTAATAAGTCGAAACTTAAAGGCCGAATGTTCAACTCTCCCGGCATCTTCATTTTTTGGTTTTTACCATTTTCATCAAACCAAATTCTTGAGGACGAAGCGGTTTTTATTTTTGCAACAATTCCCGCGTTTATAAAAAAATCTGTTCGTTTTGTGAGTGGATAGCTTGTTTCCACAAGAAACGGGATTGTGAGATAAGTGAAATGCAGTCGAGATTTCTTTAACTCTTTTCCGGGTTCAGTTGTTGAAATAATCGATTTATAGTCTTCAACTTCAATGTATTTATTGGTTTGAAAATGCATAGAATTAAACTGAATGCCTAACCCAACCATACCTTTGAAGTTGCTTTTGCCAAAACGCCAAAATGCTTCACCAAAGTTCCAGTGATATTGCAAAGAACGGCTTTGATTGAGTATCGATGACAATTCTCCTTCGAAATTAAATCCTTTGGGCAGATTTGAAAATCCGATGCCTACACCACTATAATGGCTGCGTTGTGAAAAACGTTTTTCTCTGGGTTTAAAAACTCCGGGAATAGAAATTTCGAATCGATTGTCATACTGGCGCTCAACGCTTTTGCCATCTACAAAAATTCCTTCGTAAATTTTCTCGCTTTTTAGAGTGTCGCCCTGCTCGTTTTGTCGATACACGGAAACGTTAATTTCGTCGTTTTTTTCATTGACCACAACGCTGCGGTTGTTGTAGTGGAAAGTGGTATCCACGGGCGTATTGGTTTGTGCCGCGAGGTAAGATACACACAGTGAGTACACGATGATAAATGTAATTTTTTTCATTGCTCTATAGTGTTTAATTTGTTAATAATCAACCAAAAATCCGAAATCCCAAATCCGAAATCGTTAACGGTTTCATTTGTTTTTGATAAACAATCGGTTAATCAACTCTTCCGAATCGGGGCCGCCTTCCATATAGATAAGGGTGGCGGTGCCGTCGCCGGCAATTTTGAACAGGATGTACCGATTGACGCGCTTGTTTTCATCCGGCAACTGATAATATCCCGACGAAACAACGCCGTTGGTAACAACCTCCTTTATTTTTCGGGCCAGTTTTTTATCGGCTTCGAGCGATTGTTGGATGCCGTCTGCCGTTTTTTTGTCGTACGGCAGCGTGATGCTTCTGTATTTGTCTAATTTGTAATTTTCGAGCGCTTCGCCCGAAAGAACAACCATTGTTGAACCTTTTTGTTTGCCGTATTTTTCAAATATGGTGTTTATTTTCAGATTCTCCTGCGCGAAAGCCGTTGCCGAAACCGCCAGCAAGAAGAGCAGGAAAAGCGGTCGGAGCGATGTTTTTTTTGTCTTCATATCTTTTTTATTCAAACATAAAATTCAGTTGTTCTTCCAGTATATTTTCTTCCGTTTTCACTCTGTCGAATGATTTTTCGGCGTATTGTCGCACCATTTCGGGATTGGTTATCCGTTTGCCGTCCACCCACGCATAGTTTCCCGAAAACCGATTTACGGGGCGATACAGCAGCACAATTCCGATAAAAAACGAAGCGGCAAGAGCGGCAATTGTCCACATTACAACGCGCAAACGTTTGGTTTTGGGCGGTGCGGTGGATTTCTTCTCTTCACGTTTTATTTCGTCGAGAACCGATAACGCTTGTGCTTCATCTTCGAGAAAAGCAAAAATGGGCGCCAATTCTCGCAAATCTTCCGGAATATTGTCTTGCGCGAAAAACCGACGGAGGATTTTTTCTTCGTTCGCGGTGGTTCTGCCCTCGAAATAGTTGTTTACAAGTTCGTGAATATTTGTTGTCATACTTCTTTTTCTTTGTTGTGATGATATGCCAAATACATTTCGCGCAATCGTTTTCGCGCACGTGAGAGGTTGTTTCGAACGGCTTCGGCGGCAATTCCCGTAATCTCCGTAATCTCTTCGGTTTCGTAACCTTCAAGGTCTTTGAGCTGAAGAATGCGCTGTTGAAGCGGCGGCAGCAGAGAAATAATGTGCCGAATGGCCGCTTTGGTGTCTTTTTCTTCGAGCAATTGGTCGGGCAGCCGTTCTTTATCCGCTTTATCGGCAAGCGAATTGTCGTCTGTGGTAGAGCGCCGGGCACGGATTTTATCGATACTCAGGTTTTTTGTCATCGTAACGCTGTACGCTTCCACGTTTTCGCATTGTACAAACTCGTTGCGCCGATGCCAGATTTTCAGACACACATCCTGCACAACATCTTCCGCGTCTTCCATATTGCGGGTAATGCGATTTGCTACGGTAATGAGCGTCGGGCGCAAGGCGACAATCGTTTTTTTGTACTCGATAATATCCATACTCAATTAATACGACGAACGAGGTGGGGAAAACGTATCATGAAGCGAGAAAAAATTAGCAATTACCAATTTATAATTACTAATTGACTGTAAATGTGCGTATTGATGGTTGGTTTTTTTCAAAGTAATTTTTCTGTCGCTTTGTATGCATCGTGAAAGAAAACAAGAGTGGCTTTTAGGGATTTGGCTTCGTGTAAAAATCGTTTTTTTTCTTCCATGGCCAGAGCCGCGTTGTTGTCGTAGGCCGACAGCCAGCCAAGCGGCAAGTGTACCGAAGTGGGAACAACATCTGCCGGAAAAACTATTTTCTCGCCCTCGTCATCGAAAAAAACGGCGATTTGCCCGGGTGTATGTCCGTCATAAAGTTTTAAGGTTACATTTTCGCAAAGCGAGTGGTTTGAATGTATTAACCGAAGCTGTCCGGCTTCAAAAACAGGTTCTATGTTATCGGGGAAAAACGAGGCCGATTCGTAAAGCATCGGCGTTCTGTAATTATCCCATTGCGCTTGGCTGAGCCAATAAGTGGCTTTCGGGAAAGCCGGAACAACCTCCCGCTTATCGTTAAAAACGGTTCCGCCGCCGCAATGGTCGAAGTGCAAGTGAGTAAGTATAACGTCGGTAACTTCTTCGGGAGAATATCCTATTTTGCCGATTTCGGCTCGTAAATCTTTTAAATCGTGCGGTTGATAATACTTTAGTTTATCCAATTGTTTGTCGCCCGCGCCGCAATCTACCAGAATTTTCCGGTTATCGGCTTCAATAAACAGGCATCGCATCGTCATCAAACACATATTGTTATCGTTGCACGGATAACGTTTGTGCCAATACTTTTTGGGGATGGGCCCGAACATAGCTCCGCCGTCTGCCCAAAAATAACCTGTTTCAATTGTATGGAAGTTTGCCATTTTCGTAGTACTTTTGTGCAAAAATAAAAAGAAAAGTTTAAAGTTCTGAGTTTACAGTTCAAAGTTTGCAGGCATTCTCGTAACATCAAACGTTAAACCTTGAACGTTAAACATTAATGAACATGGCAATTTACACAGGCACAAACAAACATCTCGGCGGAACAGAAACCGTCACCCAAAAACAGACCGTTTTTTACGGATTGGTTCAGAAAAACGTGTTGGTAACCGGAGCAAACGGACAATTGGGACAAGAATTGCAGCAAATGTCTAAGAAAATAAATCTGCCATTCCGATTTATTTATACCGATACCGATGTGTTGGATATTACCGATTTAACTCAGGTTCAGAACTTTGTGGAAGAAAATTCTATCGAATATATTATTAATTGTGCCGCTTACACGGCTGTGGACAAGGCGGAGTATGACGAAGAAACGGCTTACAAAGTGAATGCGCTTGGAGCCGAAAATTTGGCGAAATCGGGAGCGAAAATCATTCATATTTCTACCGACTATGTGTTCGACGGAACGGCAGGCACGCCCTACAAAGAAGACGCGCCGGTAAATCCGCTGTCGGTTTACGGAAAATCGAAACTGAAAGGCGAACAGGCCATTCGCGAGTTTGCCAACCATTGGATAATCATTCGCACGGCGTGGCTGTATTCCGAATTTGGGAACAATTTCGTAAAAACCATGCTTCGGCTGATGAACGAACGCGAGGAACTTAACATCGTTGCCGACCAGCACGGAACGCCCACATACGCCGCCGATTTAGCGGAAATGATTCTGGTAATGCTGGAATCGGACGAATGGAAATCGGGGATTTATCATTTTTCGAACTTGGGCGAGACCACTTGGTTTGGCCTTACCGAAAAAATAAAAGAGCTTTCCGTGAACAAAACCTGTGTGCTTCAGCCTATTCGGACGGACGAATACAAAACCGCCGCGGTTCGGCCCATGTACAGCGTGTTGGATAAGTCGAAAATTCAATCGGCTTTCAATGTGGTTATTTCGCAGTGGGAAAACGGTTTGGAAAGATGCCTTGGGAAATTACTAAATTACAATTAATAGTTACAAATTTCACACAGCGTATTGCGAATTATCCGTGTGGCGCATAAAAAAAAGAAAAAACAAAATTAGATGCTTCCTAATGTCAGAATGACATTGTTACTGTCATTCTGAACAAAGTGAAGAATCTGCAAAAAGATAACAGCCAATCAATATATGTCATTACAACAAGAAATACAACGCCGGCGCACGTTCGCCATCATCAGTCACCCCGACGCGGGGAAAACAACACTCACAGAAAAACTGTTGCTTTTTGGCGGCGCCATTCACGTGGCGGGAGCCGTAAAATCGAATAAAATAAAGAAAACCGCCACGTCCGACTGGATGGAGATTGAGAAACAGCGCGGTATCTCAGTGGCCACATCGGTAATGGGTTTTGAATATGAAAACCATAAAATAAACATTCTCGACACTCCCGGCCACCAGGATTTTGCCGAAGACACCTATCGCACGCTCACGGCCGTTGACAGCGTAATTGTGGTGGTAGATATCGCCAAAGGCGTGGAAACGCAAACCCGAAAACTGATGGAAGTTTGCCGTATGCGCCACACGCCGGTTATGATTTTTGTAAACAAGCTGGACCGCGAAGGTAAAGACCCTTTCGAAATTTTGGACGAATTGGAGGAAGAACTTCAAATTTCGGTACGTCCGTTGAGCTGGCCCATTGATATGGGCGAGCGGTTTAAAGGCGTTTACAACCTGTACCAAAATAGCTTAGACCTGTTTCAATCCAGCAAACAAACGGTAACGGAATCGGTACATCTCGATATCCAATCGCCGGAGGTGGATAAACGTATAGGCGAGAAACTGTCGAGTAAGCTGCGCGACGATGTGGAACTTATTTCGGAAGTGTATCCCGAATTTAGCCGCGACGAATATCTGTCGGGGAAATTGGCTCCCGTATTTTTCGGTTCGGCACTCAATAATTTCGGGGTAAAGGAGCTGCTCGACTGTTTTATACAGATTGCGCCGTCGCCTCGCGCCGTGCAAGCCGTTGAACGAGTTGTTGACCCGTATGAAGAACCGTTTACGGGGTTTATTTTCAAAATTCACGCCAATATGGATCCCAATCACCGTTCGTGCATCGCTTTTGTGAAAGTGTGTTCGGGAAAATTCGAGCGAAACGTCAATTACAAGCACATGCGATACAATCGGATGATGAAATTTTCATCGCCCACGGCGTTTATGGCGCAGAAAAAAGAGATTCTCGACGAAGCTTTTGCCGGAGATATTGTGGGTTTGCCCGATAACGGGAACTTTAAAATCGGCGATACGCTCACATCGGGTGAAGAACTTCATTTCAAAGGGCTGCCCAGCTTCTCGCCCGAAATGTTCAAATACATCGAAAATGCCGATCCGATGAAATCGAAACAACTGCAACGCGGTATCGAGCAATTGATGGACGAAGGTGTAGCGCAATTGTTTACCAATCAGTTCAACAATCGGAAAATTATTGGAACCGTCGGCCAACTTCAGTTCGAAGTTATTCAATACAGGCTTTTGCACGAGTATGGCGCGCAATGTCGCTGGGAGCCGATTAATCTCTACAAAGCCTGTTGGATTGAAAGCGACGACGCGGCGCAGCTCGAAGATTTCAAGAAACGCAAGTATCAATACATGGCAAAAGACAAAGAGGGTAGGGATGTTTTTCTGGCCGAATCGAATTATTTATTGATGATGGCGCAGCAGGATTTTAAAAACATCAAATTCCATTTTAATTCCGAGTTTTAAATCGGGATGGGACAAGCGACTGAAAAGTCGCTTTTTTTTGTTGCACGGAGTACGTAGAGATAGCACAGAATATTATTACAATTTTATCAATATCTGTATTTTTGCCTAATGGCTTGGAAAGCCATATTTTCTCCCGATAGAAATCGGGACGTAAGTCATAGCAAAGCGGCGACTTACGGTGAAGCCTGCAGAGATCATATCCGACTGTAAGGCGGTACTTGTGAAATCGTTTATGTGCCGCCACTCCGGGCGGAGCCTTGGGAGAGATATTCCTTCCCGCAGGCGAATAAATCGCCTACGGTTATGAAAATGTCGCCCATACGGGCGATTAGGTAACGAAGCGGATATTCATTTACAATTTTCTATCAGTCTGCCGGATTGACGGAGGTGAAAAGTTCGGCTTATTATTAATCGTAAATCTAAAATCGTCAATCGTTCAATCCCAACTCCCTACACAATCCCCATACTTTTCATCAAATACGACGCATTCATGTTTTGAGCAATGCCGCGCCGAAGTTTATAGTCGAAAGAAAGCACATCGTTTTCGATATTGGCATCGAAATGGAAGTTGTGTATATCCAACGGAAATTCGTCCTCTAATTTCCCGAGAGCCAGGTCGTGCGTAGCAATAATGCCGTTCGCTTCTAATTTTACCAATCGCTTCATAAGGGAGAAAGAACCCTTTTGCTTGTCTTCCGAATTTGTGCCTTTCAAAATCTCATCCAGAATGATAAAAACCTCTTTTTCGCGCGATTCCAGTTGGTCGATAATCATTTTCAACCGTTTCAGTTCGGCAAAAAAATAAGATTCGCTGTTTACCAACGAGTCGGCGGTGCGAAGATTGGTCAGCAGACGCGTGGGACGGAGTGTCATGCTTTCGGCGCAGACCGGCAGACCGATACAGGCGAACAGGTGATTTACGCCAACGGTACGCAGATAGGTGCTTTTTCCCGCCATATTGGCACCGGTAACAATCATAAAAAACGGTTTACGAACGATTTCGATGTCGTTTCTCACGCACTTTTCGCGTGGAAGGAGCGGATGTCCCATTTTTTTCGCTCCGAGACAACGGGTATTGTCGAAGCGGGGAAACGCATAATCGGGATTGTTTGCCGCGAATGTTCCCAGCGATATGAGCGCGTCGGTTTTGGCCAAAGCCGAAAACCAAATCTCGATTTCCGAAGCGTTTTTCTGCATCCATTTTTCGATTTTCAGCGCATAAAGAACGTTCCACAGAAAAACGGGGTTGAGGATGAGGAAAACGGGAACGGCAAAAGCCAAATTGAGGTTCTGGCTGTATTGTGCCAACTGTTTTATGACGGTTGAGGCGCTGAGGTTTTTCCGTCGGATGGATTGTTGCAGCGATTTAAGTCGCTCGCTCACAAATGTTTCGGATTCCAATAGCGTTAACAAATCGGAGTACGATTCCAGTAGCTTTACTTTTTTATCGAACAACAGCCAGGTTCGTTTCACTTTCTTCATCGGAACGGATGAGAGTGCCAACGTAATGATATAGAGCAGCGTGATTATTCCGCCCGAAATTATTCCCGCAACGGCTAATGCAATGAGCGCCGCGTATAGAGCGGGAGCCGCAAACAAGGCGATTCTCCAGAAGAGAGGTTGGCGAAATTGCGGTTTCGCTTCGGAAAGTTGTTCTATCTCCTTGTTGTTTAGTAGTTTATCGTCCGATAACATGCCGATGGTTCTGAATTGAAGGCAAAAATCTTCCTTCTCCGACAGCTCTTTCATCGCATGTTGTCTCAACTCAATTTCAGCACTGTTCTCCAGCGGTTTCTCTACCATATCGGCAAGGGTCTCTTTGCCCAGCGAGAGTGAAGCCCGGTTGAGTTGTTGAAAAACCGATTTTTCGCCAAAAATATCTAAGTCGAAACTGAAATCGTGTTCGGGATTAATTCGCTCGGGCGCTCCGTCGAATGCCGAAAAATCGTGATTAAACGCGCGGAGTTCGTTTTTGGCGATTTTTACCAGAGTTTCGGCTTTGGCTCTGCTTTCCGATAGCTTTTTGTGCCGGGTGAGCAATGCGGCGAAGGCAGCAATAGTGCCTGTCGCTGCCAAAACAACAACCGGAGTGTTTCGATGAAAAAGATAAACAAGCACCGCGCCGCACAGAAATACCGCAAGCCGAAAAATGCTGTTCGCGTTGAGTTGCTTTTTGTACTTCGCGGCTTTTTCCTGTTGGCTTTCGGCAAGCTTTTTATGCTGCTCTATCCGATTTTCCCTTGTCATTATTTCGAAGTCTGTTCAGGCTGGGTTGCCATGTGAACGGTAAGTTGCTGATAAGGTATAATAAAGCCTTTGTCGTTGACCTGTCTGTAAATTTCTTCGTTTAAGTCGTGGGTTACAGTCCAATAGTTGCTGCTGTTTGCCCAAACGCGGAGCGTGAAGTCGATGGAGTGATCGTTCATTTTTGTCATTCGGGCAAAAGGCTCGGGGTTTTGCAACACCATCGGATGCGCGTTGGCAATGTCGAGTAACAGTTTCTTTACCGTTTCCACATCGGTTCCGTATTCTATGCTGGTGGTAATGTCCACTCTCCTTGTGTGTTGCGAATTGTAGTTGATGATATTTCCGGTGGATAGCGGACCGTTGGGAATATAAATGGTTTTGTTGTCGGGCGTGGAGAGCATGGTGTATAAAATCCCTATGTTTTTAACCGTGCCCGCCAAACTCTGAGCTTCAATATAATCTCCGCTTCTGAAGGGCTTGTTGAGAAGAAGCATGACACCGCCGGCAAAATTGGCGAGGTTATCTTTTACGGCCAAACCGATAGCCAATCCGGCCGATCCGATGAGCGCGGCGATAGAAACCGTTTGCGCGCCTACAACGTTTATGATAAATATGATAAGAAACATATACAGGACGAAATCCGATACGTTTTTCAAAAACCCTCTCAACGTTACATCCATTTGTCTTTTCGACATGATTTTATCCGCCAATTTTCGAATCTTTCCGATAATCCATTTTCCGATAAAGAAAATGATGAGCGCCACAATCAATTTACCTAAGAAATCAATTCCCCAAGTTACAATATGATGCAACAAATCCTCAAAACGTCCTTCTTTAACCATTTCTGCAATTTTTCCGTCTGTTTTTTCTGCCACGGAATCGGCAGCAAATACAAAATTTAATAACATCTGTTTGTTCTTTATTGATTTTTGGAGTGCAAAGTTACGAAAAAATGAGCTAATTTTGTTGTTTGCATAATTTCATTCTGTAGATATGAAGTACATATTAAGTTTCTTCTTCGCGTTTTGCGGATTTTTTCTATCGGCGCAAAACAGCTATTTCGGTTGGATAGAGAAGTCGGCTAAGTTTATCGAAAACAATCAGATGGACAGCGCTGCGGTTGCTCTGCAACAAGCCATGAAGCTTGAACCCGCCAATCCTGCCAACTCCGTTTTACTCCTGAATTTAGGTATAATACAGCGTCAGATGCGGTTGTTCGACGATTCTTATATTTCGCTTACAGCCGCGCTCGGCAACAGTCCCGATCCGATACCGGTACTGCACAACCGGGCGTCGCTTTTGTGCGAATTGGAACGGTTTGATGAAGCCATGGAAGATTATAATTCCATTATCGAACGCGATTCCGTGAACGCGGAGGCCTATTATCGCCGGGGTTTGCTGTTTTTGGAAGAGAACGACCGCCAACGCGCCGAGGCCGATTTCATGACCTGCGAAAGTGTTGCCCCCGGCAATCTGTTCGCGAAGTTGAGCAAAGCGCTTTTGTATAAACTCGACGACAATTGGGATGAAGCCGAGAAGGTTTATTCCGATATCATTCAGTCGGAAACCGCAACAAATTCGGCAACCTACCTCAGCCGTGCGGAATGCTACGTGAATACCGGCCGGTTTTCGAAAGCCGCTGCCGATTTGCACGCCATTGAAAGCTCCGAAAGGGAAAATCCTTATTTCTATATGCTGCGCGGACGCGTTCGGTTGGATCAGTTTGATAAGTTTGCTGCCAAAGCTGATTTCGAAAAAGCCAAACAATTGGGTTACGACGCGCAATTGGCCGACGAGTGGATTAAGAAAGCGGAATAGAGCCTGTTGCGGCGAATCGAGCCGAGTTACACCCATATTTTTCCATTCTTGTATACAAAAAACTAAAAAAGTCTTTGATTTTTTTGGTCAATAAACGAAACTGTATTACATTTGCAACAATGTTTCATTTGTAATATTGTTGCGCTATGACAGTCGAAAATATTTTACGAACCCACAACCTGAAAAACACGAGTTGCCGCAAGTTCATACTCAGTGAGTTACTCGATAGTAAAACGGCAATGACGGAGCAAGAAATAAAAACTTCGTTTCCCGACCTTTTTGATCGGGTTACATTTTATCGCACGCTCAAAACGCTGGAAGAGGTGGGCGCTATTCATCGGATTGTTTTGCAAGACAACACAACAAAGTACGCGCTTAGTCGGAAATCGTTTCACGATCACGATATTCATCCGCATTTTCATTGCGAGAAGTGCGACGAGGTTTTTTGCCTGCCCACCAAAATTCAACTTCATATCGACCTTCCCAACGGATTTGTTCAGAACCACGTTTCCATGGTAATTGACGGCGTTTGCGCCGCTTGTAATTAACATCACAGCATTCCCGAATTTTGAAAAAATATATTTTACTCGCGGCTCTCGCGACCAATATCTTATTGTCTTTTTCTCAAATTTTTGAGCTGAAAGGATACGTTTGCGATGCCGTAACCCGGGAGTCGCTGCCCGGCGCATCGGTTGTTGTGGAACCGAATGGCGGAAATATCGTGTCAGACAAGAACGGATGTTTTGTTTTCCAATCGCTCAAAGAGGGAGCGCGTAGAGTACATATTAGCTTTGTGGGTTATGAAGCTTTCGATAAGGAAATTTCCCTTATTTCCGACACGTTGCTGCATTTTCATCTCAATCCGCTTCATTACTCGTTGAGCGAGGTGGTTGTGAGCGGAAAAAACGGGAATAAAACGCTTTCGTCCGCAATATCGGTTAAGGAAATCGATCGTTCGTTTTTTCTGAAAAATAACGCGTCCACCTTTTCAAAATCGTTGTCAAAACTGGTCGGAATCGCCTCTATGGACATCGGGGCGGGAGCGTCGAAACCGGTCATTCGCGGTTTGGGATTCAATCGGGTTGCGGTTGCCGACAAAGGAGTTGTGCAGCAAAACCAGCAATGGGGTGCCGATCACGGACTGGAAATTGACCAATACGATGTGGACAAGCTCTTGATTCACAAAGGCCCGATGTCGCTCTTTTTTGGCTCCGATGCCATGGGAGGTGTAATTGAAATTCTTCCGGTGGAAATTCCGAAGGAAAACATGACGTGGGGCGATGTTTCGTTTATCGCAAAATCGAACAACAATTTGGCGGGAACAACCGCTATGGCCAGCGTGAAGCGCAGAAATTGGTTTTTTAGGGGGCGGCTTACCGCGCAAACCTTTGCCGATTACCGCGTGCCTGCCGATACGGTTACTTATCTGACGTGGAAAATGCCTATCTACAACCGGCGTTTGAAAAATACGGCGGGTCGTGAGTTAAACGCTTCGTTATCGGCAAATTACAGCCGCGAAAACATAAGTTCGTGGACACACATTTCCAATATATTTTCCAAAAACGGCTTTTATCCCGGCTCACACGGAATTCCCGACGTAAAACGGCTCGCTCACGACGGCAGTTATTTCAATCTGGATTTTCCGTATAGCTCATCCAATCATTTCAAAGTTTCTAACGCGACGGATATAGGTTTTGGAACCTCTTTACTGCGTTTTAATATCGGGTTTCAACAGAATCACCGAAACGAAATGTCGAAATTCCACACGCATTACGCCAACCAGCCCGCTCCTACGAACAATCCCGATCTTGAATTGCGTTTCTTGCTGAAGACCTTTTCGGTAAACACCGGAATGTTTTTCGACGAGAAGAGCCGTTGGAAGAAATCGGTTGGGTTTTCTTCCGAATTTCAGCAAAACAGGGTGGGAGGGTACTCTTTTCTGTTGCCCGATTTCGAGCGGTTTACGGCAGGTGTTTTTCTTTCTTCGTCGTACGATATTTCGTCGGAGCTGTCAATCGTTGGCGGTTTGCGGTACGATTTTGGGAGACTGAATATCCGTGGATTTTACGATAATACGCTTGACGATTTTTTGCAACAGAGCGGATATAGCCTTGCCGATAGCCGTTTCTACGCACAGCGATCTGATTCGTTAAGGAAAAACTTCGGCGCGTTTTCGGGGGCGCTGGGTATTAGCTATAATTTAAATGATGCAGGCGAGTTGAAGGCGAATATCGGACGAAGTTTCCGTTTTCCTTCCGCCAATGAGTTGGCTTCCAATGGTGTGCACCACGGCGCGTTTCAGCACGAGAAAGGAAACAACGGCTTGAAACCTGAAACCGGCTGGCAATTAGACGCTGAATATTCGTATAAAAACCGCAGGTTTAATTTTTCTTTCAATTTATTCGGTACATATTTTTCAAACTATATCTATTTGAATCCCACCGGAGAATGGTCGGTTTTACCACATGCCGGACAGATTTACGAATACGCACAATCGCGTGTGTTTTTGGCCGGTACGGAAGTTGAAATTGGTTATTGGCTGGCGGAAAGCTTTTTACTGTCCACCGGTTTCGAATACGTTTACAACCGCAATCTCAATAACGGATATCCGCTGCCGTTTTCGCCACCCGCAAATTTATTGACGGCTTTTACTTATTCCAATCACGGAAAAGGCGCATTAATGCAATATACCGTGAGTTTAGAAAATCAGACGATAGTTGCTCAGAACAGAATTTCGAAAAACGAAGAGAAAACGTCCGGTACATCACTCTTCAACTTGCTTTGCAGCATGAACTGGATAGTGAACGACATCCGTTTTTTTACCGATTTGCAGGTGCAGAATATTTTTGACTCTCCGTTTTACAATCACTTGAGTTTTTATCGAAAATTAAACGTTCCCGAACCGGGACGAAATATTCAGCTTATTCTGAAAATTCCATTTTAAATTTTTATTAATTAATTAAACAATCAAACAAAATGAAAAAAGTATTATTAGCAACCGTTTTAACAATTAGCGCAGCGGTTTTCGTGTCTTGTGAAAAAGAACCGCTCGACAACCAAAAACCGACCATAAACTTAATTGCTCCGCAGGAAGACGAAGGCATTAAGCCCGGTTCCGATATCCATTTCGATGTGGTGTTAAAGGATGATGTGTCGCTTAAATCGTATAAAGTAAATATTCACGGCGCTTTCGACGGACACACGCACAGTGCGACCGCCCGCTCTTCGTCTGCCGGCGCGGTGGCTTTCGAAAAAACATGGACAGAAGCCGACTTTATTAAATTGGGCGATGAACCTATTTTAGGGAAAAAAGAGGCCAAAATTCATCATCATCACCTTGTAATTCCCAAAGAAATCGGCGGTAAACCCATCCGGGAAGGGCATTATCATTTTATGGTTTATTGCACCGATGAGGCCGGAAATGAGACGTTTGTGGCACGGGAAATTGAGATTTCATCATCGGCAGAGGAGCATGATCATCATTAAAAAAGCAAAAAGATTTGTTTGAAGAGTTGAAAACGGGAGTAAAATCCCGTTTTTTTGTGTAAGTTTGTAGAGTCAACAAAAAGTCAAATCCAGCTATGCTTAAATTTGTTTTGAAAGGAGTTGTGGTTATTCTCGCCTCAATTTTATCCATGTCTTGTACGTTGTCGCAAGAACACGGGAAAATAATGACGGTTAACGGAATTATCACGTCCGATGCAGCGGGTTCATTCCTAACACACGAACATGTTTTGGTCGATTTTATCGGTGCGGATTCCATCAACTTTAATCGTTGGAACAAGGAGGAAGTGATTCGAAAAATGTTGCCGTTTCTGATGGAGGCAAAAGAATCGGGATGCCGCACTTTTGTAGATTGTACTCCCGATTATTTGGGCCGGGATGCCGTTTTGTTGAGCGAATTGTCGAAGTTGTCGGGCGTTAATATTCTCACCAATACCGGATTATACGGAGCGGGAGGCGATAAGTACATACCGGAATTCGCTTTCGATGAAACGGCTGAACAATTGGCGGAGCGGTGGACGGCAGAGTGGGAAAATGGTATTAATGGCTCAGGCATAAAACCGGGATTTATAAAAATTGGTGTTGACGGCGGCCATTTATCGGACATGCATCTCAAGTTGGTGAAGGCAGCTGCTAAAACGCATTTGAGAACAGGGCTGGTTATTTCGTCGCACACGGGACCAAGTATTCCCGCCTTTGAACAACTCGCCGTATTGGAAAAGGAAGGTGTTTCGCCCGAAGCTTTTATCTGGGTACACGCACAAGCCGAGAAAAACTCCCAAAAACGCATCGAGGCTGCTCGAAAAGGAGCATGGATTAGTTTAGACGGATTAAGTGACGATAATATCGCTGATTATATCGAGATGATCAATGAACTGAAAAACGAAAACCTGCTTCAAAACGTTTTACTGTCGCATGATGCCGGCTGGTACGACCCAGCAAAACCCGAAGGCGGTAATCCTCGCGGATTTACCGCGCTTTTCAGAAAACTTGTTCCCGCTTTAGTAGATAACGGTTTTAATGAGGACGAAATACGCTTTTTGCTGGAAATAAATCCGGCAAAGGCTTTTGAAATAAAAATCAGAAAATAATCATTTAAATTTTTAAGCAAATGAAAACAACTTGGATGTATCTGTTATCAATTCTCTTTCTTGTTTCATGCGGTGCAACGCGGGGTGTTAAGGTCAACGAGTTGACCGGCAAAGAAGAAAAGCAAGGCTGGGTGCTCTTGTTCAACGGAAAAGATTTTACCGGATGGCGTCAGTATAACGGCAACAGTGTGCCCGATAACTGGACGATTGAAGACGGGGCGATGAAAGTTTTTAAGGCTCCGAATGCAAGACCCGGGCAAGGTGTGGGCGGCGATTTAATCTATTTTGCCAAGAAGTTTAGAAATTTCGAGTTGTCTATCGACTGGAAAGCCGAAAAAGAAGCCAATTCCGGAATTTTTTATAACGTACGAGAAGAAAAGGGCAGAGCGATTTACAGCTCGGCACCCGAGGTTCAGATTCTCGACAACGAAAATGCTAGTGATAACAAAATTGATACTCACCTGGCCGGATCGCTTTACGATATGCTGCCCGCTAATCCCAAAACCGTGAAACCACACGGACAGTGGAACACGATAGTTATTCGTGTGGACAACGGCAGGGTTACCCATACGCAAAACGGGGTGAAAGTGGTTGAATATCGCTTGTGGACACGCGATTGGGACAGGATGGTGGAGAACAGCAAATTCAAAAACTTTCCCGGCTTCAAAGAAGGAATTTCGAAAGAGGGTTATATCGGTCTGCAGGATCATGGGTATGCTATTTGGTTTAGAAATGTGAAGATTAGGGAGTTGTAATATTTTAAATGATTTGTCTTAGGAAACTTTTCCTTTTTATTTATAATTACAAAACAAAAAAATGTAAATTTGCGTTTCAACTAAACACGAATCAAAACCAAAAACGATATTAAACATGAAATGGATAAACAGAAACGATAGCGAAGCCAACTACGAAGATCGTCGCGGACGAGGAATGAAGCGCGGAGCTGCATTTGGCGGTGTGGGCATGATCATTGTTGCCATAATTGCGTTGTTATTGGGTAAGAACCCTTTTCAGGCTATTGATATGGTAAACAGTGTGGTACCCGGTCAAACTTCGGAAGAAGTGGTAGATCCGTCGCGCATGAATGAAAACGAAGATTTAAAGGTTTTCACTTTAGGCGTTTTCAATAGTGCCAACGATGTGTGGACTGAGATTTTCAGAACCCAGATGAATGAAAATTATCGCAGTCCGATTTTAGTAAATTATACCGACCACACAACTTCAGCTTGTGGCGGCGCATCGGCTCAGGTGGGTCCCTTTTATTGCTCGGGCGATGAGAGAGTGTATATCGATTTGAATTTCTTCCACCAATTGGCACGCGATTACGGTGCTAAGGGTGAGATGGCTATGGCTTATGTGACGGCTCACGAAGTTGGGCATCACGTACAGCATTTGCTCGGAATTCTTAATCAGGTCAATCAATATCGCGGACGGGTGAGCGAGAAGGAGTTTAACAAGCTGATGGTGAAATTAGAATTGCAGGCCGATTTCTTCGCCGGATTGTGGGCCAATCAGGCCAGTAAGTTGGGAATAATTCAACTCGAACGCGGGGATTTGGAATCGGCAATCAGCGCCACAACGGCTGTTGGCGACGATACGTTGCAGAAACAGGCAATGGGCTACACCGTTCCCGATTCGTTTACGCACGGAACAGCGGCACAACGTACTTATTGGTTCAGAAAAGGTTACGAAACGGGAGATATTCGCCAAGGCGATACGTTTAATGACCCGAGTCTGAGGTAAGTTGATTTTCTTTTTACTTTGTCAAAGTTCTAAACTTTGACAAAGTGTTGTCACACCGCGAAATAGCTCTCCAACTCTTTCAGCGTATCGGCGTTGGTATGAATATCTTTTACCACCAATCCTTTTTCGAGAACCACGATGCGGTCGCACACCTCGGTAACGTGATTGAGGTCGTGGCTCGAAATAAGCATCGTCATATTTTTGGTGGTTTTCAACTCGTTGAGCATTCGTTTGAGGCGGATTTGCGAGGTGGGGTCGAGGGCGGTAAACGGCTCGTCAAGGATAAGAATTTGCGGGTCGCTGATAAGCGCGGCGGCAATTCCGGTTTTCTTCTGATTTCCTTTCGACAGGTCGCGAATTAGTTTTTTCGAACCCAATATTTCACCGTTAAAAAAATCCTGCATCGACTCTAAAAACGAGGCGACATCGCCTTCCGATTTGCCGTAAACCTTTGCCGTGAAACGGAAAAACTCTTCGGGCGTAAGAAAATCGATAAGGAACCCTTCATCGAGAAACGATCCCACTTTCGATTTCCAATCGTCGCGACGAGCAACTTTTTCGCCGTCAATCCGCACTTCTCCCGCGCTTGCTTGAATCAAATCGAGAATCAAACGAAAAAAAGTGGTTTTTCCCGCGCCGTT
>CAZKZB010000013.1:0-4268 GCA_964557135.1 uncultured Petrimonas sp. | reverse complement strand
TCGGTAATTTCGAGCAGTTGTTTGGAGAAAATAATTCCCACAATTCCCAATACTGCCAAAATAATTAACGCAATCTTATATGTCGAAAAAATTGAAAAAATCGCCATTAACGCCACCGGAACAAGCATCAGTGGAATCATAATGATAAAATTCTTGTAGGTTACGCCCTGCATATTCATCGATGAGCCTTTGGACAGTTCTAACCGCTTAGTATTGAACGTGGCGCCGAAAAGATAAACATGAATATTAACGCCCGCGTTATATAAAATGGCGACTAAATGGTAAGTCATAATTTTTGTTCCGAAAAAGAAATAGGGCGTAGTCAGGATAAACGAAGCGACACATAAAGCGAGCAGGAAGAAGTAATTGGCACGAATATAGGTTCGGGTATCGATGTCTCTGGTCATCAAAAAATCGAAATGCGAACCGTCCCAATTGATAATCCACTGCCCGAACAAAATCATCCCGATGCCGGTAACAAAAATGGCGACTAAAATCAGCATTATTTCGTTATCTCTGTATGTTGGATTCGGATAAACCAGCAGTCCGTAGAGCAGGAAAAGTACCGTGGTATAAAGCACGTTTTTGGTGCGCTTGTGGCGAAGAATCAGCTTCATGGTGAGCGAAATAATCTCACCGGCTTTGCCGAAACGCTCCATAAATGTGAACGTTTGTGTATTTACTTGTTGGTTTTTGGTTTTCCTTTCGAACGTTTCGGGATAATAGTTTTGAGCGAAAAACCATTTGTTCAGGGCGAAAGCCAATCCGCTCATTGTCAATGCAACAACTAATCCGAAGGGGTTTCCGATAAGAAATCCGAAAACCTTCAGCGAGAAATCGAAAAAAGAGAAAACTTTAAAGTATTCCAATGCTCCCATTCCTGCCACAACTGCCAGAAAAACAACGATTCCCACTATATTGGAGCCGAATTTCCGCTTCAGAAAGGTGGCTAAAAGCGTGTTGAACCACACTAAAAAAATAACGATGGCAACAAATCGGAAAGCACCCCAAACTCCGTATGTGACGCTTGTTCCCATTATGGCGAACGGTATGGCGAAGCAGAGTGTAATGTAATTCAGCGGATTGAGCAACGGTTTCAGCAATAAATAGTTAACCAGTTGGCTGCGTTTGACGGGCAGCGTTTGATAGCTTTGCAGATCGAGCGTACTGAGCGATTGAAACAGGAAGCGGAAAAGCAAAAACAAAATAAGAACAAAGAGAACGATGCCGTTGAATGTTATCGCCGGTTCGGTTTCGGGTGCGGCTTCCGCGAGAATTTTGGGCAGCAGGAAGCCCAATGCCACGAAAATAACCAAAAAGTATAACGCCGAAAGTCCCACAAAGATATTAACAATGAGGTTTTTGTAATATCCCGGCGCGCGGAAGGTTTTTAGCAGATGGTGTTTGAAAAGTGTTGAGTACATATTTTTGGTTGGAGTAAAGAACAAAGAGCCAAGAATCAAGACTTTAGATTAAATAGATTGTTAGATTTTTTGTCGTTGAATTGTTTAACAGATTATAATTATTTGTTGCCTTTTAAATCGAAATGCGCTCCCTCGCTATGCGGAGAGGGTGGGTAGAAGCTTATGAATAATAAAAACATCTTTCTTTTGGTAGAAATTAACTTTCCTCATACTTCAGTTTATCTTTTAAAATTTGGAGAACTTGCTCGCATTTTTCGCTCTCGAGCTTGTTGTTTTTGTCGAAAAGGAAAGCACCTGCAACATAATATTTGGGAACTACGATGATGTATCCTTTGTAGATTGTGTAGTGTTTAAATGCTGACCATTTGAGTTCTAACTGAGTTTGAAAATCAAGGAACTTTAAGGAGTCTTCCGATATTTCAAAAATGTATTTCGAATTCATTTTTTTATATTCATCGGCTACCTTTTTTATCATTTTATCGTGCTTTTTCCACGAAAAAAACATCAATAAACCAATTAAAGCAGCAAGACCAATCAGAAAAACGCCTGCAAGAGTAAAAGGATTATACAATTCATTATTTACTCTTACCAAAATCTCAAAACTCAATAGAAATGCTGAAAAAATCAGGAGTTTTTTTATGCTTTTTTTATTCTCTCTCCAAGAGTAATTCCAAAAAATTTTGTTGGAGCTTATGAAGGTATCTTTACTAAAAAGGGAGTCAAATATTATTGAATTCATTCTATTTCTAATTTGTTCTAATCAGAAAGACGGACTATCTGCTAGACGTGGCTGATAGCAAATAACTTCTCACCTTGCCAATAGCCAACAGCTAACAGCCAATAGCCGACAATTATTTCTTCCCGAAAAATGCTCCGAAAATAGTTCTGGTAATGGTTCTTCCAAGCTCATTGCTGATTTGTCGGGTGGCGCTTTTTCCAACTTGGTCGAAAAGTTCTTCCACAATACCGCGATTTTGTTTGCGTTGACGGGCTTCGGCACGACGTGCGCGCTCGGCTTCGGCAGCAACTTTCTGCGCTTCGCGTTCTTGGCGGACACGCTCTTTTTCGGCTTCGGCTTGCTTGCGCTCTTCTTCGTGAAGTTCCTGTTTTTTGGAGAGAATTTCGTAAGCCGATTCTCGGTCAACCGTTTTTTCGTAGATGCCGTAAATGAGCGATGAGCGCATTATTTGGTCGCGCTCTCCGGCGGTAATCGGTCCGATTTGTCCTTGCGGCGGAAGAATGTTGGCGCGTTGCACCATTTGCGGCGCACCTTTTTCGTCTAAGAACGAAACTAAGGCTTCGCCCACATTCAGTTCGGTAATGGCTTGCTCGGTGCTGAATTTCGGATTGGCGCGGAACGTGTTCGCGGCCACTTTCACCGCTCTTTGGTCGTTGGGCGTATAGGCGCGAAGCGCATGTTGCACCCGATTTCCCAACTGTCCGAGAATGGTTTGCGGAATATCGGCCGGATTTTGCGTGCAGAAATAAACACCCACGCCTTTCGAGCGCACAAGGCGGACAATTTGTTCCACTTTTTCCAACAGCGTTTTGGGCATGTCGTTGAAAAGCAAATGCGCCTCGTCGAAAAAGAAAACCAATTTCGGCTTGTCCAAATCGCCCACTTCAGGCAATGTGTTGTACAAATCGTCTAATAGCCAAAGCAAGAATGTGGTGTAAACGCGTGGCGAATTCATCAGTTTGTCCGCCGCCAGAATATTGATAACGCCTTTGCCTTGTTCGGTTTGAATGAAATCGGTAATCACCAGTTCGGGTTCGCCGAAAAACTTATCGGCGCCTTCGCTCTCCAAGCGCAGCAGCGCGCGTTGGATAGCCCCGATGCTGGCGGGTGAAATGTTTCCGTATTTGGTAGTAAACTCGGCGCGGTTATCGCCCACGAACTGCACCATTTTTTGCAAATCTTTCAGGTCGATAAGCAGCAAGTTGTTGTCGTCGGCAATTTTGAAAACCATCGACAGAATGGCGCCTTGCGTATCGTTCAGTTGCAGCAATCGTTCCAGCAGAAGCGGTCCCATTTCGGTAATCGTTGTTCGTATCGGATGTCCTTGTTCGCCGAAAACATCCCAAAACCGCACCGGAAACGCTTTAAACTCAAATCCTTTCTCTTTCAGTCCGTAACTGTCCACCCGTTTGGTAACGCTCTCTTTGTTGCCGCCCGCTTTAGCCACGCCCGAAAGATCGCCTTTCATATCGGCGGCGAAAACGGGTACGCCCATCTCGCTGAATGTTTCGGAAAGGGTTTGCAGGGTTACGGTTTTTCCGGTTCCGGTTGCGCCGGTAATCAATCCGTGACGGTTTGCCATTTTGGGAATCAGGCAAACTTCCGCTTCGTCGTTGATGGCTATAAAAGCCCGATTGCTGTTGTCGAACATAGTATTGCTGTATTTGGATTTATATGATGGACAAAGATAGGTATTTTTGTTTAGATTTGTTCTGATTTTGGCTTCGTGATTGAAATGAAATTATAATTTAAGTTCAATCCAAATCTTGACCTTTATTCCTATCTTTTGTGCACCCAATGTCACTTTGCAGACAATACCGTTGTTATTTTTATATGTTTCGCGATTGTGGTTTCGCCGATAAACGAGCTTTCGTTGAATAGGTTTAACGCCACTCTCACCGTTAGTAATCGCTGTTAGGCGGGGAGGGGCTTCTATCACGAACGAAGTTTGTCTATCTTCCCCGTTTTACGGGGAAATTATCGCTTGAGTTTCATCAATAAACTTACAGCCCGATATTCACCGAGACACCGGCATAATAGAGCGCGCCGTAGAGCGGGGCGTATATAAACGCGGCGTTGTCTAAGTATTTTTCGTCTTGAATATA